>CAZLDS010000067.1:0-12911 GCA_964558395.1 uncultured bacterium | reverse complement strand
TGAAGACCAATGCCGATGTGATCCACTACGCCATCCGCACCGAGTTGGTGCGGTAGCGCCCTGCGTTGTTCTGTGTCGTATCAGATTCCGCTGATCTCGCAAATCTATGCCCCCCTCGCATCAGAACATATCGTAAATGGACGTAGTCAAGAGGGCATGGAATTTGCAGACCCGCGCCCTCAAAAGCGAAGCGATGAGGAAGCGCCCGATCTTGATCATTGACGACGATCCCAGGGTCCGCGAGTTGGTGACTTCCATTCTGGTCGGAGGGGGTTTGAAAGTCCTGACGGCCGCCGATGGGGAGACGGGAATCCAGACCGCCCGGGCTGCGCAGCCCGCCGTCATTCTCTTGGATATGATGATGCCCGGCATGGATGGGATCGAGACCTGCGACCAACTGAAACGGGATCCCGGCCTCCAAGACATTCCGGTGGTGGGTATCACGGCCTCGACGGACCTGCAATACACCGCGAAGGCCTTTCGCGCCGGGGCCACATTCTTTCTGGCAAAACCCTTCGGTCTCGAGAGCCTGATACAGGTGGTGGAGTTGGCTGTGGAGGCGGCTCAGCCCAAGATCCCGATGCAGGAGGCCCGCCGCTATCCGCGTTTCCCGGCTGAGCTTCCCGTGTGGTGTCTCATAGGGCGGAATGGCAGGGCAGGCCGGGAGGTGAGAGGCCGCACGCAAAACGTGGCAATGGGCGGTCTACTCCTTTTGCTCCCGGAACAGGTGGAGCCGGGCACCGTCCTCCGCCTGTGCCTCGGGTTCCCTCAAGGACCCATCACCGCCGACGGTAGTGTCATGTGGCACGCTCCCCAGCCGACCGATGAGGGGAAAACTCCCCATGGTATCCGGCTCCTCCGCTTTGCGGAGGATACCGACCTCGTGCAATACCGCCGCTTCCTCAGTGAGATCGCGACGAAGAGTGAGATGCAGACACCGTCATGAAGACCACCCTTCGCAGCTCTGCGGACCGAGTCGAAGCCTTCGTCAACGGGTGTTAGGGAAGGACTGAATTAGGTGAAGCCACCGCATGAACGCTCCTGCGGAGGGTTGTCATTGGAGGTGCGATCTGCCCACCCGGATGAGCTGATGGCTGGGCGACGGCCGTGCCATTGCCGCCATGCCTATACCACGCAGACCAGGAAGGACCGAAAAGCTCGCTGGCTCCCGGAGCGGAGTGCCCAATAAGGGATAGAGGCCGTTCGATGAATCCCTTGGGGGATTGGTGGTCGTTATACTAGAATACGACTCGTTCTGAAAGAGAAATCATGTTAGCCGAAAACGTGCCCTGTGCGTTGCGAGTGGGAGGACGAATAAGATGTCCGGATCCCACCGGGAACGAGCAGCCAAGATCCGCACTATCCTGGTGGCCACCCTTGTCCTCAACTGGTCGGTGGCCGCCCTCAAGATCGGATACGGGGTCTGGTCCCAGACCCTCAGCATGGTGGCAGACGGCTTTCACTCCGTCCTGGACGGTTCCGGCAACATCATTGGCCTCATCGCCATAAGCTTTGCCGTGCAACCAGCGGATCCCTCGCACCCGTACGGCCACCGAAAATTTGAGAGCTTCGCCGCCCTGGGGATTTCCTTCCTCCTTCTTTTGGCCGCCTACGAGATCGGTCAGGGGGCCTTTCACCGATGGGAGGTGGGGACGACACCCCGGGTGACGTCCGTAAGCTTTTTCGTCATGGTCGTCGCCATGGCGGTGAACCTCTTTGTCAGCTGGTATGAAAACCGAGCGGGGCGGCAACTGCAGAGTGACATTTTGGTCGCAGACGCCATGCACACCCGAAGCGACCTGTACGCCTCCCTGGGCGTTCTCGCTTCCCTTGCGGCGGCCAAAGTCGGATACCCTGGCATCGATGTAGTGGCGGCCATTTTTATCATCATATTGATCGGGCGCAGCGGCGTACGGATGATCGGCCAGAGTCTCTATGTCCTTACTGATGCCTCGCGCCTCCCTGCTCGAACCGTAGAGAAAGCAGCCCTACAAGTCACAGGAGTCCGAGAGGTCCATGCTGTCCGCAGCCGGGGGTTTGCCGACGCCATCTACATGGATCTACACATTCTCGTGGACCCCCAGCTCACAGTAGCCGCGGCTCACGCGATCGCTCATCGCGTCGAGGCCTCCCTAAAGGAACAGTTTCCCCAGGTGGCGGACATGGTGGTCCACGTCGAGCCGGATATCGCGCAAGAGCGACGCCGATGGAAGGAAAATCACCAAAAGGAGCTTCATCGCAAAGACCGACCTTGATCTGGCAAACGCTGAACGTGGAGGCGCGCTTACGGGCGATCGAAAGGGACGCCTGCGACCTCATCCAGGGTAAAGACGGCCTCGTACGGGACACCGAGGTTTGAGAGCTTCTCGTGACCGCCCTCGAGCCGGTCGACAAGGGCGATGATTTTGACGACCTGGAACCCGTGGTCCTGGGCGGCTTGAACGGCCTTCAGCGTTGAGCCTCCCGTGGTGACGACATCATCAACGACCACGACCCGAGACCCTGCCTTGTCATGACCCTCCACCCATTTTTTGAGACCGTGTCCTTTGGGCTCCTTGCGGACATAAAAAGTTTCGATCGGCTGCGACGCCTGTTCACTGTGATATGCCACCGCAGCAGCAATGGGAATCGCGCCTTCGGCAGGACCGCCGATCGCGTGCACCTTCGTGTTGGTTTCACGCTCGCACTGTTTGATTCGCTCGAAGATGATCGTCCCGGTCGCCACCAACGCCTCGGGTAAGCACAATAGAGCCCTGAGGTCTACATAATGCGGACTGTGGCGCCCTGAGGCCAATTGAAACGGGGCATCAGGGCTGTACCGGTAAGCGTGCTGCCGGATCAACTCAAGTAATCGCCGTTCGGCCTTCTCCACCAATCCTCCCTCTTGCATATCTCTGGGTCTTGCATCGATCCCCTATCGAAAACTCCGCCAGCTGTACCATGCTAGCCGAGGGCCTAAAGGGACGTCAACTTCCATTTCCGTGTGATGTCTCCCAGCATCGCGGGACCAATGGGCTACGCCTCACCGCGTGAGAGGAGTGCAGCATACCCCTCGCGATAGGTAGGGTATCGGAAGCGGTACCCTGATCGAACAAGTTTCATGTTTCGACAACGCTTGTTGCCACGGTGCCGTCGCCAGTCCGCACTCGAAGGTGGCCCCATACGCGGAGGAGGAACGCCAAGCCGCGCTGCCAGCCAACGTAGGGTCGTACACTCTTCGGCCGGCTCGTCGTCTACTCCTACATAGACGTTCTCTGGTGTGGCCAAGGCCATCAGATGCTGCAGGGCCCCGGCGCAGTCGTCGCGATGGATACGGTTCGTATACACCGGCAGCCCTTCGGGGCACACCGCGTCGCCCCGCCGCACCCGATCGACCAGGCGTCCGCGGCCAGGACCGTACACACCTCCCAGGCGGAGCACAGTAGTGGGAAACGGCCCGTTTAGCACGAGTTGTTCAGCTTCCAGCATCCGGATGCCGGCGAAGTGCGCCGGTTCCGTCGGCGACCCCTCATCAACCCAGTCACCTTTGGACTGAGCATAGACCGTGGTGCTCGAGGTGAAGAAAATGCGCCGGATCGGCTGCCGCTGACGCTGCAGCGCTTCGAGCAAATGCCGCAAGCCGTCGACGTAGGTGGCCCGGTAATCCTCGTCGCTTGAGACTTCGGGTGCCGCGGTGAAGAAGACAAAATCAAGTCCAGTGGGTAGGCCCTGGAGGGTTTCGCGAGCCGTCAGGTCGGCAACAACGAGGGAGATATTCGCGGGGAGCGGATCTGGATGGCGACGCAAGCCCCAGACCACATGTCCATCTGTTGCCAGGCGGACGCCTAAGGCTGTGCCAACATAGCCGCACCCTGCAATCAGCACCTGCGCCATCGATACCCGCGTTATCCCTACACGTGGTTACGGAGCAGCAGTTCCTTCGGATACGGGTGGAGATAGACTTGCTGATGCACCCAGTCATGGACCGGATGGCGCCGGAAATGGTGTTGCATGAGGGTAATCGGAACCACCAGCGGCACGAGACCGCGCCGATACTCTTCAATGAGGCTTAACAGCTCGGCCTTGTCCGCACTCTCCAGCGCCTTTCTCAGATATCCCATGAGATGATGCAACACATTGACGTGCTTCCGAGGCGTTCCGAGCACGCGGAGTGCCTCCATCAACAGGCGGCCATAGTGTGCAACCACGCTGTCCCAGGACCGCGAGCCGGCCCGTGCCACCAACCGGCCCATTTCCTGATAATGCGGTGGGCTGTGTGCGAGCACGGTCAGCTTATGGGCGGTATGAAAATGAACGAGGCCTCGCGATGTGGGATTTTCATCAAGCAAGCGGGTCCACCGATAGTAGGTAAAGATCTGTTCGATGAAATTCTCGCGCAGTCGCATGTCGTGCAGGCGACCCTCCTCCTCGACTGGCAGCAGCGGCAAGCGGCTAACAAGGTCACGAGCAAAGATGCCCTGGCCCGTGCGTGACGGCATGCCTTTCTCTCCATAGACACGCACGCGAAACAGCCCGCAACTGGGTGAGTCCTTCTTGAGGACGAAGCCGTGAAGGTTTAGGGCAGCCAATTGGTCCAAGCGCGTCTGTGCCCAGGTCTGCATTGTCTCGGTGTGGTCGCTCCCCGATTTCGGGGCAACCAATCGGGGGGACGCCGGACTGCCAACCAGACGCAGACTCTCGCGCGGCGTGCCGAGGCCGATCTCAACTTCCGGACAGACAGGGACCCATTCGACGTAACGGCCCAGCGTTTTCAACAAAAAGAGGTCCTGCTTATGCCCGCCATCAAATCGAACGTTTTCGCCCAGCAAGCACGTACTGATCCCCAGGCGAATGAGCGGGTCTCTTATGGCTTCCTTTTTCCCAGCCGACATCGCCCCATCCTCAACTCCATCGGAAGCAGCGCGACCTTCAAGTCTGGAGTCCTCATTGTAGCATATCCTTCGACCGGGTCTGCCGTCTTCCAACACACACATTCGCCCCATGCTCACGCGCCGCCCGTGCCTAGCGGGTGACGGTGTGAGCCTCCTTCCCGCGGCCCACCAAAGGCACTCAGAGGAATCATTCGGGTAGAACGACCGGTCGCCACAGCCTCTCGCCGCCGTGCTCTCAGGGGAGCGGCTTCCGATCCTCGACCGCGGCCCACAGCAGCAAGCTGATCGCGCCAGCGCACATCAGCGTGACGACCAATCCAAAAAGAAATATGATGGTATCTGTCATCGCTGTACTCCTCGCCCAGAAAGCATCAGGGCTCCTAAGGAGAGGATCGCTGGAACCCATAAGCCCACAAACATTCCTTGCTCCTTCTGGCCGCCGAACCACAAATACACGGACAGCAAAAATGAAACGCCGGCAGCCAAGCAAAACAGCCCTTTTGCCTTCGTGATTCTTGACATTCCACGCCTCCTTTCCATTATTCCTCCTTCGCCATTTTCGAACTGGTTCTTACCGACCTCCGCCGGTTTGTGGGTCTTCCTCCCTCCCGCCGTTAGTTCCCTACGTATGCGCTGAGGGCATCGGCATGCAACGAGGTGCGGAGCTTCACGAGAGCGCTGGCCTCAATCTGGCGAATGCGCTCGCGGGTGACTGAAAAGCGGCCTGCAAGCTGTTCGAGCGTTTGCTCTTTGGCACCACCGATCCCAAATCGGTGCCGCACAATTTCTTCCTCGCGTGGCGCCAGGGAAGCAAGGGCATGTTGCAAGTACATCGCCTGGTCTTGTTCCATTAGCATGTCGTCGGATGACGATGTCTGCTCATCCTGTAAGGAGTCTCCGATGGTTAATTCCTCGATGACGGGGGTTTCCAGCGATATCGGCCGCCTCGACGACTCGAAGGTGTGCCGAACCTCGTCAGGAGACAGGCCGGCCCGCCGGGCGAGCTCCTCGGGCGCGGGTTCCCGGGCTAACTCGGTGGCCAACCCGCGCCTCATCCGCATGAGGTGGTTCAAGCGTTCCAACACGTACACCGGGATTCGGATGGTCCGGGCGTGGTGGGCAATCCCCCGGAGAATTTCGTGACGAACCCACCACGTAGCATAGTTGGCAAACCGGAGTCCGCGTCGATACTGGAAGCGATCCACGGCCTTCATCAGCCCAAGAGTCCCCTCCTGCACCAACTCGTCCAGGGACAGCCCTCTGCCCTGATATCGTCGGGCGACCCACACGACCAGCCGAAGATTCGCTGCGATCAATTCGTGTTTTGCGTCCCGCACCACCCGCGCCCTCTCCTCAATCTCGGCAAGAAGGCGAAGAACGCGTCGGCGCGCGGCCCCGTTTTGGGTCTCAAGCTTCCGCAGACTCCTCGGGATGCGACCGTTTCCGCCCGGGACGGAGCTCGGACCATCGGGGGCTTCGAATCGATGCCTCAGCTTCCGCAGATCCTCCACCACCCTGTCAATGAGTGTGGGCTGAATGGGCAGAGCGCACACGATCTTCCGGATCGCCGCACGACCGCCAGCGATCCGTCGCCGCTGAGCGGTCGGCACCACAGCTGACGGCTGACCGCTCTTAGGTGACCTTATATATTGTGCGATGTCTCGTTGAAGCGCTCGGATGTGATTAGACAGAACCCGGAGTGTCTCTACGTCCCTTTGCGCCGGCTCACGACCATCAGGGAAGAGAAGGGAGGTATCGGGGCGGGGGCTTCCCTTTCTGAGCTGGCGCGCGAACGGGAGATGCGTCAACATCAAAAAAGGCATGTGGGCGAGGGCGACCCGGAGCGCAGTGTGCCCGTCTTCGATTCGCCGGCCAATCTCCGCTTCCTGTGCGGGTGTCAAAACCGTATTCCGTCGCAACTCCCCAAGAAAAAAAGGAGAAATTGAGTCCTTCCCTGGCGCGCGGGACGATTGTCGGCCGTTGCCTCGCTCCCGCCCACCACCGCCCTCGGATGTCGCCCATTCTTGAAAGCTTCGATCCTTCAAAGCTTCGTCTACATCCACCTTCATGTCGTCCCTCTCCATCTTCACTTGTTGGTTCCCTCTTGAATGGGAAGTCCATTACCGTTCACAACGTTCACTCTATACCACTAATATAACGGTCAAAACGTTCATGTCAACTATAAAATTGCATCCAAATAATATTCTTTTATATTAAAGGCTTGCATTGGTTAACCGCCTATGGTATATCATGTTAACGTTGATAATATTAGACTTTGGCGTCTGGAGGGTGTACTTGAAAACGTTCAGTCCGGCCCAAATAGCCTATGTCCTCGGGGTGAGTGAATCCACCGTAAAACGGTGGGTGGATGGAGGGCATCTCCGGGCGGAAAGGACCCCTGGCGGTCATCGAAAAATCACCGGCCCGGATCTCATTGCCTTCCTCAGGGCGCGCGGCCGACCCGTGCCGAGTCTCGAAGGACTCGACCTCCTCGCAAAGTACGCCACCCTGCCCTCAGGGGAGACCATGACGCCGGACGGCCTGGCCAATCTGGTCCTCGCAGGAGACATCCATGTCGGCAGGACGCTCATCGTGGAGCAGTATCTTAGAGGCCGTCCCATGGACGATCTTTTGGATCGCCTCGTGGGCCCGGCGATGGTAGAGGTCGGGGTGCAATGGGCAGAGGGCAAGATCGATGTGTACCAGGAGCACGCCGCAACCCTGCGAGTCTTGTCAATCCTCCATGACTTGCTGGGAATGCTCCCCACGAACCCAGCAGATGCGCCCCTGGCGGTCGGCGGGGCACCCGACGGTGACCCCTACTTCCTTCCAACGGCCATGGCCGAGCTGACCCTGATTGACATAGGGTGGCGGACTCTGAATCTCGGGCCGAATACGCCCGTGGGGTCGTTGCTTGAGGCCATCACGGACCATGCACCCAAGGTAGTGTGGCTGTCGATTACGTCACAGCAGGTGGCGCCATCCTTTTTTCAGAACTATCCCCGCATGTTTGCGGCTGCACAGGAACACGGCGTACGGGTGGCGGTTGGCGGGCAAGGGGTCACCCCGGACGTGCAGGACCGCCTCGTCGCGAATGCCTTCGGCACCCGACTCGCCCACCTCAAGGCCTTTGCACATTCAGTGGGTCCAGGATGAGCGGCGCGTCTGCGTCTCGCGCTAGGTATATTGGTGGAATACGCGCTGCAAGAAAGGCAGGTGATTATCCTCGCCGGGAGGCGGCGGCGATTCCGCGAAGCATGCCTGCGAAGACCAACCGATGGAAGGAATAAAGCAGGTACCAATAGAGAAGGCCCGGAAGGCCGACGGGATCAAAAATCGCCGTCTGCCGGATGCGAGAACTCGTTCCATTTCCCTCGACCTCGAACTCGAGCCATGCGCGTCCGGGGAGCTTCATCTCAGCCAGAAGGCGGAGGCGGCGGTTCGGCTCAAAGGCTTCGACACGCCAAAAATCGAGCACGTCCCCTACCCATACGGCATCGGGATCGCGCCGGCCTCGTCGCATTCCCACACCACCCGCCAAGAGATCAAGAAACCCCCGCAAGTGCCATAACCAATTGCCATAATACCAGCCGGTCGTCCCACCAATCCTCCGAATCGGCGCAAAGGCCTGTTCGCGGGAGACGTGTACCTGCGCCACGCGGGAGTCGACGAACCGCGTCCCAAAGCGTACGCCACCCCAGCCGCGCGGGCTCCCCGTGGCGGACAGGGCGTCGGACCACCGGGTTTCCGCAAACTCCCGATCTTCATTGCGCAGGGCACTCGCAATGGCCTGCCGCATTCCCTTGGGGCGGATGGGAAACACCGTGAGTGCCGTATCGTCGGAGCACACGGTGGGATGTTTGATGCTGTCGACCAACTGGCGCCCGATGCGGGCGTACAGGGGTGTGACCAGACCCAGCCACAGGCTCGAAAGTCGCGGGGTGAGCACCGGGACTGGAATCATGAGGCGCCGAAGGCCGCGCTGGCGCGCGTACTCGCGCATCACGTCCCCGTAGGAAACGCGATCTGATCCGCCGATCTCATAGATCTGATTCCCGGACACCTCCAGCTCGAGCGCAGCTATCAAGTACTGCAGAAGGTCCTCGATACCAATTGGCTGGGCCGGGACAGAGACCCAACGGGGCGTGATCATCACGGGCAGCCGCTCGACGAGCGCGCGGACCATCTCGAAGGACACACTGCCCGAGCCAATGACGATGGATGCGCGCAACTCGATGACCTGGACTCCCGAGGAGCGTAGAACGTCCCCCACCTCGTGCCGGCTGCGCAGGTGGGGAGACAATGCCCGCCCGGGCTCTCCTAGGCCCCCCAAATAGATGATGCGATGCACGCCTGCTTCCTTTGCGGTGTCAGTAAAATTCTGCGCTCCCTGGCGATCTGCCTCCTCGAAACCCCCGGCAGATCCCATCGAGTGTACGAGGTAGTACGCGGTGTGCACGGCCTGCATCGCATCCTTGAGGGTGCTTTTCTCCAAGACGTCGCCCGGGACGACCTCCGTCTGCGACATGACCTTCGGCTGCAGAAACTCAGGGCGGCGAGAAAGGCAGCGCACGCGGACATCCCTAGCCTCGAGGGCTTTCAGTAAGCGCCCCCCCACGTAGCCCGTCGCGCCCGTAAGCAGCACGAGTGGTTTGTCGCTCATGATTTGCCCCTCTGTTTCATGGTTGTCAGCGCTTGAAGCGCACGCTGTCGAGCGACGCCGTGGTCAACGATGGGTTTGGGATAGGTGCGTCCCAGTTCGACCCCTGCATCGCGTAATACGCCACGCGGGGCCTCCCAGGGCCTGTGAATCCACGTGTCGGGTAAACCGGCGAGTTCCGGTACCCACTGGCGCACATAGGTACGGTCCGGATCGAATTTCTCGCCTTGGCCCACCGGATTGAATACCCGAAAGTACGGAGCGGCATCCGCGCCGCACCCAGCGGTCCACTGCCAGCCGAGCGTATTGTTCGCCAGGTCCGCGTCCACCAACGTGTCCCAGAACCATTTCGCCCCCTCTTGCCATGGGAGCAAGAGGTCCTTGACCAGGAAAGACGCCGCAACCATCCGCACGCGATTGTGCATCCAACCCGTGGCCCAGAGCTCTCGCATTCCGGCATCGACAAAGGGGTATCCGGTCTGCCCCCGCTGCCAGGCCTGCAGACCCCGTGCATCTTTTCTCCACGGGAAAGTAGCAAATTCCGGCCGCAAGGGGCAATCAGTTGTGTGTGGGAAATGAAACAGGAGGTGGTAGGCGAACTCGCGCCATCCCAGCTCTCGAAGATACGTTTCCACCCCTCGCGCCACACCAGCCGTCCGGGCGCGCCGTACCCGCTCACGCACCGCATGCCAGATTTGCCGCGGCCCGATCTCGCCAAAATGGAGGTGTGGCGAGAGGCGCGACGTCCCCTCGCGATCCGGGCGATCCCTATTCCCGGCGTATCCCTGCAGGCCCTCGCCCAAGAACTGCTTGAGTTGCCCTGCAGCACCCTGTACGCCGGGAAACCAGGCTCGTCGAATGCCCGGCGCCCAATCAACTTTCGGCTCGAGCTCCAGGTCTGCGAGGGGGAGCGACTTTGGCCACTTCGCCGGAGCCCGCAAGCGTGTGGGCACCGTCAGGGGTTTCGCGGGATCCAGCGCGGTCAAACAGGCTTTCCAGAAGGGAGTAAAAACTTGAAAGGGCTTGCCCTGTTTATTGAGTACATCCCAAGGTTCAAAGAGTAACGCCGCATTGAAACTCTCTGTGATCACGCCATCGGCGCGAAGTCCCATCGCGATTTTTGCATCCCGCTTGACCACGGTCGGCTCATAGCGACGGTTCCAAAAGACCGCCTGGGCACCGACTTCCTGTACTAGCGTCTGTAATGTCCTGAGGCTTGGCCCACGGCGGATGACCAGTTGGGAGCCGAGCGTCTGTAGTTCCGCATTGAGACTGGTGAGGGATTGATGGAGCCACCACCGACTTGCGCTTCCAGGTTCCCACCGTGATTCCTCCTCGGGTGCCCAGATAAAGGCGGGAATAACCGACCCCCCACGCTTCACCGCCGCCAGGAGGGCCGGGTTGTCCTCGAGGCGTAGATCCTGTCGAAACCACACCACAGAAGGGCTTGGATTCATCTGGTCTTCCGTCGTTCTCCTCTCCGGTGATCGCCGCGGACTAGGAGAGGAGCTTTGCGAGGAGCCGCATATCCTCTGGGAACGGAATGTCCTTGTACCGGTCGAGGGCCTCAGGGGTACAATACAGCAGTTCGCCGAGCATTATAAGCCAATGCGAGTCTAGGTACTGTTTGAATATTTGCCACCGCAACAACATTGCGCCTTCCTTATCTTGAATCCCGGCAGGGATGGGAACACCCGGTCCTATCGAATGTTCCCACCCCCGCCCTAATTTTCTTAGCCTTACCCCTCTTGGGGAAGGATCACGGCATTGATCACGTGGATCACGCCATTCGTGGCCATAACGTCCGCCTTGACCACCTTCGCCTGATCCACCATCACCGCGCCGTTATCGACCCGGATGGTGAGCAACTGGCCGTTGACGGTCCTGGCCGAATTCAGCTTCACGACATCGGCCGCCGTTACCTTGCCCGGAACTACGTGATAGGTCAAGATAGCCTGCAACTTTTCCTTATTCTCTGGCTTGAGCAGGTCATCGAGAGTTCCCGGGGGCAACTTGGCGAAGGCCTGATCGGTTGGTGCGAAGACGGTGAATGGGCCGGTACCTTTCAGCGTCTCCACCAGATCGGCGGCTTTCACCGCGGTCACCAGCGTCTGAAATGAACCAACGGAAACAGCCGTGTCCACAATATCCTTCTCTCCCGTTGTTCTTGTCTTATGGCCGTAGCCGCCCGCCAAAGCGGCGCCTGCTGCGCCGAAAAGGACGGCGGTGACCACGGCGATGCGGCGCAGAGCTAATACCTTCATGCTCATCTCCCTTCTTGGTTGAGTGTTCTTAGTGTCACGTCCTCATCCTATCTCGTGCTTCTTCCTCTCACCCTACGCCTGAGTCGGGGCCATGCCCCAACGCCGCTGGATGGCTTTCCACTGCAGCCCCTGGTAGATGGCAGCTAGCCCTACGATGCCGTATACGATCCGGCTCAGCGCGCTGGCCGGGCCGAAGATCGCTGCGACGAGGTCGAACTCGAAAAAGCCAACGAGTCCCCAGTTCAACCCGCCGACCACCAGCAGCACCGCAGCGGTGATGTCCATGGTCTTCATGCCTTATCACCTCCTTTCCATCATCACGATGTCTCAAAGGACGTGAGGAGCTGTCCCTGCGACGAACATAGAAAGCTAACGATCGAAATCTGAATGTCAATCCTCTGGTGTGAAAAAAATTCACATCAGATCCAAAACATGCAATGTGGATTGGAGTCCCGGGCAAAGGAGTCAACGACCAGAAACTTGGTTGTGGGGCCGAGTTTTGGGAGGTGTTTACGTTGTCGGCGGGGAGTGGGATCCTGCTTTGCCGAATATCTCTTGGAGTCTCTGACGCCTGTAATCGAATATCCTATGAAGGTCCGGGGCGACAAAAAGCTTCTGCATCATTGTGCCGCCGGGCACGGCATACTCGACCCGGTCTCCCACAAGTGTACCGTCCTCGTAATCGGAAAACGTGTGCTCATGAATCCAGAGACGGTAGGGCCCACGACGCTGCTCGTCCACAAAGCGATGCGGAGGCTCCCAGATCATGATCTCGCTCTGCCAATGGATGGGTACACCGTGCAGTCTTATGCGGTAGTCGATCAATGTCCCCGGTTTCATGTGAAGAGGTCCGAGGGCCAGGATTTTGAAGTGCAGCCATGATGGGGTGAGGATCTCCAGGTTGCTCGCATCCGCGAAGAATTCGAACACTTCGTCGAGCGGTCGAGGCAACCACTGTTCGCTCTTGAACGTGTACGTTTTCACGATCATTTCCTCTCCGTGTCCACCCCACCGTCTTGACCATGCGCGATGCGTGACGACTTGTCAAGGCTGCACCGACCCGGGCAACGTCCTCAACCGTTTCAAGACCGAATGCGAGGCGAGATTCGCGAAGGT
>CAZLDS010000066.1:0-13510 GCA_964558395.1 uncultured bacterium | reverse complement strand
GGGCTTATCCTCGCCGGTACTTCCCCATGAGCTCGCCCTGTCCGAGGATATGTCCTTGCATCGCCCCCTCAAGATCCCGCTTTGTCGCGCTCGAAGGGAGCTCGAGCATCGTGTCGAGGGCGTAGAGCTTGAAGAAGTACCGATGGGTACCAGACGGGGGACAGGGGCCGCCATAGCCGATCCGCCGAAAATCGGTCGTGCCCTGCTGCGCCCCGTTCGGCAGTGCTGCGGTCTTCGGCAGATTCTCCTCGAGCCCACGGGCGTCCGCCGGAATATTCCAGAGAACCCAGTGGACCCAGGTGCCAACCGGGGCATCAGGGTCGTCCGCGATGAGGGCATAGCTCTTGACCCCCGCCGGGGGATCCGCCCAGCGAAGCGGTGGAGAGACATCTAGGCCATCACAGGTGTACTTGGCCGGGATCATCCCCCCTGTCTCAAAGGCTTCACTCGTGAGCTGCATCGTTCTCCTTCCTCCCAAGGCGACAGATGAGACTACTCAGCAATCCCACGCCTACCACGCGCGCATCTTAAGCGGATTACAGAGGAGGGTCAAGAACCAAGCGCAGCGGATGGGGGGGTGCTTGAGCCGGAGGTGGCCGGGGGCTATGAAGGCAGGAAGAGACCTGGAGCAGGGTGGTTTGCGGGGTCCCGGTCGGTCTTAGAGCCGACAGAGCTGCCGCAGCCCTGGCAGAGGTAATCGTAGAGCTCCCCGTCGGGCAGGATCAATAGGAGCCGCTGCCGAACGGGCATCGCCCGCTGACACCGACTACAGAAAAGGACCGATGCCTGCAAGTGCTCAAATTGCTTTTTCATAGCCCCCTGAGTATCCCCTACGGGTCTCGCGGTGTCAAGAGCCCGTAGTGCGCGAAGATATGCGAAAGTCTTCGACAAGCGGCCTCACCCTGGTATCGCGGATCGAGGACGCTGAAGACCCCTATGCGGCCCTCAATTCCGCTGTACAATGCGCGCATCGGATAGCCGCGACAGAAATTGTCGATACACAATAAGGGCACTCCTTCGTCGTCGGCTCGGCTGGCGGCGCTTCCTCTTGCCGCTTGAGTGTGTTGATACTCCGAATGACGACAAACACGGCAAAGGCAACGATCATGAAACTGATAACCGTATTCAGGAAAAGCCCGTAGTTGATGGTGATTGCCCCCCCAGCCTTGGCATCAGCGAGGGAAGCGTACGGTCCGGCGACCTTGCCCGCTTCGATCACGAGGAACAAGTCCGAGAAATCTACGTCGCCCAAGAGCATCCCAATCGGGGGCATCAGGACATCCGCGACGAGGGACTTGACGATCGTTCCGAACGCAGCGCCAATGATGATGCCGACGGCCATGTCGACGACGTTCCCCCGCATTGCAAATTCCTTGAACTCTTTCAACATCCCCCTCCTCCTTTTAAAAGACAGCCACTCGTGTCCCTTTCACTCGACGCTCTGGACGAAGGCGCAATTGCTGTTCTATACCAGAGGAAGCCTCTTCCCACAACTCGTAAAATTACGAGGTTTCCCCACACAATGTACGAGATATCGCTAGATAGGATTGAAGGACCGACGGCGAGCTGGCCTGAGGACTATGGTGTGCCCTGATCCCTCCACCCCGTAAAATGCAAGACGTAGTCTCCCCCCTTTTAACTGCGCACGGTATGCGATTTGCATCGGGTTTCCCCAGGCCACGTGATCCAGGAAGCGGCCTGCTCAAAGCCCGGGGACACTCTGAAGAGGAGGGGGCCGGATATGACGGAAGCGGAGCGGAACGAGCGACTGGAATGGATTCACCGGCATCAGGTCGAGGACGACGAGGAGGACAGCGGGGACCACGACGACGTTCCGGAAGAGGCAGTGTGGGAGAAGGGATTCGAAGAAGAGATTGTGCAAGCTACCCCGGGTTCATTACTGGCGCGAGCTCAGGGTGAGCTCGCCTCGGATTATTACCTGTAGCGCCGGCCCTCGCTATTTTGGGTACTCTAAGTTAACAAAGAGGAACTGTATCGGCTCGAATTCATTGGCGATGAACTTTACGTTCTTTTCTATCACACCCGATTTTCTAAACAGGAAATGGTACACAACATGTGCCTTGATATTGACACTTCGGATCGGTGTTTCTCCGACAGGGACGTTCCCCATCCACACCTGCGCTCCAGGCGGCTGTGTGACAACATGCAGACCGATGGTTTCCACCATGGTGGGCAACGCTGATTTGAGTCTCGTCGCAGTATAAGGGCCGCTTCCTTCTGCAGCACGATCGAGCGACGCCCCAACAAGTTTTGAGCAATTCCACACTGCCTCGGCCTCGCTGAATCCCACTTCAGTCCATGTGTGTAATCTCCGCGTGCACTCAGCGACCAAAAAGCGCGTGCCGGCCGGTTCGAGTCTCATATGTCTATGTCCCGCCGCCTCGTGCACAATATAGTTCGCGAGAACCGTAAAAAGACGACCTGGGGTTTGTCCGAATGAGAGTGCACTGGATGAGACCCAGAGAACAACCGATGCAGCTATGACCAATCTCGCAGCAACGATTTTTCTTTTCTTCATTCCTGGCGTCGGTTGTGCCGGAAGCGGCTGAAGGGCAAACCCTATGCCGGTTTCATTCTCAGATCGCCGAAGGATGAGGGAATGAGTCGGGGCTGTCATTCATGGACTCTCTGCCGTCAGGACAATGGTGGCTTGGCTCGCATGATTCACCTGCTCGTACCCGAGGAGGAACTGGCGCATGACCTCACCACGCCCGTCGGTGCCGCCGATCGTTATCGACTGCCCGGGTTGCACCACCACCTCGGTCGAGGCCTCCACCAGCGCAATCGTCCCATCGCTTTGGTCGCTGCGATAGCTGATCTGGGGTGTGACCTTCACCCGGATCCGCTTATCAGGCAGGATCGTGGGACGGACGGCGAGGAACGTCCCCACCTGCCGGAATACGACAGCCTCGGTGATGTAGCGGTGTCGGCGCGCGTACTGCTGGAACCAGACGACCTCTGGAGCCTGTTCGACCACCGTCAGGCGGGCCTCGCCGCCGTCCTGGACGAGCAGGAACGATTCGACATTCCGACGGACCGTCCGTTGCGACTCCTGGACCTGCACGCCAGCCGAGCCGGCGACGCCCTTGGGATCCACTCGAATGACGGTCCTGCCCGGTCCCTTGCCCTTGAGCTCGATTCCACTCCGGGTGCGATGGCCCGCCTGGCGGAATTGCACGCTGACTTTCACATGGCCCGGCGGGATCAGACTTGTTTGGGCATCCGCCCGTGGCCCCACGAGGACGAGCCAACCCACCATCAAGCCTGCTGCCGCTCGACGCCTTCCAAGGGCAATGTCACAATTCACAGCCGGCCCTCGATTTTCTCAGTGATGCTTTCTCTTTTTGGTCGCTTTCATCGTGTCCTGGTGTACCGGCTTGCCAGGTGCGCGGGGCAAACGCACTCTCCAAATCTTCCTTCTTGGCTTCTGTATCTTTCCCACGAGAACTGTACGCCCCTCTCTAATGGCTGACGTTCAAGACTGTTCAGAGAGCGCGAGTCATATTCCTAGAGGTCATAGGCATCGAGGTTCCACTTACGGTCATAGCGAGAGTAGACGAGATCTGGAGGAATTTTCATTCGCGCTATCCGGTAAATCTGGGCGAGGCAACTACACACGTGGTCCCTTAACAGTTCATACGTGCTCCTATATGCTTCCAAATCGCCCTTTTTACGTGACCATTTTTCGTGAAAGCTCAGGAATTGGTTAATTGGCGCCAACATAAACTCAATAATAAGATAGAAATCACCGTCGCCCAGATCCGACTGTGCTAATTCTACCTGCTTTTCCACAAGCAAACCGCGGATTTTTTGTATTGAGGCAATTTCTTTTTCAATATTGTGCTCGTCGGCCTCCTTCCTCGGTTTCAACACTCTCCTATTCTTCAACTTAACCGCAACTTCGCGAGCTATTTGCCTTTCAACTTGACGAATTTTTAAGTTTGCCGAAATCAACGGAAGGGTGATAGAAATCCCATCTACGCTTTGCCCGATTCTCTTCTTCGCTTTTTTCAGGAGTTTCTGGACCTTGAATTGTAGAGAAGAATGCGCTGCACCCATAATTGGGCACTCCCCTATTTATAATGCGAAATCCCTTTGCGGGGGCATAGTTCACCCGAGAAGGCGTCAGAGATTTCTGAACACCAACGATTGCGCCGAGGTTAAACCGGTCCCTATCTTGACCCCGGTTGCATCGTAGTACCTGCTAAGGGTCGAGTGCTGAGGGTTGAGCGCTAAAAGTGAGGATTATCCAACAGCCCATAACGCGACGAGCCGAGGGGTCGCCGCGGTGCCTATTGTGTACCCCGATCGCATACACGCGTCAAGCCCAAAAACTTGCCCGTCCCCTTGCCCATGAGGTGTGTCAAAGGCATCGAGTGTGTTATGGTAAGGCCTGGGCCTACAACTTCCCATTGATCTGAGGTGCTCGATTGGCGAAAAGGCCACGCGCTCACAAGCTCACCGAGCGACACGCAACGGTGCGGTCGGCGCTCAGGCAGGTCCTCAGGGAGGGGCCGCTCACGGCTCGTGAACTTTCGGCGTGTGTCGGGATCGGCGAGAAAGAAGTCTTCGGCCACCTCGAGCACCTGGCGCGCTCGCTCAGGCACAGCAGCGAGCGCTTGCGTGTCGAACCGGCACAATGCCTTGCCTGTGAATTCGTCTTCAAGGAGCGCACGCGACTGAGCAAGCCGTCCAAGTGCCCGGCGTGCAGGAGTCAGCGCTTGGCCCCACCGCGCTTCATGATCTTCACAGGAGGGCCGCATGACCTTCGTTGATGGAAAGATACGAGGATATCGGGGCCTGTGACTCGCTGGTAGCCTTGCTTATTTGGCTTTGTACAACTGAAGCAATGCCTCGACCTGTTTTGTCCTCGACATAAACTCCTGCAACAGGATCTGATAATCGTGACTTTGGGATAATGTGTTGCGGAAGTATTCTCTGAATATCGCCCAATCTGGTTGTTCGTCGTTTTTCCGCCTCAATTCTGAAACGTTCCTCTCTAGCGCCGCGTAGGATGGATCAACTTCAATAAGCGCCCTACTATCATCATCCGACCATTCAAAGTTGCTGAATTGGGATAGGCCATTGGTGAGGACAATCCGAGATGGATCGTGTCGAAGAACGTAGTCGAATCGTGCTGTCCTGAGTGCAATAGATGCCAATTGTAGATCTCTTTGGGCAGATGCGACAGCCGTAAACTCTGGATTGGTGCGAATCACCAACTCGGCCAAACCACGTTGCCACTTTTCTTGCGCCAAGGAGTATTCCATTTGGGCTTTTTTCGCAAGTTCAGTAAAACGGTCTCCGCTCGCAGCCCAACTCCACGGCGCCACTACGATGTGTACGAGCATTAAACAGCCAAGGAGCAGAAATTGTGGCCTCTCCATCTTTCCTCCTGCAAAAGCAAAATGCCCTCACGGGTAAGACGCGTCCCGAGAGGGCGCTGCAACAGTCGTGCCGCAGGTGACCCGGGGCTATGGTTACACCGGTTGCGCGGAGCGCATCACGATTTTCTCCCCACAATGATACCGTAACCCATATGCTCGCTCTGAAAAATCTGCTCTGATTCCCGGATGCTCTTGTACCCGCCTATCCCCCACTTCTTGATGGCTTTCAAGAAGATCTTGACCCGGCCTATGACTCCTAACCTCTTCTTGACACCTTCAGTCCACGCGGGGATCAGTTCCGATTTATCGACTGTGCGGATGTCCGCAAGCTTCGCTTTTTCAAAGAAACTCTTCCATCCCTGAAGCGTCTCAGGTCTCTCGCCTTCCTTCTCAACGAGCGCCTGTCTCAACTGCTCCGGGGCCCCTTCCTTCCAGCACACGTCATGCATTCCTACGTATCCACCCGGTCTCGTCACGCTCACCATTTCTCCAATCGCCCGATCTTTGTCCAGAAGGCACATCGTACACTCTGAAATGACCGCATCAAACACATGATCCTCGAAAGGCAGATGGTGGGCGTCGCCCCGCTTGAATTCCACGCTGAGACGTCTTTCCTGTGCTTTCTGTCGCGCTCTGTGAATCATGTATTCAGAGATATCCATTACGACCATTTGACACGCGAATTGCTCTGTCACATAGCACGCACTTTCTCCCGTCCCTGACGCCACATCAAGAACGTTCGCGCCTTTACCAATATGGCATAGTTCTGCAAGTTTCCAATCCCCCCGGGTGGAGAACCTCCACACCAAGATTCTCACTCTCAATGAGATGCTCCAATGAAGGTCGATCTTCACGTTCTCTCGCCAACATTGAATCCTCTTTCCCTCCAAACGAAATCACCCCCCGGATCCCATTATACCCGAGAAGGCGTCCGAATGTTGGATGCACCGTCGATTGTGCGGGAGGGGGACTCCTGTGGAGAAGGGTCTGAGCATGCCCTGCCGGTCCAGGGCTGTCAAAGGAGCGTACTACATCGCCTGAAGGCGGGCCAAGTATCCCGCACCGGATGAGAGGTGTCAAGCGTGCACGGGGGGCCGGAATGTCAAAATTCAAGACTGGATGCTTAGCCCAAGGCTCTCCAGAAGGGTTTCACAATCTATGAGCCCGCTTCCGTTCGAAAATGAGCCTTGACAGTTGGGCGCATGAAATAACAGAAACCGAAAACACCATACAGGAGCAAACCGACGGCTGTCGGCGATTCCAGAGGGGGCATCCTGCGGTAGATCAGCCCTCCCAGAAGCGTGAAAGATAGAAGAAACGTGTATGTGAGGAACGCTGTCCGGGCTACCTTGATGCGCTTGAGCAGCCCCACACCCACGATCAGCATAACGGCCGCGCCCACCCCAAGTGCCAGGATCTTAGACGGCGGAACAGGCCTCCGTGCCCCACTGAACTCACCCAATAGAAGAAAAAAGGGCATCAGAACCGTCAACCAACCAAAGATTGTTATACCCTTCATAAGGTGTGTGTTTGGTTTTCTCTGGGCGGGATTGAGGTCAGGCGTGCCCTCATATATGCGATAACCCGGGCCCCTTGAGGCGGGGTAAGCGATGAGCCATTTCAAGCATGTTCCTCGAAAGTACGGCCGAACTCGCCCCATCCCCTATTCTTAGCCTCCGCCCGGATTCGGTCCGGGTGGATATTGATCCAGCCGCACCACAGCCGTAGCAGCCAGCTGTCACCAGATAGGAACCTCCGGGCCGCAATGGAATCCTCCGCCGAGCAGGTCTTCTTCTCCGCGTCGTGAAAAGCACGCTCGATCACGGATAACGCGAGTCGTCTATACGGCTTGAGGCGCTTATCATCGGACAAGCCAGCAAGAATGCGGCCGTGCGCTTGAAGGATCTCTTTCATCATCGTCGGGGATTCTCCGTGCGGTAATGCACTGTGACCGGTTCCATCCACGAAAAAGGCAAACGCCCTCGCGGGCCGTACTTCGCCCAGGAGGACGTCTGGATGCTTGGTACGCCGTCGATTGTGAGGGCTATGGTTACTTACCCCAGTTCCATCGCCACCTCGCCAAGAACTGATCTAAGTATCTCCTACTACCACCCGAGTGTCAAGGAAATCGAGATCCCTCTCTCCCACCTTTATCGGAAAGAATAAGGCTTGACAAGAAGGGAGGGCAGGGTTATGGTATGTTCAGCTTTCGTGATCGGCTTGTTGTGGAAACTGGAACCGCAAGGGCTTCATAGAGAGCCCTTGCGGTTTTTTTATACCGTCAGGTTCCATCCCGATGGGACCTCACCCCCGGGCCATCCCCGGGGATCCTAAACAGAAAGGAGGGAGAAAAGCACATGGGATACACTGGTACCGTGAAGTGGTTCAACGATGCCAAGGGCTACGGATTCATCGAGCGACCGGACGGCGACGATGTTTTTGTGCACTATTCGGCGATCCAGGGCAACGGATTCAAGACCCTGTCCGAGGGAGAGGCGCTTGAGTTTGATATCGTAGAAGGACCGAAGGGTAAGCAGGCGGCCAACGTCACCAAGCGGTAATTGCCCACGCCAGCTTTAGGCAGAAAGGGCCTCGAAATTCTCGGGGCCCTTTCTTTTTTTGCTTTCGGACTGGTCGAGGGCTTCGTCGATCGGGCCGGAGGGATTGACACGGCCGCACGCTTTAGGAGATATTCGAATCCCAAGCCAGGGAAGACAGGGCGCGCGGGTTGGAGATCTCGCAGGGAGCGATCATGGGCGAAGACACAGTAATCACTCGCCGGGAAGACTATCTACACATCGAGTTTACCGGCGAGTTCAGCGTCGAGGCCGCAAATCGTACTATCGATCTCATGCTAAACGCCTGTGCCGAACACCAGTGTTCACGAGTGGTCATGGACTGTAGGAGAATGACAGGAGGCATGCCACTTATGGGCCGTTTTGAGGTTGCGGTATACGCCGGAGCGGCCATCGGCCCCGGACCAAGGATCGCCTTGCTCGGCCGACCAGACCAGGTTCTTCCCGGCAACTTTTTCGTGGAGAGCGTCGCCCGTTTGCGGGGCGTGGATGTGCGAGAGTTTTTCAACGAGAAGAATGCTCTGGAGTGGCTTAGGACGTAGATAGGCAGGTTTTCTACTAGGAACGTGCGGCAACCACTCGAGTTGTCCAGCGAGAGGCCGATCCCTCCACTCCCTCTCAGGCTCCACAAACTCGCCTGTCCCGTTTTCTCACCTAGGTTTCCGCAGGCTCAGAGACATCGATATCACGCTCCCACCCCTCGTGCTGCGGGACGAGTCTCTCCAACACGACGCTGTTTTCGTGCGCGGTCAGTTCTGAAAGGGCTTCGTACTCCGACACCCAGCACCGGAAGACCTTGTAGGCCTTGGCGCGCATGCTGATGATCCCCCACACGCCTAGGGGTGTGACGGTTGTGCCAGTAGCGGTTATCCCCCTCACGAGGTATCTGAAGGGGTGTGGCGACGTGCCTGCAGGGCAAACCCGCTGAACCCGAGGAAGAGGACCATTCCGATGATCGTGACAAGGACATATCTTTCGAGGAACGGGACGCACGGATGATCTTCATTGAAATCGCACGCCGCCAGGCGATAGTTATAGCTCCCACCTCGATCCAGACATGTGTCGACAGACACAGCCTCGTACAAGCAGGGTCCAAGCGGCGTGAGAAGTGCGAAGAGCGCGACGATGAAAAGGACTCTTGCGCGCATGGACTCGTGAATGTGTGTAACGATGCTGACGACGGTGGGCTAGAATGTATCCCTGCCCCGCGTCTATCCGTGATTCAAGGATTCTCAAGATTTAAGACCTGCCGTCGTTCAGACGTACTTCACAGGCCGACGCGCCGCCACAAGCGCAGATGGTCTTCTATCCCCTGGACGCCTGGAATGTTTTCTGCCGCAATGCGTAGCGCGTCCCGCTCAGCCTCTGACTGCACAAGGCCCCACAAATGCACAACTCCGTGATCCACCACGATGGAAAGAAAGTGGAACGTTGACCACGGCTCTCGCTGCACCACCTCGAGAACTTGGGCACGGATGCTCGCGTCGTCCTGGGCGGCCGGCGTCATCGGTTTCATGCCCCGCACGGCGAGCCCGCGCAGTAGATCGGCGCGGCTCACGATGCCAACCAGTCGGCCCTCCCGCAGGACCGGGACGCGCTTGATCCCGTGCTTCTCGAGCAGGTCCGCGATTTCGACGAGGGAAGTCTCCTCGGTGACTGTGACAACCTCACGCGTCATCACATCCTTCGCTCGCTCTCCGCGCGACTTCACGAACTGGCGCGCGAGTTCCTCGGGGTCCCCAAAGGCCGCCAGCCACCAGGGTTGGCGCTGCACGGTCTCCTCTCGCCGCATGAGATCCCCTTCGCTGACGATCCCAAGGACGGTGCGGTCCTCGTCGATGACCGGGACTGCACTGATGTGGCGCTCGAGGAGCAACGCCGCGATGGCGTTGACCGGCGTCTCCGGCCCCACGGCTGCCACCTTGGTCGTCATGACGTCCTTGGCCTGCATGGCTGTCCCGGAGAAACAGCGCTAGGGATCACCGACAGAACAACGATACTCGGGAAAATTGCGGAGGGTCGCTGCGGTGCCTATCGTGTACCCCGATCTCTCCACCCCGTGTCAAGTTGAACTTGAAATTCTGCCAGTTGTGGGTGAAGAGCTACACCTATCCCGGTTCGATCCACGAATCCTTAAAAAAACGGGGAATGTCACGATTCGAGGCCTGACCCCCTGCCCTGTCTCGTTCGGCTACCGTGGGTCAACGAACAGGCTATCCCGCAGCATCGGTTTCAGGATGATCACAGCCAGGGCGATGGCGATAGCCGGGAGAAACATGGTCGTGAACGTGCCTACTCTCATGAAGCCCTCCTTTGTGAATGTCCATCCCGCCCTCGGCATTCACTGTTTTCTCTGCGATTTCTTACCCGCGATGAAGACCCAGAGTCCGGCGAGCGTGACAGCGAACCCGATCACCATGACGAGGAGCCACGGGCTGGCTTCGCCTGAGCCGGACGGCGTCGCAGCGGGTGGCGGCGACATCCCACCGGGGGTCTGGCCCACGGGGGGCCCCTGTTGTTGAAGTGCGACGGCAGTGAGCGATGGGGTCGTTTTGATGTAGGTGACTCCGATGGAAAACAATTCGTCGGGTCCCTTCGGGCCCAGATCACCAAAGTAATGAGTGAGGCCGTCGTTGTCGACACGCTGCCTGCCAGGGGACGGCTTCACCGAGAGGCCTTCGGCACCGATCGGCTGCAAGACCTCGTATGTCACCTGCTCGATGCCGATCCCACCAGGCCATCTGAAGACGTATCGGCGCTGGGGATCGGTCCTCGCCAGGCCCACATAGTATTCCAGCCGGATCTCGAGTTCATCGGTCATCATGTTGACGATGGCCAACTTGCCTGTGACATTGACCGTGTGGGATGCCAGCAGCAGCCTGCCGTCGGGAGTCCGCTTGGCCACGGCATGGGGGTTCCCCGCTTCCACCGGCATCGGCAGATGGACGGTGGCGGGCAGTGCCGCGTTCGGCGCCAGGCGACCGCGGAGTATCACGAGAACGGCCGGCCGGTCGTACTCGGGCCAGAGGGCGACTTCAAGGCTTGCAAGCTGGGACTCGGTCCCCGCTGTTGCCGCAGACGAGACCAAGACGAACGACATCAGGGCAAGCACCCACCATTTCACTCTTTCCCCTCCGTCGCGTTCAGGGTCCGTTCGAAACCTGCGGACTAAAGCATTGCAACGAATTCTTTCCAGGGAGTTGCCACCAGGGTCTCGGTGGTCGAATGCCCGTAGGCTCGGATGATCATGGCCGCCTTCTCGACCTGCTTGAGGTCATCTGACTCGACAATATCCACGGCATCGACACGACCCAGCGTAGCAAAACTCTGCTTCCAGGTCACGCCAGGACACTCACTTTTGATCTTGGACGTCACGGTAGCGGCGATTTGCTTAAAGTCCTTCGGATCCTTGAACGCCTGAGGGGAAAACCGACTGAGGATAATGTAGGTTGCCATGGCACACCTCCTTGTACAGGACCTCGTTGCGTTGTCCGTTTCCGACTCTCAAGACAATTCTACTCTTATCCCTGCCTTAATGCTTCTTCTTTCTGGTGATCTTTACCTTGTCGCGGAGGGCGTCGGAAATTGTGGTATGCCGGAGGCGGGACAGCGGGTGCTGCCCCCCGACGGGCGAGGGAAAGCGCCTCGCCGAGATAAGACGGGAGCCTCAAGTGACCCGTGCCTGACCGCAACGTCTGGGCGGTGGTCCCTGCGTCCACCCCCTTCCGCCCCGTATGGACCGCAAGGGGGGCCTCGTGTCGGACGAGGTGCAGCGGCCGCCGGTACCCACCGGATCACGAGATCCGACTATGGTGACCAGGCCACGCCTCTTGGGGCTCCATGTGGAATATAGGTCCCCAGGGCTTGGATTTCAACGCTGAACGGACCCCGGGGAGCCAATGTTCCTCCTCTATTTGCACAATGGCGAAAACGTGAAAGCATCCTGACCCCCTTGCCTTTCGAGCCCTTCCAGTCGCTTGGGATGACTAACGGGATGAGCAGGAGAGTAATGAAAGCACCACGCTGTAGCCACAGACTATCCCCCGTCTTCGACCTCCTCCTCAAAGGTGTCACTAAGGGTCCTCCTTCCTGAGGTTTGCGCTTTTATACGCCCAGAGAATTAGACTGAGGCCGACGAGCTCATGAGCACGTTGAATTCCTGACCCGGCGGAAGTCCGAAGAATCCGCTCTGTACTCACGGAGGAAATCGACAAAGATACGCAAAAAGCCATACCACAGCACAAAATGTCCGAACACGACGCCGCGCGGTGGCCGGTAGCTTCGAATGAACAGGAGAAAGGGGACAAGCATGAGATTCTTCAATCCGTCGTACAACACGACCGGATGTCGAGAGCCCCCCAAGTCGGGGAACTTCACGGCCCACCAAACGTCCGTGACACTTCCGGCAATCTGCCCATCAATGAAATTCCCGATTCGACCCAACCCCATGATGTAGGCACCGGCAATAGCCAGCACGTCCGCAACCGCAAGGAAACTCTTGTTAGCGCGCTGGTCACCCTACTCTCACGAAAAACAGGCCCCTATCAAGAATGGAACGCCACTTTCTTGAGAGAGAAACTTCTCGGCATCTCTTTTGCTGAAGAGCAGGTTCACGATTACAGGATTATCCGTGTTTGGCCCGAAGGGACCGAATCCCGGATCGTCGCTTATCGTAGGGTTATCTTTCCCCAGAAGTCTCTAGGAGTAGGTGAGGACCACCTTGTCGGCCCAGAAAGGGGGGATCAAAGGTTCTTCCATTGGCGGGTCCGGGAAATTCGAGGCGCATGAAGTTAGTGAGAAATTCCTGTCGACTAGAGACTTCCGATATCCCAGTCACATCGCCGGTATTGGTGGCCACGGGCCGTGGGTTATACGGAATGTCTTTGCAAATGGTCTTGATCGTCTCAAGAAAGTGACCTATCTGCTTAAAGTTCGCGGCGAAGAGATCGCTGGTCTAAGGGAAGTGAATGAGTGATTTAACAACGAGAAAGCTGATACCTATTCTTGTAATGTTGCTCTTCATGGCTGACCTCCCCAAAATAAAAAACCTTCGCGGGCCGAGCTGCCCCCGAAAAGCCGACTGAATGTTTGATACGCCGTCGGTTATGCTGGTGGTGGGCTAGGATATGTCCCTACCCCGGTTCCATCCCTAACTCCCTTGGAGAGGACCTCAGTATTCCCCGGCTCCAAGCGGAATGGCAAGATTCAAGACCCGAACCCACTACCCGGATATTTTCGGAATCACGAAAATGTGAAACATTCGCCGGGGGAAGATGGAAAGGGCGACGGTGGGCCTTCATCGCGTCAGAGGAGCCTTTCTCCTTGTCAGGGGAAGAAGAGAAGGCGACCCCGACCCCTATTTCGTCCCCAAGAGGCCGTGACGGCAGAATTAGTCAACAAAAGACTTGACCCCATCCCCCCGAGATTTGCCGGATCCCGGCCAGGGTCCCAGGTATGGGTGTGTCGATCTTCAGGCCGAAACGGATCGCGAGGGCGGCGATGTCGTCCGACTGCGGCGCCCCCGCG
>CAZLDS010000065.1:0-13565 GCA_964558395.1 uncultured bacterium | reverse complement strand
GATGGCCACGGTGGAAGCCTTCGACAGCAGCGGGACCGCGCTCGGGATGACGACCGCCATGATTCCGGCCAATGGCCGGGTCGCCTTCGACGTGGGGGCGACGTTTGGGGCCGGCAGTGGGTGGCTGAAGCTCACGGCGGATCAGCCGCTGGCGGCGTTGGAGGTGTTCACGAATCTGCAATCGGGGGCGATCGCGGGCCTGCCCGGGTTGGATGCCGGGAGTCCCACCGTCCTCATCCCCCACTTTGACGCGACGCCGGGCCAGTGGGCCACGGGGGTGGCCGTGGCCAACGTGGGCACCGCGAGCACGACGGCGACGGTCGACGCGCTTGCCGTGATGTTCCCGCTCACGGTTTCGGTCGAGGGCAGCGGGACGGTGACGGGCCCCGGGATCACCTGTCCGGGGGACTGTACCCAAACGTACGCGGCAGGGACTTCCGTGACGCTCACCGCCAGTCCTGCCGCTCTCTTCGCGTTGAGCGGCTGGGATGGCTGCGACACCCCCAGCGGCACGACCTGCATGCTCACGATGAGCGACGCCCGCACCGTCACGGCGACCTTTGCCCCGATCATCCCGGATATCCGCGGCACGTATGTGGGCTCCGGCAGCGTGACGCAGACGAACTGCTCGGACCCAGGCGCAGTGCGTTTTTTGGCATCCGTCAGTATTTCCACCCAGTCGGGAGACACGTTTAGCGGGACGGCGATCTTGACGGACTCCTTCGGGGGCTCTACTAGCGTCAGCGTGTCTGGCACGGTCACCTCGGGGGGACAGGTAAGCGGGACCCTCACCTTCACGACCTTGGTGTTTGGTACCTTCAGCAGCAGCGGTGATGGGACGTTTACAGGTCAGCGAACGGGCAATACACTAAGCCTCAACTTTACCGGGCAGGATCGAGTGGGGGATACGTGCAGTTTGGCTGGGTCACTATCGGCGACCCTTGCTTCTTCCGTCCCGGACATCCGCGGCACGTATGGAGGGTCCGGCACGGTAACAAATTCACTCTGCATAGTCCCGGGGAACAATGGAACATCCAGCTTTTCCGTGACATTGAATATTACGAACCAAGTGGGTGCCTCGTTTGGTGGTACGGGGACCCAGACGTTCCCCTCCGGAAGCTTTAACGCGATCACGTTCTCCGGCACGGTCACGCTGGGAGGACAGTTGAGCGGGACATTCACCTTCACCAACTCCTTTGGCGCCATCGGCGGTGGAACTTTCACCGGGCAGGGTTCAGGCAATACGGTGATTCTTCACTATATCGGGCAGTTCGAAGTGGGGGAAACCTGCAGCTTCGCTGGGTCGCTGACGGCCACTCGCTAGGGGGGCTACTTTCGAGGGAACGTATGCCCGGGAGAGCGTTTTCGTTATAGAGGATGGGCGTCGCACAGCATTGAAGAAAAACGGAAATCCGGCCTAGGCGAGGAGGTTTTATCTGCGAAAGTGCTAAGGCCATTGGCAACGCAGATTGACATGCGCATTAAGCACCCGAGGGTATTTCTCCATCAAGCAAATTGTCTCAGTGCGACAGATTGCCTTTCTAAAAGAGGGACTTCGCTCATGGCGTCCCCAGCCCATTCCCGCCTTTTCCTGTGGCATTCCATTTGCTCAATCTGGGTCTGCGGGATGGGTTACGCTGTCCCGACTTCGCAGCTTCTTTTTGGACACCGCACAGGGAAATAGTTTCCGGGCTGAAGGGCATGACGCAAGGCAGATTAGCGGCGAATTCAGTTCCTGTCGCATGCAGTGACTACGCTCTCTATGATCGCCTCCGAGGCCGCGCTGGTCCTAAACAGGCTAGGCGGAGTATGGCCGGGAGGGCGTTTTGCTTTCCATTACGGAACTGGCCCCGAAAGGCCGGCGCTAGGGGCCATAGAAGGGAAACTACAATGATTCGTCCTCGACAACTCTTTACGGGATAGATAGCGCCACCCGCACCTTGGGAACGATCAACACTACTTCAGGAGTCTTCAGTCTCCTCACAATTGTGATACGCATTCTATCAAACCACGTCATCACTGGGTTGAGCGTCGACCCGACCACGGGCACTATCTTTATATACTCAGTCCATGGCTTTTGGGGTACCAACCCGGGGGCCCTATGGTGGCTAGATCCTACCATAGGAGTCGCTTCCCTGATAGGAAGGCAGGGTGTTGTGCCCGTAGTAGCTGATATCGCAATCAACAGCGCTGGACAAATATTCGCAACCGGCCTCACGACTGACTCTCTGTATTCCATCGACAAGATAACTGGGGCCATTACCCTAATCGGCCCAGCGGGATCCGAGGACAGGGTATGGACTTTGATTTCACTACGGAGACGCTTTATGCGGTCCTCTGCAACAGGGACGACCCTCGGTCGGCCTTTGGCACCATCAACACAACGACGGGGGCGTTCTCTCCCATTGCGGATGTCGGCGGTCGACTGATGGAAATTGCCATCAGTGCGAGGGAATCCTCGGTCCTCATCCCTTACTTCGACAGCACCCCCCGGCCAGTGGGCGACGGGAGTAGCCGTGGCCAACCTGGGCACAGTGGGCACGATGGCCACGGTCGAGGCCTTCGATGGCAGCGGGACCTCGCTGGGGACGATGACCCCGACCATTCCGGCCCATGGCCGGGTCGCCTTCGATGTGGGGGCGACGTTTGGGGCGGGGAGCGGGTGGCTGAAGATCACCGCGGATCACCGCTGGCGGCGCTGGAGGTCTTCACCAATCTCCAGTCGGGGGCGATCACGGGGCTCCCCGGGGTTCACTAGACAAGGCGAATGCAGTAATCAGGAGGGCTATCGACCGAGCTGACCAGGCACTCGGGCCACAGGTCAGTCTAGTTTGCGGGGAGAGGGCCGAACGAGGGCGGGAGGGAGAAGCGACGGCCGGAAGGAGATGGGGGTAGCGCTGGGACGAGCGAGCCCTGCGGCGTGAGCGAGAAAGAAGGCGACGCAAAAGGGGCAGGCCGCGGTAAATCCTCCGGGTACTGAGGATCAAGAGGCTCGCTGAAGGAGGGAGGAAGCTTGAAGTCCTCGCCGGAGGCGGAGGGGGGGAGCGAGGGCACGAGCGATCCCTGCGGCGACACGGAAATTGAAGAGGCCGAAGAAAGGCCAGGTGGTGGGATTGCCAGGGGTGCTGCGACATCACGGGGTTCGCCAGGGGGGTGAGGAGGCGAGGGGCGCAGGGAGTCTCCGGGGAGCGTCTTCTCCCTGTCTTCGCCCAATCGGAACGTCTCAAAGTGCCCACCTCGCGTATTATAGAGTACCGCGTAGGTTCCTCCTCCTGTCCGCCGCATGAGTTCCCAGATCGCATCCGCGACACTTTTTGCCTCAAGCACGATGGTCACTGGCCGCTCTGCGCTTTGTTGATCGATCACTACACGGGTCCCGGCCCGGTGGCTCAGAGCTTCCAGGATCTGGCCCAACTTCACCTCATGTGCTCGTATGGTGACTTGCGCCTGCTCCACGTTCAGCTGTAGGGACCCCGCGTCTGCTATCGCCATGGCGCCCTGGATGAGGATTAGCCCTACCAGAGCGATTGCCCGCCCATAACTTATCATGACTCCCTCTCCTCCCTCGGCAGCGCCAGAACCAAAAGGCCTGACCCCAGCACACGGAGGACCCGTCCTGCAGAGCTTCAAAGGCGAAGCGCTGCAACATATTTTCCTACCACCGCAGGGAAATGTCAATGATTATGGTTCGCTATTCGTATGATACTTTGTCAAAACAGTGCTGCGTTCCCAGGTGGGGTTAAGGGGAAAATAGGACGTGGAGCGCGCCTCATGGCCGTCCGGTTTTTCGTTTGACTTTCCATGCCTGTCGAGTTAGAAGTCAGAGCCATCCGCACCGGAGCGAGTTTTAAGGAGGGTATATCCTCTGGCCCCTCGTCGTGAGGAACCTGGCGGGGACGCACAAGGGCTCAGCACTTGGAATCTTTTGATCGGTAATCCACCTCGTGATCATCCTAATCCTCTACGCGTACATTATTATTATCTTAGTCATTCCAGAGGCAAATAAGGTCAGGAAGCCGGGACGGGGGTTGTCGCTTTCTATGTGATCTGCCCTGCCATCTTTCTGGTTATACTTACCAGAACTTCGGCGGGTTATTGGCGTTCCGGTTCAGAGCGGCTATTCGATGTGCTGCTGGATTCCAAGGGGGGATACCAAGGATGCGAGACAATGTGAGGGATCTGGTGAAGCTTGTGGCGGAAAGCCTTGAGATCCCAGAACCCATCGTTGAGATCGGCTCCCTCCAGGTGGAAGGTCAAGTTGGATATGCAGATCTCCGTCCCTTTTTCGCGGGAAAGACATACATTGGTTGCGATATGAGGCCGGGGATCGGCGTTGATAGGATAGAAAACGTAGAGCATTTAACGTTTCATGACGAGTCGGTCGGCACGGTCCTTACAGTTGATACTCTTGAGCATGTCGAAAATTGTCACATCGCCATTCAGGAAATCCACAGGGTCTTGAGGTCGGGGGGGGTGCTCTTCATGATCTCCGTCATGGATTTCCCTGTGCATGAGCATCCTTATGATTACTGGCGATTTACGCCTCAATCCTTCAAGTTCTTGCTAAGGGATTTTTCCTCGAATTGGGTGTTCTTTCAAGGGAATCCTCTGTTCCCACATACCGTCATCGGCCTGGCCGTGAAAAAGGATGAGAGTAGCTCTATTCCAAAAGGAACTGAGGAATTGATTAAACAGACGAGCCTTCGTGCGTCGTCGTTCATAGATGGCCTTTATGAGGACCCTTTGTTGATAGAGAAGTATCCAGTCCATCAACTTCACGAAGCCTATCGAGTTCTATCGGAGCGCGATGCGAGGATCCGCGAACAAACCGATCAGCTCCGCGAACAAGCCAATCAATTGAAAGAGATTTACAAGAGTTCCGCATGGAGACTCATTCAACATTATCGGAAGCTCAAGGAACGGGTACTTCCGCCTGCTACCCGGAGGAGAAGGATGTACGATCTAGCTTTAAAATACCTTACGGAGGTCCGACATTAGATCCTGGGTGTCGAAGGGTGACGTCCATGTCCTTTGGTTATAAAGACTTCCGGAAAGACACGGCCCTATGGTATATAAGGGGTGGTACGCGAATCCCGGGTGGCAGGGTGAGGGGGTGCTACGACCTACGATACCAGCTTCCCCACCTGGACCAGGATCCTGTCCCGGGATCTTGGCGGACGTGATCGACGTGAGAGTCCGAAGGACCTATCATGGTAAGGGATGTGTGCCAAGGTATCAGTTGATGCAACTTTGCCGCGGCGATCTTCGGGACGGTAGGTACAAGCATGTGGATCAAGCCAGTGCCCACGGCGAAGTTTCCCAGGTTGTTCGGCGACCAATGTATTCGGTTCTTTCCGTCGCAGAAACAGCCTCAGAACAGGGTACGACCTTTCGCTCCGGTCCGATTCTTTGCGCGATATGGTAGGACGGGCTTCGCCCGCCAGGATAAATTGAATAGTCATGAGTCGCCTACACGCAGTCTCCGTCTTGGACCGTATCGTCGAACGGGTGCCCATCCGGACCGGCTTGCAGATCCGCAGTACCCATCCGCTGTTGAACCCGCTTGGGATTGTCCGGCAGTCGTGGGCCCATCGCCAGTTGATCCTTCAATTTGCCAAGCAAGATGTCCTCACCCGGTATCAGGGCTCATACATGGGGATGGTGACCGTAGTGGCGCTGGTGACCGCTGTGGTTGGTTATACTTGGTTTGAGCTGACGCGAGGAGGATATGCGGATGTCCTCTAACTCCGACGCTGCCATCTCTGTCCAGAATCTCGGCAAGTGTTACACAATCTACGACCGGCCGCAGGACCGGCTCAAACAGAGCCTGTGGCGCCACCGCCAGTACTTCCGGGAGTTCTGGGCCCTGAGGGATGTTTCGTTCGACGTGAAGAAGGCTGAGACTGTCGGCGTTATTGGCCGCAACGGTTCCGGCAAAAGTACCCTGCTTCAGCTCGTTGCCGGAACACTGTCACCTACGTCTGGAGCGGTACAGATCAAAGGACGGATCGCGGCTCTGCTGGAACTAGGGAGCGGGTTCAATCCGCTGTTTACCGGACGAGAAAATATTTTTGTGAACGCCAGCATTTTAGGCCTTTCAATGGCGCAAATCGAAGCTCGCTTCCATGATATCGCGGCTTTCGCGGATGTCGGCGACTTTATGGACCAACCGGTAAATACATACTCCAGTGGAATGGTCATGCGCCTGGCCTTCGCAGTGCAGGCCCACGTGGATGCTGACGTCCTCATCATTGACGAAGCCTTGGCGGTCGGCGACGCCTTCTTTGTTCAGAAATGTATGCGTTATCTTCGAACCTTTCGGGAGCGTGGCACAATATTGTTTGTTAGTCATGACACAGCCGCAGTGACGGGACTATGTGATCGAGCCATATGGTTGGAGGCGGGCGAGATGAAGCGTGAGGGCTCTGCAAAGGACGTCTGCGAAGCTTATCTCGGATCTATCTACGAGAGCCGGCAGGGGCCACACAAAAAGCTGGACGAGACAGAGTCACAGGAATCGGTTACCCATTTCGAAACCGACAGAGGCCACAGAGATAAAGGTCAGCGCTTAGAGTCCGTCGAAGCCGAACCGCATCGGAGTGACATCGAGGTATTCCGCTTCGATGAGAAGGCCGCTTCGTTCGGCGTAATGGGTGCGCGGATCGTTGATGTACAACTACAAGATCCTTTGGGCGAAACACTGGCGTGGGTGGTTGGCGGCGAGAGGGTCGTTTTGACTGTCTGCGCCGTTGCCTTCCAGGCGATCCATAGTCCGATCATAGGTTTCTTCCTCAAGGATCGACTGGGTCAAACATTATTCGGAGACAACACCTACTTAACGTATGTCCACGATTCTCTGCGAGTGGCACCCGGCGAGGTGATCGAGGCCAGGTTTAGTTTCACGATGCCCGCGCTCCCAGTCGGCGACTATTCGATTTGTGTCGCGTTAGCGGAGGGTACCCAAGCAGAGCATGTTCAGCACCAATGGATTCATGACGCCCTGGTTTTCAAATCCCACTCGAGCAGTGTCTCCACTGGGCTAGTGGGTATCCCGATGGGAGATATCAGTTTAGATGTTCGCAGATGCGTCGCGCTGCAAATGGAGGAATAAGAATTGGTCGGCACGTTCAATCCAATGGAATTTCCGCTGCTCTTCGCCGAGCCGCAACGGCTGACCGAAACTGTCTCTTGGCATGAGCATATTCCTTTTGCCTTCGTGATCGTGCAACTATTACGTCCGCGGGTAATTGTCGAGCTGGGCACGCAAAGGGGTGACTCGTATTGTGCTTTTTGTCAAGCGGTGGATGCGCTCAAGCTGGATGCCCGGTGCTACGCAGTAGATACGTGGCATGGCGACCAACACGCAGGCTACTATGGCCCGGAGGTTCTGCAGGAGCTCAGGGCCTACCATGATCCGCTATATGGGCGTTTTTCCAGTCTCGTTCAAAGCACCTTCGACGATGCCCAACGTCAGTTTTCCGATGGCAGCATAGACCTGCTCCATATCGATGGCTGCCACACCTACGAAGCCGTGAGACACGATTTCGAGAACTGGTTACCGAAAGTCAGTAACAGGGGAATCGTCCTTCTTCACGATGTCAATGTGCGAGAGCACAGTTTCGGCGTGTGGGTATTCTGGGAAGAAATAAGCGGACAGAAGCCCAGTTTCACCTTCCCGCATGGCCATGGGTTAGGTGTCTTGATGGTTGGGAATGAATTACCCCATGCCCTCGTGAATTTTTTTCAGTTTGCGCAGCAAAGAGCCGATGCAATTCGGCGGTTTTTCTTCTTCATGGGACAAAAGATTTCCGACAAAAGAGAGATTTCGGAACGGAATGACAAGATCAAAGTGCTTGAGATTACTGCGGCCGAGCAGGGGGAACGCATCCGTGCACTGGAGACGGAGATCAACAGAGCAAATTGCGAACTCGACGCTGTACAGATTGCCGTAGCGGAACGAGATCATCAGGTGATGGAAATCTACCGATCGACATCGTGGCGGATAACAGCTCCAATGAGAGCTGCCAAGAAAGCGCTATCCGGATATGGTACCTTTCGATTTCGTAACGTTCTCGCCAGATTGGGGCATAGCTGTGGGGCTGTCGAGCGTGAGGATCCAACAAACGACGGGCGAGCTGGTGGCACTCCTCAATAATAATGATGTCGAGGCCAATCCCTGGTCCATGTAGCGGAACTCATTTGCACCCCTTAAAGATTGCGCGGACCGCCCATCAGAGAGTGAAAGGATGAACACAGGCCGAAGAGAGTCAGTCGAGCGAAACGAGACGGTCACTGCTGTTATTGTGACCTGGAACAGCGGGGCCCGGCTCCGAGAATGCCTCACGAGTATTTTAGGCAATCACAGCAAGGTAGCCGTCCAGACCCTTGTGGTGGATAACGCCTCGGCCGACGATTCGGTGGAGTGGGTCGCGCGCGACTTTCCAGCGGCGGAAGTGATTGCCAACACGGAAAACTACGGATTTGCTCGGGCGTGTAATCAGGGCATCCGTGTAGGGCGCGGGCGATACATTCTGCTCCTTAATCCTGATACGCTCGTGGGCCCAGGCACCCTTGATGAAATGGTGGGATACATGGATGCACATCCGGAGGTCGGGGTCTTGGGCCCGAAACTCTTGAACCCGGATGGGTCCCGCCAGCTGTCGTGCCGTCGGTTTCCAACGTACTCCGCTGCCTTGTTCAATCGCACCTCGCTCCTCACGCGGCTATTTCCGTTCAACCGCTTCTCCAGTCAGTATCTCCGCTCGGACCACGAGTACAGCCAGGTTGAAGTGGTCGACTGGGTGGCGGGGGCGTGCATGTTGGTGCGGCGGGAAGCTATAGACGATGTGGGGCTCCTCGACGAAGGCTTCTTCCTCTACTGCGAAGATGTGGACTGGTGCAAGCGGATGTGGGCCAAGGATTGGAAAGTGGTCTATTTCCCGAAGGCCGAGGTGATACATTACATCGGACACAGCACGGCTCGGGCCCCGTTCCGGAGCGTCATCGAGCGGAACGGGAGCATCTGGCGCTATTACAAGAAACACTTCCAGCGCGGGGCCGTCCGTGACACGGTGATCTTTGCGGGAATTGCCGTTCGGTGTGGATTACTCCTTGCAGTTACCTTGTTCCAGGGGGTGGGTGGTAAAAAAACTTCTGGTTGGACTTGAATCTGGTGGCGCAGATATGCAACGGTCATATGTGCGCCTTACTTCCCGTCCCTGCGGTTCCGTCTGCGGACCATCGTCCCCATCCCGAGGAATCCGGCGCCGAGGAGGAGCAGGGTACCGGGTTCGAGTATGGTGGCGTTGGGAGTATCAGAGACGGCATACAGGCCCTGACCGTTAGAAGACACGAGCACTTGTTCGGTCGGGTCGGTCAGGTGGAGATCAATGCTTCTCCATCGCGGAAGAACCGTTGTTAACCGAATTGCTCGCATCCTCTATCGAAATCTGCCGTTATCTTCCGCTCAAAAATGGCAGCTTAAGTCCTCCGTCTATCGAAGCTTTGGGCTCCTATTTCGAGATACTGCTGCATATCAACATTGGCGTCAGACTCAAGCTGTCTTCACGTCCGGCACTGGTACTCCAACATCAGCGGAAGCAGACGCAACGCAGTTGTTGGCTCCGGAGCCGGGTGACGAGTCCAGTCTCTTTCTATTTACGCAAGCGATACAGGGTCGACGACATCCCAACGTCAGTTCGGCGACAAAGCAGGAATCACGCACGCCCATGACTTATCTGCGTGAGCTTGCCCTGGGCAAGCTCAAGTCGATAGATCTTAAGACATATTATACCATCAAGGCTCGAGCCTTATTCCACGAATTTCTCCGGAGTGGTCATTCGTTGAGCTTGCCATTCTCAAATAGGCCGAAGGCTTCCATAATTCTGGTTCTTTACAATCGAGCTGAGGTAACGTATTTGTGCTTACTCTCGATAGTCGAAACAGTTGATCTACCAATCGAGATAATAATCGTGGACAATGCCTCGACTGACGATACGCAGGATCTGCTTGCTCGAATAGAGGGTGCAAGAATCATACGTAATGACGAAAACGTTGGCTTCGTGAAAGCAGTTAATCAGGTACTGCGAGAATCGACCGGTGAGCATGTCCTTTTGTTAAACAACGATACCCAATTGTTTCCTGAGGCATTGGCTGCAGCCGTGCACACGCTTGAGAGCCACGTGAAAATTGGCGCCGTAGGAGGCCGAATTGTGTTGCTCGATGGCAAGTTGCAAGAGGCAGGCAGCATCATTTGGAACGACGGGAGCTGTCTTGGGTACGGTCGCAATGCACCGCCGGCTGCTGGGCCGTACTTGTTCCGTCGTGATGTTGATTACTGCTCTGCGTGTTTCCTTCTGGTCAGACGCAACCTGTTCCTCGAACTCGGTGGCTTCGATGAGTCACTTGCTCCAGCATACTATGAAGAGACCGATCTGTGCATGCGGCTGCGCAATGAGGGCTACCGCGTGGTATACGAGCCCGACGCAGTTATCTTACACTTCGAGTTCGCGAGTTCTGCGTCAGAAGATCGACCGATCGAGCTACAGGAGATTAACCGGAGAAAATTTGTTGCGAAACATAAAGAAGCGTTAACTCGGCATTGCGCGCCCAATCCGATGAACGAATTAGTCGGGAGATCGGCAGAGCGACACAAGGCAAGGCTGTTGCTACTCGAAGATCGAGTGCCACATCGCGCTTTGGGATCAGGTTTTCCTCGAGCGAACGATATCGTGCACTGCCTAGTGGATTTGGGTTGGTTTGTGACGATCTATCCGATGGTTCTACTAAACGAAGATCTGGCGGAGCTCTATTCAGATCTTCCGCACGAGGTGGAGATTATCTATGGGCGGGGAGTAAATAAGCTCGAGAGCTTTCTTAAAGAGCGATCAAATTACTACGATACGATAATGATTAGTCGGCCGCACAATATGCAGTTTTTCAGCGATATCTATAAACGCTCCCCAGGCCTCTGTGGGTCTACCGAAATCATCTATGATGCCGAAGCGGTTTTTGCGTTGCGGGAACTGGGAAAGCGCAAATTGATGGGTGTCGAAGTGGCGAGCAAGGATGTCTGCGAAATGATTAATGAAGAAGTCGAATTAGGCAGATGGGCGAACAAAATCGTAACCGTTTCAGCTGCTGAGGCTGCGGAGTTTACGCGGCGGGGAGTCAGGGAGGTTCATGTGCTGGGGCATCAAGTTGTGCCTAAACCAAGCGAAAATGAATTCGAGAGGCGCAGCGGGATCTTATTCGTTGGCGGCATACATGGCGACGATACGCCGAATGCAGACTCGGTGTTATGGTTTGCCAGGAATGTCTGGCCGGCATTAGTGGAAAACCTACCGGATGAGGGTGACTTTTTCGTAGCTGGTACTAATAAATCGGCGATGGTCTCAGCTCTGAACGGCAAAGGACGGATCATGGTGCATGGGTTTCTCAGGGATCTAAGCGTGCTATACGAACGCTGTCGGTTGTTCGTTGTCCCGACGCGTTATGGTGCAGGTATTCCGTATAAGGCTCATGAGGCCGCGGCCTATGGTCTTCCAATGGTGACGACATGCCTGATTGCCAGTCAATTGGGCTGGAGGAGGGATGAAGATTTGCTGGTGGCGGACACGCCCGAAGAGTTTGGAAAGCAGTGTCTGAGGCTCTATACCGACAAAAGTACGTGGATACGCGTGCGTGAAAACGCTTTGCGACGTGTGGCCATGGACTGCTCCAGAGGCGCTTTTTCTAGCAGTCTAGCTGCGATCGTGGGTCACAGCAGGGAACTGGAGGGGTCTATGAAGACCCTGTGATTGTGTGCAACACTTTCCAGCGATATCTGCTTTTGCACTTGAATCGTACTCGCACTTGACGCGAATTAGTGACCACTCTTGCGAAAGTGTCGCAGTCTATGACCGAATCACTGATTCTTTTGCAGAGGACAAAAGGTGCTCAGGAGATGGCGCAGATGCGGTCGCGGGCCTTTTCTGATGTTGCCTCGGCAAATGCGGCAACTTGTCGAGGATCCGCAACTTGCGCGGACCGTTGGAGAGGTCGGCAGAGCGTTTATGCTCCGCAGGTACAGTCCGACGCAGGTTAGCGCTCGCTACCAAGCGTGGCTTGAGGGTCTTAGATTGACCCAGGGAGCGCTGGCGTAGTCGCTTTGCCTGCACTATTCGAGGGGCAGTTTTGGGCTAGGTCTGATGATGCAAGACGACGTCTCTTCGACCACGCGAATTGCCCGCTGGGTTGTTTGGCTTTTTGTCGCCGGTACAAGCCTTATATCTTTTGTCCCGATTTCTCCACAGGTTCCCCATAGTGGACCTGAACCCCTCGTGGGTGTTCGCGCTTAATCAAGCAGTTGCGCAAAGGCTCGCTTTTGGACGAGAGGTTGTTTCACCTTTGGTCCATATGCCTCCGTTACGTTCTATCGGAGGCTTCAAGAAGGCTACGATTGTGTATTCGGCTCGCGATTTCATCGTGAAAGCAAAGTTATCGACTATCCGCTCCCGAAGCTGGTTCTCAATCGGCTGGGCAATCTATTTATCCGTATGCTGTTTCTAATCGGGTACAACGACGTGACGAACGCCTTCAAGCTATATCGACGGACGGTCATTGCCGGGCTTCAGCCCTTGCTGAGCCACCACTTTAATCTCACCGTGGAGCTCCCCCTGAAAGCAATCATTCGTGGCTATAAATATGCGGTTGTACCAAATAGTTGGCACAACTGGAAGCAGGGTGTTTCCAAGTTCAAGGTCCAGGAAATAGGCTCGCGCTACCTTTTCATCATTTTGTATTGTTACATCGAAAAGCTCTTCTCGCCGGAATGATTACGTTGGCCAGGCGGAGTCACGCCAGAGGCAGCTACAGGTATGGGATCGCTAAGACCGGAAAGGTTCAAGGATGAGATGGCATTTAAGTCCTAGAAATGATTGGTGCCGAAGGGGGGACTCGAACCCCCACGGGCGAACGCCCACATGACCCTGAACCATGCGCGTCTACCAGTTCCGCCACTTCGGCGCAGGTAACGTCTACATCTAAAGAGGCCGGACGGCAAAAGTCAACGGGAAAGTGACCCTTGGGCGAGAGGTGAAACGATGGAACTCGTGGATGATCAAATGTGCTTTGTCTGCGGGAAAAGGAACCCCAGCGGGCTTCAGCTGGACTTTGAGCTGGTCGGAGACAATGAGGTGCGCACGAGTTTTATCCCGACAAAGCAGTTGCAAGGGTTCCGAGACATCGTGCACGGCGGCATTATCACCACCGTCCTTGACGAGGTGATGGTGAACGGCGCCTGGCTGCGCGGAATCAGGGCCGTGACCGGCAAATTGGACGTTCGGCTGAGACGGGCTGCACGGGTGGGGGAGCGCCTTGACTTTGCAGGACGCATTCTCCGGGACGCGGAGAGGACAGTGGAGACAGAGGCCCAGGCGGCCACGGCCGAGGGAGCCGTCGTGGCCGAGGCCCGGGGACTTTTGATGAAGGTCGGCCCGTGAGGATTATCACACTCCTGACCGATTTTGGAAGTGCCGATCCCTTCGTGGGGATCATGAAGGGGGTCATCCTCGGGATCAACCCGC
>CAZLDS010000064.1:0-13567 GCA_964558395.1 uncultured bacterium | reverse complement strand
CTCCACAGGGCAGGGTGGTGGGTAACGCCCACCGGGGGTAACCCCAGGGAAAGTGCCACAGAAAATATACCGCCCCGCCGGCAGCCTTTGCTCTCTTTCTTCGCAAGAGGCTGTCCACCGGGGTAAGGGTGAAAAGGTGCGGTAAGAGCGCACCAGCAGTCCGGTGACGGGCTGGCTTGGCAAACCCCACCCGGAGCAAGGCCAAATAGGTTCCGCTTCCTCGCTGTCGTTCACCGAGCGACGGCGAGGATGAGAGGGGCCCGCTCTCATGCCCAAAAGGCAGGCGGAACGGGTAGGCCGCTAGAGTCCCGCAGTAATGTGGAACCCAGAGGAATGACCATCGTTCGCCTTCGGGCGAATACAGAATCCGGCTTATAGGCCCACTCCGGCCTCTTCTTTCGCACGTCTAAGCAACCCACCATCACGCATTCATCGTCTGGGTGGCAATTGCCTCGCCCACGTCGGCGGTCGAGGCCTGACCACCGAGGTCGCGGGTGAGCACCTTCCCTTCCGCCACCACAGTTTCGATCGCGGACACGATTGCCCGGGCCGCCTCAGCATGTCCGAGGTGCTCCAGCATCATGGCACCCGACCAGATCTGTCCGATCGGGTTGGCGATGCCGCACCCCGCGATGTCCGGTGCCGAGCCGTGCACGGGCTCGAACATCGAGGGGTACTCCTTCTCCGGGTTGATGTTAGCACCCGGTGCCAGGCCGATCGACCCTGCGATCGCTGGCCCGAGGTCGGAGAGGATGTCGCCCAACAGGTTGCTGGCGACGATCACATCGAACCAATAGGGGTGCTGGACAAAATGCGCGGCCAGGATGTCGATGTGGTACTGGTCGGTCCTGATCTCCGGAAACCTCCTGGCCATAGCGGCGAATCGCTCGTCCCAGTACGGCATGCTGTGGATGATGCCATTCGACTTCGTTGCGGAGGTCACGTGGCGGGCTGGCCGACGCATGGCGAGCTCGAAGGCGTAGCGCATGACACGGTCGCAGCCCTGGCGCGTGAAGACCGCCTGTTGCACGACGACTTCTTCACCAGTCCCCTGATAGAGTCGCCCACCGATCTCTGAATACTCCCCCTCGTTGTTTTCGCGCACGATCACGAAGTCGATGTCGGTGGGCGTCCGCCCCATGAGGGGCGATGTGATGCCCTGGAGCAGCCGAACCGGGCGCAGGCTGACATACTGGCGGAAGCCACGCCGGATCGGGATGAGGAGACCCCACAGGGAAATATGATCCGGTACCCCTGGAAAGCCGACGGCACCGAGATAGATGGCCTCGAAGTTTCTGAGTTGTTCCAGCCCATCCTCGGGCATCATGCGACCCGTCTGTGCATAGACCTCGCAGCTCCAGTCGAACTGGGTCCACTCGAAGTCGAAGCCGAACCGGCGTCCGGCGACCTCGAGCACGTGGAGGCCTTCAGGGACGACCTCCTTTCCGATCCCGTCTCCTGGGATAACCGCGATGCGATGCCTCATGACGTTCCTCCTTGGGACGCGCGGGCAAAGTACCGGCGAGACCGAGTGAAGGTCTTACCTCGAAGATGACGTCTGGGAGTCGCGGGGGGAGGGCGTCCAGCCTATCTTTTCCGGATCGAGTGTGAGTCCGTAACGGTAGCAATCCTCATGGTAGACCTGGAGCCGTCCCTTGTCGTCATCCATGGCAAGAGGGGTGAAGCGGATCGGAAGACCACACCAGGCGCAGCGAGGAAGAGCGGGAGGTTCGGGAAGCTCTCGACGCAGCTCGTGTTCTCCGGCCGAGTCGCGCCGGTCAGGAGGCGGAGATTTTTTGGTGGAGGAGGATTCGGACATCGACAACGCTGAGACCTTTCTCGTAAAGAATGATGGGATTGAGATCCATCTCGGCAATCTCCAGATTTTCCTCGGCGATCTGTGACACCTTCAGGAGAAGATCGGTGAGAGCCTCGAGGTCTACAGACCTCTTTCCTCGAACGCCTTGGAGCATCGGGAAGGCCTTGACTTCCTGGATCATGGCGGCTGCATCCTGTTTCGAGAGGGGGACGAGCCGGAAACTGATATCCTGATACACCTCGACAAAGATCCCTCCTAGGCCAAACATCACCACGGGTCCAAACTGATCGTCCTGGACGACACCGACGATCACCTCGGTGCCGGGGGGAGCCATTCGGCTGATCAAGACGCCCCGAACAGCCGCCCTGCCCTGGCGAGCGCGATCGGTAATCTGTTCGTAGGCAGCCCTGACGGCGCCTCCATCGTTGAGGTTGAGCACAACGCCCCCTGCCTCGGTCTTATGTAAGATATCCGGGGAAACGATCTTGGCGACCACGGGGTAGCCAATGTCGGCGGCCGCAGTCTCGGCCTCTTCGGCCGAGCTGACTAACCGGTGAGGGGGGACGGCTAACCCATGGTGCTCAAGGAGTTCGTAGGCCTCTGGTTCCAGGAGATTTCGGCCTTCTTGAATCGCCCTGCCGATGGCAATCATCATCATGCCTTCCTACGAAGGAGTTGGCCCAGGGCCCGAATGCCGCGCTCGGGGGTCGGGAAGACGGGGATGCCTTTCTGATGGAAGAGGATTCGTTCTTGGCGTTCGACGTCTGCGCCCCCCAGGTAGATCACGAGCTGGAGTGGATCCGTGCCGGCAATCTCCGAGGCGCCAGGAATCGGATCGCCAAAGATCAGGGCGATGACATCGAAGTCGGAAGCGGCAGCCTCTACCACCTGCCCGTACATCTGGGCATTCGCATCCCCAGTGAGGTCTAACGGGTTCGCCACGATGCAGTGCTTGGGGAGGACCTCGCGGAGCTTTCGACTCGTCTCGTCGGGAAGCGGGGCGACATCTAACCCGCTCATCTCCGCCATATCCGTGGCGAGGATCCCAGAGCCGCCCGAACTGGTGACGATGAGGAGCCGGCGCCCCTTCGGAGGCGAGAGATGGGACAGCGCCTTGCTGAAATCGTACAGCTCTTCGAGATCTCTCGCCCGATGAATCCTAAACTGTCGGAAGACCCCCTCGTACACCTCGTCCCGCCCGGCCAGGGACCGAGTGTGTGATTCGGCGGCCTTGCGTCCCTTGGGGGTCCAGCCCGCCTTCAAGATCACCAGCGGTTTCTTACATTGGCGTACGGCCTCGATGAATTTGGGAGCGGCTTTGACCCCTTCCATATAGATGGCGATCGTGTTCGTGTGGGGCTCCTGGGCAAAATAATGAATCAGATCGGCCTCGTCGACGTCGGCCCGATTCCCCAGACTGACGAAGGTGGAGACCCCGAGTTCCTCCTGCGAGGCCCAGTCCATCAACGCGGCCCCGACGGTTCCGCTTTGAGAGATGACCGCCACCCCACCGCGGCGGGTCAGCAGCGGCCACGAGGCGCAGAGGGGATGGTGTGGGTTGTTGACTCCCTGACAGTTGGGTCCGATGATGGCCACCTTGGTCTCCTGGGCAGCCTCAAGCATTTGACCCTGCAGGGCCTCTCCCTCCGGTCCGGTCTCGCTGAACCCGCCGCTAATCACGATGGCCCCTTTCGTCCCCCGCCTTGCGCATTGCCGAATGGTATCGGCCACGAGTGGCGCAGGAATGATAATCACGGCCAGATCGATCTGATCGGGGACGGCATCTATGCTCGGGTAGCATTGACGTCCAAGGATCTCCGTCGCCTTGGGATTCAGGGGGTAGGCGGTGCCGGGGAAGCCTGCGTCGAGGATGTTCTTGAAAATTTGGTATCCGAGTTTCTCCGGCGCGGTGGATGCGCCGATGACCGCCACGCTTTGCGGGCGGAAGAGGGCCTGGAGGGATTCTTTCGATTTGAAAGAGGGAAATGAGGGGGCGGGCATAATACCTCGTCACGCAAGGTATATGGATGTTGACGACGCCTGCCCAGGGCGCTGACCGCGATGGCGACTGGTGGGACCGTTTGTATCATGACCCCCGTGGACTGTCAAGCCGCCCGCCAGGGGATGGACCGATCGTGCGTGATGACCGCGCGGAATCTCCCCCGTGGCGATGTGGACCCGAAATGCCGCTGTCCCTTGTTTGACCGCTGTACCTTAGGTTAAGATGCCCTGGAGGGATCGCGGAAGAGGAAAGGGATGTCGCTGCGGGACCAACAAGAAATTGAGCGACTTCAACGGGCGCTCGCCAAAATGCAGGCCTATAACGAGGATCTCCTGGGAAGCCTGCAGGATGGCCTGGTGGTGGTGGACCGCGAGCGCAAGGTCACCTTCCTGAATCCGGCCGGCGAGGAACTGCTGGGGATCTCGGCCGCCACGGCTCACGCCAAGTCGCTTACGAGCCTCTTGGAAGACGTCCCCTCTCTCTTGGCCCTCGTGGATCGCGCCTTTGAAACCGGACGGGCCCATGCAGAGCATGAGGCCACCGTGCCGAATCCGCGGGGGAAGGTCTCCGTCAGTGCGATTGCTTCTGTGCTGGCCGACCAGAGTGGGGAGGCCCGGGGTGTGGTCCTGCTTCTTCGGGACCTGACCCGGATTCGAGAGCTCGAAGAGCAGGTCCGGCGGGCGGAGCGGCTCACAGCGCTGGGAGCGCTGATCGCGGGCATCGCGCACGAGATCCGCAACCCGCTCATGGGGGTCCGCGGCGCCGCACAGCTCCTGGAGGCGGAATCCTCCTTCCCTCCGGCCTTGAAGGAGTATAGCGATGTGATTATCCGGGAGGTCGACCGGCTGAATGGGCTCGTCGAGGGAATGCTCGCCTTCGCCCAGCCGAGACCTCCGCGTTTGATCGAGTGCAATGTCAACCAGATCTTGGAAGAGATCCTGGCCCTGGAGGAACCAGTTCTGATACAGAAGGGAGTAGCGGTGCGGCGCATCTACGATCCCCAAGTCCCTCCCGTTGCTGCCGATCCGGATCAGATCCGCCAGGTGTTCCTGAATCTGATACGGAACGGAGCCGAGGCGATGGAGAACGCGGGGGAGCTTACCGTGGAGACCGCCTATGAACGCCGGTCTCCCCGATGCTTTGGCCTTTCAGTGGCGGTGGTGAAGGTGATCGATCAGGGCCCTGGTCTCTCTACGGAGGCCCGGCAGCACCTCTTCGATCCCTTCTTTACGACCAAGTCGACCGGGACCGGCCTCGGGTTGGCCCTCTGCCATCGGATCGTGGGGGACCACCGGGGGAGTATTGAGGTTGCCAACGGGGACGAGGGGGGATGTACAGCCACTGTGCTCCTCCCGGTGGCTCGGCAGTAGATGGGAGATGGGAGACCGGAGACGGGAGACCGGAGGTTAGTCTCAAGACTCAAGTCTCTGGTCTAGATGCTGATTGCTGAGAGTGAGTGCAGGAGTAGTTGTGTCTGAGGTCACGCAAGCAAAAATTGTAGTGGCGGACGATGAGGAAAGCGTCCGCTGGACCCTGAAAAAGGCGCTCGAGCGGGCCGGGTACGCTGTGCTCACGGTTGCGGATGGCCAGGCGGCGGTAGAGACAGCGGAGCGGGTCCATGCCGATCTGGTCCTCATGGACATCAAGATGCCCAACGTAGATGGGCTTGAGGCGCTGTCGCTCCTGCGGGACCGCCGTCCCGAAACCATGGTGATCGTCATGACCGCCTTCGGTAGCCTCCAGGCGGCGGTGGAGGCCATGAAGCGGGGAGCGTACGACTACATCACCAAACCTTTCGATTTTGAGGAGCTCACCCTCCTGGTTCATCGGGCCTTGGAGGTCAAGGCTCTCACGCAGGAACTGAATCGGTTAAAGGCTCAGCTGAAGGACCGTCAGGAGCTCGATGAGATCGTCGGGACGAGCCAGGGCATGCAGGTAGTATTCAAGCTCGTGGGCCAGGTGGCAGACAGCGGGGCCACCGTCCTCATCCAGGGAGAAAGCGGAACCGGAAAGGAGCTCATCGCCCAGGCGATTCACAAGAACAGCCCCCGGCACCGTGGCCCTTTTGTGACGGTCAACTGCGCGGCCATTCCCAAGGATTTGCTCGAGAGCGAACTCTTCGGTCACGAGAAAGGGGCCTTTACGGGTGCGGTAGCGACTCGCCGGGGCAAGTTCGAGCTTGCCCACGAGGGGACCATCTTTCTGGACGAGATCGGGGAGATGGATCCGGCGCTGCAGACCAAGATCCTTCGCGTTTTTGAGGAGCGACGGTTCGAGCGGTTAGGGGGAGAGGTGCCGATCACTGCGGACGTCCGAATTCTGGCCGCCACCAACCGAGATCTTCACGCCCTGGTGACGCGAGGGATTTTCCGGGAAGATCTCTTTTACCGGTTGAATGTGGTGACGATCACCCTTCCTCCCCTCCGAGACCGTCAGGAAGATATCCCGCTCCTGGTCGACCATTTCCTCCGTCTCTACGCCGGGGACGGCCGCAAGGAAGTCTCCTCCGAAGCGCTGGACTGCCTGCTGCGCTACCATTGGCCCGGGAACGTGCGCGAACTCGAGAATGTGATCAAGCGCGCCTGTCTTCTCGCGCGAACCCGCCTTATCCTCCCGGAACATTTTCCTGAATCGTTGCAGGCGGCTACCCGAGTAGCCCACGCGGAGGGCTCCGTCAGCACGTCTGGAGGACTGGGGCGGGAAGTCCGAGCAGAGCTCAAGCGAGTCGGCGGGACCCTGGACAGGCAACTGTACGCGCACATTCTTTCGTTGGCGGAACGTCCCCTGTTGCAGGCTATCCTGGAGCGGGTCGGAGGAAATCAGATCAAGGCAGCCGAGCTGTTGGGGATCAACCGCAACACCTTGCGGAAGCGGATGAAGCAACTTGGCATCTCTGGCAAACGGGAATCCTCTGGCGGTCGCGACCCCTCCTAATCGTCCGTCACCAGATCGGGCGTATTCAGTCTCGTGAGGTACCGTCTCGCTCAGCCGATTTAAGGGGGTGATAGGCATCAGATCGTCTGAGAAAATAGGAATTATAGGGTTCTTTTCACGTGTGGATGTCTATTCCTTGGTTCGGTGAGGGAGGAGAGACTGATGGGTTTTTACAAATGTTGGTGTCTATTCATTCCTCCCCGGGTTCTTGAGAACCTGGCCAGAACGGGAATCGAGCAAGCGCGGTTGAGCATTCAGCAAAGCCAGCAGAGCCGTGCAAAACGAAGCGCCAAGATCGTCGATATGGCGACGTTCACCGCGGCGCCAAAAGCCGGCGCCGCGAAACGGCAGGTGTATGATTGCAAACATACCTGGCTCCAACGGGTCAATCTCGTCCGAAGCGAAGGAGCTCCGGCTAGTGCCGACGATGCCGTGAATAACGCCTATAACTATGCGGGCAAGGTTCGCGACTACTTCAAGAAGGTATTGGCCAGGAACTCTATCGACAATCTCGGCATGGACCTTATTCTCAATGTTCACTTTGGCCTGAAATACATGAACGCCTTCTGGGACGGCGACGAGATGACTTTTGGCGATGGTGATGGAACGATCTTTATCAATTTTTCCAAGTCGCTTGATGTGGTGGCGCACGAACTGGCGCATGGCGTAACGCAGTTTACGGCCAACCTCGAATATAAGAGTCAGTCGGGGGCGCTCAATGAACACTTCTCGGACGTGTTTGGCAGCGCGATTACCCAACATGCCGATCGGCAGACCGCGCACGATGCCGATTGGCTGATCGGCAACGAGATCATGGGGCCGGACCTGTACGGGGAGGCACTCCGTTCCATGAAGGCGCCTGGAACGGCGTATGATAACTCCCTCCTGGGGAAGGATCCACAGCCGGATCACATGAACAGCTATTACGCCGGTCCTGAGGATAACGAGGGTGTGCATATCAATAGCGGTATTCCGAACAAAGCGTTTTACCTTGTTGCGATGGACATCGGAACGGATAAGGCCGTGCTCATCTGGTACGCTGCCCTCCAGAAACTCTGGGCCACGGCGAATTTCAACGATGCTGTTGGTGTGATTGTGGACTCGGCACGGCAGCTTACGAAGGCGGGAAAGGTCTCGGTCGGCTCACCGCAGACGGTGCGGGCGGCGTTCAAAGCAGTAGGACTACCCACGTAAGGCGGGCGGAATCAGGCTGTCGTTTGGATTCTGCCGGCCCCGGGCCTTTGGGACGAGACCGGGGCTGTCACGGGATTCCATTGCTACGAGTGGGGTTGCAATAACCGTGCACATCGAGTTTGAGTGTTCGGGCGGCTTTGCGAACCTCCGCTTAGCCTATCGCGCCAATACAGAAGAGCTTCCCCAGGACGTTCGCAGTCAGCTCTTGGAGCTTGTGGAAGTTTCTGGAATCTTCGAGCTGCAAGAGCGTGATGTGGCGCCCCAATCCCCTGGCCCTCCCGATGTATTCTCCTATCGCCTGTCGCTGGCCGAAGGCAGTCGAAAGATGTCGTTGTCGTGTAATGATGTCACGGCCCCTCCGGAATTACACCCGTTGCTGGCGGTTTTGCGCGAGCTCGCACTGGAACAAAGGCGACAGAGCAAATAGCCCCGCCCCAGAAGGTTGGGTGGACCGCAGGGATCCACGGGGGCGCAGTGACTCTGTGCACGGCAAAGAGAGGACATTTCGACCAATGCGCTCCAAGCAAAAGAGAAAATCGGTCTGTTCACGGCGTCCAAACTCAACGCCAGGCTTGACCCTTCGACACGAAGACCCCCGGTTGGCCAACTGAAGCGCGGAGATCGAGTCACCATTCTCCGGCAACGCAATGGCTGGTTTCAAATCAAAGCAGGGCCAATTGAGGGATATGTCTACGGCGATTATGTCTCTATACAGGACGAACGCCCCACTGGGGGATTTTTGGTGGAGCAGGAGGACCTGAAAACGGTGAATTGGAACCCCCGGTCACAGACAGGATCGATCTGACACCGAAGTTTTCGGTTCGGCAAAAGCTTGTGGCCCGTACCTGGAACAGCCAGGGCGGATTGCTCGGTGCGCTCAGCGATATCATTGGAGTGGATGTTGCATCGACTTCCATGGCAATCAGAATCAAGAGTGGTGTGTGTTTGAGTTCGCGCGTGCGCTGAATGAGCCAGCGGTGATGCGTTCAATCAGCATGGGGGGACCGCAGATTATGGGATTCAATCATGCCCGGATCGGCTACGATTCGGTGGGTGAAATGTTCCGTGCGTTTCAGGCGGGGGTCGGTATCAGATTCTCGGATTATTCGATTTTGTGAAAGGTCCTGGGACCAGTTCACCTATGGTAGTTGCGCTGCAACGAAAAAAGTTCGAAGAGTTTACCTCACAATACAATGGTCCCGGGCAAGCGGCGAAATATGGGGAGTTGATCGAAAAGCACTTCGAGACCTTTGCAAGCTTGCGCCCTGCCACATAACACGGTCGCATACCTGCTCAGAGAAGTGCGCGGAGTCCCTCGAGGGATTTGAGGGTGAGGCGCCGGCCGTGCGTCTCGAGGAGGCCTTCGCGCTGAAACTGACTCAGGAGGCGCATGGCCGTCTCCGGGCTCAGGCCGACCAGTGCAGCCAGCTCCCCTCGACGGAGGGGCAGGTTGAGGGTTGTTTCCTTCGCGCCAGGCTTCCCGTCGCGCTCAGCGAGGTCCAAGAGCTGCGCCGCGAGTCGCGTCCGTGCGTCGCTCAGGGCCACGTGCGTGAAACGGACCTGCATCTCTATCAACACCTGGCAAATGTGTCGAACGAAAGGCAGGAGGACTCGGTCTCCCTTCTCGAGCATCTGGAGAAAGACCTCGCGTCTGACGAAGGCACTCTGACACGTCTCGAGTGCTTCAGCGGTGTTCATGTAGAGTGTTCCATCTAATATGGCTTCTTCTCCACAGATTTCTTTGGCACCGACAATCCTCAGGATCTGCTGTCGACCGCTGTTATTCGTTCGAGAGAGTTTCACTTGACCCGAGCAGAGGATGTGAACGCCTAAGGCCGGCATCCCCTCATGGTACAGAATCTGTCGAGGCCGATAACTGCGAATGTGGCGGATGCGACTGGTGGCCTCGATCTCCTCGGGCGTGAGATCAGCGGTCAGGAAACAGGCTTGTCTTGCACCACACTGAGGACAGCCGTTGAGTTCCATTGTGACCTCCTTGGGGCGCGATCCGCCCCCTGGATCAGACCGTTGTGGGCGGCACTGCTGATCCGCCAGGAATTACTCCCCCCTCGGGTTCGTACACGCAGAGGGGTTCCTCTGCCAGGTAATCACCAGAAACTGCGTAGGCTCGCGCTCGAGAGCCGCCGCAGATCCACCGAAACTCACAGAGTCCGCATTTTCCCTTGAGTCGATCCATATCGCGGAGCTCCGCAAGCTGGGGAGAGTTACGGTAGGTGTCGGAGAGGGGCGTCTCCCGCACGTTTCCCAGGAGAGGACAGGGAAGAAAGCCGGCGGGATACACCTCCCCTTTGTAAGAGACAAAGATGACGCCGTTGCCGTCTCGGACCCCGAAACCCATCGTCTTCGACAGCCGACTCATATGCTCGGGTGACATCCCCTCTTCGAGCCTGCGCTGCATCCAGTACCTCCGAAAATGGGGAGCCTCCACCGTGCTGACGTGGAAGGGTGCATCCTTGGAGATGGAGTAGACCCAGGCGAAGAGATCCTCAACAGCCTCCGCCGAAGGAATTCCCAGCGTGGCCCCCCGGCCAACAGGCACTAAGAGAAAGAGACTCCACCGCCGGACGGGAGGAGAAGCCTCCTCTCGCAGTACGTCGTACAGCGCCTTCAGATGCGGAAGCGTTTCCCGGGTGACGGTGGTATTCACCTGCACGGGGATGCGAAACTCCCGAGCCCACCCCAGCGCGTTTACGGAATGTGCAAAGGTTCCCGGCACACCCCGGAAGGCATCGTGAACTTCCGCATTAGGACCATCCAGGCTGATCCCTATCGCGGCCACCGTGTGCTTGCGGAATTGCTTGACGACGTCGCGGGTCAAGGTGGGGGTTGTGCTTGGGGTGATGCTGAGGGGTAATCGGATCTCGCGGGCATAGGCAATCAGCGGAAAAAGATCGGGCCGCTTCATCGGGTCCCCGCCGGTAAGGATCATCATGCTGCCCATGGTCCTCACATCCCGCATCAAGGCTTCCGCCTCTTCGGTCGTGAGTTCGGCCGGATCGCGGCAGGGAATGGCCTCGGCCCGGCAGTGTTTGCATGCGAGGTCGCACGCAATGGTCATCTCCCAGTAGACGTTGCGCGGGGCGTGCGGGAACAGGTAGGGATCTCGGGCAAGGGCGAATTGCTCGGTGTGCGCGCCTGGAATCATCCGGAAAGCCCTCAGCAATGACCGCGGTCCGAGTGCTCTGGAGCACCCTCTGTCGTCGAACTCGCAGATATGGACAACACGGATGGAACCATTACGGAACGGATTTGTGAAGCACTGCAGCAATGGCGGTGCCACAAAGCGCCAACGCGGCAATTGGGCCCGAAATAATGATTAACTTGTTGAATTTAAAAGATTATATCAGACGAGGTTGAAGTAGGTCCCGAGCGAGAAAAAGGAATGACTGGGACAAATATGCCCCGGAGCAGCCACTTTCCTGACCTAGAGCATATTTTGAAGCCGTTATTTTATGCTGTCTTAAAGAGATATCACGTGGGGCGCCTGTGCCACAGTAGATGGGGCCTTGTCCCACCCAGATCCATTTCCTATTGCTTCACCCGGGGGGTCGCGCGTCCAGGCTCCGAGGCTTTAGGTGCGGCCGGCCGCTCCGGACCTCCCCTTACTGAAAGCAGATAGGCGATCAGATCAGCCATCTCTCCTCCCTTGAGGACCGGCCACACCACATCCTGTGCCTGCATCATTTCCCCCATGCTGGACGCATGATTCCACATCTGGGTGATGAAATCCATGGGAGTACCGAGTTCTTCCATCTTCGTCAGATCTGGCGCCACCCCTTCGCCTGTCCCCGGCGTGCCGTGGCACGTGCCGCACTGTTTTTCCGTGTACACCGCCCGTCCCCTTTTCACATCGGCCGGCGGGTCGATGAACTGAAAGAAATAGAGGTAGCTAACCAGATCCGACATGTCCTTCGTGCTGAGAGAAGGTACCTCGATCCCGCGCCTAGCCATCTCCTCCCACATCTGGGGCCCGTGGTTCCACATGGCCCCAGCGATGCGCATCAGGCTCCCCCTGAGCTTCACGCCGAGATCGGGACCCACCTTTCCACCGTGACCGCGGATCGCGTGGCACTCGACGCACCGCCTTTCCCTGTACAGCTCCTCGCCACGCTGAGGGCTGCCCGGTACGACATAGATCCGTTCGAGGCTGCCGGCGGCATTCCGGATATAGGCTAGGAGGTCAGGGATATCGTTCCCCTCGAACCTAGGCCGCGGCACTCCCATGTCTCGCATCGTCTCTGCCATTGATTTCCCCACCCTCCACAGGTCAGTCGTCAGGAACAGGGGCGAAGCGTACCGACCGTACCGGTCGAGTGGGGGACCAATGTGCCCCCCTTTCCCTCCGAGTGAATGACAGGTCTGGCATCCTTTTTGGCGGAACAGGCGTGCACCGACCGCCGGGTCTCCGGGCGGATCCAGGGAGCTCAGGTAGTAGAGGAAGGCAATGATGCTCGCCATCTCTGAGGGCGTGAACGTGGGCCGGGCGAATCGTTTTTCTACAAAGACGTGCTCCATGCCGGGAAGATGGTTCCACATCACCCCGGCGATCTCCAGCAGGGGACGATTGAGGATCCCGCGGGCCAGGTCGGGTCCTGCGGCCCCTCCCACTTCTTGCACCGCGTGACAGCGCAGACAGCCCTTCTCGATGAAGAGTCGGCTCCCCTCGAGGGGACTGCCGGGGAGGAGGGATGAGAGAGCCTCGTGACCGCCTAGGGCTGAGTGGGGCATCATGCCGATTCCGGCCAGCAAGGCGAAGCCGACGAACAGCCGTTTGACCTTCATCGCCCGCTCCGATCGGTAAGGAGTCCCCAGCAGACGTAGAGGACGACACTGAGGAGGACGAGAAAGACCGGGATCGCCACGATCGAGATCCCAATCGACGCAGAAGGGACGTCCCCGAGCCACCACGCAGTGCGGATCAGGTGGATGATCCAGGTCACGATCCCGCCCACGAAGATGGTAAAAAATCCCGCAATGGCCCACTGGGTCATTCGTACCCGTCGGTCTAGCGCGAGTTGTGGGCGATCCATGTCACAAGCCCCCTTCGGCCGGCACGGTTTCTGGCCCGGCTGTTTCCGGCAGATAGGTCAGGAGCCGCTCCTCCACCTCTTTGAGGCCTACCTCGCGCCCCTCCTCAATCTCCCAGATGGAAATGATCGGGAAGACCTTGGTGAAGAGGAGATAGAAGAGGGCGAACAAGGCAAAGCTTCCTGCCAGCTCTCCCCACTCGACCCAGGTGGGCCAGTAGATCCCCTGGGGGAATGGCAGCCTCGGATAGGACAGGGTGGGAACGACAATGATAAAGCGCTCAAGCCACATACCCACTGTTACCGATAGAGAAGCGGTCAGGACCTTGCCGATCGTGCGACGTTCGAGCCGCACCAGGCAGAGCAGCGGGATGACGAAGTTGGCGAGGACCATGCTCCAGAAGAACGGCGCAAAGGGCCCCGAGAACTTCGCCCAGAAGACCTTCATCTCCTCCACCTCACCGCCGTAAAAGCCGGTCAGGTACTCGGTGAAGGTGAAGTAGAACCAGAGGAGCGACATCACCAAGAGGAGCTGTCCCAGGTAGCGGAAGTGAATCGGCCTGAGGTAGC
>CAZLDS010000063.1:0-14449 GCA_964558395.1 uncultured bacterium | reverse complement strand
CTGGCAGTGTACCCGGGGACCTTTGATCCCTTTACCAATGGCCACCTGGACATCCTAGACCGGGCGTTAAAGGTTTTTCCCCGCATGATCGTGGCCGTCGCTGCCAACCCGGACAAAGCGCCGCTTTTCACGCTCAAGGAGCGAATGGAGATCATTCGCGATGCCGTGCAAGGGATGGAAGGGGTACGCATCGATGCCTTCCATGCCCTCTTGGTCGACTACGTCAAAGCGCAGGGGGCGTCCGTAGTGATCCGCGGTCTGCGGGCCGTCTCGGACTTCGAATATGAGTTTCAAATGGCGCTTATGAACCGGCGTATTTCCGACGAAGTAGAGACAGTCTTTCTGATGCCCCACGAAGCTTACACATACTTGAGCTCACGTCTGGTAAAAGAAGTCGCGCTCTTGGGAGGGACGGTCAAGGGACTCGTATCTGCGCTCGCGGAGCGAATGCTCACGGAGAAGTATCGGCAGCGTTCGTCCCCCACCCAGTAGGGAGGTATCCATGTCACTGTCGCGTCGGGTTCGGAGTATCAGCCCCTCGGCAACGCTTGCCATTACCGCGATGGCAAAGCGGATGCAGGCGGACGGGATCGATATCATCAGCTTCGCGGGCGGTGAGCCTGAATTCGATACGCCTGACCATGTCAAGGAGGCAAGCATCCGAGCCCTTCGAGAAGGGTTCACCAAATATACGCCGCCTGCAGGGATCGACGAACTCCGCGATGCCGTGGTTGCCAAGCTGAAGCGGGACAACGGCTTAGAGTACACGCGAGACGAGGTCATTGCCTCCAGTGGCTCCAAGCAAGCGCTGTATAACTTGGCGATGGTCCTGTTTGATAAGAAGGATGAGGTCATTATCCCCGCCCCGTATTGGGTGAGTTATCCCGAACAGGTTCGCCTGTCAGATGCCACGCCCGTCTTCGTCCCCACGCGGGAGGATGAGGGTTTTCACCTCAAACACAGAGACCTCGCGCGCGACCTGACCCCTCGCACGAAGGCGGTCATTCTCAATTCCCCCTGTAACCCTACCGGCGCGGTCATGGAAGTCGACGAGCTCAAAGCGATTGCTGAACTGGCCGTTGAGAAGGACTTTTATCTCATCTCGGATGAGGCCTATGAAAGCTTGACCTATGATGGGGTGAAGCACGTGAGCGTTGCGTCCTTGGGAGACGAGGTCAAGGCACGAACCTTTGTCGTCGGTTCGACGTCCAAAACGCATGCCATGACCGGGTGGCGCTTGGGCTATGCCGCTGGACCCAAGGAAATCGTCGGGGCGATGATCGATCTCCAGAGCCAATCCACCTCGGCCCCGACCTCGATCAGCCAGAAGGCAGCGGTGGCGGCCCTGTTAGGCCCCCAAGAGGCGGCCGAGGCCATGCGGCGGGAGTTCGAGGTCCGCCGCCGATATGTGGTCGAGCGCCTACACGGGATGCCCGGGGTACGCTGTGTCCCACCCGAGGGGACATTCTACGCCTTCCCGAACGTGTCCGCATTTTACGGGAAAAAATTCGCCCGAGGCCACAAGATCAGCAGTTCGACCGATCTCACAGCCTATCTGATTCAGGAGGCCCGTGTCACGGTGGTCCCGGGTGCCGAATTTGGCAGCGATAAGCATATTCGTCTCTCGTACTGCCTCAGCATGGAGCAGACGCGCGAGGGGCTCGAACGGATGGCCAGCGCCCTCGAACAACTTCGGTGATGGGTAGGTGGAGAACGAGAAAAACTGCACGGTAAACTGTGACCCGTGCCTCATGGCGAGCCAAAACGTTCGCACGCAACAGTGAAGCGATGCCTCTTCCTCATCGCTCTGTGCCTCCTCTGGGCAGGGGTACTGATAGGGGAGGGGGGCTTGCCCCGCCAGGGAGGAACATATCGATAAACGCTTGGCTCTTCGGTCCCCCTTCCCTGGATCCGGTTCACATCACGGACACCGTTTCGCATGCGGTGGCATCAGAACTTTTTGACGGCCTTGTGACCTTAAACCATAATCTAAAGATTCAGCCAACAATTGCCAGCAAATGGGATATTTCGAGGATGGGTTCGAAGGGGAATCTCTCCCGCTATGCGACCCCCCAAGTGGATGCCTTGCTAGACCGGGCAGATGGGAGCATGGATCCTGCCGAGAGAACTCGACTCTATCGTGAGGCGGAAAAAATCATTCTCGGAGATGCCCCCTGCCTCTTTCTTTACTATGATAGTACCGATGTCTTGGTTCAGCCCTGGGTCAAGGGGCTCCGGGAGCAGGTCTCGGTGATGGATAGCGCACCCGCGCTCGGAATGATCCAGATACAAAAGGTGTGGCTCGCAAAGTAGGAAGGTAGCAATGCGTCGGGGTGAAGAGTTTGTAGATCTACGAAGTGATACGGTGACCGTCCCCACTGAGCAAATGCGGGATGCGATGCGAAACGCGGAGGTGGGAGATGATGTCTATGGGGAAGATCCCACCGTGCGACACCTCGAGGCCCTCGCCGCCAAGCGTTTGGGGAAGGACGCGGCCCTCTTCGTCCCCTCTGGAACCATGGGTAACCAGGTAGCCCTCTTAACCCATGTAGGAAGAGGAGAGGAGGTGATTTGTGAAGAGACATCCCATATCTACAGCTTTGAGCTGGGGGGACCGGCCTTTCTGGGTGGCCTTTTGACACGCACCCTGCGGGGGACTTGTGGTATCCTTGACCCCGAGGAGGTCCAGAAGGCGATACGGCCAGAGAGCCACCACAGCCCACGAACAGCCCTTGTGTGTCTTGAAAGCCCGACCAACCGGGGTGGGGGGACAGTGTACCCTCCGGCGCTCCTGCAGGCGATCGCTGAGGTCGCCCACGACGCGGGGATAGGTGTCCACCTCGATGGAGCTCGGATTTTTAACGCGGCTACGGCTTTGGGCATTCCGGCGGTGCAGTGTGCTCGATGGGCCGATTCCGTGATGTTTTGTCTTTCAAAAAGCCTCGGCGCCCCTATTGGGTCCTTGGTCGTCGGACGCTACGAATTTATTGACCGGGCCCGGCGATTTCGGAAGCTGCTGGGAGGCGGGATGCGCCAGGTGGGTGTCGTTGCGGCCGCTGGAATTGTGGCCCTAGAGACGATGGTGGACCGGCTTGGGGAAGATCATGAAAACGCACGCGTGCTCGCCGAGGGACTTGCCCGGATCGAGGGAATCGAGATAGACTTGAAACGTGTTCAGACGAATATCGTGATTTTCTTCGTCCGAGACCCGAAGATCACTGCATCGCGCCTGACCCGCAAGCTGCGGGAGGCGGGGGTCCTTGTCCACCAGATCTCCGTCGATTCGATTCGGTGTCTTACCCATAAGGATGTTTCCCGGGAGGGGGTACTTCACGCCCTGACGTTGATGCGAACGATCATGGCGACGTAGCACGGGGCTTAGGAAACCAATGAGTGGAGACAAGAGGTATACGCCGGCGATGATCCCGGAAGACACTGCGATCAGCAGGGCCGTGTTGTACGTCGGGCTTTTAATCGGCCTCTTGAATGTCCATCTGCTTCTACGCGATTCCATGTGGCAGGGGAGTGCCGAACTCCACGCGCTTATGGAGGCCACCGCGACTTTTTTGGCATTGCTGGTCGGCATCATCGCCCTGGTGCGCTATTACAGCATGAAAACGACGCTCTTTCTGTTCATCGGCGTTGGCTTCCTGGGCACGGGTATACTTGACGGATATCATACGATCTTCACCTCCCCCTGGTTTACCGATCTTTTCCACTCGATGCTCCCATCGGTCGGTCCGTGGAGCTGGATCGCTTCGCGTGTGTTTTTGTCCATGTGCCTCTGGCTGAGCTGGGTGGCGTGGAAGAGAGAGGCAAGGATGCTAGAGCGGCGTAAGATGCGGCAGGCCAAGCGGCGCATGATCTACGTGACCAGTGGCCTATTGATCCTACCAAGCTTCCTCATCTTATCATTTTTCTCGATCCCCCAGACCTATTATCCTGAAATCCTTTTCTCCCGGCCTGCAGAGCTCATTCCCGCCTGTATCTTTCTCCTGGCCTTTGTCGGGTACATACGGAAGGGCCACTGGCAATACGACGATTTTGAGCATTGGCTGATACTTGCCCTCATCGTCGGTTTTGCCGGTCAGGCCATGTTTATGGCGTTTTCCGGCCAATTATATGACGGCATGTTTGACACGGCTCATCTTCTCAAAAAGGCCAGCTACGTCTTTGTGCTCATGGGCTTGCTTATCAGTATGTATCAGCTTTTCCAAAGGGCAGAAGAGAGCACTGTGGAGCTGGGGCGAGCGAATGTAATCCTTCAGAAGGAAATCGGTGAGCGTGAGCGAACACAGAAGGCATTGCTCAGGGCACACGCTGAGGTAGAAATACGGGTCCAAGAGCGAACCACAGAGCTGGCACAGGCCAATGAATTCCTGCAACGCGAAATCGCCGAACGCACGCGAGCCGAGTCCGAACTTGAGGCCCTCCATGATCTGAGTCGTCAACTGGACTCCACCCTGGATTTGGAAGACGTCCTTCAGTTAGCGCTTGTGAAGATCAAAGAGCTGCTTGGGGTCGACCTGGCTGTAATCTCCATCGTCGATAAGACATCCGGGGGTCTCGTTCTCCGCGCGCATCCTCAGGTGCCCGCCGAGCAGATCCAAGCTATGGTCCAGAGTGAAGTGGAGGAATGGATTACGGGGAAGGCGGGCGAGGGAGAGGGCCCGGTGCTCGTGGACCGCCTCTCGGAGCGACACCGTCTCTCCTCCTTGGCAACCATCCTGGGCGGCATCGAATCCTTGATCTGCGTCCCCCTGAAGGCCAAGGGAGCGGTCATCGGCCACATCACCTTGGCGAGCGCGAAGCCTGGCCACTTCATGGAGAAGGGTATCCCCTTCCTCTCATCGGAAGCTGCGGTGGTCGCAACCGCCATTGATAATGCTCGCCTCTACGCCCAAACGAAGAAAGATGCTGAGGCCAAGGCCCTTCTGCTTCGGGAAATCAACCACCGGGTCCGGAACAACCTGGCAACCATTGTTGGCCTTCTCTCTATGGAGCTCGGTCGGAAGAGGCGCTGGACAGCCGAGGAGGCCCTTAAAGCCTGTATCGATCGCACACGCAGCTTGGCGGCTATCCACGACCTATTAGCCCAAGACGAGTTCAGGGAGCTGGATCTGAAAAGATTGGTCGAGGATGTTGCCAAGGCTGCGGTCCGAGGCTTTAGCTGGGAGGAGAATGTGACAATTACGGTCGACGCTCCTCCGCTGAGACTTCCGCCCAATTGGCTTGCCTCCTTAGCCTTAGCAGCCACCGAACTGATTACTAATGCTTTAATACACGCTTTCCCGTCCGGCAATGCCGGGCACATTCAGGTCCAGGTCAAACAGGAAGGGGGGGAGATCCTGCTGGAGGTTAGGGATAACGGAATAGGGATTCCAGCTACGCGTGATGGCGAGGTCAGGAAAGGGGTGGGACTCGACATCGTTACCTCCCTCGTTGAGACGGATCTGCGAGGAGAGTTTTACTTTCGAAATGACAGAGGAACGGTGGCGACCGTCCGATTTCCTCGGACCCAAGTGAGCAGACAGCTAGGTCCCGGACCAGACGATGGTCCACTGAATCTTTCCTCGGCGCAAAGGCATGCTGAGGATATGGGGCTTTGATATGACGACACCCCAAGTTGTTCGAAATCTCAAGGTGCTTGTTGTTGAAGATGAAGGAATTGTGGCGGCTGGTCTCAAAGGCCAACTGGAGGATATCGGCCACCAGGTTGTGGGCCTAGCGAAGGATGGTCCGGAGGCCGTGGGGCTCGCAACGAACCTCCAGCCGGACCTAATCATCATGGACATTCGGATCCCCGGCATGGACGGGATCGAAGCGGCCCAAACCATCCTCCTCAAATCGGCCATCCCGATTGTGTTGCTCACTGCGTACGCGGACGAGGACTTCGTCCGCCGGGCGGCAGAGGCGGGGACCATGGCCTACCTGTTGAAGCCGGTCGGTGGGGCGCAGCTCCGCTCGGCCATCGAGGTGGCGTTGGCCCGCTTCAGGGAACTGGATGCGCTACGGCAGGAAGTGAGCGACCTCAAAGAAGCGTTGGACACGAGAAAAGTGGTCGAGCAGGCCAAAGGAGTTCTCATGAAGCGCCTCAAGCTTTCCGAGGCGGAGGCGTTCCGTCGCATGCAGCAAAAGAGCCGGCGCACGAGGGCAAACCTCAGGGAGGTCGCCTCGACGATCTTGAAGGCTGAAGAGGTATTGGGTCCTTTCGAGGAAACACCTTAACTAGGAGATATTCTGGCCACCCCATAGAGAACCGGTGTGCGAAGCTAAATTCATGGGCTGCATCTTTTGCCAGATTCGGGACGGGCAGATCCCGTCGAACCATGTCTACGAGGACGCCAGGACCCTCGCATTCATGGACATCAATCCGGTCAACGACGGGCACCTCTTAGTAATACCGAAGGCCCACGCTGAGACGATCTTTGACATTTCTCCTGCAGATCTCGCGGCTGTTTCGACGACAGCCCGGAAACTAGCGGAGGCGATCCGTCAGGCGCTCCAACCAGAAGGACTCAGTCTCCTTCAATCCAATGGGGCCGCGGCATCCCAGGTCATTCCACACTTTCACCTCCACCTGATCCCGCGGTGGACGGGAGATGGCAAAAGCTTCGACTGGAAGCTTGTCAAAGGGGATCCGGATCGGATCACGGCGACAGCTGACCGGATCCGGGTCCACATACGGTCGCAACAGGTGTGAGGTGCCTTCGTCTTTCCACGCTCCTCAAGGGTGTTACCGCCTTTAGCCTTTGGATTCAACCGCGATCTCGATCAGATGTGAGATAGGAGGTCGAGATATCTTCCTCACCAAGGCCCCGTTCGTTTGGCTGACCCGATCCTCCGTTTCCCCTTTCCTGAAGATCCACATTGACGAAATCGCTTCTCGCCAAGCCATTGTCGACGTCGTGCAGGTCATCCATGGGGTCTTGAACCGGCAGATTCCCGTAGGACACCCGCGCATCTCCGCTATGTAGCTGCGCTCGCGCCGAGCTATGGATTTGGGGGAGCGGCCACGGGGGAGACATATACCGCGAACCCAGATCGGCACCAAAAGACAATGGAAGTTTTTTTTGGCGAGACCCTGGGACGCGAAGGGAGGAAACGATGGGGAGGTAAGGCGGCCGTGGCATGTTTTTTTCACGCTGATAGCGCTGCTGGCTCCCTTACTATCTCCCTATGATCCATACCGGATCCCCGAAAGGCTGCACGGGGTCAGTCTTCTCTCCCCCCGGCCAGGACACTTCGGGACGGATCTCTTGGGCCGGGACCTGCTGAGTCGCATCCTGTTTGGGGCACGGGGATCCCTTCTAGTTGGAGTGGTCGTGGAGCTCGTCGTGACTCCCATTGGAGTGACAATCGGCTTGTTTGCCGGCTACTTCGGTGGTACGATGGACGCCGTTTTAATGCGCATTACGGATGCCGTGATGGCCTTCCCCGGGCTCCTGTTAGCTATCGCCCTGACCGCCGTTCTGGAGAACCCCGGGCTCCTCGGTGTGATTATCGTACTCACCGCCGTCCGCTGGACGACGGCGGCTCGGTTGGTGCGGGGGCAGGTTCTGAGCCTTCGGGAGGCAGAACACATCACAGCCATCGCTGCACTGGGAGCAGAGAAAGGAAGAATTATCTTTCGACATCTGCTCCCAAATTGCCTCACTTCAATCCTGGTGGTGATGACCTTCGGGGTTGCCTCCAATATTCTTTCCGAGGCCAGCCTCGGCTTCCTCGGTCTTGGGGTTCAACCACCCATCGTAAGCTGGGGATCCCTCCTCGCCGACGGCGGCGTCTATCTCACCGTGAGGCCCTGGTTGTGCATCTTCCCCGGCATAACCATCACCTGCACAGTCCTAGGATTCCATGTGCTCGGAGATGGTCTCCGTGACATCTTCGATCCGCGTCTGAGGTCCTAGCTGCGATGATAGGGGAAAACGGCACCATTTTGACGGTAGAGGACCTTCAAACCCATTTCTTCACAGAGGAAGGGGTCGTGCGGGCGGTCGATGGGGTCAGCTTCGGTGTCCGGCCCGGTGAGACGCTAGGGCTTGTTGGCGAGTCAGGGTGCGGGAAAACGGTAACAGCTCTTTCCATCCTTCGGTTGATCCCGGACCCGCCAGGAAGGATCGTGGGTGGGAGCATCTCCTTTGGGGGGCGGGATCTGGTCCAGTTGTCGGAGGAGGAGATTCGAAAGATCCGTGGCTCAGCGATTTCGATGATCTTTCAAGAGCCGATGACTTCGCTGAACCCTGTCTTTACCGTCGGTGAGCAGGTAGCGGAAGGGATCCGACAACACAAAAGACTTTCCAGGCGGGACGCATGGGACCAAGCCATTGAAGTGCTGAAGCGGGTCAAAATTCCCGATCCCGACCGGCGAGCAAGAGAGTATCCCCATCAACTCTCGGGCGGAATGCGGCAGCGGGTGATGATTGCCATCGCGCTGGCCATGGGTCCAAAGCTGCTTGTAGCCGACGAACCCACGACGGCCCTCGATGTGACGATTCAGGCGCAGATCCTCGACCTCCTCCTCAGCCTCCAAGCGGAAATGAAGATGGCAGTGATGCTCATCACGCATGATCTGGGGGTGGTCTCGGAGACAGCCGACCGGGTTGTGGTAATGTATGCGGGTCGGGTAGTGGAGCACGCTCCGGTCAGGGATCTATTTGATAACCCGCTTCATCCCTACACGCAAGGCCTGCTGCACTCGTTGCCCCGACTCGAGGCCGAGAAGGGCGGCCGGCGCCTCCAAGCTATCCCCGGCTCGGTCCCCAATTTGCTTCAGCTTCCCACGGGATGCAAGTTTGCCCCCCGATGTCCCAAAGCGCTGGAGGACTGTTGGCCTACGGAGCCCCCACTTCGGCAAATCCGACCTGGCCACTGGGCCCGGTGCATCCTGGCGGAGTAACGAAAGATGGACCTCCTCCTTACGGTAAGAGATCTCAAGAAGTACTTCCCGGTTAAACGGGGGGGCTGGGTGGGGGAGCGGTCCGAGGTCCGAGCCGTGGATGGGGTGAGTTTTGAGATCCAACGTGGCGAGACTATAGGGCTCGTCGGGGAGTCAGGGTGTGGCAAATCCACCACGGCGCGCCTGATCCTCAGGCTCCTTGAGCCAACCGATGGTGAGGTCTATTTCGGGAAGACGCCCATTTTCTTGGCGAGCAGGGAGGAGATGCGCCAGCTCCGACGTCGGATGCAGGTCGTTTTCCAGGATCCCTACTCTTCCCTGAACCCCCGGATGCCGGTGGACGAGATTGTGGGAGAGGGGCTCGCCATCCACCGCTTGGCCAGAGGAAAGCAGAAAACCGAGCGGGTGGCAGAGCTGCTCGAAATGGTGGGGCTTGGGCGCGAGCATATGGGTCGGTATCCCCATGAGTTCAGCGGCGGACAGCGGCAGCGGATCGGAATCGCTCGGGCGCTCGCGGTGGGTCCGGAGTTCCTGATCGCGGACGAACCGGTGTCTGCCTTGGATGTTTCGATCCAGGCGCAAATTATCAACCTCTTCGAGGATCTTCAAGCCCAACTCGGCCTGACGTATCTCTTTATTGCCCATGATCTCAGGGTCGTAAAACATATCAGTGACCGCGTCGCGGTGATGTACCTGGGACAGATCGTGGAGTTTGCAGAGAGCTATGAACTCTACCAAAATCCTCTTCATCCGTATACGCAGGCCCTCCTATCCGCGATGCCAGAGATAGACCCCCGAACCAAAAGGCAGAGGGTCTTTCTGGAAGGAGACCCTCCGAGTCCAATCCAGATCCCCGCCGGCTGCCGGTTCCATCCTCGCTGCCCGAAGTGCTTTGACCGGTGTGACCGGGAAGAGCCGATCCTCCAAGAGGTGTCCCCGGGTCACTGGGTCAGCTGCCATCTGTACTAAGACGGTGATTGGTGTTATGTATCGTAGCGCGGAGAAAGCTGAAAAGAGGGATGGGGAAACATGGCCAAGCTCAAACTGATCACCTTTGGGTGTCAGGCCAATGCGGCTGACTCTGAGAAGATCGCCGGCGTGTTAGCCGAGGAAGGATTCGAGCTCACCGAAAGCGCAGAGGAAGCGGACCTCATTCTCTTGAATACCTGTAGCATCCGGGACAAGGCCGAACAGAAGGTCTATAGCCTTCTTGGGACCTTCCAGAAACTGAAGGCCCAAAAGCCTCACCTGAAAGTTGGCCTCTGTGGTTGCCTGGCCCAACGGGAGGGCGAACGGCTCAAGGATCGCTTCCCATATCTCAACCTGGTGGTTGGCCCCGGGGCGATGATCTATCGAATCCCGAAGGTATTGCGGGACGGTCCAGCCCACCCGGTTCTGCCGCGACCCAAGGAGCCGCTTCCCCTCTACATCCATTCCCCCCGGCCTCGCCGCGAGAGCGCGTTTAAGGCCTGGGTCACCGTGATGGAAGGGTGCAACTACCTGTGTACCTTTTGCGTGGTCCCCTACACCCGAGGGCCAGAACGGAGCCGCCCACCGGATGACATCCTCGCGGAGGTCGAAGATCTTTTGAAGAACGGATATAAAGAGATCACCCTGCTCGGTCAGACCGTCAACGCCTATGGCAAGAATTTGAAGCCCCCCACGCGCTTCTCGGACCTCCTGCGCGCTATTGACGCCCTCGCGGGGAAGGAGATACGGATCCGGTTCACAAGCTCCCATCCCAAAGACGTTACACCCGATCTCGTCGAAGCAATGGCAAGCCTGAAGAGTGTCTGCGAACACGTCCATCTTCCGGTTCAGGCTGGCTCAGATCAGGTGCTCGAGGGGATGCGTCGCCTCTACACACGGGAGGACTACCTAGAAACAGTCCGTGGACTCCGGCATGCGATTCCCGACATTGCGCTGACCACCGATCTCATCGTCGGTTTCCCGGGCGAGAGTGAAGAGGATTTCCAGGAAACTTTAAACCTGTTGCACGAGGTGAAGTACGACAGTCTCTTTGCCTTTAAGTACTCACCGAGACCCCTCACCCCTGCCGCCACTGCCCCTGATCAAGTTTCGGAAGAAGTCAAAACGGTACGGATCAATGCCATCCTTCAGCTGCAAGATCAGATTGCGCTTGAGCAGAATCGCCGTCGGTTGCAAAGAATCGAAGAAGTCTTGGTAGAGGAAGGGCCAAACCCGAGGATGGGGAGTTCAGCTACTGGTCGAACCCGGAGAAACCAGCTCGTTCACTTCACGGGTGAACCTTTGAACCCCGGACATACGGTTTCTGCTGTCATTACAGAGAGTTATAGTCATTACCTTAAAGGAACAGTTACTTAGATCATCCGATGTTCGCAATCTTTCTTCCAGAAGTACGCTTGTCGAGAAAGGAGGGGTGGTAAAGCGCTGAAAGAAAAGGTTTGACACGGAGATTGATTTTCACTATGATACGCAAGCTTGCGTCGTCTTTCTTCAAGGAGTGTCTATGAAAAAGTACAACTTTCTCAATGAGCCACCGGACGACCCTTTCGAGGTGGATGGCGGCCCGGGGCAGGGGCTGAGTCCGGCCGCCAAGCGGCTGCTCATCATCGGTATCGTTGGCATCGTCCTCGCTGGCGGTCTCTATGTCTATCTCACTTATTTCGCTAAGGCTCCAGGGGTCCCGGGCCGTCCCGTTGCCGTACGGGAGAAGCCGATTCAACGACCGGCCCCCGCGGCTCCGTCCACGCAGCCTGAGGCGAGACCAGAGCCATTTCGACCACTTCAGGTAAGAGAAGAACCAGTCACATCTCCCCAGGCGAGGCAAGAACCACTTAAGCCTCCGGTACCGCCACGAGTGGCCAAACAGGAGAAGCAGGGGCCGCCCCCGGTGAAAGCCAAGAAAGAGAAGTCGACTTCACCGGCTCAGCCGCCTCAGGAAGCGACCGCACAAACAGGGGACCAAGGAGTGAAGCCGCCCCAAGAGACGCAGGCCACGACAGAGAAACCGACGCCTCTCGCACATGCCAAAGTAGAGAAAGCTTCCCCGCAGCGGGAAGCCCGAGCCGAGAAGCCCAGCGCAGAAACGCGGGCGAAAGTGGAGAAACCCGCCCCACAGGCCATGGCCAAGCTCCCGACGACCCAGGGGGCGGTGGAGAGGCAGTACGCGATACAAGTTGCTTCTCTCGTCCGCGAGCAAAATGCCTTCTCCCTTCAGAAACGACTGGAAAAAATGGGATATACTCCCGACGTCCGCAAGGTCACTGCCCGGATTACTCACCATCGAGTCTATGTGGGGGAATTCAACAATCGTGAAGAGGCGGGGCACACCGCGCGGCAACTCAACGTTGACGGGTTTCCGTCGAACGTGGTTACCATCAAAGGAGGTAAGTTCGCTCTTGAGGCAGGGTCGTTTCTTCGTCTGAATGAAGCCATCGATCTGGCTCACAATCTGCAGACAAAGAACTACACCGCGAAGATCGTGTCCGAGCCCGTTCCCACCGCGGTGCACCAAGTGCGAGTAGGGAAATATAGTAACCGGGCGGAGGCCCTCAAGGCACTCGACTCACTCAAAAGAAAAGGATTCGAATCCTCGGTTGTCACACGTTGATTTTTCACAAGATAACCTCGGAAGGAGAGATGGCCTGATATTTCTATGGGACCGCAGGGGAAAGGAGGTGGCAGACATGACCAAAGCAGACCTAGCAGCGCTTGTGGCCGAGAAAGGCTTAACAAAAAAACAGGCGATGGAGGCGGTGGAGGCAACATTCGAATCTCTGAAGGATGCCATGAGCAAGGGGGAAAAGATCCAGTTGGTCGGCTTCGGATCTTTTCAGGTTCGCGCCAAGCGAGCTAGAAAGGGACGAAATCCCCAGACGGGATCGGAAATTACTATTACGGCACGCAGGGTCCTCAAATTCAAGCCTGGGAAGGCCCTTCAACAGGCGGTGAACTCCCGGGGGTAGCTCTGGAGGATGAAAGGCGTGACGAACCAGACGCGGAGAGGTGTCTCAACATCACGGCGGGAGACAAGGCGGGGAACACTGAGTGGCTCTCTCAAGAAAGAGCCGATTCCCGACAAGCTGTATTTCCGTATTGGCGAGGTGGCGCGCCTCACAAAAATTCAACCCTACATTCTGCGGTATTGGGAATCAGAGTTTCCACTTCTCCAGCCGAAAAAGAGTGGCACCGGCCAGCGACTCTACCGAAAACGGGACATTGAAATTGTTCTGAAGATCAAACAGCTCTTGTACGATCGGCGTTACACCATTGCTGGGGCACGACGGCGGCTCCAGGACGAAGTGGAGCCAGCCGATCTCCTCCAACAAGTCCAACGGATCCGGGAAGGGCTTGAGGCACTTGGAGTGCTCCTCGACCGGTCCTAGTCTCGGGTTAGTTAAACTTCGTCACCGTGGCTTTGTTCGAACAGGTGGAGGTACCATCCACGCAAACCTGATAGACGTACGTTCCTCTTCCCCCCTTGTCGATGCGGTCGGCGTAAGAGCCGTCGTTAGCGGTTGCTACGATTTTAGAACCGTTGCGGTAGATATCCACCTTGGCCGCCATTGAACCATTCCAGCTCACCTGTACCTTCTGCCAACCCTTTAGTTTGTAGCCGACTGCAGAGAGGGTGATGACACTCCCCGGTTCGGACTCGGGCCGAGTCTCGGGCTCGGGGCCTAAGGTTCCGCCTCCTATTGCCAGGGTGCTCTCTGCCTCCTCCATCCCTGCTAGGCGGCGGATCTCGTGGTCAAAAGTTCGCAGGCGTGTGAGCGCATGCGCCAGCCGATCAAGGCGCGTGGCCACGCTTCGCTGTAGCTTTACGGTCTGACGCAGGCGTGTGTGGCCGACCGCATCAACTTGGATAGTCAAGGAATAGATCACGAAGAAGGCGCCGGCCAGGATGGCAAGAGACCCCCCGAGGAGGGCCACGCGTAGACCGCGCTTACTCAGGTACCACTGGCGGGTTCGGGAAGACGTGTCGGATAAGACAAAGATCGTATACCCCTTCTCCGCCATACTCATCTCCGAGCCAGGTGAGCCAGGAAGCGGGGCCACGCACACTCTTTCTTTACCTTCTCCTCGAATCCCCCCTAGCCTGTAAGCTTCCAGAACAGAGAAACGAGAGCAATCGCCATGATGACCCACAGTGTCCACCTCGGGCGGTCCTTTTGGACAGCTCTTCGAGCATCTTGCAGGCGCCACATGGCGACCGTGTCGATAGTCTTGACCCGGGGCCCCCGAGCGGCCGAGCCCAACATCAGTGCGGCGGCGATCGTGGCCAAGATCATCAGGAGGACGAACGTCAACCCGCCCATCGGTCCACCTGCTCTTCATACATCACGTGGGCGATCCCTAATACTAAAAAGCGCCCCCCTGGCCGTACTCCGATTGAGGGGGCGTCTGACTTTTTGGCGCACAGTGGATTGTGCCTGAAGTGGCCGGGTACCTATTGTCATCCCGGTTTCATGGTCCTCCTCATAAAGGGCAAAGCGGCCCCTCCGCGACGAAAACTGTGCACACTGCGTGCCAGCGCAAAAGACGACAGTAGTGTGAACGATCCAA
>CAZLDS010000062.1:0-14681 GCA_964558395.1 uncultured bacterium | reverse complement strand
TTGCTACCACACTGCTACCAGAACACCCCGTACCAGGAGCACCCAGAAGCATCATCGGTCAGTCCAAATCCTCGGGTTTTTGTGAGGATAGGTCCTCTTGGGTCTGCTCAGGTGGGGTCTGGGGATAATTCGTAATCAGCAGGTCGGGAATTCGACCCTCTTCGTCGACTGCAACAACCGCAAGCGTATATTCATCGCCTGCATATATGTGCCGGCGCGGTCTGAATCAGCTGCCGGCTCGACGCCACCAGACTTAGTGCCGGTTCTGGTGCCGGTTCAGTATCGTTCAGCGTCAAATTCGGTCGCACTCAGTCATCGCCCCCAAGAAACACAAAAGCCCACGCAGCCAAAGGGCTGGAGGGCTATTTTCTCAAAAACGCAGTGGCTCCCCGGGCAGGACTCGAACCTGCAGCCTAGCGGTTACAAACCGCAAAACATAAAGAACCAAGCAAACCACATGCCAGCATGATCCCTCGAGTCTTTTGACCGCAAATAATTAGCGCGAAGGTGTGTGAAATGTAACGTGACTAGTCCATGGCGGGCATATGGGCCAAGACGTAAATAGTGCTGCACCCTTTTGGAGACCTGTGGCGCAACTCGGTGAATTCCTACGGTTTTGTAGGATGTCATCTGACTGTCGAATCGCTTGACACGGTTGGTGAAGCTGGACGACATGCGGCGAAATTGATTACAAAGCCCGGCCGGGACATAAAAAAGCAGAAAGAGACTTCCATTGAAAGGTGGGCCTCTCTGGGTCAACCAAAGGAGATTCACTTGTAGGGAGACAGTTGGGAGGTTCGCTAAGGCAACAGAGTTTCGAGGTCGAGGATGGGGACCACGACGCCATCGCCAAGAATCGTCACGCCTCCCAACCCTTTCAAACCTCGCAAGGGAGACCGGAACGCTTTCACCACGACCTCGCAGTACTCCAGAATCTTGTCCACAACCACCCCGATTTCCTTCCCTTTCGACTTTACCAAGACGGCCAGTGAGGCAAGTCCCGACTTGGGAAGACCAACCAGATCCCGCAGATGGATCAAGAGGACCTGGCCTTCTTCTCGGACCAAGACTTCTCCCCCATCCACCGGTTTGATCCTGCGGGAAGGGCAGTCAAGCGTGGCCGCAACGTGGGCCACGGGAATAGCGTATATCTCGTCCGCCACTTGGACCAAGATCACCGGCAACCGCAGCAGGGTGAGAGGCAGCTTCAGCGTAATGATGGTCCCCTCTCCGATGACGGAATCCACGGCGAGACTCCCCTGGAGGGATTGGATTATGGACTGGACCACATCCATACCGACACCCCTTCCCGAAATCTCCGAGACATCCACCTTCGTGCTGAAGCCGGGTAGGGTGAGGAAGCGGAACAGATCGGGTTCCGACAGCGTCTGGAGCTTTTCCTCAGAGAGGAGTCCCCGGGCGAGAATGGTCCGACGGATTGCGTTCGGGTCAATACCCCGCCCATCATCCGTCACGCGGATCACGATCCCGTCCTTGACCTTTGCCGCCTCCAGGCTCACTTTCCCTTCAATTGGTTTGCCGGACCGCACCCGTTCCTCTGGCTCTTCTATCCCGTGATCCACCGCGTTTCGGAGCAAGTGCATGAGGGGGTCAGCCAATGCATCTAAGAGCGCCCGATCTAGTTCCACATCCTTGCCGCGGACTTCAAAGCTGACCTCCTTGTTCCCTTGGCGGGCCACGTCGCGGACCATCCGGGGAAACCGATCCGCGACCGTCTGAAGGGGCACCATTCTGAGGCGCATCGCCTGATGGCCCACAGCCTGGATGAGCGGCTGAACGTGAGCTACCCGCTCTTCGTCCTGGGCGATCAGGAGCTCGCTGGTCAGATCAATGAGATCATCCAAGAGCTCAGGTGCGACGCGGAGCATTCCCTCGCGCGGCGCCGCAACAGCACGAGGTTTCGGCGGCGAAGACGACTCCGAGGGCCCGCCCCCCCCGATGGGCTTTCCCCCTACATCCCCGGGACCCTTCCCCGCGGCCACTTGCACGATGGACTGACGGAGCAGATCCACCGCCTGGAGCAAGAGGTCGATGGCTTGCCGGTCGAGCTGCTGCACCCCTCGGCGGTAGGGATCGAGGAAGCTTTCACAGGAATGGGCTATCTTGGACATCTCCTCAAAGCCCATGGTAATCGCCATGCCTTTGAGGGAGTGGGCAGATCGAAAGAGCGCATCGATTGCCTCCCCATCCTCAGGACGGCGCTCCAGCCGGAGTAAGAACTCATCCATCCGTTGCAAATGATCTTGGGCATCACTGAGAAAGACCTTCAGGTACTTACTGAGATCCACCGATTGACCCCTTTACGCAGGGGAGGAAAGAGAGAAAGCGGTCATCGCGAGACGACGAAGGAGAGCCGTGGGATCAAGGACCATCACGGGCCTGCCATCCATCTCAATGACCCCATCGTAGAGCCCATCACCCGGGGAGAGTGCCTGGAGGAGGTCCTCAGGGATTGCCCGGACTTCTCGCAGCCGCTCGGCGAGAATTGCCACATCGAGGTCCACATTTTCCGGGGCCAGAACCACCCAGTAAGGGGTAAGAAGAGTTTCACCGGGGAGCCCTAGGGCCTCTCCCAGATCGTACAGGGTGATGACTCTACCCCGCCAGTTCGCCACTCCCCGGATCTCCCGAGGTGTGTGCGGAATTCGCGTGATCCGACCCACCCGGGTAACTGCCCGCACCTGTTCCGACGGGATGGCAAACGGTTTTCCGCGAACATGGAGCAAAAGGAAGATCCGGCCCCCTACAGCCGCCAGGCTTTCTACCTTCTCATCCATTTACCTGGAACCGAGAAACTTTTTCCCGCAGCTTATCCGCCATGACGCTCAGCTCTTGAGCGCTCAAGGCCATCTGCTCCATCGAGGCGGTCTGTTGCTGGGTGGCTAAGGATGCCTGTTGGGTGGAGAGGGCATGGTCCCGAGCGACCTTGGCGATCTCATCGATCGTTCTGACCAAGGTTTCCGCCCCGAGAGTCTGTTGTTCCGCGAGATGAGAGATTTCCTGGACACGCTTCGTTTGCTGGATCACCGTCCGCACGATCTCCTGCAACGCTTCCTCGGTGAACCGGAGAGCCTGTCGCCCGGACCCGATCTCTTTTCCCGCCAATTCCATGGAGCTCACCACTTGGCCGCTTTCCTCCCGGACCTCGTCCGCGAGCTTGGCAATCTGCTCTGCGGAGGAACCAGCATCGCCAGCCAATTTCCGAACCTCATCTGCAACGACCGCGAAACCTCGCCCATGCTCGCCAGCCCGGGCAGCCTCAATGGTGGCATTGAGGGCGAGCAGATGGGTCTGGTGGGCAATCCGGGTGATCAGATCCACGATCGTTCCGATCTGCTGGGTTTTCACCCCGAACCCCTTGACCTCCACGGCCAAGCCCTCCAAGAGGCTGAAAACGTCTTCCATCTTCTGCATAGCTTCCTGAGACGATTTTCCTGCCGACTCGGCGGTGTGTCCAGCCTCCGTCGCACCTTGAGCGGCCGAGTGCGCCCGCGAGGCGATTTGGTTGGTGGAATGGGCCAGCTCGTGCACGACCTCGGACCCATCGTTAACCAGCTCCGCCTGCCTCTCCGCCCCCTTGGCGATATGGTCCACCCGTGAGGCGATCTCCTCGGTGGCCTTGTTCGAAGCCTCGGCTGTGGCCCGCAAGGCTTCCGTCGATTGGCTCACCGTGTCTGTGGCACCTTTCGTCTCTCGGACCACCTCGCGGAGGTTCGCAACCATTTCATTAAAAGCGTGTGCTAACTGGCCCAATTCATCTCGGGAGTCGACGGCGACTTTCTTCGTGAGATCCCCTTCGCTGATAACCCGAGTGGCAGCCACCAAGGCCTCCATCCGGCGGGCAATCATAACGGTGAGGATCCGTGCAGCGATGCCGCCCACCAGGAGACTAACGAAGGCCGTCAGGTAATCCTGGGTAGCCATGATCGTGGTGGTAAGGATCACCAGCAAGATGCCGAGCAGAATCTTGTTGCCGATGCCCATGCCTTGCTTCCCCCCTCGTTCCGGCTTTACAATTCGTCTAGGCGGTGCTATAATACGTCAAAAGGGTAGAAATGGGAATAGGTTTCTGCTTTTGCGCCGCAAGAAATTGACCAACGCCTCTGGCCCCTTATCAGGGTGATCCCTGAGGGGGCCATGCTTCTGTGAGCTGATCGAATCGTTGGACGACACGATATTCTATCTGGTCGCGCTTCTCGTTCTCCTCTGCCTGTCGGCCTTTTTCTCGGCCTCCGAGACCGCCCTCTTCTCGCTAAGCCGTCTGCGCCTGCAGCGCCTATCGCAGACGGATCCTGAACGGGGAGGTGGCGTCCGGAAACTTCTCGAGCGGCCTATCCGGGCCATCGTTACCATCCAAATTGGGAATGAGGTTGTCAACGTCACCGCCTCAGTGACCATGACCTCGTTTATCCTCTACCTATGGGGACCACAACACGCCTGGTTCTCGGTTCTCCTCATGCTGCCCTTACTGCTGATCTGTGGAGAGCTGGCACCGAAGATGGCAGCGGTTGCCCATGCGGAAGAGGTGTCCCGCCTCGTCGCCCGCCCGCTAGAGCTCTTCTCCGCCCTCATCACGCCACTCAGGACCGTCATTAAGAAATTGGTTACTCTCTGCCTGCGCGCTCTCGGGGTTCCCACCGCCCTGAGCCCATCCGGCATCTCCGAAGACGACTTCATGATGATCCTGGACGTGAGTCGCCAGGAAGGGGTTGTGGAGCCCGACGAGCACAAGATGATCGCACGGGTGCTGAAGTTTGCAGAAGTGCGGGTTCGCCAGGTGATGACCCCCCGCAAGGACATGTTCTGTCTCGATGTTAACATCTCCTTTATCGAGGCGGTTGAACGGGTCACGAAGGCCGCGTTTTCCCGAATTCCGGTCTACCAGGAAACTATCGACCGCATCGTGGGAATTCTGCATGCCAAAGATCTCCTTCGGTTGAAGGCCGAAGAATCACCCCCGCCTCCCTTGAGCTCCCTCCTCCACCCCCCCTTCTTCGTTCCGGAGTCCAAACGGATCGATACCCTCCTCAAGGAGTTCCGGCAGCGGCAGCAGCATATGGCGATTGCGGTCAATGAATACGGCGGGATCGCCGGGCTCGTGACCCTCGAGGATCTTCTGGAGGAGTTGGTTGGGGAGATCGTCGATGAGTTCGACGAGCCCCCTCCCTCCCCCGAAATCCCCCCTGATGAGCAAGTGGCATGATACCCCTACTCGTGCTTCTGATTCCCTGCCTCTTGTTCCTCGAGGCCTTCTTCTCCGGCTCGGAAATGGCTCTCATCTCCTGCGATCGGATTAAGATCCGACATCGAGCGCAGGAGGGACTGAGGAGTGCCCAAGTGGTCGAACGGTTGCTGGAGCAACCGGACCGATTCCTGGCGACCACATTGGTCGGCACGAATCTCTGCGTAGTAACCAACTCAGCCGCGGCCACGCTCCTCTGTGTCCTGCTGCTCGGAGAAGGTCGGGAGTATTACGCAACTCTGTTCCTGGCCCCACTGGTCGTTCTCTTTGGTGAGATGGTCCCCAAGGCCTATTTCCGGTACCATGCCGATCGCCTGGCGCCGCTCCTTGGTCCCCCGCTCCACGTGTGCCTCAGGCTGTTCACACCGCTCAGCACCGTCATCCGTCGTGCCTCCACCATCCTCCTCACCCCGTTCGGCATTTCTCCGGCGGAGCGAGACCCATACATCACGCGCGAGGAACTCAAGTTCCTGGTCCAGGAAGGGAATCGCCATGCCGACCTCGACACAGAGGAGCGGCGGATGATCCACAAAATCTTTCACTTCGGGGAGACGACGGTGCAGGAGGCTATGATTCCACTCATCGAGGTGGTGGCACTCCCCGCCCAAGCAACGGTGGCCGATGCCGTGGCGACGATGAACGAGCACTACTTCTCTCGCATCCCAGTCTACGAAGAACGGATCGACCAGATCGCCGGCATTGTCCACGCCTTCGACCTCCTCTCGGCCGATCCCAACGCATCCCTGCGCTCTTTAATCCGCCCCGCGTACTATGTTCCAGAGACAAAGCTCGTTGACGATTTGCTCCAGGGGATGCAACGGGGACGAATCCACATGGCCATCGTGGTGGACGAGTATGGAGGGGTGGTGGGGATCGTGACGGTAGAGGACCTCCTAGAAGAGATCGTGGGCGAGATTGAGGATGAATACGACGAGGAGCCCCCTCCCCTGAAACGCCTCCCCGACGGTTCCTACATGGTCGATGCACGCATTGAGGTCGACCGTCTCCGCGAGGAGATCGGGATCCGGCTCCCCGAGGGGGAGTACGAAACGTTAGGCGGATTCCTGATCTCCCTCCTACAGAAGATCCCCGAAACGGGGGAAGAAGGCGAATACGCCGGCAGGCGCTTTGTCGTCGCGGAGGCAGACAAACGGAGTATTCTCAAGGTACGGATCCGGACGGCGGAACGCAGGGCTCAGGAGGGAAGACGACCTTAGCGGAAATGTTGGAATCCCCCCCGCAGATGCTCCACTCTCCCCTGGGCGCCAATGAGGCACAGGCCTTCCTTAGCAGGGCGGATCTCGCCGATGGGGCGTGGCTGGGCGAAGCCGCTCTGCACCAGCGCCTCCCGAACCGTGGTTGGATCCGCCCCGCTGGTGAAGAGAAGCTCGAAATCCTCACCCCCCTCGACCGCCAGCTTAACGGGATCCAGTCGAAGATACCGGGCCACCTCCTGCGTGACGGAGTCCACGGGAATCCGATCCGCAAAAATCCGGGCTCCCACCCCGCTCTCCTCGGCCAACCGGCTGAGATCAGAGGCTAGTCCATCGCTCAGGTCGATCATGGCTGTAGCCAATCGGGCATCGGCCAGGGTCTTTCCTTCTTGAACCCGAGCGACGGGATAAAGCTGAGCCTGAATCATCTCTCGGATTGCCTTCTGGGTTTTCGGTGAGATTTTTTTCCCTCGCTTCCCTTTCACCGATGACTGTTCCAGCCTGTACCCAGCTTGTAAGGCGCGAAGGCCGGCTAGTGCCCTCCCGAGGGGGCCGGTCACCCAGATGGTTTCCCCAGGCTTGCCTCCCGAGCGGCGAACGAGCCGATCGCCCTCCCCCTCTCCGATCAGTGTGACACTCAGCATCACGCACGGAGCCTCCGAGAGATCCCCTCCCACCACTGCTACCCTCGCTGCCTCCGCTGCCTGCCAGATTCCCCGGTAGATACCGTCCAGCCGGTCAAGCGGCATGCGTGGGGGAAGGCCCAAGGCGATAAGCGCATATCGGGGGACAGCTCCCATCGCCCCCACATCACTGAGGCTGACCACAAGTCCCTTGTGCCCAACCGCATCTGGCGGGCACCATTCCCAACGAAAATCCTTTCCCTCTACCAAGACATCGACCGTGGCTACCACGGCTGTGCCGGCCGACGGTTGCAGGATGGAGGCATCATCACCAATGCCCAGCACAACGCGAGGGGAAAGGGGAGGAGTGCGCGCGCGGAGCCTTCTCAGAAGGCCAAACTCCCCCAATGTCCTGACGGTGGGGCCCTCAGCCTTTACACGGCGTCTTCCCTTTTGTGGAACCCTTCGACTCATAGGCCTATCCGTGCTCTCGCTTCTTTACCCCAGCCGTGCCCCTGCCGATTCCTGAGGAGAAAGCCTCGGGTTGGTCTTGTCACCGTAGTCTGCATCGACCTGCGCAAATCCTTCGAGGAGCGGTATATAGACCAAGCTATCCATGCGGGTCTACGGGTACGAGATGATCGCATGTTGATGCGATCCCTCGAGCGGACGGATGTCGCTCTGCCGGAATCCCGCCTCGCAAAACATCGCCTCGAGCTCGGTCCGTGTGTAGGTATTGCCTGCGGGGGTCATGACCAGCATCGGTATGGTGAACCTCGCAGCCCGCGCCGGGGACACGCGATCCGGGTCCACGACGAACTCGACCGTGACGACGCGGCCCCCGTGGTTTAAAGCCGACCGCACGCGTTTCAGAAACCGGACGCACGCGGGTGGATCAAAGTGATGGAGAAAGTTGGTCACGAGGATCGTATCGTAGGAGGCACCGAGGTCTACCGTGAGTGCGTCGCCCGCCAGGGTGCGATACCGTCCCTCCAGGCCCGCCCTTCGCGCATTCTCCTCAGCCACCGCCAAGACGTTCGCCCAATCCTGAAATACGATCTGTGCCTCGGGCCAACGGCTCCCTAGCGCGATTCCGTATTTGCCGTGGCCGGCGGCGACGTCGAGTACGCGACCTGGTGCGAGACCGAGCGATTCGAAGAGGTTCGCGATGCCATCCGCTTGTGGTCCGACTACGGGCGCCATGGCTCGCGCAAACTCGACCCATGTGTGGCTCTCAGCCGCGAGCAATCCTCCTTTTTCGAGCACAGTCCCTCCCTTTCGCACTGCGCTAGCCACATCCTCAAACGCACGCCGGAGGTGAGGTGAATGCAGAAAGGTCGCGATGGAACCAATGTAGGCGGAGGATCGACGATCGAGAAACATTGCCGCCTGATTGGTGGGGGCGTACGCTGCTTCTTCCTTTGTGAGAAACCTCTCGACTACCAGATAGTCACAGAGGCTCCTTATCCCGCGCTCGCTTGCGCCGCAGCGTTTTGCCAACGCCGGCACCGTGGTCGCCCCTTCGGCGATGGCGGTAAAGAGATCTAGCTGGATTGCAGCATCGAGGACGGCGGCTTTTTGATAGGCAGTCAGTGTCTCGAATATCTTTTCGGGTGAGACCTCATTCTTTCGCATCCTGACTCTCGCTCGTCATTCAAGCGACTCGCGTCGACGAACAGACATGCCGCTTCCGTGAAGCGCCTCTCGCAGTGTCAGTTCTAGGCGATCACAGGGGGAGGTGCTCAAGCTCATCGAGGACCCGGGACCGGATCTGCTGGGTGCTAGGGAACTCGTTAACGATCCGTCCCTTTCGGAGGAGGGGGACGACGAGCGATTCGACGGAACCGCCACAGGGGCACGACGGCGCAGGGGCACCGGCGGGGAACACCCACCGCTCTCGACAGCCGAGACATCGGTACACCGCTTTTCGTCCGGACCGTTTTCCCCGTTTGGCCATGGGCCGACCATCAATATCCACCGGATCCAAGGCAAAATTCATCACGGGTGCATTCGAGATGGCCGTCCCGACCCCGTAGGCATCCGCTGCCGGGTTGAGCCGCCGGATCTCGTCTTCATCCAGGCCGCCGGAGACGAACAGCTTCACCCAGGAAAACCCCCGGTAGTCCAATTCCCAACGGACCTCCTTGAGAATCGCCAGCATATCGCCCCGTCGGGAGGAGGGGGTGTCAAGCCGCACACCGAACAGACGGTCTCCCAGGGCCTCCGCGACGCGGAGCGCCTCGAACTTCTCATCGCTGAAGGTGTCGATAAGAACCACTCGATTGACTCGCGAATCGATGACGGCATCAAAGGCTTTGGCTGCCTCCACCGTATCGCCGAGGATGAGAATCAACGCATGGGGCATGGTGCCTACCGGCTCTTCGTTGATGAGCTCAGCCGATTTCACCACCGCCACCCCGTCGCAGCCCCCCATAAAGGCATTCCGCTCGATCATGGGTGCGAGTGCAGGATGCATTCGCCGAGCCCCGAAGCTGATCACGGGCCGGCCCTCGGCTGCACTCTTACACCGCGCTGCCTTGGTGGCAATTCCCGAGGCCTGACACAGGAGACCTAAGATAGCCGTTTCGTAATGTCCCCACTCCCGGTATACGCCGCTAATGGTGAGGATCGGCTCCCCCACCCGAAAGGACGCCCCTTCGGGAAAGGCATCCACATCGACCGGTAACCCCTCGAGGAGGTTCGCCACCTCCTCAATCCCCGCGATGAGTCCCCAGGTCCAGGAATCTGGAAAGGCTTTGAGAATGACCTCCGCCACCACGGCGGTATGGATCTTTTGGCGGTTAAGGATTTCGAGAGTCCGCAGGAAATAAACATCGGTGATCCGTCCCGCCTTGATGTCCTCGTCTCGTGCCGTATGAAACATCCCGCCCCCTCTATCAACGATTAGCCCTCAGCTGTCAGCATACAGCAGGTAGCCATTCGCTGTCAGCTATGAGCTTTATGATCTCATCTGCGAACCCTGAACTGTGAACTGCGGCCCGCCAGGGACGCTAGGCCGCCTTGAGTTCGGTAAGGAGCTCATCTGCGAGAGTCTGGAACTCTTGGACGGTCAGGGTTTCGCCTCGACGCGACGGCTCGATTCCCGCCCGCCTCAGGACAGTCTGCAGTTCCTGTCGGTCGAGTGTGACCCAGTCTGATTGCATGAGGGCGTTCGCGAGGATCTTACGTCGGTGGGCGAAAGCAGCCCTGACTAGACGGAAAAATAGTCCGACATCCCGAGGCGCAACGCGTGGAGTCGGGAGCGGTTCAAGTTTCAGCACCACCGAGTCGACTCGAGGTTTGGGGTGAAAGGCGCGGGGGGAGACGCGCATCACGCTCCGCACATCGACGTGGTACTGGGTGAGGACCGTGAGCGAGCCGTAGGCTTTCTTCCCTGGGGAAGCCATCAACCGCTCTGCCAGCTCCGCCTGCACCATCAGGAGCAGGAGAGAGAAACGGTCACCAAGGGTCAGCAGACGAGTAAGGAGGGGAGTGGCGATCGAATAGGGTAAGTTCGCGATGACCTTCCAGCGTCCCTCCTCCCCCAAGAGGTGCTCAATGTCGAGGTGAAGCACATCCCCATGCACGAGGGTCACCTGCGATCTGCCGCCGAGGACCTGTTGCAGGACAGAAAACAGGCCTCGATCAATTTCGACCGCGAGGACCCGTTGACAGTACTCCGCTAAAGCCTGCGTTAGCGTCCCAACCCCGGCTCCAATCTCGAGGACCTGATCCTCCCAGTGAAGGTCTCCTGCCTCGACGATCTTTCGCAGGATCGTTCGGTCCACCAGGAAGGTCTGGCCCAATCGCTTCCTGGGCCGAAGACCATGGGTGAGGAGCAGCCGACGTGTCTCTGTGAGAATCGAGGCCATGGGCGGCGGGATCACTCTCCCGCGGCCGCTTCCCGGGCGATCCGCAGGTAAAGCTGGGCTAAGACGTTCCCCGGATCAGAGGCCAAGGCCTTCTCCCAGGCGGCAACAGCCTGAAACGTATCGCGCCGTTGATGGTGAAGAAGCCCGAGCTGGATAAGGGCATCTGTATAGGCCGGATGAAGCTCTAATGCACGCCTGAGAGTGGCCTCGGCCTGATCCTCATCCCCCGCCTCCATGTAGCAACGGGCCAAGTTGCAATGCAGATCGGCAAAATGGGGGGCCAAGGCGATGGCCTTCTGGTATTCGTGTACCGCTTGAGGATAGAGGCCAAGCTCCTGATAGGCTTTGGCCAGATCGGCATGGGCATTAGCCAAGCGTGCCTGGGCATGCGTGGGAAGCGTGAGGGTCTTAGCCTCCTCCCGCTCTTTGGCCAACCCGTATTCCTGGAGCGCCTCGCTATAGGCTCCGGTATCGGCCAACGTAATGGCGAGGTTTAGCCGCGCCTCGGTGTAACTTGGGTTGATGCTCAAGGCTTGGCGGAACAGCTCGGCTGCCTTGTCCGGGGCGTCGCGCTGTGAATAGATGAATCCAAGCATGTTGTACACATTGGCGTATGCGGGATTGTGTTTGACAATTTCCAGGAGCAAGACCTCCGCCTCATTGTATCGTCCCGACTGGAAGAGAGTCGTAGCCTCTTGAATCTGCTGCTTGAACTTGGTAGTATTCATATCGTTAGATGGATTATTGCTCCAGAGGAGATTTTAGAGTCCCTTTGAAGCCGGTTTTGATGTCTTCCCAGGATTCCTTTAACAGACCCAAAATTCCCTCACCGGATTCGTCGGGATACTTACTGTTGCCTTCGACCGTGTCCGCCTGGTGCACGACTTTGACCCCGAGGCGATCACCACATTCCACAGCCCAGACAGAGTCGGGGTACTGCAGCAAAACCTGTTGGTACGCCTCCAAGGCCTTCTGCTCCTGTCCCATACCGGCGTAGGCCTCTCCCAGATAGAACATGGCCTTGGGCTCGAGGCCCGTGCCCTTGTAGTGATCCACAACCTGTTGGAACCGACCCCGAGCCCCTTCAAACTTTTCCTCCTTCAAATAGAAGAGACCCACGTAGATTTCCTGTGACGCCAAACGGCGGCGAGCAATGGTAATCTTCTCCTTGGCATCCTCCTTATAGAAGGTGTCGGGGACTTCGGTAACCAGCCGGCGAAAAGCAGCGACTGCCTTCCGGGCGGCGGTCTGATCCCGATCTGCCCTTCCCATCTGCCGATAATAACTCAGAGCGATAAAGTAGAGCGCCTCATCCATGCGGTCGTGACGAGGATGAAACTTGAGGAACTGTTCATACTCTGCCCGGGCCTGTTCGTAATATTCCTGTTCGAAATAGGTCCGGGCGATCCCGAGGCGGGCCTCGGGAACGAGGGGGCTGTCGGGATACTGGTTGACGAAGAGGCGAAGTTTGTCTCGGGCTTCCTCGTAATTCCCGCGCATGAACTCATAGTTGGCCCGCCAGAAGAGGCCCTCCGCGTCCACCGGCGCCATCGACAGCGACGAATCACTGTCTCCAAAAAGGCCCCCAAGGAGGCGACTGGCGCAGCCACCCAGGAGAAGCGCCAGTACGAGCAGAACGAGAACGGCAAGCCAACCGGGTCGCGCTGAGGTCATGACACTCCTCCGGGAAAGCACCACCTAAACGACCCACAGTTTCTGTTGAGGACGGCACGCCGGAGCCGTTATGCTGATTCGGCCCTTTTCTTATGGAATACAAGCACGGGACGCTTGCGCTCTACGATCACTTCCCGACTGATCACCGCCTCGGCCACGCCGGTCTGCGACGGAATCTCATACATGATATCCAGCATGATATCCTCGAGAATGGACCGCAGGCCGCGGGCCCCCGTGTCCCGCTGAACGGCTTCTCGCGCTACGGCCTGCACGGCGTCGTCGGTCACCGTCAGCTTCACCCCTTCAAATCCGAAGAACTTCTGGTACTGCTTGAGTAAGGCGTTTTTCGGCTCTACGAGGATCCGAATCAGGGCCGCTTCATCGAGCTCGTGGAGCGCGGCCGTTACCGGGAGCCGCCCGACCAGCTCGGGGATCAAGCCGTACTTCAAGAGATCCTCGGGCTGCACTTCGGCTAAGGTCTGTCCGATCTTTCTCTCCCGCCGTCCTTGGATCGTGGCCCCGAAGCCCATGGATTTCCGACCAATCCGGTCCTCGACCATCTTCTCTAACCCGACGAAGGCCCCCCCGCAAATGAAGAGAATGTTAGTCGTATCGATCTGGAGATATTCCTGCTGGGGGTGTTTTCTTCCCCCCTGAGGGGGCACGTTGGCCACGGTCCCTTCGAGGATCTTCAACAAGGCCTGCTGGACCCCCTCCCCAGAGACGTCTCGCGTGATAGATGGATTTTCAGACTTCCGGGCAATTTTATCGATCTCGTCGATATAAACGATCCCGCGCTCCGCTCGCTCGATGTCATAGTCGGACACCTGAAGCAGCCGGAGAATGATATTCTCCACGTCCTCCCCCACGTACCCTGCCTCTGTGAGAGTCGTAGCATCGGCGATCGTAAAGGGGACATCCAGGATCTTAGCAAAGGTTTGAGCGAGCAAGGTCTTCCCCGATCCCGTCGGGCCAATGAGGAGGATATTGGACTTGGAAAGCTCCGCATCGTCACACCGGGCCCGGGCGTTGATGCGTTTGTAATGGTTGTAGACGGCAACCGACAGGGTCCGCTTGGCCCGCTCTTGCCCGATGACGTACTGATCCAAGATCCCCTTGATCTCCGCCGGCTTCGGAACATCTCCCAGGTTCTTACTGCGCTCCTCTTCGAGTTCCTCGGCGATGATGTCGTTGCACAGCTCGATGCACTCATCACAGATATACACGGTAGGTCCCGCAATGAGTTTGCGCACATCGTCCTGGCCTTTCCCGCAGAAGGAGCACTGCAACTTTCCGCCCTGCTTGATGGGCTTCGGCATCTCTTCCCTCCTGTGCCTTTACCCCCGCACCAGCATCTCCGGTGGGAGCTTCCCGACGTCCCGAGAGACGATCACCTCATCGATGATGCCGTATTCCTTGGCCTGATCTGCGGTCATGAAGAAATCTCTATCTGTATCCCGCTGAATCTTCTCGAGGGCCTGGCCTGTATGGACGACGAGGATTCGGTTCACTTCATCCCGGACTCGCAGGATCTCCCGTGCTTGGATGTCGATGTCAGTCGCCTGCCCATGCACCCCGCCTAACGGCTGGTGTATCATGATTCGGGCATGCGGCAGGGTGTAGCGCTTTCCCTTTTTGCCAGCCGCGAGGAGCAGAGCTCCCATGCTGCTTGCCTGACCCATACAGATCGTCTCGACGTCCGGCTTGATGTACTGCATCGTATCGTAGATAGCCAACCCCGCCGTTACCGAACCCCCCGGACAGTTGATGTACATATGGATGTCCTTTTCCGGGTCCTCCGCCTCAAGGAAAATCATTTGTGCGATGACCAGATTGGCATCCACATCATCGATGGGCTGCCCGAGAAAAATGATGCGGTCCTTGAGCAGACTGGAGAAGATATCGTACGCCCGCTCCCCTCGGTTTGTCTGTTCCACGACCATCGGCACGAGATACATCGGCGGCCCCCTTCTCCTTCTACCCGCACGTCGCGGGAAGGGATCACTCTCCACTCACGGGATCGTAATCAGATCGT
>CAZLDS010000061.1:0-14880 GCA_964558395.1 uncultured bacterium | reverse complement strand
GGAAGTTCGACCGACGCGAAGACGCCTCCCCGGACTTGATATATTTCCCAGTTTGGGTGCTAGTCGTTGAACGGTTCGATGTCGCTCAGCGGGTCACGCGTCGTCACCTTGGCCTGGACTGGCAGGGGGGTTTGCTCTGCCTCCTCTGAGAAGCCGAGCTTCAACCACACGGGGACGAGCGCAGTCCCTGCGACAAGCTGTGAGCCGATCCACAGCCCCCAGGACAAGGGCCACCAGCTCGGAGCGGGGCTATCGACGAGCCACGAGCCCAAACCGGTCAAGTAGAAGAACACACAACCGGCCGCAGCAACCATGCCCGCGAAACCACGGCCCAAGCGCCTCACGTTCGCACCGGGGTCCACCCCGAAATGGGCGGCGATCGGTCCCCACCACCCGGGTGGCTGGGCGAGCCGGAAGAATCGGCGCAGGCGGTCAGGCGCCTCTGGAGTGAGGATCGAGACGGCGATGCCGGCGCCGCTGGCCAGGACCGCCATGAACAGGAGGCGGAGGGCCTCGCCTTGCACGAACTCGAAGAGGGGCCAGGCGGCGAGGAGCGAGACGGTGACGCAGGCGAGTTCCCCCCAGGCGCTGATCCGCCACCAAAGCCAGCGCAACACGAGCAGGGGACCCATACCGGCCCCCAGGAGCAGCGCGATCCTCCACGCTCTCTCGATCGATGTGAGCTGGGTCATCGCGGCCATCGCAATCAGAAGGATGAGCACGTTGGACCCGCGCGCGACCCACACGAGCGTGCGTGGATTGGGTTCCTTGCCAAGCCAGACCTGGCAGATCAGCCGCTTGTAGATGTCGTTGGTCCAGTACGACGCCCCCCAGTTGAGATGGGTGTCGATCGTCGACGCCAAGGCCGCCAGCATGGCGGTCAGCATCAGTCCCTTGACCCCCCACGGGAGCCGCTCGACGATGCCCCTCACAAAAGTGACCTCCCGCTCGTGCTTGAGGATCTCCGGAGCCAGGCTGAGGTCGGGAGGAAACAGGAGCAAAAGCCCCAGGGCGATCGGCAGCCAGAAGAGGCTGCGCAAGAGCACCTGGGCGACGGTGAACACCACGCTCGCCAACTTGGCGTCCCGGTCGGACTTGCAGGCCATCGACCGTTGCGCCAAGTAGCCGGTGCCGTCGGCGTTCAACTGGATCAGCCACTGCAGGCCGAACACAGCCATGAGGGCAAATGAGGCATCTTTGGCCTGCGAGGGAACGAAGGCGAGCATCTGGTTGGGGGTGATTCCCCCCGGGCCTCCAGCGGCGAAGCGCTCGCGGATCAGCGTGACCATCGGACCCATGCCCCCGAAGTCGTAGATGACGTAGCCCATGTAGATGGCGGTCCCCAGCATGGCCAGACTGAACTGGACCACGTCGGTATCCACGACGCTACGAAGGCCGCCTGTCGTGGAGTAGAAAAGCGTGACCAGGACGATGGCCAGGATCGAGATGAGGTTGTTGGTTGACGTGATCCAGACGTGGGTGTCATGGGGGTTCACGCTGAGGGGAACATCTATCCAGGTCACGAGACGGAGCATCGGCTGGTAGAGCGCCGCGGGCAGCCACTGGTCCCACAGCAGGAAGGGCTCTGCGATAGCCTTGGTGGCGAACAGGACCCAGGCCAGCACCACACAATTGAAGATGGTCCCGAAGTAGATCGCCTTGATCCCGCGTAGGGCGGTGGCTGCCCCCTTGCCGTAGCGCAGCTCGGTCAACTCCGCGTCGGTCAGCACGCTTGCCCGCCGCCAGCTGGGCGCGAGAATGAAACCCATCAGCAGGAAGGCGAGGGCGTAGATCCACAATTGCCAGAGCGCGAAGATCCCGGCGGTCGCGACCAAGCCGGTCACGAGCAGCGGTGTATCCGCCGCAAACTGCGTGGCCGCCATGCTCATGCCGGCACGCCAGCCGCTCAGGCTGCGGCCGGCCAAGAAGTACTCCTCGAGGTTTTGTGAGGCGACTTCGCTGGAGCGGATCCCTGAGGAGACGGCGTAGACGACGAAGGCCACGATGATCAGGATGTCGATCCAACCCAGGGTCGCCACGCTATAATGCCCCCTCTAATCCATCAAGAAGCGGGTGGCTTTCGCGTTGCGAAGCCACCATACGCGACAGACACCTTCGAAGGAATTTACATCAGGCGGAGTCGACCCGACAACCCGCAAAATTAATGGGTTTCAGTTTCCTTGCCGCGCTGGGATTCGAGTTGCGTGAGGAGTTGCTGGGCGGCGGGGTCGTCGGGCGATAGGGCGACGAGTTTTTTCGCGTATCCAATGGCCAAGTCCAACTTTCCCCTCTCCCGGTTGATCGTCACCAATGCGAGCAAGATTTCACGATCATACGGGTGACGCTGGTACGCTTTCTCTAACACGGCTACCGCGCGTTGTGTTTTGTCGACCTGGTACAAAGCGACACCATAGACATAGCTGTAGCGCGCACTCTCTGGCTCGAGTCTTGCCGCCCGCCCCAGCGCCTTGATCGCATCGGGCAACCGCTTTCGCCGTACAAGAAGCAGACCCAAGGCGTGGTGGACCGCTGCCGCGTCCGGAGCGATGGTGAGCACTTTGCGCAGGATCGGTTCCGCCTCGGGATCCCGGCCCTGCACCCGATAGAGATCAGCCAGGTTGACGTAGGCCTGGACGAACGTGGGGTCGATCCGTATGGCGGTTCGATACGCGGCCTCCGCTTTGTCGAACTGGCCACGTTCCGTATAGAGCACCCCGATATTCAGGTGCGAGCCGGCACGGTCCGCGTTGACATGCTGGGACGCCATATATTCGGCAATGGCACGATCGCGAACCCGATTTTGCTCCGCGCTCATCATGTCTGACGGGACCGGTGCCAGCACCTGTACCGCCTCCAGCCGCACGGCGCGGACCGGATCGCTGAGCAGATGGAACGCGAGTCCGAGGCGATCCTTCGGCTCTACGATTTCGAGCGCGCTCAAGGCCGCAAGGCGCACCAGGGGATCGTCGTTCTTCAGTCCACGCCGGATCGCCTCGAGGGAAGCGGGGCTTGGATATCCGCGCAACAGCGATAAGGCCGAGGCGCGGGCAATGTTGGGTTTCGCTGGATCATCCGCGAGCTTCGTGAGGGCGAGCGCCGCCCCCGGCTGGCCCTTTTGCCCTGCATAAAGTGCTTCGCCGAAGTCCCCGTCGCTGGCCTGCCGTTTTCCATACCATTTTGCGAAGGCATCGGCGGCCCACTGAGCCGAGCGATCCGTGTGACATCGGTGACACGCATTCGGTGTCCCAAGCTTCATCGAGAGATCGGGCCGGGGAACGCGCATACTGTGATCGCGGCGGGGGTCCACGACCATGTAGGTTTTCGCCGGCATGTGACACTCCACACATTGCGCCCCGGGAGAGCCCGACGTGTGGAAATGGTGTGCCGGCGTGTCGTACTTCGATGGCATATGACAGCGAGCGCAGAGCGCATTGCCAGAAGCACGGACCTTGAGACTGTGGGGGTCGTGACAATCGCTGCAGGTGACGCCGGCGTTGTACATCTTGCTCTGCAAGAACGATCCGTACACGTACACCTCTTCCAGAATCTGCCCGTCAGGGTAATACAGCCTCTCGTCCAACAGGGCCGGGCGATGCGTATCCATGAGCGGGTGGCCGTAGACATACTCATCGTCGATGACACCCCTCCGGGAATGGCATCGAGCGCACGTCTCCACCTGGACGTTCGATCGGAGCGGCGTACTACGCTTCGCCGTGCTTGCTTCAGCCTCGAAACTCCACGTGCCGTTGTCCGGATCCTTCAACTGGACCACCAAGCCCTTTCCACCCCTATTGTACGGTTTTCCACCACCGGCCACCGCCTCGGCCCATTTGACATGGTTGGAACCGGGCCCGTGACAGGCTTCACACGACACGTTGATCTCCGACCAGGTGGTCTGGTACCGGTCGTGTTCCAGGTTGTAATTTTTTTGCAGGTTCGTGGAGTGGCACTCGGCACACATATAGTTCCAGTTCTGGTTCGGTCCGGTCCAGTGGAGGGGATCCTTATAGGTGATCTTTTCATTCGGATACAGGTGAAACCAGCGCTGGCCACCCTCGCTCTTTGGCCGGGTGTCCCACGCAATGCCTAGTGCCTGATAGCGCCCCCCCGGGAATTCGACCAGGTATTGTTGTAGCGGTGTGACACCGAAGGTGTACTTGATCTCGTAGTCGTGCAGTTTCCCGTCCGGTCCATCCGTGCGCGCGAAAAATTTTCCGTCGCGTTTAGAGAATGTCGACGTGACCCCGTGAGAAGTGAACGTCGCGTTGTTGAAGTCCCCGAGCACAGTTTTCTCGGTGGCCACTCGCATGGCAAGGTCATGATCAGACCCTGACCACAGATCGTGCTCGCGCTTGTGGCACGCGGCGCAGGCCTGCCCGCCCACATACGTCGCTGTTCGCGCGGTCGAGGGGTCTGAGGGGCCTCGACTGCACGCGAGCAGTGTCCCCGTGACGACGGCGAACATGGCTCCTACGATGGCACGCAGAGGGATTGGCATGGGAAAGGTCGGTCCCGCATGCTATACGCTGCCCAGGTCACAAGTCTCCCCTGGCCACACCTGGATGAACCCGCCGATCAGTGTCACGAGACCAATCCTGATCGATCGCCATTCCGGTACCCAACACCGGATTGCGCTTCTCTCTACCTTTCTCACGCACGGACACCAGGGCCAGGAGAGGGTGCGGTTTGTTGTCCAATTCAAGGTAAATATGGTCTGGCGACCTTACGAACTCGACCTTGGATCAAGGGGTGTCAGCTTACTCAAATTCGTCGTACCCGTCAATGGGTTCCTACTCGCGTTCAAAGCATGCGGGGACTCCAAGATAAGGAGGGAACCGCTGGGCAACGGCGGTTTATTTGACAAAGATAAACCAAAGGAAGAAGCAGAGAAGCAAAAAGAGAGGGCCGAAGTTCACATGTCTCTGCTTCCTTTCGTCTTGACATAAAGGGCCAATCTAATTATACGTTAGGCTTACCTTAACCCTCCACATGAGACTCACATTCCTCAATAAAGGCACGGGCGGGACATCGCTGGAATTGGTGCCGGTGGAGAAAAGTCAATGCAGAGAATCGGCCTTGCACTCTCCGGCGGAGGTTTTCGGGCGACATTATTTCACCTGGGGTTAGTGCGTTTTCTGCGGGACGCGCACATTCTTCCTCACGTGACCCATATTACCTCTGTGTCGGGAGGGAGCATAATTGGCGCCCATCTGGTTCTGAATTGGGATCGCTATAACGGGTCGTCACAAGAGTTCGATGAGGCGGCCGCCCAGATTCTAGATTTCGTTAGGCTCGATGTCCGAAATCGGGTCGTCCGGAGATATCCGTTGGCTATCCCTGCGCGTTGGACGCTTCGCAGGTTTCGGGGGGGGGGCCGGCGAAGGCTCACCCGTACGGGCCTCTTGGAGGTTCAGTACGAAAAATATCTGTATGGGGATATCAGCCTCTTCGAACTTCCGGAAAAACCGGAACTTCACACCCTGGCCACCAACGTGGGTGAGGGTTGTCTGTGCTCATTCACCCGAAAGGGTCTGATCATGCAGAGGCGCCTGCCCGGGCGCAGGTTCCAGTTCGACCACATCCACACCCCCCTCGCCACCGTGGCCATGGCGGTGACGGCGTCCTCTGCGTTCCCGGGATTTTTTCATCCACTTGAACTGTCAAGTGCGGAGATCGGCGCCCAAGAGGGAGAATTCACCAGGCAGGCGTTTACAGATGGTGGGGTCTTCGACAACCTGGGCGTCCGCATGTTTCGTTGGCTCGAGAGGGAGGGGATCGGGCGACCGACTTTTCTTAGCCCGGAAGATTTCTTCAATCTCGACGCGGTGCTGAAAGTGCTCAGCGCGGCACGGGATTCCGAAGGCGATACGCCGACTCATCGTCTTGCAAAACTCCTTGCCAGGCGCGGGCCAAAGCCCCTTCCGGGGTCGGCGGACTCCCCGCGGCCTGAGGCCGCTGAACGGGTCGTCGCCCGATTGGACGACGTCGTTGCGAATGGCGAGCTCTATCGGGAGCCAGCCTTTGACACGTTGCAACTCGAAGATGCCGAGGCGCAGACACTCCTCCACTTGGCCCGGACCCCAGGACGCAAGCTTGATTTAACCGACCGCGCGTGGTTGAACCGCCAACTCCTCGAAGCGGCATTGCGCGAGGCGACAGGGGGCCCATGTTTGCGTCCCTTCCGCGGCCTCTTTGACGCGGTGCTCGTGAGCGATGCTGGCAAACCGTTTCGAGTCCGCCAAGCGGCGCGACCTAGCGGCCTCGTCAGGACGGCGATGCGTTCTTCAGACATTCTCATGGATCGTGTCGGGCAACTCGAAAGGGAGATCTTCGCCGATGGCACCTCTGGGTTCGTCCCTGTTTCGATTACGCAGATCGTCCCACCCAGTGAGGATGACACGGCAGTCGAGCCGGAGGTGCAGCGGCAGATCCCGACCATCCGGACCGATCTGGATCGGTTTTCCAACCTCGAGATCAGCCATCTCGTGCAACATGGATACTGCATCGCCCGCAAAGCGTGCAGGGCTCACCCTGGCCTGTTCGGTGAGGATGTGCCGCGCGACGCTCCGTGGGATCCAACCCGACCCTCCAAAGGGTCTGACGTGCCCCGTCGGCGACCAGTAGGTTCTTTCAAGAGACAGACGAACAAACCAAGTGATGTCACCGCGAACGCGAGGAGTCTACAGGCATCGGGCCTACGGCGGGTGTGGGGGCGGTTATTCGATTACCGAGATTGGGTTTCGTATGTGTACGTTCCGCTGATCGTTCCCATCCTGGTTTTGCTCCCGTATTTCGGCATCAAATACTACAAGCAAGCGCAGGTCGTGAGCCGACTCCTTGAGTCCGTAAGAGTCAGTGCACCTAGTTTGGCCGTTGTGACTGATCTATTACAGCACGGCCCGGTTGAGCCGTGGGTTCCCATGGAATACAAAGAGGTCTCCCAGCTCGAGGCGCCAGACTATAGTGGATTTGATATTCTTACGGCTTGGCAGACCGTCGATCTCCGCGCCTGGTATTCGGACGGTTCAAACAGTCAGCGTCGGACCTATACTCACCGGGCCATACGCGTTCGCAGGTCGGAGCAGAACCCGGGCAGGTTCTTCCGTCTTCAACTGCCCGCAGAGAGTTCCAAGATCGACTTCCGTTCCCCTAACGAGCGCTTGCGGCCGGTCATCCACTTATGGAAAGACCCGTCGGCGAGCGATGGGAAGGCGTATGTCTGGGAGCTCGTCTTTGACTTCTCAAGGGTTCCGCCCGGCAAAGTGATTCGCGTCATCACCGAGGAACTCAACTACGAGGGATTCCAAGAGCGTACGGAGGACGAGGAATGGCTGCGGTTCAGGATCCGCTTTTCAATCGGCTTTGCTGGCCTAAATGTGCTCTTACCGAAAGACAAACCCTATGGGACGTTTGAAGTGGTCCAATATCCCCCGGAAAAGCCAGAAGCTGTGCGCGCGGTTCAACCTGATAACTTTTACCCGTCCCCAGATAACTCCAGAATAAGCTTCCAAATCTTGCGACCAAAGGTGGGCCAGATATACGAGGTCCGTTGGACGTGGCGGGATCAGGCCACGTCGTAGCGGCGGTCCCCCCCTCTTGCCCGACTGACGTGCACCCCAGACAACGATCCTTTCACCTATCCCGCACAGCCTAAGATGAGGACGGCCCAGTGGACCTGCCGCCCTCAAGCAGCTGCTTCCTGATTTCGCGTCGCTCGATGTGTTTCTTCTGCACAAGGCTGTAGGCGATGTAGTATTTGTAGATGTTGCTGACGTAGATCACTGTCTCGCGTCCAATCTTCTCCGCGGCGAGGTGCTCGACGTTGTGGAACCAAACGTTCGGGTCGAGCCCCCGCTTCGCCGCCTCGCGCCGGAGCTGCTGGATCCGGCCGGCGCCGGCGTTGTACGAGGCGAGCGCGAACAGGACCTTGTTCAGATCGTCCATCGGCTCGTTCTTGTAGTGCTGGTCGATCACGGACCGGACATACTTCACCCCGGCGTGGATGTTCGGTTCCACCTGCGTGATGTCGCCGACATTCATTTCCTTGCCCGTGGCAGGCATCACCTGCATCACGCCGATGGCACCGAGCGGGCTGCGCACGTTCTGATCGAGCCGGGACTCCTGATAGCCCAGCGCCTCCATCAGTATCCAGTCCACGCCGTACTTGTCGCCGTACTTGCGGAAATACGCCCTCATCTCTCGGAACTTCTTGAGCTCCGCCTCGGTAGTCGCGTTCTTGACATAGCGCGTGTTTTTCAGGTAGCGCCTGAAGATCTGGTTGCCGAACGCCTTACCCTTGCGGCGGGTCGCAATGAACGCATCCACCTCGGCCTTGAGTTTCGGGCTGTTTTTTCGGATCGCCCAGGCGATCTCGCCTTGCCTCCTCACCGCGACTTCGGGATGGAGGACGAGCTTCGGGAAAATCTGCTTCCAGAACTCGGCCTTGTGGCTATCCACCACCACCATCGGGATCAGGCCGGCATTCTGCATCTCGAGCAGGTCCTCGTCCTCGAGCTGCTCCGGTGCGGGCACGAGCTTTACCTTGGCCTTCCCTTCCTTCCTGAAGCGTTTATTGAGGACCCCGAGGCTCTCGTAGTAGCTTGAGGACTTCCGGACGAAGACTTCCTTGCCCGCGAGGTCGTCGATGGTCCTGATCTCCGGCGGCCCCGCCCCGGTGATCACGAGTTCCTTCACGCCGCGGAGGATCGGGCTCGTAAAGTCGACCGCTTTCCGCCGCTCCGGCGTGATGGTGAGATTACCTGTGGCAATATCCCCGCGTCCCGCGACGAGCGCAGGGAGCAGCTCGTCGCGCGAGGTCGGGATGAACACCACGCTCACCCGGAGGTGCTTCGTCTTGAGCTTCTTGTTGATGTAGTCCTCAAATGCGTGGAACGCGTCGTAAGTTATGCCGCGCTGTGTGCCCATGTCGATGAAGTAGAACGTCTTGCTGTAGACGACCAGCACGCGGATCATGCGCCGCTTGACCATGCCGTCAAAGTCACCCGTCCACGTTTCGGTGGGCAAGGTGAGTTTCGTTATTTCCTTCCGCGGTGCGTCCCCGGTATCGCCTCCCACGGTTCCCAGGCAGCCGAGCACCAGGATCCCTGCGAGTGACAGCTTTTTCACCGCAGTGCGCTTCATTCTCACATCCTATTTGTGGATTTTGCTGATCTGCGAGGCCTGCAGGCCGAGCTTCGCCATCAGCCCCTTCTGGCTGAAAAAGAACGCATAGACTTCATCCTTGTCTATCGTCATCGTGAGCGACCCAGCCATGCCCCTGTCCACGATTACAACGCTTGGGCCGCTGCAGAGGGTCCCGAAGATCAGGCCGTCGGACTTCGGTGACTCAGCACTACTTCATATGCCTTGCCTCGAAGCGTGCCAGGAGATTGTCGACGGCATCGTATAACTCAAGGTGCTGGCCGAGGATTCCCCACGTCCTCACCCTTCCCAGCGCGGCAAGAAACGCATCTTCCGTGTCCATGCCTTGCGGACAGGCCATCTGGGTCGTGGCGAGCTGCCCGAAGACGAGTCGTTCGCCTTCGAGATCGTAGCCGCCGATCAGGCGGTTGCACCCGCCGGAGCCTGCGATCCGGTGCGACTTCGACTGTAGGATCATGTGGGGCTCATGCTGCTCTGTGGCGACCTGGACCGGCTGGTCGCCCAGGCGAGTGAGTTTCCAATACGTGTTTTCGAGAGAGGCGGTTGTTGTTTTTGCTTCACAAGTCTCCGCCGGCCACACCCCAATATAGCGATCGACCACCAGTGTCGGCTGCGTGCACTCGCCCTCCATCTCTGGCCGCGCTGCGATGCGACCCTCAAGGTTTACCAATAGCTCTTCGCCAGGCTGTCCTCGCGCCTTGAGATACGCCGCCTCCAGGAGGCTATTGCCGGCTTCCTGCGCCACCGGCAGCGTCCACCCGGTGAGGCACTCGGTGAAGAGACCCGCATCGGCCATGTAACGGAACATGCCGCGCATGGCGAGCCTCGGCTCTATGGGTTGAAACGCCCCCGTCCACAGCAAGTCATAATTCAGCGATGACTTGATTTCGCGCCCTGCAAGATCCAGTTTCCGCAGACGGTCGTGGCCCTGAATCGCGAACATCGCTGGTGGCTCGCGCCCACCGTGGAGGACAAGTGTCTTCCCTTCCGAGGCCACCACCCAACGGCCGATGTCGTCGTATGTCGCGGCCTCACCTCGCCCGAGGTAGATCATACGCAGGAAGAAGACGCCGTCCCGGAAGAGATCGAGCTGGTACCGAATGCCGGGGCAGTCTGCACACGGGAGAACGCCCGAGAAGCTCGCAGGCAGGATGAGAGGGGGGTCGATGGAAGCCTTTTGCAGCGCAGTGGCGCTGTCCACCCTTGGTGTACAGCCGAGAGCGAAAACGACGAGGAGAAGGCCGAGCGCAGTCAACCTGCAATACATTGTTCCTCGACTCCTTGCCTGCTAGGACACGCTGCTCGGGAGGTGCCTGAACTTTAGCGCCCTTGCTGCCGTCTTACTTATTCGTCGTACCGGTGCGGTCAGGTTCAGGCTGAGGCTCATCATCCTGAATCCAGGCGGCGAGAAGCGTGTAGCTCACCGCGAGCACCACCGGGCCCACAAAGAGGCCGATGACGCCGAATGCGATGAGGCCGCCGACCACGCCGGCGAAGATTAGCAGCAGGGGCAGCTTGGCGCCCCTCTTGATGAGGATCGGGCGCAAGACATTGTCAATGACCCCAACAATGATCGTCCACACGAGCAGCACGGTTCCCCACCCGACGTGCCCCTTCCAATACAGCCAGACTACAGCCGGAATGAGCACGGGCATGGGCCCTAGCTGTGCGATCCCCAGAATCACCATCACTGCGGTCAGAATGGCCACGTAGGGCACGCCGACGATCGCCAGCCCGATGCCGGCAAGCAGCGCCTGGACGACGGCAGTCACGATGACACCGAGGGCCACGGCGCGAATCGCGTGGACGGAAAGTTGGAGGGCGTTCTCGCCTCGCAGTCCGGCGAGTCGCCGGGAAAAGAGACGCACGCCCTCGGCGGCAGCCTCGCCCTTCGCGTAGAGGATCGCGGCCATGATCACCGTCAGCAAGAAATGGATGGCCATCACTCCCAGACCCCCCACCTGGGCCACAAACCAACGGACGATCTCGTCGACGTAGGGCATTATGCGCACGACGAGCCCCTCCGGGCCGGCAGCCGCGATCTGTCGCCATTCCGCCGCGAGCCGCGATCCGATCACGGGCAGCGTCGCCACCCAGGCGGGAGGCATCGGCAGGGCGAACGTCTGGGATCTCGACCACGCCACGATCTCGCCCGCGTTCTCCACGATGGTCACAACGGCGAAGAAGATCGGCACGACAAAAACCAGCAACAAGGCTGCGATCATCACGGTGACGGCGATGGCCCGCTTGCCCCCGAGCTGCGCCTCCGTTCGCAGCATCAACGGCCAGGTGGCCACGACAATCATGACGGCCCAGATCAGTGGGAGAAGGAAAGGCTGCATGATCCAGAAGCTCCCGGCCATGAGCACGCTGATGAAAAGCACCTGCAGCGCGCTGCGGGGGAGGTCCCGGGAAGGACTATTCATGGGATTCAGCCTTGCGGTCCCCACGGCTTCTCGAACGAAAAGACAACCTTCCACTCTCGTTTCATTTCCACCACCGTCCAGCCGTTCGGCCGAGCGGCGTCGCCCCCGTTTCGAGACTCTTACTGACCTGCGACGATGCGTGCACGGCGATTCGCTGCCCAGGCCGCCGGGTTATTGCCCAGGACGAACGGTCGCTCCTTGCCGTAGCTCTTCGTGGAGATCCGCGCGGGATCGATGCCGCCCGCCACCAGGTAGGCCTGGACTGCTTTCGCGCGGCGCTCCCCGAGCGCCAAATTGTAGGTCTCGGTCCCTCGGTCGTCGCAATAGCCTGCAACTGTGATTGGGACGTCGGCATTGGCCTTAAGCCACTGGATATTTGCATCCAGAGTCTTTCTGGCCTCGGGGCTCAGTGTGTCCTGGTTGAAGCCAAAGAAAACATCCTTCAGGGGTTCCTGGGATCGTGGTAGCGCCTTGGGCTGTGTCGGTGCTGCAGGCGCAAAACTCTTCACGACGGGCTTCTTGGGGCAACCGGCAAGAAGCGCGGCCCCCACCACGAGGAGGACCGTGCCCAACACAGGTGCCCGCCAACTCGCTACCGCAGAGGTCATCTTTCTCACTTTCCGGTCGTTTGCCATCGCTCTCCCCTCCTTGGTGTCCTGCCTCTTTTCCACTCTGTTTTCCCGATGCCTCCGTAAGCCTCGATAGAGGCCTGCTCGCGCACGCTACCGGTAAGCGATATCACCGTGCAACTCGTAAAATTACGAGTTTTGTGGTGAAAATCTACTAGGGGTTTCCTGGGAACTGGACCGAGACATCCCACAGACGGCCGCGGGGCACCCCGCCAGGAACGAACCCGTCTGAGCCGCTCAGTCCGGGCACAGATTCCCCCCGTTCGCGGAATCTTGCGGTCGCCTGATGACCTTTGCCTCAACTGGACGGAGTTGGATATATAGTAGAAGATTATTTGTTGATCTTGCTGATCTTCGTCCCCTGCAGGCCGAGCCCCCCCATCAACCCCTTCTGGCTGAAAAAGAAGGCATAGATTTCATCCTTGGCTGTCGTGGTCGTGAGCGCCCCAGCCGCGCCCTTGTCCACGACCACGATGCTCGGGCCACTGCCGATCTCCCAGCCGTCGCTCTCCTTGAGATACTTCAGGGCAGAATCGGTCATGAAGAACAGCGCGTACCCGAACTCCTGCCCGCCGGCCTGCAGGCCGAACGAAGCAGCAACCGTGTTGTAGTACCCGACCGTCTTACTGCCCTCGCGCAGGGCGCCCTCGCCGTACTGTCCGCCGACGATGAACCCGGCCTTGATGATGCTCGGGAAGACCAGGATACCCTTTGCCTTCTCCCCGAGTTTCTTTGCGGCGGGCTCCTTCGCGTAGAGCGCCCTCAACGCCGCAGCCGCCTCTCGATTGAGCTCGGCCGCGCTGGCGGCCACGGCCGGCCGCGGGCTCACCAGAGGCATGGCCGCCATCACCAGCACAAGTAAGCCTCCCATCCATCGATTACATGTATGCATCATTGCTTCCTCCCCCTCTTCGACCCGTCGACTTACTTCACCAGCGGAATCTTCCCCGCCAACTCGTAGCGGATGACCGCCTCGACCTTGTTCTCGATCTGGAGGTAGCGGGCCACCTTCTTTTCCGGCAACGCCTTGCGCAACTTCGGGCGATAAGCCTGCTTGAGGTTGATCCGATCCTGCTCGATCGCCAGGTAGTCGTCCACGAGCTTCTTGGCCTCTTGATCGGTCATCGATGGGTAGTTCTTTGCGAAGTCCTGAAGCAGCACGAGCATGCGCCCATTCACCAGACCGAGATCCTTCTGGTAGCTCTCGTAGATCGGCCAGAAGGCCTGGGCCTGCTTCTCGGTCAGGTCCATGTTAGTCGCGACCAGGAGCTTTTTGTCGGCCTGGAGCTTCTCGCGCACAAACTGCATGGTATCGGCCGGCTTGTCCTGGCCCAGCACCGGCAAGGCCACGATACACAAGACTAGAGTCATGGCAGCATAGGAAATACGCATGGACTTTCTCCTTTCTCGGTAAACGTCACGGTTGAGCCCAATACCTCCCGAAACCCGCGTCACCTACCGGCCGGCGGCGATCAGGTCGACGGCATGCGTCCAAAGCGGGGAAATGATATTACAGTCGAGCGAGTCGTTACAGGAAATTTTGTTCCCCTCCCGTGCGAGGATTCGGAACGCTGATATCCAAAGTACGAAGTTTGAATTTGCGCTGTAGTTACCGCCCTGGCGGGGATTGATGTCCGATCCGGATTAGAACCGCGCCGAGACGTAGAGTGCGACGATGTTGATGTAGTTGGACGAGTAGTCCCCCGACAGCGTGCCGGTGAGCGGCCCGCGGGTCTGGGTGAGGGGGGCGCTGCCCGCGTTCAGAAACGTGTACGCGAGCCCCAGGGTCACCTTGTCGCTCGCCTCGTACATCAGGCCCGCCGAGTACCGAAACTGCTGGTCCAATGGCAGAGAGACAGTCCGGTTGGCCTCCGACACCGGGGAGCTATCGTAGGCAAACCCCGCGGTGGCCGTCCAGTTGGGGTGGAACCTGAAGTGCGCACCGATGGCGACGTGCACGGTATCTTTGAACTCCATGTCCTCGGTGAGGTCGGCCGTTGTCGAGGTGGTCGAACTGATGCTGACCGGGACTTCCCCGAACTGACTCCAATTCTGCCACCCCAGGTTTCCCATCACGGCCCATTGCTCATCAATCTGGTGAAAGACGCTGAACATGATCCCCTGGGGGACGGTCATCTCAACCTCGAGATTGGCACCGAGGACTCCGGTGGCTGTGAGGGCCGCCTGTAAGCCGGGACCCAGGCCGGTGAACTGCGGCACGTCGTTGAAGGTCTGCTTGATCGGGGTCGCATAGACGAGCCCGAAGCGCGTGTCTTCCCACGGCTCAACCAGGATACCCACGTTCCCGCCGAACCCCACCGTGGTATCCTGGTACGTGAACTGGCCGTCGGCGAGAGACGGCAGTGCGTTATTGATCGCGGCCTTGGTCTTCAACTTGGCCACCTGCACCACAAAACCTCCCCCGACCGAGAGCCAATCGTTGACCTGGTACGCCACGCTCGGCCCAATGTCCACCGTAAGGAAATCGCTCTCCTGGACGAAGTAGCGGCCCACCCAGTTATCCTCGTAGTCCGCACCAAGGCCAAACGTGGAGGCTATCGAGAACCCCACCCGCCAGTCCTCGCCCAGCGGGTGCACGTAGAAGAAGCTGGCCGCGGGGAGGAAACCGCTGGCATCCCCGCTGGGGCCCGTGGTGGTGGTCG
>CAZLDS010000060.1:0-14956 GCA_964558395.1 uncultured bacterium | reverse complement strand
TGCGGAGGAGTTCCTCGAAAGTGGCGGCTTGCTGGCGTGGATCGAGTTTCTCGGCATTATTGAGTCCCCTCGTATGCAGTTAACCTTGCCTAGCTGACTGATTCAGGTGGGCCTTGCTCAATGACCTCATCCTGAACCTCGAGGTCCAGTAGCTTCCAACCCTGCTCCGTCAGTCGCAGGAGGTAAATCTCGGTTTGGGTCCCGGTGACGGCCTTGGTCTTGATCCGGCTTGCCACCACCACGGTGGCTTCATCACGTTTAACGACCACGGACTGAATTACCCCCTCCAGTCGAACATAGCCAATCGACGTCAGGAGTCCCTGAGTTCGCTTAAGCCACAACTCTGGTTCCGTGCCATCACGGAAAGCAGGCAGCGTGTGCGGTAAGACTTCCCGCATTCGGGCGGTACCGTAGACGTCCATGAAAAGCTTTACCACGTCTTCCGGGGAGCGGGCTTGGGCACCGGCGCAAAGGGCAAGGAAGCCCACCAACACAAAAGCCCCCCCAGCGCGTGCCACGAGGGCTCCCTCCATCTCCGTCCGGCTGACTGTTACCCCGGTTCCATGGGGGAGCCTAACACAGCTAGGCTACTGATTCCAAAAAGCTTCCCCTTGACAGGGCCATGCTTACTGGGATATTAGTGCGGTATCTCGGGGCGACCCTTCGAGTTGTCGCGTGGGTGAATGCTGAACGGAGGGACCGAATAACCCCCTGAGGGAGTAGTAAGTTGAAACCGGGGTGACTATACCCCCGAGCCCACCTCCGGCACAATCCACGGCGCACCAGAAACTTCCAACGCCTTCTCGGACGAAGTCGGGCCCGGGATAACACTCATTTAATTCTTAAAAGGAGGAGGTAATTTACAATGACAATGTCTGGATCAAAATCGCAAAGAGCAATAATTACCGTGGAGACAGAAACCGGTAATGTTGCTAAAGTAGTAGATGAAAATGGCAATAAAGCTACAAAATTGACCCCAGAGGAATTACACAAAATTTATGAAAGCCAGGAGGGGCTTAAGTACGTTGGTACGATACTTCATTCCCATTCAAGTCCGGGGTGCATCTATATAATCATAGGCGGTTGGGCTTTCAAGATCTGTTTTTAAAGAAAACATCCGGTTCTCCGCTGCCTGGGGAAGTAGGTCAGTCTATCTCTCCCGGCCGAACCGCCGCCCGTTCTCGAAATTCTCTAACCTCTCCAAGGACTTGTCAACGCTTTCTGCTGTCCGACGTGGCCGAAAAACACTGCAGCAGTTGTCAGCCTATTCCTGTTAGGGCTGTCAAGAGCCTGGGGCATCCTCTTGGTTGTCGCGGGCAGGCCTCTGAGCGCCTGAAAGGATTTCAACTACAAATCCTTGGCTGCTGTGGTTACCCAATTCCGTGGAGGAGTGGGATCACCCGCATCCTGGGATGCACATAGACACGGGTAGACCTCCACAAGGGCTAAGCTGTGGGGGTGGAACGGGACACCTGTGGTGGATTGCCGGGGGGGACTTGGTGCCGGTTCTGGTGCCGGTTCAGTATCGTTGGCCGTCATACCCGGTCGCACTCGGTCGAACAACTCACGAAACACAAAAGCCCGCGCAGCCAAAGGGCTGGCGGGCTAAAATTTCGATTCCTTAATGGCTCCCCGGGCAGGACTCGAACCTGCAGCCTAGCGGTTAACAGCCGCTCGCTCCACCATTGAGCTACCGGGGAATGGCAGTGATCTCGCCTGCCCGGGGAAACCGCTGTCCCGGCGAGCAGGGCGGTTCGCCGGCTATCTTACACCAAACATCTCCCGGAGCCAGAGGCGGCCCTGGCCACTCTTCAAGAATTTCTCGCGGGCCATAGCTTCTGGTCTCGATCCAAATACTTTTTCGTGGACGAGTAGCCAGGGGCCACGACGGCGCTTTGCGTGCAAGCTCCGCTTGTCTTCGGGTCATTGTGCTGGCGGAGCCGGCCTTCTAGATCACTTGTCTGCCCGATATAGAACGCGCCAGTGGTTTGGCTGCGGATCCCGTATACGCGAAATCCCCTTGCTACCCTGTCCTCGGCAGGACTCGAATCCGCCTCCGGCGGATTACCAAGCCGTTCGTCCACCATTGAGCTACCGAGGAATCCGGTTAGATGGTAGCGCAGATCAGTACGACCGTCAATGAATGGGGGGACTTATTCTACGTCTTTTTCTGCAGCTCCTGAAGCACGAGCTTGGCGAGGGCCTTCAACGTCTCGAACACGCCTTTACCATCTGGCGCGACGGCCTCGAGCCAGGGAAGGTTACGAGGGTTGAGGGCTTTTTGCAGCTCATCGATGGGGACGACCTTGGGAAGGTCCCGTTTGTTATACTGCATCACTACAGGGATCCTCTCGGGGTCGAGACCCAGCTCCTTCAGGTGCTTGTTCATGTCAGCCAGACTCTGGATGTTCGCTTCGACGCGGTCGATCTGTGAGTCGGCGACAAAGGCTACCCCGTCGACTCCCCTCAGAATGAGTTTGCGACTCGCCTCGTAGAAGATCTGGCCAGGAACCGTGTAGAGGTGGAAGCGGGTCTTGAACCCCCGGACTGTGCCCAGTTCCAGCGGCAGGAAATCAAAAAACAGGGTCCGCTCCGTCTCTGTGGCTAATGAGATGAGTTTCCCCTTCGTTCCGGGGTCCACCATCTTATAAATGTACTGCAGGTTTGTGGTCTTCCCGCAGAGACCCGGGCCGCAGTACACCAGCTTACAGTTGATCTCCCGGGCCGCGTAGTTGATGAAAGACATGCCTCATCTCTTTCCAAAGAGGTTGTCCACGTCGTCTTCAGTGATTTCGCCGCCCTCCTCATCCGCAAAGGAACGCCCCCGGTCTCCGCCCTCCTCTGAACGTTGGGCGAGTTCACGGAAAATGCTCAACAGATCCATGGAGAATTTCTTGACCTGCACTCGGACGAGTCGGATGGGAGTGTTTTGGTCCAAGAGGACTAAAAGAATGGCTTTGCCCCCAACGAGAGAGAGATGGAGGCGCTTCCGCTCGCCATTGTAGAAGACAAAAGAAAACTCCTGCTCGCCCAGGAGCTGGGCCAAAGCCCCTGCGGCTGCGATACTCCCGGCGGCCAGGCTGGCCAAGGGGGTCGTATCCAGGCCGTCCGTTCCCCCAGCGGCGCCGATGAGCTGTCCGCTCGTGTCGATGAGCAGAACAGCCGAGCTGCGGGCTTTATCTTGCAGCGCGGACAGGTAGGTGTTGATCCGGCTCAGATCCTTTTCGTAAATAACCAAACTGTCTATCGGCTGCACATATCCTCCATGGGGCTTCAGAGGGCACATGATCTACGTTCAACTTTCGTGCCATTCCGCCTACCGCATCTCCCGGCGGCCGTCCAGGGCCCGGCCCAAGGTGACCTCGTCTGCATACTCCAGATCCCCCCCTACCGGGAGGCCATGAGCGATGCGGGTGACCCGCACGTCGAGCGGGCCAATCAGACGGGCCAGATACAGGGCCGTGGCCTCCCCGTCCACATTCGGGTTGGTGGCCAGGATGACCTCCTTCACCTCCCCTGACCCGAGGCGTCCCAAGAGCTCCTTGGCGGTGATCTGGTCCGGGCCCCGCCCCTCGATGGGGGACAGGGACCCCTGCAGGACATGATATTGGCCTTTGAACGTCCCCGTCCGCTCGATGGCCAAGAGATCGTTCGCTTCTTCCACCACACACACTACGCTGCCGTCCCGGGTCGGGTCCTGACAAATCGCGCACTGCGCCTCCTCGGCGATGTTGTAGCACCGCTCACAGACGCGGATTTTCTCTTTCACCTCCACGATGGCCTCGGCCAGCTTCATAGCCTCTTCTCGGGAAGTCTTCAAGAGATAAAAAGCGAGACGTTGGGCAGTCTTGGCGCCGACGCCAGGAAGGCGCATGAGGACGTCCACGAGGCGGTTGAGTGGAGAAGCGTACCGGATAGCCATGATTGCCTATAGGAGTCCCGGCAGATTCAGTCCACCGGTCACGCGTCCCATCTCGGTAGTGAGCAGCTCTCGAGACCGGCGCAACGCCTCATTCGTGGCCGCCAAGATCAGATCCTGGAGCATCTCCAGGTCTCCGCTCTGTGCCACCTCGGGTTCGATCTTGACTGCCACGATCTCTCCCCGGCCATCAGCCGTCACCGTCACCATCCCACCACCGGAAGAGCCCTCGACCCGATGGGTAGCCGCCGTTTCCTGAATCCGTTCGAGCTCTGCCTTCATCCGCTGGGCCTGCTTCATGAAATCACCCAAGTTTTTCATGCGTCACCTCGGTGAGACACAATGTCGGTCCCCTCCTCTCCCTCCACAATCCGACCCTCGAAGATCTCCAGCGCCTCTCGAACCACCGGGTGGTCTCGGGCGGACGTGCGACGTGGCTTCCGGGCTAGACTCTCCCCCGGCCTTCCTCTGCCCGTCGGGAGAAATCGGTAATTCACCTGGAGGCGTTTCCCAAAAACCGCAGAGACAGTGGAGGCGACCAGGTTCCGGGCCTCCGGCTCCTCCAGCGTAGACTGAGAGAAGTGATTACCGTTCGCAAAAGTCAGGGTCAACGTCTCTCCCTCCAATGCGACCTCGGCGTCCGCCAGGAGCACTGCGAGAGAGCGCCGCTCCGCACCGATCCGTCGCTGTACCTCATCCCACTGCCCCTGAAGTCCGGTCGGAGCCACCGGAGGATCAGGTTGAACATTTCCCTTCTCCATCGCGAAAAGTTCTGTTTGCGCGGTGGGAGGATCGGGTGTAACCCCCAGGCGGCCCTCCAGGGACTCCAGGCGCGTCACCAGGCTCCCGAGGGACTGAAGCCCCCGCGCCTCGGCCATCCGAACGAGGGCCATCTCCAAGACATATCGTGGTTGAGACGACCGCCGCATCTCCCCCTCAGCATCCAACAGGAACCGAAGGGCTAATTCTACGTGGGGAACCTCCACATTCGCCCCATGGCGCTCGAGATCACGCACGGCGTCCGGGGCGAGGTCCAAGATCTCTCCCGCCTTCGGCGTCAGCTTGACGACCAGGAGAGAGCGCAGGTGCTCCAACAGATCAAAAAGAAAAGTGCTCAGGTCGCTGCCTTTGGTGGCGAGCTCTCCGACGAGCTCCACGGCCTTCCCCGCATCGCCCGCCAAGCAGGCCTCCGACACGGCCTGGACCACTTCAGGTGTCGTCCACCCCAAGACCGCCGCGACCGCCTCGGCGGTCACTCGCTCACCCGCATAGGCGATCACCTGATCGAGGATGCTCTGGGCATCGCGCAGGCTCCCGTCGGCCGCCCGCGCTACACTGCCTAAGGCCTCGGTGGTCACCTCCACTCCCTCGGCGTCGGCAATTGCCCTCAGGCGTTCCACGATAAGGCCTTGACCAATTCGTCGAAAGTCATGCCGTTGGCACCGGGAGTGGATCGTGGGGGGGACCTTGTGCGGCTGGGTCGTGGCCAGAACGAAGACCACCTTGCTCGGGGGCTCCTCCAGAGTTTTCAACAAGGCATTGAACGCGGAGAGAGAAAGCATATGTACTTCGTCAATGATATAGACCTTGGAGCGACCTCTGACCGGCTGGTAGATGAGCCGCTCCTGGAGGTCCCGTACATGCTCCACCCCGGTGTGTGAAGCGCCGTCGATCTCTACGCAGTCCACGGCGGCTCCGCCAGTGATCTCCTGGCAACTGCGACACTGGTTGCAGGGCTCGGGGGTCGGGCCCTTTTCGCAGTTCAACGCCTTCGCCAGAATGCGGGCCGTCGTGGTCTTGCCAACGCCTCGTGGTCCGGCAAACAGAAAGGCGTGCGCCACGCGGCCCTGACGGAGGGCGTTCTTGAGGGTCCGGGTCACCGGCTCTTGCCCGACCACTTCATCAAAGACCTGAGGACGCCAGCGCCTGGCCAGCACCTGATACGACATGCTTACCCCGTTCGCAGTTGAGGGTTCAGAGTCTGAAGAACACCCGATATCTACGTCGGTGTCCATGAACCACGAACCATGGACTCCGAACCGCGAGATAAAGTCCTTGGCCGTGCACCCACCGTCGATGCCTTCTCCCAGCTCTTCTCTAGAACCATAGGCTCCGACCGAGTACCCCCGCGGCACAGGAGGCAGACCGCTTACCGCTGCTTCCTTCCGGACCTGACGGGGTTCACGGACCCCCTTGCGCAGGACCCGACCCTCAACGCCCCGATCCCAGAACGTCTACCGAGAGATCAGCAACCTCGGGTGGGATTTCAACCCCGCTATAGCGGATTGCGGGTTCAGGGCACCGCTAGCTCCCCATCTAGCACGGCCAAGGACCCATTCATCGTTCACGGTTCAGCGATCATGGTTCAGCGTTAGATCAAGCTCGATGTAAACACAACTCCTCTCGAGCATGAACTCTGAACCATGCACTATGAACCGCGATCCCGCACAGCGGGATCGCATTGGCGGAGAGGCCGGGATTCGAACCCGGGGTGGGTGTCACCCCACACACGCTCTCCAGGCGTGCACCTTAAACCACTCGGTCACCTCTCCGCACTCTCCGTTCAGGGTTCAGGGATCATGGTTCAGGGTTAGATCAAACTGAATATAAGTACAACTCTTGCTCTTGACCATGAACTCTGAACCGTCAACTGTGAACGCGATCCCGCACAGCGGGATCGCATTGGCGGAGGGGGTGGGATTCGAACCCACGTGCCCCGCTCATCACGGGACAACCCGATTTCGAGTCGGGCCCGTTACGTCCACTTCGGTACCCCTCCCACCCGCCAATCCAAGCAGTCGGGGCGACGCCTAACGCCGGGCCATGAAGAAGCCCTGCAGCAGGGCCTGACATTCCTCTGCCCGCACACCGCCGATAACTTGGACGTGGTGATTGAGGCGCGGATCCGCCAAGATGTGATAGATACTACCAACCCCGCCACATCGCGGATCGGCCGCGCCATACACCAGACATGCCACGCGGGCATGAAGCAATGCACCGGCGCACATCACGCAGGGCTCCAGAGTGACGTACAGGGTGGCGTCAGGAAACCGATAGTCGCCGATTCGCTGTCCTGCCGCGCGGAGGACCAGCAGCTCAGCATGGGCGGTCGGATCCTGGAGGGCGATGGGCCGATTATGGGCTACCGCTAACGCAACCCCGTCCCGCACCAGCACGGCCCCCACCGGAACCTCACCCGCCTCGCCTCCCCTGCGGGCTTCCTCCAGGGCGACCTCCATCCACGACAGATGTGTCCCGGGGGCTGCGTCCGTGGGCGAAGACATCCGATTCCTCCTGGCAGGTGCGCAGAGTATAACAGACTGATCCTGCAAGGGCAACCCGAACGGGGCGTCTTACGGCTACCGATCGGAAAACTGGTCGACGTGCGCCTTCAGCTCTTGACTGAGAGTCCGGGTCTGGAACTCGGACTGACGCTTCTCCAATGCTCGCTTCACGGCATGGAGCATGACCTCGTTCTTGAATCCTTTGACAATGAAATCAAAGGCCCCCAGCTTCAGGGCGGTGATGGCATTATGGGAAGACGGGTGGGCGGTGATAACGATCACCGGCGTGTCGGGAGAGATGGTCTGCAAGCGCTGGATCAGCTCGGGGCCCGACATACCCGGCAGGATCAGGTCGACGAGGATGACGTCGACCCCCTGGAGCCGTAAGAACTCCAACGCCTGACGCGCCGTTGGCGCCGAGATGACGTTATACCCGCGCTCGCGGAGCATGTCGGCGTAGATCGCCCGGTCCAAGAGCCCGTCTTCGACGATAAGGATGGTGCCCGGAGGCAAAGACGCTGTTTGGGCCATTCTGGGGATCGTGGGCGGTCCCCTCTACGTATCGCGCGGCTCCCATTCCGTGCAAGTCTCGCAACGTCCGGAGGAGATCTCGGTGCAAGTGTTTTGCCTTCAAGACCATCCGGAGTCGGATCAGGAGTTCACGCTGCTCGACGGGCTTGGCCAGACAATCATCGGCGCCCTCTTCAATCGCTTTCTTCTTCTCAGCCATCTGGTCCGCGGCGCTGAGGACCACCACGGCGATATCGCTTGTCCCTTCCTGGGTTTTGGGCTCCCGTAACGCTGCGTGGCTGCTCACGCTGGGCATGACGAGGTCGAGAAGGACCACATTGGGGTTCGCATCCCTGGCCACGCGAAGTGCATCCTCTCCGCTCGTAGCGGGCAGGACTTCAAACTCTGTGCTCGCAGGAAGTCCTCGACGGCCTTGAGGGTGTTCGGATCATCATCCGCGACCAGGATCTTCCCCGGTGCGTCCCCCCGCCCTGCCATCTTCCATATCTGGCCTCCGGTTTTGGTTGAAATACCCCTCAGTGGCCCCCGATTGTCGTCTCCGTCTTTGCACGTTCTATGCCATAACCGCCTGACCTCAGGGGGATACAACTCGTGGCTCGGGTGGGCTTATGCATACCCTGCCCCGTCTCGTGCGCCTAGCCCCGGGGTTATTGATAATTGATAAATGCCGGTAAGTTCCTATTATTTTAACCGGGGAGGTGTATAGCGATGCTGAGACTCATGCTCGGATTTTTCGCGGGCTTGATCCTAGGGCGCAACTGCTGGAAGCTCGCCCTGAAAGGGGGTAAAGGCCTCCGCCGACTCGCGGACCGCGTCGACCGCTTCGCGCTGGAGCACGAGCGCGTCTATACAAGACGCGTGGAAGGCGAGAAGGAGATGATCTTTAAAACAGCGGCCTGAACGCCGGACAAAACATTCCTGTCACCCGGCGAATTCTATGCTATTGGTTTACTCGCAGAGAGGCTTAGCGCGATAACCGAACCGGCGATCTCTCTGCGTGCCTCGGCTGGCAGGTTCGAATCTTCAATCATCGCCCTTGTCGTTGGATCATTCGCGAGGCAGTCGAGTGGAAACGAGGCCTCGTGAAGAATCTGGACATCTTGGAAGCCTGCCGCTCGTATGGCCTCGACGTAGTCATCCTTCAGCATGGCACCAGCGACGCATCCGATATACGCCTCCACAGAGCGCTTGATCGGATCTGGGAGCTCGCCGAGTAACACGATATCTGAAATCATTAGCCTCCCACCGGGCGTGAGCACCCTGTAGGCCTCCCGAAACACCTGTGGTTTGTCGGGCGAGAGGTTGATCACGCAGTTCGAGATGACAACATCCACCGTGTTGTCAGGCACCGGCAGATCCTCAATGTCGCCCAGTCGAAACTCCGCGTTCCCGTAGTCGTCCCGTGCCGCGTTGTCCGTGGCCCGCTCAATCATCGCGGCGGTCATGTCTACGCCGATCGCCCTCCCAGTCTTGCCCACCTTGCCTGCTGCAAGGAAGACATCCAGTCCAGCCCCTGAACCCAAGTCCAGTACTGTTTCCCCTTCTCGTAGCGAGGCCAGGGCAAGGGGATTTCCGCAACCCAGGCCCAAGTCTGCGCCTTGGGGCACCCCGCGAAGCTCTTCTTCCGCATAACCCACCTGCGTGCTCATCTTCTGCGCGCCATCAGTTTCCCCGGAACACGCAGTGGCCGGACGGCACCCACACCCGGATCGCCCCTCTCTTGCAATGCCCGCATACGCTTCCTTGACGACTGCCTTGATATCGTCCCGCTTCATCTTCCTCCTCCGCCGTGACGCTGTTCCGACCGCCTCGCCGCAAGCTGTTCCATCATCGGGCCGAGCAGCCCCTCCACCATCCCTGTGAGTGCCGTGGCTTTCAGCAGGGTGATGCAACAGACCTCGCCGCCATGTTCCCAACTCACGAGGGCTAGCTTCTCACCCGGACGGATGCCAGCTCGCTCTCTGATGTCTTTCGGAAGCACCATCTGGCCCCGCTCATCGACACTGATGAGCGACTCGACTCGACAGCAGCTCACTTCTTCGTCCACCACCGCACCTCCCTTGTATGCAAATATATCAGACAAACCTTATTTTACTGATAAAACTACACCATCTGAAATGTCATGTCAAGACCCAGGCAGCCGAGTTTGGTGAATCATGGGCGAAAACTCGTAAGTTTACGGGTCGTCTAAGACATGCCCCCTTGAGTAGTCTATGACAGACTGCAACGGAGAGACTGCACGAGAGTGAGGGCCCCAGGAAGCCCGGTGCCCTTTTTGCGGACCCCAAGGAAGGAGACGCCATGAGAGGGAAGAGAGAAGTTGCGGCATGGCTGATCGGCATTGCTCTGGTTGCCTGGCCATCCATTACGCAAGCAGAAAGCTGGGCGATCGACCCCGTACACTCGACCGCTGGTTTTTCGGCTCGCCTTGTGATGATCTCGAATGTGCACGGCATCTTCGAAGAACTCGCCGGGACGATTGACTACGTTCCAGGGGATCCGAAATCCGTCAAGGGCGACATTAGAATTGCGACCGCCAGTACCAACACCGGAACGCGAAGCGGGACAATCATCTGCCATCTGCGCAGTCCAGATTTCCTTGATGCGCCCAATTTTCCGCAGATCACCTTCAAGTCCAAACGGGTCGAGAACGTCAGTGATGGCAGCTTTGATCTCGTTGGCGACCTCACCATTCGGGGGACGACCAAAGAAGTCGTCTTGAAGGTGAAGGGTCCCTCACCCACTATCAAAGACACGCGGGGAAACCGACGGGTTGGCGCGAGCGACTCGACCACGATCAACCAGATGGATTACGGTGTCAACTGGAACAGCGTCCTCGAAACGGGCGGCGTCGTGGTCGGTCATTGAGGGGTCCTTCCGATCACCACCGCGGAAGTCCCCTGCCGCTCCATGGCTTACCCCTTGAGACATCTCCCCATTATTAAAGATGTTCAATCCGACATTCGATTTCCCATAAGAACCAATAGTCTCAAACAGTTGTGCGTGCAGTGGACGACGCAATCCACCGCGCCTCGACCGGGATGGCCTGAATCTGGCACGAAAGCTGCTCCACAATCACGGTCGACCTGGGCCCAACCTCAACCAGGCCGTCGGGACGTTACAATTGACGATCGTGGATTCACCGCAGAATGGAAAGCCATGAGCGAAAAACCGGTCATAGTGCTGCTCGTTGAGGACAACCCCGGAGACGACAACCTGATCCGGGAGATGCTGGCTCAAGTCAGGGGCACGCGGCTGGCCCTCGAATGTGCCGATGGGCTCACAAACGGCCTCGAGCGCCTGGCCGCCGGTAACCACGACGTGGTGTTACTGGATCTCTCGGGACCCGACGGCCATGGACACGACGCGTTGACGCAATTACGGGCCCAAGCCCCGCACAGTCCGATCATCGTCCTCACCGACCGTGATGACGAAGCCATCGCCGTCAAGGCCGTCCGCGAGGGGGCGGAAGATTGTCTCGCCAAGGGCCAGATCAATAGCAACCTGCTGGTGCGCGCCATCCGCTATGCCATCGCGCGGAAGCGGTCCGAGGAGGCTCTCCAGGCAGCCAAGGAGTATGCAGAAAACCTCATTAATAGCTCGCTAGACATGATCATCTCCGTGGATACGAACCGGAATATCGTGGAGTTCAATCGGGCGGCCGAACAGGTCTTCGGATATAGCAAAGCGGAAGTCTTAGGGAAGTCGATCGACCTCCTCTACGTCGACCCATCCGAGGGACGTAAGCTGCACAAAAATTCAATAGGGGGTGGGTTTACCGGAGAAGTGGCGAACAAGAAAAAGAATGGCGAGGTCTTCACCTCGTACGTCTCTGCGACGATCATGCGCGACACATCGGGCCGCGTCGTCGGCGTCATGGGGATATCTCGCGACATCACCGAGCGAAAGCAAGCCAAAGAAACCATTGTTCATCAAGCGTATCACGACGCGCTCACACACCTGGCCAATCGCAGGCTGTTTATGGAGCGCCTGGCCCTCGCCCTGACGCGTGTTCCGTGGCATAAACGACTCGTGGGTGTGCTCTTTCTCGACCTCGACCACTTCAAGAGTATCAACGATGCGCTGGGCCACGGAGTGGGTGACCGGTTGTTGCAAGCCGTCGCCGAGCGCCTGAGGGCGTGTGTCCGAGAGGGCGATACCGTTGCACGTCTCGGGGGCGATGAATTTGCCATTGCCCTCGCCGATGTCGCCCGAGCCAGCGATGTCCCTAAAGTGGCCCAAAAGATCATTGATTCGTTGTCCAAGCCCTATGTCCTCGAGGGGCGTGAATTCTATACCACAACCAGCATTGGCATCAGTATTTCCCCCGATGACGCCCAGGACCCCGAATCCCTGGTTAATAATGCGGATATCGCCATGTACCGAGCCAAGAAACTTGGCAGGAACAATTATCAGCATTACTCCCCGGACATGAATGCGCAGGCCTTTGAGCGCCTGGCGATCGAAACAAGTCTGCGCCACGCCCTCGAACGCGAAGAGCTGTTTCTGGAGTATCAACCCCAGTTCGATATCGAGACGGGCCGCCTCATCGGCTATGAAGCCCTCGTGCGCTGGCGCCATCGCGATCTGGGCATGATGTCTCCCGGCAAGTTTATCCCTCTCGCGGAAGAATCGGGGCTAATTGTCCCGATCGGCGAATGGGTGCTCCGCACGGCCTGCGCACAGAACAAGGCCTGGCAGGAGGGCGGCCTTCCGCCAGTCCGCGTGGCGGTGAACGTGTCACCTCGCCAACTGAAGCAGAACAACCTGCCCGCACTCCTAGAACAAATCTTGCGGGAAACCGGGCTGCACCCCACCCATCTTGAACTGGAACTGACTGAAAGCATTATGCAAGACCCCGAGCAGGCGATCCATCTGTTTTCCCAGTTGCAATCGATGGGGGTGCAGATCGCCATCGATGATTTTGGCACCGGCTATTCCTCGTTAAACCACCTGAAGCGCTACCCAATAGACAAGTTGAAAATTGATCAGTCCTTCGTGCGTGACATCGCGCACGATCCCCATGATCGGGCCATTGTCAAAGCGATCGTCGTTCTGGCCCACAGCCTGAATATGAATGCGGTAGCCGAAGGTGTGGAATCAGAAGCCCAAATGACCTATTTGCGTTCGCTCAACTGTGATGAGGCGCAAGGGTATCTGCTCGGCCGGCCGATGTCAGCCCAGGACGCATCAAAACTCCTGACCGACCAGAGCCCCCGGGTCGCGCCTGATGTCATTCCCCTCACACCGTAGACTTCTCCCTTTTGCTTCAACGGCGGTCGCACGTATTAGAATGGACCCTCTGTGTCCTATCTCGCGTTGGATGGAGAACGTGAAATCAAGGGAAGGGCGGACTGAATCTAGAAGGTATCATCACCCAAGTGGGCGAGGGCGTGGATGCGGACAGCGAGCCAACTCTCCGTCGCGAACTGGGGGGAGAAAGGCGTGTCGCCTACGGCGTCACTTGGCCTTTCCCTTTTCGATGTCCAGGACCTTAATGCCGAAGTGAAGGATCTTACCGGCCAGGGGATGGTTGAGGTCGAGCACAACCGCTTGCTCCTTGACCTCGACCACGCGGGCGTATAGAGGCCGGCCTTGAGCATCTCGTCCCTCGAGTTGTGCCCCGACTTTCAGCGCATCGGGCCGCACCTTCTCCTTCTCGATTTCCATAAAGGCCTCTGGATTCACGGGGCCATAGCCTTCCTCTGGTTTGACCGTGACCTCCTTACTCTCACCAACCTTCATCCCGTCAAGACCTTTCTCCAGTCCGGGGATGATCTGGCCTGACCCATGAACATAGGTCAAGGGATCAGAACCGACGTTGGTGTCAACCACGGCCTCGTCTTCCAACTTCAGGGTATACTCGATGGAGACTGTCGTGCCAGATGATACCGTCATCGATTTGTCTCCCTTCTGTGATTCGGCCTCCCCGGCCATTGGTGAAATTAATACCCAGACGATGGCGCAACATACGGCCCAGAGATTGACCGCAGACCTTGCCAGCGCAATATTTATCGCGGCCGCCATCCTCCACCGCCTCCTCCTCTACCCCTCCCTGGCCCTCCTCGGCCTGGACCTCCACGCCGTTGCTCCTGCCGCGCGTGACTAACAACCAGGGTCCGCCCCTTCAGCGCGTGCCCGTTCAACAATTGGATCGCCTTGGCCCCTTCTTCTTCCAGCGCCATCTCGACAAAACCAAACCCCCTGGAACGACCTGAATACTGGTCCGTGATGATCTTCACGGATTCGACGGTCCCGGCCTGCCCGAAGAGCGACCGAAGCTCCTCCTCCCCAACTTCAAAGGGAAGGTTTCCGACGTACAGCTTGCTCACCATCGTGCTTCCTCCTTGCCGAGCGGCCCCGAAAAAAAGAACCCTCAAGGGCTCGCGAAGCCTTTGAGGGCTGTGAAAGCAATCACAAGTCCCGACAAACCTTCGGCCCGGACTGTTCCCCGGACACCGCGACCCTACAAGCGATCCCTTCCGGTGTCAAGGACAAAACAACTCAACTCAGACTGCGTGGCGCATAGGTTCGCGCGCCTGGGCGTCCCGGACGCGGCGAGAGTTGAATCATTCGGGACTGGTAGGTTGAGACGCAGTTCTCGTCATTATACTAGTTGTCAGATGGGGGGGCCCTCGTAGTAGAATCACATCCCGCAGTCATAGAGAAACAGCTTCCCGCTCACTTTGGATCCATATTTCCAATTGGAGACGGAGTTCTCACGGAGAAAGCGGTGGAGATCCCAGGAGAGGAGGCAAATGCTATGAGATCGTCTACACGCGGTGCAACACTTAGTGCTGCCATGAAGAGGTTTACGCCTCTCGGCGCCTGTCTGCTGTTGGGTGCGCTCGTGTGGGTAGCGAGCGCCGTCGCCAAGGACGAGCAGCCTACGCTCAAGGAGCTGATTGGAGGGAAAGAAAAGCAGGAGCAGGTCACTGAAAAGGCGGAACAAAAGCCGACGCAGGCATCGAAGAAGGCCCAGCCCGTTGGTCCCGAGGACGAGTTTGGCCGGGGTACCCCTCGCAGCAGCGTCGAAGGATTCCTGAAGGCGGCGGACGAGCGGGATTACGAACGGGCGGCCCAGTATCTCGACCTCCGACACTTGCCCCGGGGGCTAACGCAGAGCGACGGGCCGGACCTCGCGCGTGAACTCAAAATCGTCTTGGGTCGCACACTCTGGATCGATCTCGATTCGTTGAGTGACGACCCACGGGGACGCGTC
>CAZLDS010000059.1:0-15092 GCA_964558395.1 uncultured bacterium | reverse complement strand
GAGTCAATAGGTTCTTCTTTCTGGAGGCAAGCGCCCGTCCGGGGAGACTTACCCCCGAGCCTTCGTCGCCTCCAGGGTTTGTTCCAATTCCCTGATCCGATCTCGAAGCGCTTTCTGTGTGGTAAAGGCCTCGGTGTCATCCCGTAAGATGGCGAAGACTCCCTCCACTTGACCACCCGTCCCTTTCAGTAACCCAACGGTGAAGGCGATGGAGAAGCGGTTCCCATCCTTCTTCAGTGCCGGGACCCGAAGCACCTGATCACCATACTGGGTTTGACCGGTCCGCATGACCGTATGATACCCATCCCAGTGCCGGGCTCGCTGCTTCTCAGGGACAATGAGATCTAATGACTGCCCAAGGGCTTCCGCCTCAGTAAATCCGAACATCCTCTCGGCCCCAGGATTCCAGAGCTGGATTTTTCCGTCGGCCCCGGCAACTATGATGGCATCTGCTGCCCCCTGAACGATCCGTTCATAGATCGACATCTCTCGCCTCCCTCCGCATGTGATCATACCGGCTATCAGCCATCAGCAGCCAACGTGAAGGATTTCAGGTTTGGAATTGCAAATTTGGAATATTGGACTAGCGCCTCTGGATCTTCAAATTCGAAATGGGTTGACGGCCGACTGCTCTAGGAAGCCGCGGGGGTGATACTGACGATGTAATGGTAGTGCACGCTGAGCACCGTCCCAGGTTTGGAGCCTTCGGGCTCGACGTAGACGATGAGACCGTCCGCCGCGTCAATCGTTCCCACAAAATATCCCGTCACCGTGGGGCCTCCTGGCGCTTCGGGCTTGAGTCTTACAGTCACCCATTTCCCGACGTGCGGTTTAATCTCTTCCGGCTTCATCGCATCCCTCCCGGCCCTGTCATCGACCCTTTCTCAAACCCCATCGTCTGTTCTCGACGGGATCGGTCCCGAACGTCGCACATCTCAGCGGTCGCGATCCCTCTCTGATGCCGTCTCCGGTCCGAGAAGATACAGAGTCAGGGAAGACCCTCCTCCGGGACATCCGACCTCGTCCAACGTGGCAAAATACTCCTCCTGGGAGATCCCCCCTGGCATGGTGCCGAGTGGGAAAATCCCAATCTTCTCACATTCACGCTCCGCGAGCGCGCCGAGGGCGTTGCGCAGACCGGCGAGGACAATGTCTTTGCGACAAATCGGCTCTGCCTCGAAGTCGTACACCACGACGGTCGCGAGATATTTCACACCTCTTCGCTTTCCATCTGCGATGATGACAGAACCGAGCGACTGTTTCTCTGTGCGCGCCGCCTTCTCCAGAGACGCCCAAAGGTCCAGGGGGGTCGCATCGGGGTCCAACTTCTCGGTCCTTGCTCGGAAAACAAGATAGGTATCCTCGGGCAGGATCAACGCATCAAGCGGGCTTGGCAGGTTGCGTGATCGCCACGGGATGATATCCGCAGAGTCTAAGCGACTCGGACGTCGGTCGTCGGCCATGGGTCCCCGAAGCGCTTTTACTCCTCTCCGCGATCTGGCGTTCGAAAGAGCACGAAGGGGTCGTCGACCCGAAAGACATCCTGCGTGTAAAACCCCTGTCCGTATGTGCAACCGATGAGGAGGCCAAAGTAGCGTGCGACCGCTTCAATACGGCCCGGGACACTCCGATAACCCGGCCGACTGAACTGGGAGCGATGTGCGCTGATGGCCCGAAGGGCCGTGGGGAGCTCTTGGTCGACGGGGACAATGAATGAGGGGCGTTCAAAGGGAATCAGAAAGTAGTACAGGACCTTTTCAAATGCATGCGGCCGCCCGGGCGCCGGAAATTTTTCCAAGTGGGCAAAGTTGGCGGCGTGCGTGACGAGATGACCAGCCGCAATGTGATCGGCGTGTCCCCGCCCCCGCCCCGGCTCCACCCCATAGTGAGGAGCCAAGATGATCTTCGGGCGGTGCTTCCGGATCACGGAGGCCACCTGCTTTCGGTTGCGAATGTTATCTTCGAGACGGGTATCCCCGAGGTTCAGGGCCTCAAACACGTCCACCTCGAGAAGTTTGGCCGCCTCCTCCGCCTCTCGCCTTCGGACTTTCCGGCTCCCGGCCCCCATATCCCCTTCCGTGAGACTGACAATCCCCGTCCGATACCCTTTGGCTTTCATCTTCAAGAGGAACGCCCCGGTCCCGATCTCTGCATCGTCGGGATGCGGCCCAAAGGACAGGAAATCCAACGCACGACCCATCGCATTCTCCTTCGAAAAGCGGAGCGGTTCCCATGGCACGGGACGCCGTCGACTAGTGATAAAATTCCTCGCGACTTCCACTCACTACTTCCGACGCGATAATCTCTTCTTCTCGCAGGATCTTGAGGACGACTTTCTCGTGTGCCCGCTTCTTCCACAGTTCTTCGTACAGGTCGCGGCGGGTCTCAACCGTGCAGTAGTTCACGGCGACGATCACGTCTCCTTCCCTGACCCCGGCCGCCTCTGCCGGGCCGCCTGGGACCACCCCAGCGACCATCACTCCTTGCGCCGCCGGCTGCAAATAAGCTCCAATCCATGCCCGCACCGGGCGGCTCACGACCCGGCCAAATTCGAGAAGCTCCGTTCGGTTGAGCTGATACAGCTCCACCGGAATCGCTACCGTGGCCCGCGTTACTTCCGGAAGGTTGAAGGAGGCGATCCCTACCACGCGCCCCGCCAGGTCAAACAGGGGAGCCCCGCCGAAACCTGGATTCTGAATCGTGACTCCCGCAGCTTTGTCGAGCATGTATTCCCAGTGGGTGTCGAACTCCCCCAGATACGAGATGAATCCTCCGGCCACGCGCCGCTCGAACGTTCCGGTAGCGGCCAGAAGAAAAACCGGCTGTCCGAGCATGATGTCCATCGAAGAGCCAAGACGAACGGCCGGGAGATCCTGGGGAGGAATCTTTAGGATCGCAAGCCCGCTGTTAAAGTCCTGAGCGACAAGGTGGGCCTGAAAACGGCGACCATCTGGGGCCCCAACGCCGAGGCTTTTCGCCCCCAGGACCACATAATTGACCGTCAGGAGATACCCGCCGGTGTCAACAATGACCCCGGAGCCCATCCGTTCGGAGCCCAAGACCATTGTGGAGGGATGGTCTGGCCCGATCGTCGCCTCGATGCTGACAACGGCAGGGAGGACTCCGGTGACTAGCTCGGGTGGCGCATCCATGACGGGGCTCCGCGGGATGACGACATCGCCGACTCATCTTAGCAACTTCGCAGAAGGATACCAAAGAAAAAGCCGTGAAAGCGCAGGATGATTGGCCTGGTTCATGCAGCAATACGATTGCGAGAAGCACCGACTGCGTCACACTTTGATGCATGATATAATGAACCTGTCTGCTGGAGGCCAGATGGATAAGAAAGCAACCCCGCCTAACCAGTTCGTCCTCAACAATCAGCTCCACACGGACGATGCCGATCGCGTGTACCGGATCATGGCCGAATTCGCCGAAGGGTTTGACGTTCTCTCTCGCATCCCCCGGGGCGTGGCGATTTTCGGGTCAACCCGGGCTACGCGGGAGGATTCCTACTACCACGTTGCGGAAGGCACTGGCCGCCTCCTCGTCCAGCACGGGTTCTCAGTCCTGACCGGCGCGGGACCAGGCATCATGGAAGCTGCAAATAAAGGGGCCCGGGAGGCCGGTGGTCCCTCGATCGGATTGAACATCCAGCTGCCCCGGCAGCAGCCGATCAATCCCTACCTGACCACCATCTTGAACTTCCAGTATTTCTTTGTCCGGAAGGTCATGTTCGTCCGGTATTCCGTGGCTTTTGTCATCATGCCGGGGGGATTCGGGACCCTCGACGAGCTTTTCGAATCGGTCACGTTGATCCAAACCAACAAGATCCGCTCTTTTCCGGTGGTCCTAGTTGGGCGGGACTACTGGCAGGGTCTGCTTGGATGGCTCCGCGGAATGGCGGTCAAGCGGGGAAGAATCACGGCTGACGAGATGGCTATCTTCACCCTGGCCGACACGCCCGAGGAAGTCCTCACCGCGGTCCAAAGGGCCGCCCTTGACCACAAACAGGCCATACCGTGAAACTAGAGCACTCGTATTCGGTCATGGATTGCCGCGGCTAGCCCCTAATTCCCTTTTCGGAAACCTCAACTGAAAAAGGCGCTCAAAAAGGGCTTTGACTTTTTCCCGGTAGTTACGTATAGTTACATAGAAGGGTGGCGCCGCGAGATTCAGCTTCGGGGCGAGGTTCGGAGAGGTCATGCCCTATCGGTTCCTCGAAGACGTCGCCATCGCCGACGTGGCCTTCGAAGCGGAGGGACAGACGCTCCCCGAGGTATTCGAGGCCTCGGCGCTCGCCCTCACCGAGGTGATGGTGGACTTGGACGGGCTCTCGCCCGTCTCTTCACACGAGATCTCACTCACCGCCGGAGAGTTGGAGACCCTCCTCTTTCGCTGGCTTGCTGAGCTCATCTACCTCAAGGATTCGGCATGTCTCCTCTTCCGCCGATTCCAGATTGCCATCCGGCAAGAGGCAGAGTGGCACCTTCAGGCCACCGTATGGGGGGAACGGATCGACTACAGCCGGATGCCGCTGAAGCTGGATGTCAAGGCCGTCACCTACCACATGTTTGCGCTCGAGGAAACCGCGGACGGGTGGAAGGCCATGGTTGTCCTGGACATTTAGAGGACCATAGGTGATGGACACGAAAAAGATCGCCGAGGGCATCTGGGAGGTTCCCCCCTCTGCCAAAGAGGGGATGCTGGTCCCGGCCCGGATCTATGCCACAGACCGGCTGTTCAAGGAGATGGACCAGGGTGTGTTCGAGCAGGTGACCAACGTCGCCTGCCTGCCCGGGATTCAGAAGTACGCGATCTGCATGCCTGATGGGCACTGGGGCTATGGGTTCCCGATCGGCGGGGTGGCTGCCATGGACACCGCAACCGGGGTTATCTCGCCGGGTGGCATCGGGTTTGATATCAATTGCGGGATGCGCTTGCTCCGGACCAACCTCATCGAGGCCGAGGTCAAGCCGAAGCTCCGCGAGGTGGTAGACCGACTGTTTAATGCCGTCCCCTGCGGAGTCGGCACCAAGGGATCATGGAGACTGAGTGAGAGTGAATTTCGCGAGGTCATGGTCCAAGGGGCCCAGGGCGTCATCCGGCGAGGGTACGGGTGGCCCGAGGATGCCGAGCGGATTGAAAACGCGGGCCGGATCCCTGGGGCCGATCCCGCGAAGGTCAGCGCGAAGGCCACAAGTCGGGGGATTCACCAGCTCGGGACACTCGGGTCCGGCAATCATTATCTCGAGATCCAAGTGGTCTACCCCGGCAATGTCTACGATGCAGATGTCGCCAAGGCCATGGGCATCGATCGCGACTTTCAGGTCGTGGTGATGTTCCACTGTGGCTCTCGGGGTTTTGGTCATCAGGTCGGCACCGATTATCTTGATATTTTTGGCCCGGCGATGAAGCGGTACGGGATTACCGTCAGGGACCGGGAGCTGGCCTGCGCCCCCTTTGCGTCGCCCGAGGGACAAGACTACTTCAAGGCAATGGTGTGTGCGGCCAACTCGGCCTTTGCGAATCGCCAGGTGATCACCCACCGGATCCGTGAGGTCTTCAGCGACGTGTTCAAGCGGGACGCCCGAGATCTCGGTCTTGAGATAATCTACGATGTGACCCACAACATTGCCAAGATCGAACGGTATCAGGTGGATGGCCAAGAGAAGGAGTTGCTCATCCACCGGAAGGGAGCGACGCGTTCCTTCCCTCCAGGACACCCCGAGCTGGCGGCGCGCTACCGTGCCACGGGCCAGCCGGTGATCATCGGCGGCTCCATGGAGACCGGCTCTTACCTCCTCATTGGAACGGCCAAGGCGATGCAAGAGAGCTTTGGGTCTACCTGCCACGGCTCGGGCCGAACCATGTCGCGTGCCGCCGCGAAGAAGAAGGTGCATGGGCGAGACCTGTTGCAGCGGATGGAACAGAAGGGAATTTACGTTCGGGCCGCCTCCTTTGCTGGGGCCGCCGAAGAGGCGGGAATGGCCTACAAGGATATCTCGGATGTCGTCGAAGCCGTGGACTCGCTGGGACTTTCGAAGAAAGTGGTGCGGTTGCAACCGATCGGCAATATCAAGGGATAAGGGCGGAGAAACGTCTGTGGAGAGCAAAGAGCTGTTATACACCGCGTACCGCATCCAGGAACTGGAGAGCCTTCTTCCCGAAGGCCTCTCTACGCCAGAGCTTCAGCGGGTTGGGGTGTTGGTTGAGCAACGGGACGACGTCGGATTGATTACCTTCCTGGAGCGACTCGACCTCTCCCCCGAGAATCGTGGTCGGCTCCAGATAATCGCAGAGGCGCGGCCTATTGCCCTCAAGATCGTCGAACTATGGCGCGAGATGCCGCTCCGGCACGAGGAGATCGAGGCACACTACAAACAACTCCATCATTTGAAAGAGCAGTACGACCGTCTCATCCCCCGACGGGCGGGCGCCGAACTCTTTTAGCGTTGACCGATACCCTTTGACCGATGACCGAAAAGATCCGGAACCTTTCGTTGCCGATCGGCAACGCCTCGTGACCTTTGTGGCCCGCGGAGAAGCCTAATCTGTCATCTGTGATCACGCCTCTTAATTATCGATTTGTGGTTCGCGCTTTACAAGTGAGTGTAGGATGCATTGAAATCCACCCCCTCTCTGCTGGCATCCGATACCTTCAATATTCGGTCGTTGGTCACCGGCCGTCGGTCGTCGGAAAGGGTCATTGAACTATGAAAGCCGTTCACTTTCACGCGCACGGGGGACCTGAAGTCCTGAAGTTGGAGGATGTCCCAGACCCCCAGATTGCCCCGAATCAGGTCCTCGTGCGGATCAAGGCCTGTGCCTTGAACCACCTGGACTTGTGGCTCCGTAAGGGACTGCCGGGGGTGAAAGTTCCTTTGCCTCACATCCCGGGGTGCGATATCTCAGGTGAAGTGGCGGCGGTCGGCGAGCTCTGCACGAGAGTCAAGGTTGGTGAACGCGTGGTGATCTCTCCCGGGAGAAGCTGCGGGCACGGGCAGTGTCTCCAATGCCTCGAGGGTCGAGACAATCTCTGTCCGAGGTACCAGATTATCGGCGGCTACGGTCTCGACGGTGGATACGCTGAACTTATCGCCGTCCCAGAGGCAAATGTCCTTCCCCTTCCAGCCAGCCTCGATTTCGTTCACGCCGCGGCCTTCCCGCTCACCTTCCTCACCGCCTGGAACATGCTGGTCACATTAGGAAACGTTCAACCTGGGCAGACGGTGTTGGTGATGGGGGCCGCGAGCGGCGTCGGTGTTGCCGCCCTCCAGATTGCCAAACTGTTCGGCGCCACCGTCATTGCCGCCGGTGGCACGGATGACAAACTGGCAAAGGCCAAAGCCCTCGGGGCAGACTATGGCATTAACTACCGAAAGCAGGCGATTCCCCACGAGGTCAAGCAGCTCAAGCGGGGTGGGATTGACATCATTTTCGAGCACGTGGGTGGTGAGACCTGGAAGGAGCTGATTCCAATCATGGCGCCGGGAGGAACACTCGTCACGTGCGGAGCGACGAGCGGTCCCATCGCTGAGACGGACATCCGATACCTCTTCATGCGGCAGCTCCGAATCCAGGGGGCCTACATGGGAAGTAAAGGGGATCTCATGAGAATCCTGCCGCTGTTGGAGGTGGGGAAACTCAAGCCGGTTGTGGATCAGGTTTTTTCTCTCTCTGAGGCGGCCCAGGCCCACCAGCTCCTCGAGGAGCGGCGACAGTTCGGCAAGGTGGTTCTCACGATATAAGACAGATGATGAGGAGGTGATGTGATGGCGAGCGAAGTCATCATCTATGGGAAGGGCGGGTGACCCTTTACCACGGCGGCCCGGGAGGATTGCGCCCAACGAAACGTGACTGTGCGCTATATCGATGTCAAGCAGGACAAGAAAAGTCTCGAGGAAATGTTAAAATTCTCGAACGGCGTGCGGGAGGTTCCCGTGATCGTCGAGGACGGTAAGGTTACCATCGGCTTCGGTGGTACCTGAGAAGTGTGAGGCCAGGGTCCTGGCCATCGCGTCAAGGCCGTCTACCCTGTGGGGTGCGACGGCCTTTCTTTTCCCCCCTGAACGACTCTGGACTTTTCTGTACTTTCCGTACTGGGATGCCACAGCTAGACCTTTAACCGTCCAAAGGAATTTCTTCGCGAGTGAACCTCCGCGACCTCTGCACCCAAGAGCAGGATGACGGCCGTATATATAATAGATCCAGAGGACCAGACCGACCAGCACGCCGGCGGGGCCATAGAGCTGATCGTGCCGCCCAAACTCAAACAGGTAGAAGCCGTACGCCTCCTTGGCAAACTGCCACAGGATGGACGCGATAATTGCCCCCAGCATCGCGGAGCGCAATGGAAACGCCCGAGCCGGGGCCAAGAAATAGACGAGCAGGAAGACCAGCCACATCAGCACAAAGGGAAGGGGAAGCGCCAGGTAGTTCCACAACGGTGCCAACGTGGCATTCAGCCTTTCGGCAAACGAAACGAAACCTGGGAAGACACGAAACAGTTGGTTGGCGAAGGACCAGAGGCCCACGAGGAGCGGAGAGATGGACACTAAGAGAAGCAGCAGCGTCCCCGAAGTCACCATGATAAGCACGCCTACCAGCTTTCGGTGAACGTATCCCCGTGTCTCTTCTGCTCGGTGGATGAGGTTGATGGCCCGTTCCATCGTTTCGAAGGTCCCATTGGCCACCTACAGAAGAGAGAGGACGGCGAGAATGCTGGCGATGGCCCTCGTGGCGACGATGGAGCGGAGCATGTCCTCCACCCGAGTCACCACTGGGAACGGAAGGAGCTCGGTGATGACCGAGATCACCTGGTCCACTGCCCCCTCGGAGGATCCCATGACGTGGCCGAGCAGGGTCACGCCCAGGAAGATGAGAGGGATGATGGAAAGCAGGGCATAAAAGGAGATGGCGGCGGCCAAGAGGGTGCACTCGTCGGCACGAAATTGCCGCAAGACCTCCTGAAAAAACTAAGGGGGGTGGGACGTAGTGCTCGGTCTATTCGTCGACATTTTCTTTTGCCCATCCCTCCTCCTCCCCGGGCCAGCCCTTGATCCCGTAGAGGCCGGTCTTGAGGACCTTCAGGGCCAACAGCCCGCACTTCAGACGAACGGGACTGAGCGGGATACCCAGGGCCTGGAGCATCTCTTCCTTGCTGAAGGCCCTGATGCGCTCTATAGGGGCCCCCTTGATCTTGTCAGTCAGGATTGATGCTGCCGCCGTACTGATAGCGCATCCCTGCCCAGTGAAGCGAACATCGACCACGTGCCCCTCACGAAGCCTGACATCGATGCGGATGCGGTCGCCGCAGAAAGGGTTGTCCTCTTCGTGGGTGATATCCGGGTCCTCCAGCGTCCCGAAATTGCGGGGCCGCTTGTAATGATCCAAAATGAATTCCCGATAAAAATCATCCATAAGCCACGGCCTTTACGGAATTGTGCGATCCCGTGACGTTGCCATAAGCCTGGCGGCTCCGCGGCAGTGTTCTATCACCGTCACCACCTGCCGGCAACCCCATCCGTCCAGCGGTTCCCCCTTTGCAAGAAGAGGACCGCCTACGACTCGGGGTCGGCGCAGGCCGCGGGCCTCCGGTGTACGGTGTCGAGACAATGTCACCTTCTTTGCGATCGTGAGGCGGGAATCGTTCCCAAGGCATGCCACGTGAGGGCAGGATGCTCAGATGTGGGCACAGTCAGTCGTCCACGTCAGGGGACGAGTTGCTTGCCATGTTCGTCTACGACGATCAAGGCATCCACGGGGCAGACCGTGCATGCGTCGATCAACCTTTCCCGATCAATATCCGGGAGGTCCGTCTTGAACGCACAGATATTTTCCCCGTCGAACTCGAAGACCTCCGGCGCGACCTTCATACAATTGGACGTACTAATACACAGCCCGCGATCGATGCCGACCCTCAGGCCGCTAATTTTCCGTTCGACGATATCGCCGATGGCCATCCCTCCATGCTGGCGGCGCCGGGGGCCTTGGGCCTCACGGGGCCAATTCGCCGACGCGCAGTTACGGCTTCGCCCCTCACAAGAGCCCGAGTTCCAGCTTCGCCGCCTCGGAAATCTTGGACGGATCCCAGGGAGGATCGAAGACGACCTCGACTTTCGCATCTGCCACGCCAGGAACGGCCTTCACCTTCTCCTGTACCTCACCGGGCAGTGTCCCCGCGACCGGACAGTTGGGCGAGGTGAGGGTCATCCGAACGTCGACGGCGGAAGACGGGTCCACCTTTATCTCGTAGATCAAACCGAGGTCGTAAATATTTACTGGGATCTCCGGATCAAAGACCGTCCGCAGGGCCTCGATGACCTGAGCCTCGATCACCAGTGAGTGGGCGGATGTGATATCCATAACCCTCCTCCAAACCGTGATGGCACAGCCCCTCCTTGACAGTCCTACTCCGTCGAAACGGTCTCTCCTCTTCCTTCAAGCGCGGCGCGCAATGTGTGCCACGGCAAGGTAGCACACTTTACCCGAACGGGGAATTCGCTCACGCCGGAAAAGACCGCGAGTTTCCCGAGGTCGCCCGGATCTCCAGCGTTCTCTGCCTCACCAGTGACCAAATCATGAAATTTCTCAAAAAGATGCTGGACTTCGGTCTTGGTCTTTCCCTTCACACTATCGGTCATCATGGAGGCAGAGGCCTTGGAAATCGCGCAGCCCGACCCTTGAAAGCCGATGCCTTGAATCACGTCATCCTGGAAGAGGAGGTAGACAGTAATCTCGTCGCCGCACAGCGGGTTGTGGCCTTCTGCGGTACGGTTCGCGTCGTCGAGCTTCCGAAAATTGCGTGGTTTCTTGCTGTGGTCGACGATGACCTGCTGGTAGAGATCGCGTAGGTCAGACATTAGCCGAACATCTCAATGGCCTTGTGCACCCCCCGGACGAGCACGTCAATCTCTTCCTTCATGTTATAGAAGGCCAGAGAGGCTCGGGCGGTGGCTGGCACGCCAAAGCGCCGCATCAGCGGCATCGTACAGTGGTGGCCTGCACGAATCGCTACCCCCTCGCGATCAAGAATCGTCCCGATGTCGTGAGCGTGCACCCCGTCCAGCACAAACGAGATGAGGCTCGCTTTCTCCTTTGCCGTCCCGATGATCCGGACACCCGGGATCGCCGAGAGAGCTGCCGTCGCGTACTCCAGCAACCGGTGCTCGTACGCGCCAATCTTGTCCAGCCCGATACCATTCACATAGTCGATCGCAGCGCCCAGGCCGATGGCGCCGGCGATATGAGGCGTCCCGGCCTCGAACTTGTACGGCAGGTCGTTGTAGACGGTTTTCTCGAAGGTGACCGATTTGATCATATCCCCGCCGCCTTGATACGGAGGCATGGCCTCGAGCAGTTCCGCCTTGCCGTACACGACACCGATGCCTGTCGGACCAAACACCTTATGCCCGGAGAAGGCATAGAAGTCACAGTCTAGTTCGCGAACGTCCACCGCGAGGTGGGGCGCTGCCTGCGCGCCATCAACGAGCACCGGGACCCCCTGGGCACGGGCCCGATGGATGATTTCACGGAGGGGATTTATCGTTCCCAACGCATTAGAGACATGCACCACCGCCACGAGCCGGGTGCGGGAGGTGAGAAGCTTTTCGTAGTCGTCGAGCAACAGCTCCCCGTCGTCAGTAATCGGCACTACGCGCAGCACTGCGCCGGTCTGTTCACAGAGCATCTGCCAGGGGACAATGTTGGAGTGGTGTTCCATTGTGGTGATCACGATTTCATCACCCGCTCGGATGTGCTGCCGGCCGTGGCTCTGCGCCACCAGGTTGATTCCCTCGGTCGTGCCCCGAACGAAAATCACTTCCCGCGATTCGGCGGCGTTAATGAAACGCTGCACCTTTTTGCGGCTTTGTTCGTAGGCCTCGGTGCCGCGCTCGCTCAGCTGATGTATCCCGCGGTGAATGTTCGCATTGTATGTCGCCAGGAACTCATGGACCGCATCGATAACGGCCTGCGGTTTCTGGCTCGTGGCCGCATTATCCAAATAGACCAGCGGCTTTCCATTCACCTTCTGAGTCAGAATCGGGAAGTCTTGTCTCACTTGGGCGACATCGTACCCCGCCGCCCGGCTTGCGCGGGTCTTGGCGGTCACTGTACTCCGAGAGGTGGTCATCGAATGGCCTCCAGCAGTTTCCCCTCAGGTAACCATTGCGCCACAAGAGTCTCCAGGTGTCTGCGAATCGGTTCGACCGTCATGCGCGCCAGGCTTTCACCGGCAAAACCGAAAAGCAACAACGCCCGCGCCGCGTCCTCGGCGATGCCGCGGGAACGCAGATAAAAGATCGCGTCCTGGTCCATCTGACCGATGGTTGCGCCGTGGGTGCATTTCACATCATCGGCGTAAATCTCGAGCTGCGGCTTCGTGTCGATCTGTGCCTGCAGAGAAAGCAACAGGTTCTTATTGGTTTGCTTGGCGTCGGTCTTCTGGGCGTCCTTGTGCACGATGATCCGCCCGCTGAAGACCCCATGCGACTGGCCGTCGAGAATGCCGTGATAGAACTGCCGGCTGTCGCAGCGAGGACTCGCGTGCTCGACCCGCATAAAGTTGTCCATGTGCTGCCGTCCCGTGGCCATGAAGAGCCCGTTGATCAGGCAATCGCTGCCTTCACCAGCCAGGACCGGGTGCACGTTGTTCCGCACGAGCGCCCCCCCGAGGAGCACGGTGTGGGACGCCACGTTACTGCTGCGACCCTGCTCGAGCCGTAGCGTCGAGACGTTAAACGCTTCATGACTCTCGCGCTCGATCATGTAGTGGCTCAGCACGCTGTTGTCGCCCACCATCACTTCTGTCACCACGTTCGAAAAATGAACACCCCCGCCTAGCGAGACATAATCCTCGACAATGACTGCCTGACTGTCCTCATCCAGGACGATCAGGTTGCGCGGATGCGTGACGATCGGTTCGGCCGTTGCCGTCGACACAAACAGCAGGCGGACCGGTTCCTCGACAACCCTTCCGCGAGGGACGTGGACGAGCGCCCCGTCCTCCATGAAGGCGGTGTTGAGGGCGGAAAATGCGCTATCGTGGTACCCCGCGTAGCGCGTCAGGTGCTGCTCGAGGACACCCCGGTCATTCCCGATCGCTTCGGCGAGGCTGCGGACCGTGGGTCCGCCCGGCGACCCGAGAGACGACAGTGCCGGCGCATACCGGCCGTTCACGAAGACGAGCTGGGCACCTCCCAAGCCGGGAAGCTGGAACGTCTCTATGTCTCGCGGCGAAATCCCGATCTGGGTGTCCTGGGCGCGTTGGAAGGGAATCGCCACGAGCGGGGCGACATTTGTGAACCGCCAATCCTCATCGCGTGTGGTCGGAAAGCCCAACTCGGTGAAGCGGGCTATAGCCGCGCGGCGGATCGGCTGCAGCCAGCCCTGCTCGTTGGCAGCGGTGGTCTTCTCGAATCGCGCGAAATGCTCGGTGTAATGGTTCCGCTCTTGTGCCACGGCGATCCCGGACATGTCCGACTATGCCCTGCTAGCAGCCTTCACCTCTTCCTCGATCCAGGCGTAGCCCCTCTCCTCGAGCTCCAGGGCCAACTCCTTTCCGCCCGACTTCACGATGCGGCCATCCACCAGGACATGGACGTAGTCGGGGATGATGTAGTTCAGCAGACGCTGATAATGGGTCACCACGATGGTTGCCCGGTCCGGGCTACGCAGTCTGTTGACCCCGTCGGCGACGACTTTCAAGGCGTCGATGTCCAGGCCGGAGTCCGTCTCGTCCATGATGCAGAGCCTCGGCTCGAGGAGCGTCATTTGAAAGATCTCGTTCCGCTTCTTCTCGCCGCCCGAGAAACCCTCGTTGACCGAGCGGTGGAGCAGCTTCTCCTCCACGCCCAGGATCTTGAGCTTCTCCTTGACCAGCGTCAGAAACTCCATGGCATCAAGCTCCTCGAGGCCCCGTGCCTTGCGCATGGCATTAAGAGCCGCCTTGAGGAACTGCGCACTCCCCACCCCCGGAATCTCAACGGGGTACTGGAAGGCCATGAAGACTCCCTCGCAGGCACGTTCCTCCGGCGCCATCTCCAGGAGGTTTTTTCCCCCGTAGAGGATTTCTCCCTGGGTGACCTCGTACGTCTCGCGGCCAGCCAGCACCTGCGCCAACGTGCTCTTGCCCGAGCCGTTGGGGCCCATGATAGAGTGCACCTCCCCGGCGTTCACCTTGAGATCAACGCCCTTGAGGATCTCGTGGTTGCCCACTTGCGCATGCAGATTTCTGATCTCGAGCATGGTCCATCCTTTGTGAAAAGTCGTTTTCCCCGTTAGCCGACACTTCCCTCAAGGCTGACACTCAGCAGCTTCTGCGCCTCGACAGCAAACTCCATCGGCAGTTCCCGGAAGACCTCCTTGCAGAATCCGTTGACGATCAAGTTTACCGCGTCTTCCTTGGAGATCCCTCGCTGGTTACAGTAGAAGATCTGGTCCTCGCCGATCTTGGAGGTGGACGCCTCGTGTTCCATGTGGGCGGTAGGATTCTTCACCTCAATGTACGGGAAGGTGTGGGCGCCGCACTTGTCCCCCATCAAGAGCGAGTCACACTGGGTGTAATTCCGCGCGCCCGTCGCATTCTTGAGGATCTTCACCCCGCCGCGGTACGTGTTCTGGCCGTATCCCGCCGAAATTCCCTTTGAGACGATCGTGCTCCGCGTGTTCTTGCCGATGTGGATCATCTTGGTACCCGTATCGGCCTGCTGGCGGTTATTGGTCAGCGCCACCGAATAGAACTCGCCCACGGAGTTGTCGCCAATCAGCATGCAGCTTGGGTATTTCCAGGTGATGGCCGATCCCGTCTCCACCTGCGTCCACGAGATGTGCGAGTTGCGCCCCAGGCACTTGCCGCGCTTGGTAACGAAGTTGTAGATTCCCCCCTTGCCGTCCTTGTCGCCCGGATACCAGTTCTGAATCGTCGAGTACTTGATCGTGGCGTCGTCGTGGGCGATGAGCTCTACCACCGCGGCGTGCAACTGGTTCTCATCGCGCATCGGCGCCGTGCACCCTTCCAGATAGCTCACATAGCTCTCCGGCTCGGCGACAATCGACGTCCGCTCGAACTGCCCGCTCGATTGGGCATT
>CAZLDS010000058.1:10129-15224 GCA_964558395.1 uncultured bacterium | reverse complement strand
GCGACACCGGAGATGACGGTTGAGGCTCTCATGCGGCTCCTCCTCGACAAGGGGGTGGGCGCTGTTCCGGTCGTGGGGCCGGGGGGTGAGGTCCTCGGGGTAGTAAGTGAGGCCGACCTGGTCCGTCGGCTTCGAAGTCCCCATCGCAAGAAATGGTGGCTGGCCCTCTCGCTGGACCACGTGGAGCTCGCGAGAGAGTTTGCCCGGCTCCACGCCCGACGCGTCGCGGACGTGATGCGGAAGCCGGCGGTGACCGTCAAGGAAGAGACCCCGGTCTCGGAGATCGCGCGAATCCTCGAAGAGAAACAGATCAAGCGGGTCCCGGTCATCCGAGAAGGTCGGCTCGTCGGGATCGTAAGCCGCCGGGACCTGGTGCGGGTTGTGGCCATACGTCCTTCGAGAGCTCCGGCTGAGGTGCTTTCTGACGACGCAGCGATCCATCGACGGATCTCTGACCAGCTCAAGCACATGGAATGGCTGGAATCGTCTTCCGTACATGTGGGGGTGGTCGATGGGCTCGTGCGTCTGATAGGCGTTGTCCCGCACACTGATGTTCGGCGGGCCTTACGGGTTCTGGTGGAAGAAATCCCCGGTGTCCGGGGGGTCGAGGACCGCCTGCTCTTGGAACAACAGGTCTCTCCCTCGGAATAATCATAGCGCGTGGGATGGGGGTCTTGAATTGTGGCATTCCTGCGGGCACGAGGACGCGGCGACGTAACAGGCAGAGGCGTCGTCTACAGCTGCCCCCCAGTGCACTCCCACATGAGGTCCCCTGTCAAGTCCACAGGGCCTGTACTTATTTTGTGATGACGGAATGCAAGCGCGAGTAGTTCTGCGCGCCCAACTTTTCCCCTGCGTCGTAGGCCGCTTTGTATTTTCTTAAGGCTTCTTCTAACTTTCCCGTCACTTCGTACAGCGTCCCAAGATTGTTCAGGGCCGGCCCGTAGCCCGGATTGATGCCCAGGGCCATCTGGTAGAACTTCTCGGCCTCCTTGAACCTGCGCTGCCCTTGGAGGAATCCTGCGTACGCGTTATAGACGACGGGGTCACGGATGCTTTTTGCCCGAGCAATCCGAATCGCATTCCGGTAGGCGGTCTCCGCCCGTTCCACATCTCCGGGTCCTTTGCGATACGTATAAGCGAATGCTTCGCTGACCAGCCTCAGATACTCGCGGTCCGTTACCGTTTTCCCTAACGCCTCGGAGCGCTTTTGCAGACCACTTGCATCCTTGCGGTGAGCCCCTGTCTTCTCCTCCAGCACGGCCACCTTCTGTCTCTCTTCCTTGAGCTGCCGTCGAGCAACGGACAGTTCTTGCTGCAGTGCGCTGATCTCCTGCTGCAACGCCACAAGTTTCTCGGCGTTAGCCGGAGGTTCTTGCTTTGCCGGTGCACCTTCCCTATTGAGCTCCTCAGCTTCTACGGGTACCTGCAATTCTTGCTGCCGTGGGGGCGGGGGTTCTTCTTTTGCCGGCTGAGTTTTTCGAATCGCTTGACGCGCGAGTTCGCTTACCCGTTCAAGGCCTCGCGCGATCTGCTCCGGCCTCGGGATCGCCACGCCGGGAGTGTCGCTTTTGCCCTCGAGGTACCATGTCCCCGCTATGGCTCCGACAAGCCCGACCACCACCAGAAATCCAATAGAGGTGGCTATGAGATTCCGACGCTGGCGGCCTTCGAGCCGCTCGACGAATTCCAAAATCTCTTCCAGTGGCTCGGGGCCGGTTTCGGTCGGCTCCGCGGGGCCGACCATTTCGCCCGTCAGCTTGCGGAGTCTCTCCGTGGCGGCCTCGTCCTGAATTCGACGGATACCCGCGACCACCATCCCCATGACAAGAGCCTGCTTTTGGAGATGGCGAATCTTCTTGTACAGAAATAGAAGCATCCCGATGAAGAGGCCTCCGCCCACCATCACCACTCCTTGCGGGTCTGGCCTGGCGAAAGCAAGACTTAACAAGACGAGGCCGGCTGCGCCGAAAATGGTCGCAATGGCCATTATGATCCTTGAATGGAACTTGGTGCGCTCTGCCAAGAAATCCAGTATGTCTGCAATTGCAGCCAAGGTCACCATATCCGTTACCTGCGTTCGGCTATCTTAGCTGGGGCGTTTCCAGTAGACATAAAAACACTCGGTCCAGAAGCTGCTCAGATAGGACCTCTGGTTTGCTCACCCCCCGATCATTGCTTGACGCGTGGCTCATGAACTCTGCCTACCGCGGTTCCGTCAATGCGTCCCCTGTAGAGGCCCTAAGTATCACCGACCAGCCAGGGGGTGTCAATGGCAAGTCCGACCTTACCTCCACAGCACCTCCCCCCTTGGCCTGGAAAGAACCGGGGGTCGGATCTTGAATTGTGACATTCCTGCGGGCGCGAGGACGCGGCAAGGTAACGGATAGCCGGCATCATGCCGGAAATATCCTAGGAGCGGCGGACGTAACCTCAGCGCCCTTTGCGTCGCATTGTCCCTCCTGGCTGCACCGCACCTATTGCGCGATGCTGGTGTGCCACCGCCCAGCTTTCGTGTTCGTGCTAGCGGTTCGCGAGAAAGTGCGAGAACGCGGTGCGGTACGAGGTAGCCGTGCAGTTCGTGTTGTTGAATTCGATCAGTTGGCCGTCTCCAGCGGACAAGGTCACGTCGGCGGTATCGAACATGGGCACATGGCGTCGGCCAGGATTTGCCACTGCGGGGATCTTCGGCGCTTGGGCCGAAGAGGAACAGGGTCTTCGCAACGCCGCCTTGGCCCAATATCCTTGACAGCTCCTAGCGAACCCCATCGGTTCTTCAGCATGATGACGATGCACTCCGCGCGTCGTATCGTGTCAAGCACGTAAGACTGCCTTCCCGAGTCGTCGAGATAGGCACGATAAGCTCCGCCGCTGGACGCACGCGCCGCGTGCCCGGCTTGTCCACTGCAACTAGTGGACGGTAGCCATCCGCCACGTCAAACAACTCGTCCTCCACCCGAGCCGGAAACGGGCGCAGGGACACCAGATTGCTCAACAGTGGCAGCCGCGGTGTGGGCGGGATCACGTCATCGGCATCGAAGGCTCGCAGATAGAGAATGAAGCATTCTTCACCACGGGTAAGAACCTGGGATACGTTCAGCCCACCAAGACGCTTTGCGGTGGACAGCATCAACCCGGAAAGTTTCATGCCGATGGATGCCAGCGCCGGCCACAGCAACGTGCGGGTTCCCCAGCTCGAAGCGCCAACCGCGCAGTCGCCGCTTCCGCCTGCGTCTTCGTAACAGGCCTTGATAAGGGAGAGCTTGGCGTACACGCCCTCTGCGCTGAGCCAGTAGGCGAGCGATGGTATCAACGCCGAACCGATCGCGAGGGCATACCCGACCGCAGTCCGCCAGTGTCGCATCGCCGTACGTGGAAGATCTAGCAGCTTGTTGATGAACGTCCAGGGCCCGGTGGTGAGCAGAGGATCCACCGTGGCGATGAAGCTCGAAGGCTCCGGGGCGCGACACCTGCCAGAGCCCTATGGCGCCGTCAACAGCCAGCAGCTCCATCAATCCGACACTCAATAGCGAGAAGATGGTGAATGTCGGAGTGAGTGTCTGAAGCGAGAACTGCAGCGGCTGCCAAAATGAATACAGCATGAAAACTCCGTTGGCTCATGGTAGGGCGGGGACACCTCCCCCTTCAGGCATCAGACCCACGATCATTCCGACGGCGGCTCCGACCCAGTGAGCGAGCGGTACAGGGATCATGTGGGAGGCTCCGCTATTGACGAAAATTGTCCCGCCGGTTGCCATTTCATAGCCTACCTTGGCAATAAACACGAACAAAACGCCGGAAAGCGTAATCACCCAGCCCCAGCGCCTCCCGTGGACCTCGTCCTTCAGGAGCGTCACCGCAAGCAGCACGTAGAGCGCTGAGTCTATCCCAGACAGTCCACGGTACGTCTCAAGCTGAGGCATAGTGATCCACAGAGCCACCGGGATGAGGAGTGTTGATCCCAGCACACACGTGCAGAAACGCAGTCGGCTCATTCGTTCGCACAGTGTACCGAGGACAAGAAACGTCAGGACATCCCAAAAGAGATGATCGGCCGAGACGTGCGTCCAATGGCTGGAGACGAGACGCCATATTTCTCCTGCAGCTATTGCCAGGCGGCCGTATTGCAACCATGTCGTAGCAGAGGGGTGGACAAAGACCAGCACGGCCGCCGCAGAAAGGAGCAGCGAGGCGCACGGGAGGCGCCTCGCTGCCGTAGTGGTGAGCCTGTGGGACGTACCTTTCATGACCGCTCTCTTGTCACACGACGCCGGCGGGCAAGCACGGCCACGGTCAAGCCGGCCAGGCTTAGGGCGATGCCGGCACTCATGGGATCCACCGCGCCGCCTCCGACAGAAGGTGCATGGTGCTGGAAGGCGGGGTTCGATTGATCCACGCGGTAGTTGCGAACCGGCTGTTGGGGACGGATCGCTTGTGCTTGGCGCTCGCGGGCTACCCGCGCCTTATTCTTGCGCTCGATCCCACGCTCTTCGAAGGTCTCGTCGGCAAGGACAACCATTGACGTGTAGTCGGTGACGAGTTGGTAGGTGAGACCGAGGTCGCGAATTGCCTGTTCCGACTTGGACACCGGTATGGCGCCGATGTTTGCCATTCCGTCTATCTTTTCGATTCGGGCGAGTGCCCACAGTCTTTCAATCTCGGGATTATCTGTGTCAATATTGGGGAAGGTAAAGGTAGTCGTGTAGGTCTTGTCCTCGCCGGTTAGACGCGCCTTCAAAGCCACGCGGGCCTCTCCGTCGCTTTCATAACGCCCAAAGATGACCAGTTGTTGCCCGCGGTATATCCGCTTGAAGACTTCGTCGGTCACGTCGAACACCTTGACCCCCGAGATCGTGAGCTCGGTGTCGTGCAGGCTCTCGAAGGTGATCTTACTCTTGGCCAGCGCAATCTGACCGATGATGTCATCGGCGTTGGAGACATTGGCGTAAAAACCACCACTGGTCTCGGTGATGGCTCGCATCAGTGGCCAGTTGGCGCTATTCCCCATGAGAAACCCGTAGACTCTCACATCGAATTGCTGCATCAGCTGATGGAAGCTGCGAGGATCAATGATCCCGGTGTTGGTCACTGCGTC
>CAZLDS010000058.1:6935-10029 GCA_964558395.1 uncultured bacterium | reverse complement strand
AGCGATTTCGTGACGCCCTTTGCTAAGGTGTGAATCTTGGAGCGCATGCTCCCGGAAACGTCGAGCACAAAGGTGTAATCCACACCAAGGTTGAGTGGCTGCAGATCGAGTCCTGGTGTCACCACCATCATGAAGGTCCCAGGTGAGCTCTCATCTGCTCGATAGGGAATCAGCTCGACTCGTCCAGGCAGATTGTCTTGCAGCCGGTAGTAGAAGACAAAATCACGGTCGAGCCGCGCATCTTTCAGCTGCATCTCGAGTTTGTAGTGGCCCTCTTCGAGTTGCGTCACGACGGTAGCCGGTTCAAATCCAGGTGCACGCACATCGGTCACCGGGTAGGCGGACTTCAGCTCGAGGTTGACCGAAAAGGTGTTTTCGACCTTGGTGTTGGTAAACCAGAAACTCGCGCCCACGTCATCCGTGGTACCGTCCTCGAGGGGGTAAAGATAGCGACCGATCCCCGTATCGACCTCGAGCGGCTGATAATAGACGTAACGGATGCGCGTCTCATCGTGGGCACGCACTGGCGAAACGGCGAAGTCGAACGAGTAAAATGTGTTCTTTTCTGCAAGCCCCGCATCGTTGCCTTTGTCCCGCTCTTCCTGGTAGATCTGCGATGCTTGCTGCTTTTCCAGGACCTCGCCATGGATCTCTTTTTCACCCGCGTAGATGGTCACTTCTGACAGGCTTGCGCTCTTCGGAAGTGGGACGGTGTAAATCGCGTCGAGGTCCCGGTCGTTCGGATTGTAGAATGTCTGGTGAACCTCGGTCATGGCGAAGCCGTTGTTGATGATGACGTTGACATGGTGATCCCGGATTTGGATGGGTTGATAGTTGGTGTCCTTTGCGGTCAACGTTCCGGCAGCCCATGCGAACGAGTCTATCCCGAACGTCAGCATCGCCGCGGCGACTATGGAAATCGTGATTCTCCTCCTCATGGCCTTTCCTCCTCTGCTCGGTACTGATTCCTCTTCGGAGTTTGCAGCGAGCCGATTAGGGGCAAGGGGTGTGCCATGAGGCCTCTTTGTTATAATTCAATAAGTTGCGCCTCGCTGGGAACGCCATAGGGTTCTCGGTGTGGCATTCAGTGAAGGGGCATGTACATTCCTTGTACATGATCTAATGAGGAGACCACGGCGTTCCTGAGTGCACGCGAGCGGAGCTTCCTGCTGGCGGTGTCCAAAGCTGGTGGCGACGGCACCGTTAGGCCAACAGAAATGGGCCCATTCGCAGCGATGCTGACAGTTACTTTGGGGGAAGTCTCGATCCGGTCTTCCCTGACAAATGCGTTCGTTGTGCGGGGACAAGTCCTGGCGTCTAAACGCGATTCGTTCACTTCAATGGCAGTCGGCTCTCTGCTGTGCAGATCCCAGTGTGCCGGCGGTCTAGGAGGTGTATCTTGACGTGGCTCGTGTGGGATAATCTACGCACTCTCCTCATTGCTAGGGCCGCGTCGCCGTTAGGCGTGCTCGTGCTGTTGCCCGTCTTGTCCGGTTGGGCCACGGGATTGATCGTGTTGGGCCTATGTTGCGTCGGTTTGTTTGCTGTGTTCCTGTGAAACATAAGGAACCCCACCTGCGTTCAATGTCGATCCGCGGCCTCGATGGGTAGACTATGAGTTTCGACATGATGATGTCGACCGTGAGTTTGCGATCCTGAACGGTGCAAGTGAGGCTGGGGATGTGGCTTATCCTGCTCGTCAGGCAGTATGAAGGATGAGCCCGGAGCCGCCGTTTCTCATAATCCGGCAAGGGGAGTCGTTCTGCGGCCTCGCTATCGCACTTGACGAAGTAGGGCTCTCGTGGCGTTTCCCCCTCGAATACGCCCTGGCAGGAAAAGCTTATATATAAGCCGTGCGAGATAAGCTCCTCTCCCCCACTGCCTCCTCGCGGTTCACTCCCGACAAAGGAAGTTTTAGGTTGACAGGGGTATCCCGAGAGAGTAAGTAAAATGCAGGCTTAGGCGACCCCTCGCCCATCGGGGCTCACCGGATGGGGCGGAACCGATGAAACCGGGGTAGGAATAGATCCTAGCGCAAATTCGGCGCAATCTACGGCGTACAAGAAAATTCCGACGCCTTCCCGGGCGGAGCGTGCCCGCGAAGGCGTTTTGCTTTATGGAAAGGCGAGGAGAATTTGAAGTCCGGATTGTCCGTTGCCTCCGGTAGGAGCCGATCCTGCCTTTCTGGTCCGGCCCCCTTCACGGCAGTAGGTGATGGACCCCGGGGGGACCCTAGCCCCCAGCCCACTTCCGGCAAAATTGATGGTGCAACACAAATCAAGACGCCCTCTCGGGTACGGCATGGCCTGGAAGGGCGTTTTGTTCCCAACGCTGCATACCGCTAGAGCGATACCAGAATGGAAGTGGTTGCCCTCATCGGATTGGCCCTCATCGGGTTGATAGTTGGTGCCGTGGTAGGTTATCTCCTCATCCTCCGTCCGCGGAATCAGACCCGTAAGGATTTTCAGTCCCTCCAACCGGATGTGCGGGTCATGCGAACCAGCATTCACAGCTCAGGGAAGAATAACGAGATTCGTCTTAAGCTTCACAACTATGGAAGAACTGTAGCCTATGATGTGATGGTGACCCTCGACGGGTGGCCGGGCAACGTCAGCTTTCCGTTCATCTACCCTTTCCCCAATGGATACGGAGCATACTTTGATTATCAGATTTCCATACCGTTCGAGGAGGTAGGGCCTCTCCAGAATACGAGGAGAGGGGTCCGGCTCTGGATACGCTATCGAGATCGCTGGCATTATGGGTATGAACTGTCATATCCCGTGTATCAGCAGTACGGCGTCCGAATGCAACTAGAACAACCATTCGTGCGTAGGCCGCGGGTCGGGTTTTTCGAGATGCACAAGCACGTCCGTGAGATGCCGCGATCATAAGCCCTGCGGCGAGTGCTCGAGTAGACGGGGCTGATGACCAACGAGCACGTGCTGGAGGAGGTCAAGGTGGTATGGCTTGTTAGAGTCAGGGGTCACCTATGCAAAAGCACGTCAAGAGCAAAGACTGCTCCTCTCGGCCTGAGTCCCGCTAGAGTCTCCATGGACTAGTTGTCAGTCACCCATGCGTGCTCGCGGGCACACGA
>CAZLDS010000058.1:0-6835 GCA_964558395.1 uncultured bacterium | reverse complement strand
TGGCCGGTACACCCCTGGTCGATTCGGCGAAACGTTTCCCCCTTCCGGAGCACGGCGTAGATCGTCTTCCGCATTGCCCGAGCGACCGCGATCCGCCCCACGTTGGCCCCGTGCTTCTTCACCACGCGATAATAGAGGCAGCGAAACTGGGGCGCCCCATTGATCGCATGGATCGAGAGCTCGACCAGAATCTAGCGCCACCACTTTGAGCCCCGCTTGGTGAGGCGGCCCAGGCGGGTTTTCTCGCCCGAGGCCTGCACGGACGGGACCAGCCCGGCATAGGAGCGCAGATGCCGACTATCGGGGAACCGCCGGACGTCGCCAATCTCGATCAGGGTCAGCAGGGCGGAGTAAGGGGCCGATGCCGGGCATGGTACACAGGAGTTGGGCCTGGGGGTTCCGTTGCACCTGCACTTCGATGGCAGCCGGGACGGTGGCAATCTCCGCCGTCAGCGTCTTCAGTAAGTGGAGGTAGCCGTCCAGGGCCCCCCGATAACAGGGACGGCCGGGCACCGTCGGCAGAAACCGCTGTGGCTTCTTGCCAAAAGCATCCTTCGTCGGGGTCCGGAGGCCGTTCTTTGTCAGAATTGCATGCGGCTTGTTCTTCTTCTTTACCTGGGTTCGCAAGCGCACGAGGGAGGCGCGGTAGCGGAGCGTCTCCCGCGTGTCGCGCACTGAGCGGGGCGGGATGTAGGTCGCGAGGAGTGAGTCGTCCCGCGGCAGATGTGACAAGGTGGTCGCATCAATCTTGTCCGTCTTGATGGGCGCACTGGCGACGGCCTTTGTCTTGAGGGGATGCGCGAGGACCAGATCCGGATGGCGATTCTCGATCAACTCGTGCAGGTATGTCCAATGGCCGGTGGCCCTCCACCGCAATGCGGATGTCCGGACGGAGCCGCTCGGGGTATCCCTTGAGACTTGGAGCGTCCGTGCGTAGCTGAAGCTGCTCGAGGATCCGGGCCCGCTGGTCCATCCGGGTGATGAAGGACGTTGGCCTGTGCAAATCGATTCCGATATACTGCGGCATGGCTGCACCTCCTCGGTTGGGATCTGTGACTTCCGTCTTTGGCGGAGTGAGCACGGGATGCGGATCTTGCATCCGCGTGGTCCATCGAGACCGTATCGTGTCCCATTCCGAGTGTGCAGCCCTTTTCATCGTACCAGGCTTTGATATCTTGATGATCGTGCGGATCGGATGCTAGTGCCGGAAACACGCTAGGGGCGGCGGAAGCAACCTTGGCGCCCCTGGTTTTCCTGGGTCCAGGCCCAAAGGGGGGAGTAACATGGCGGGAGACGGATCGGCTGATCTCGAGAGGGGGAAACGATGGAAGACAAGGGTATGATCGTAGAAACTCGGGGTCACGTGACTACCATCACGCTGAACCGTCCAGAGCGATACAACGTCATTGATCTTCAACTGGCACAGAAGCTGATGGAGGTTGTCCTCACGTGTAGCGAAGATCCGGGGGTCAGGGCACTCGTGATCACAGGAGCGGGCAGCGTCTTCTCTGGCGGGGGGAATGTGAAGGAGTTTGGGGAACGGCGTGAGACGATCTCCCGGCACTTGAAGGAGCTGACGAGTGTGCTCCACGCTGCCATCTCCCGGATCTGCCGGATGCCGAAGCCGGTCTTGGCCGCCGTCAATGGTGTCGCGGCGGGGGGTGGGATGAGCCTGGCTTTAGCATGCGATCTCGTCCTCGCCGCCGAGTCGGCTCGCTTCACCACGGCCTACGTCGGAATCGGGGCTACGCCCGACGGAAGCTCAACATACTTCCTCCCTCGGCTCGTCGGCCTCAAGCGGGCTTTCGAACTGTTCTATACTAACCGGATCTTGACAGCACGGGAGGCCGAAGCGTGGGGCCTAGTCAACCAGGTAATTCCTGACGCCGACTTTGGAGTCGCCGTTGACGAGCTAGCAACCCAATTGGCCAAGGGGCCAACCCTGGCATTCGGAAGGGCAAAACGGCTCCTCCACCTCGGCTCTCTTGAGAGCCTCGAAACCCAGATGGAGCATGAGTCGGAGTTTATCGCCGTGAGCGGGATGACCGAGGATTTTCAGGAAGGGGTTAAGGCCTTTCTGGAGAAGCGGAAGGCCTCCTTCCGGGGGAAATGACGGCGGGAAATGGAGTATGATTCGAGGGGAGCAACCTCTTTTATTTGGCGTAACGTTCACGCTACAGCCTGTGCTACCTCACCATCTGACTTGGAGTGAGCATATACACGAGGAATCGCACGCCGAACCCGGTGGTCGCCCAAGCAGTAATCATCACAGCGAGAGCGACCCCCGGGCTCAAATGGGAATTGAGTGAGGCTTTTCGTCGGCTGAAACCCAATCAACTTATCCTGTTCTTGACTTTTCCCCTGGGTCTTTTCGAGAGCCGTGAGGATAAGTATCAGCGATTTGTTGCGTGGACACAGCAGCTCACCGTGAAACCACCATCCCGGCAAGTCGATAGCGCGTTTCTCATGCATTTCGACGACGAATGGGATCCCCACCTGGTGGGCCCCCACGCCAACGGTAGCTATTTTGAAGAGTATCGGGAGACCGAACGGGAAGAAGCACTCATTCTACGGGAGGCCTTTCATGGCCATCCGGTGACACACAGTTATCCAAAGCCACTACGGCCGCAACGTTCTTGCCGCCGGATCTCAGGCAACTATTGTCATTCAGGCTGAAGTCCACTAGGCCCATGAGTCGTATCAAATGCACGGATAGCCGGTTAGGAGAGCAGCACGAGGATTGCGGGAGGCTAAGCACCTGAATGGGAAAGAACTGGGGGGACAGGTCTTGAGTTGTGACATTCCAACGCGCGGGAGGCGACGGCGAGGGAGAAAGTAGCCGGCGCCGGGAGCGACTCAGGGGCGGCGGGGACCACCTCGGCGCCCTTCGCTTTCTGAAAATCCGCCGTGGGATCCTGCATATTGACAGCGAGGTAAAGCCCGAGGAGATGCGGATTACGATAGGCCAAGATCTCGCGGTCACGCACAATTACGAGAATGGAGAGAATACAAATGTGCGAGGCCCGCCCGCAAAGGTGTCAATCCGGGCGACAAACCTGTTCCCCAAAGAGGATCGGAAGTGGAAAATGATCGGGCATTACGCGGACTTACTGCCGCACTTGGAGAAGTGAGGGGGGAGTCTTGAGAGGCGCGGTGAAGGGAAAGGGCACACGGTAAACTATCGCCCCGAGACAATCCGGGCTAGTGCCCTCAGCCCTCTGGTCTACTCTTCCAGAGCTTCGGGAAACATTCCAGCGGGAGCAGGTTCGTCAACGGAAATCCGCAGACTGGACATTCCACCGCCACATAAAAAAGACGGCATTGCCCACATCTTATCCACTTGACGTCGATCTCAATCACGACAGACTCCCTGCACGTATTGCCCTTGGATCCCCCTTGCAACGAGGATGCCATCCGCAGAAACTGTGGGAGGCGCTACTTTTTCTAAGAGCAGGGGCTACCACTGCCCCCGGGTGGTCGCTCCGGACAAACAGAGTTTTGACTTGACAGGGATGTCACTAGAGGATAAGTAAAATGCAGGGTTAGGCGACCCCTGACCTGACTCTCAACACTCAGCCCTCAGCAAGTAGTAGGGATGGACCCGGGGTAGAAATAGTCCATAGCCCCTCTCCGGCAGATTTACTGGCGCGCAAGAGACTTCCGACGCCTTTTCGGGCGGAGCATGGCCCCGGAAAGGCGCTCACGTTTTTCTGGATCAGGGCAAGACGTAGGGCGAACCACTCACACTTGACCCATCGATCCCACACAGGATGACCATATTGTCATGACCAAGGAGTGACCAGATCCCATGCGTGTCGTAACGATCGCCATCCTCTTGATCTCGGTCGGGGTTGTGGCCGTGATGCTGATGGTGTTGCCCTTCAGGAGGCCTAGAGTCCACATGATCGACACGGCAGACCTCATGCGCCTCGAGGAGGCCCGGGAACACCGCCCCACGGGCCAACGGAGGCGGGCACGGTGGGTCGTGATGGCGGTGGGGCTAATTTTGTTGGCTTCCCTTTTCTGGAGTCTCGCGAACTGACGGCAGTAACGACGTGAGACCTCCCCAAGACCCAGTTTTGGCTTGACAGGGGTGTCCCTAGAAGATAAGTAAATTTCAGCGCTTTGGAGGCCACTCGACTCTCGACACTGAGCCTTCAGCGGGTAGCAGGAATGGAACCGGGGTAGACACACTTTCGAGCCCGCCTCCTGCAAACTTACAGGCACCAGAAGATTCTGACGCCTTCTCGAGAGGATATGGCACGTCGTGGCGTTTTTTTTTGAGACAGAGCCCACAAGAGGATCGTCATGATTGATCGGCGTCTATCGCCCCGCATTGCCTGCAACCTTCCAGTGGATTACCAGGGCAAAAGCACCAATGCCCAGATGGGGCGGATCACCAATATCGGGACCGCTGGGGTGTGTCTCGCGACACAGCGGATGATCCTCCCTGTCGGAGCCAACCTCCTTCTTCACTTCAAGCTCCCGCTCAGCAAGCGTTCCGTTCAGGCTGGGGGCACCGTCAAGTGGGCGGCCCAATGGACAGCCGGCGTGGAACTCATCCATATGAACATTCAGACTCAAGACGAGATCTGGAGGTACTACGCAAGGGAGTCGGCAAGACAGCGGGCCCATGAACTTGGTCCACCTGAGCCTCTTGTCCCAGGACCCGATCCGGGGATCATGCACGAGACAGTGCTGGATGCATGGCGTCGGCTCATCCACGAGTTGCAATGACCTGCCAGCGAACAAAGCTGGGATCGGCAGGCCAGGGTGCTAGCCTTTACCATTTTCTTCTGAATAGGGCCCGCCCCTGACAAACCGTCCACCAAGAAACCGCCCAGGAACCACCTGGTCGCTTTCCTTCCCTCTCCGTGCGAGGCCCACCACCTTCCAGGGACAAGAGGTCGCTTCACTCGAGTTGTCTAGCACGTACCGGCTCCGGTATGAGGCGCGGCTGCATGAGATGGGGGAGATATCGCCCGCGTCATGCAGGGTTAATTCCCTGGCCGGCGTGGACGTGGCGTTAGATACTCACCCGATTTCTCCCAGCTTTCTTGGCGCGATAAAGAGCTTGGTCCGCCGCCGTGAGCACATCCTCCGTATCCATATTTTTCTCAGTGGGCTCGGCCACACCGATGCTGATCGTGATCGAGACATCCTCTCTCGCAGAGTCGTTTGGCCTCGGCCTTTTGGGTTTCCTTGTCGGGCGGCTGGGACTCCTGAGGGTGAAGCGCGATGTCTTAACCGCCTTTCTTAACACTTCGAGGTAGGGGAGAGACTCCTGCAACGACTTACCTGGGAAGACTACCGCGAATTCTTCCCCGCCATAGCGAAACGCCTTCCCGCCGCCCGGTACCCTCGCCAATGTGGAAGCCACCATCCGGAGCAGCTGATCACCCGCATCATGGCCATACCGATCGTTGAACCTCTTGAAGTGGTCAATATCAAGCATTGCAACCGCATACTGGTTTTCCAGTTTTCCAAGGGCGTCGTTCAGGGCGCGCCGGGCCGGGAGCCCTGTGAGCTCGTCGCTATAGGCCAGGACGTACGCGGACTCGATAAACGAAGTAGCGAGGATGAGCCCCGCTGTGGCAAGGTAAATTGTGGAAACGGACCCGATGGGTTGCGCGTTGAGCGCTATGAACACCGCCACCAGTGCCCAAACGAACCCACTCGTGACGGGGCTGGTATGCCGAATGAAACGGATTATCATCACGATGAAGACACCCCCGAAGGCTAGCAGAGCTGGCTGCGCGATCGATAGCTCGAGAGCCGAATGGGCGTCCAGGAAAGGATGTTCCAACAGGGACGCCAGACCCGCCTGCTCGGGGCGACAGATCAGGGCAACCGCGAGCGGTTGTAAGAGTAAGAGAATGAAGCTTAGACGGACGAGATGTCTTGTAGTCACGACGCCGCGTTCGCTGATTAGCGAAAGCGCCGCAAGGTTTAGGGGTAACAAAAGGGCGACGGCATTGAAGACGATGCGGCCGACACCCGCGGGTGCATCTACGGCGGCATAGTATTGCAGTGCCCTTTCCGTGAAAGCCAGAATGAGGGTGGCGAGTACAAGCTGGCTCCGATGGAAACGCCAGCCGAAAAAGAGGCCTGCTCCAAAAACGGCGTACGGATAGACGTGCGAGAGCGCTGAAAGTGTCCGTGGAAGCGCCACCCATTCTAAGAACAGAGCGCTGGCTAGCAACAGAAGGCCACCCGGCATGAGAACGGGGGCAACGAATCGCATGAAACCGGAAAAAAGCAATGATTGTGCCACCTTCAACCCTTCACGGTGACCGGCAAATCGTCCGGCTATGGAGAAGGAGTGCCATGGGTGAGACGTTCACCGCTCTTGTAGAGCGTCATTCTAGAGCTATGTCCACCTTGCACAGACAAGGAAGGGTAATTTAGCGTACTTGACGTGCCGGTAACTCTTACTATGTTCGCCATGTAAACATTACAGGGCCGCCTGCTGCTTTTGGAAGCTCCATTGACATCCCACATTCCCATTGAGGCCTCTACGTCAACCCTTTGAATGGCACGCTGGTTCGCCCCTACCCCCGCGGTAGGACCCCACCACGAAGGGTCTGGCTAGCGAGTGGAAGCCGGTAGCCGATCGAGGCGGAGGCTCAGGAACATGTAAGTGGCGAGAAACTCCGCGTCCTTCTTTCGAGGGGGACCCATTTGCTTTCCGGGCCACGCTCCGACCCAGGGTGATTCGAACACCCGACCCCCATAGCCCTCGATGAGCGAAAAGCGAACCGATTTTCCTCTGAACGATAGAGGAGGGAAGAGGGTTCAGTGGTCGAGTCTCTTGAGCTTATAGTGGAGGCCGCGC
>CAZLDS010000057.1:5508-16123 GCA_964558395.1 uncultured bacterium | reverse complement strand
GGCGGTGCAGTTTCCCAGGAAGATGTCCCCGAACGACTCGCCGACGATGCCGCGGATTCCCCATCGCCGCAACGCCTCCGGCGCGTGCTCGCGTGACGAGCCGCACCCGAAGTTGTGGCCGACCACGATGATCGCGGCCCCCTTGTACCGCTCTTGGTTGAATGGATGGTCCGGGAAGTGCAGGCGATCATCTTTAAAGACGTGCTCTTCGAGCCCCTCAAACGTGACGCTTTTCAGGAAACGAGCCGGTATGATCCGGTCGGTGTCGATGTCCCTCCCCGGCAGGGGGAGAGCCCGGCCGACGATTTTCCGCCGGATAGGACTCATCGCAGTAACTCCCGCACGTCGGTGACCTCTCCGGTGACGGCCGCCGCGGCCACCATGGCCGGGCTCATCAACAGTGTCCGCCCCGTTGGGGAACCCTGACGCCCTTTGAAATTCCGGTTGCTCGAGGAGGCGCAGACCTCCCGACCCTTCAGTTTGTCTTCATTCATTCCCAGACAGAGGGAGCAGCCGGCCTTCCGCCACTGGAATCCGGCCTCTTGGAAAATTTCGTGCAACCCCTCAGCCTCGGCCGCCTCGGCCACCGCCTGCGAGCCTGGAACGACAAGCGCCTGCACTCTCTGCGCGACTTTCCGCCCCCGCGCCACCTCTGCAGCCGCCCGGAGATCAGAAAGTCGTGCGTTGGTACAGGAACCGATGAAGGCCACGTCAATCGGGGTCCCGGCGATCCGCTGGCCCGGCTCAAAGGCCATAAAGGCCAACGCCTCGGCCCAAGCGGCGCGGTCAGCTTCCGGGGCCTCGGCCGGGTCGGGGATCCGTTCGTTGACCTCTACAGACTGTCCCGGGTTGATTCCCCATGTGACCACGGGCTGGATTGATCTGCCGTCTAACGTGGCCACATCATCAAAGCGAGCCCCCGGGTCCGTCGCCATACTGTTCCACCACGCCACGGCGCGATCAAAGGCCTCCGCCTTGGGGGCAAAGGGCCGATCCTTGAGATATGTGAACGTCGTGCGGTCGGGATTGACGTACCCCAGCCGGGCCCCTCCTTCAATACTCATATTGCAAAGGGTGAGGCGCTCCTCCATTGACATCGCCTCAATCAGCGATCCGGCGTACTCGTATGCGTAGCCCACCCCGCCGTGGACCCCCAGCCGCTGAATGATCGCCAGGATCACGTCCTTGGCGTAGACACCGCGCGCGAGCTCACCCTCTACGCGGATCTGCCGGGTCTTCGGTTTGACCAGTGCCAAGCACTGCGTCGCCAGAACATCCCGAACTTGGCTGGTGCCAATAGGCACGGCGACCGCTCCAAGGGCCCCGTGCGTCCCGGTGTGACTGTCGCCGCACGCGATGACCATTCCCGGTTGCGTCAGGCCCAGTTCGGGTCCGATGACATGGACGATCCCCTGCCGGCCACTATCGAGATCGAACAGCGGGATACCGAACTCCTTGCAATTCTGCACGAGATGAACGGTCATCTCTTCGGCCAGGTGATCGCCGAAGGGGCGAAGCTGCGACGCGGTCGGCACGATGTGATCAACGGTGGCGAACGTCCTGTTCGGAAAGCGGACGGTGAGATTCGCCTCTCGAAGCATCTGGAAAGCCTGGGGGCTCGTCACCTCGTGGACGAGATGGAGCCCGACAAACAGCTGCGTCTGCCCCGACGGAAGCGTCCGGACCGTATGGGCGCGCCAGACTTTGTCGAGGAGTGTTTCAGGCATAGGATGATCTCTTCGCCTCCGAAAACGGACAGGCGTGGATCAGTGCCACGGACACGAGGATCCCCATCACACGCCTTCTTTCACCTCTTTGCCCGGAAATGTCCTCCGCCCTACCGCACGGTTGATGGCATTCAGATAGGCCTTCGCGCTCGCCTCAATGACATCCGTGGAGGTCCCTCGACCGATGATCGTCTGTCCGTCGACCTCGATCGAGATCATCACCTCCCCCAGGGCATCTTTGCCCGAGGTCACCGCCCGGATGCCATAGTCTTTCAACCGCGGGTGCATCCCGGTAATCTGATCGATGGCCTTGAAGGTCGCATCGACCGGACCATCTCCCCAGCCTGACTCCTGGTGGATCTCATCCTCCTTCTTCAAGCGGACCGTGGCAGTGGGAACCATATTGGTTCCACTCGTGAACTGGAGATGGTCGAGAACATAGGTTTCCGGCAGCGCAGACACTTGCTCCTCGACGATGGCCAACAGATCCTCGTCGAAGACCTCTTTCTTCTTGTCGCAGAGCTCCTTGAAGCGCTGGAACGCCTTTGTCAAATCCTCATCGCCCAGATCCATCCCCAGATCTTGGAGTCGCTTCTTCAAGGCATGGCGCCCGGAGTGCTTGCCCAAGACAAGACGGCTCTGGGGGACCCCCACCGAATCCGGTGTCATGATCTCGTAGGTCAAGGCATGAGATAGCATCCCATGCTGGTGGATTCCTGCTTCGTGGGCAAACGCGTTGGCACCAACAATGGCCTTGTTCGGCTGGACTGCAATGCCGGTAATCTTGGTGAGAAGCTTTGAGGTCTTGTAGATCTCCTCGGTTTTCACGCCTGTCTCCGCACCCACAAGGTCGTGGCGCGTCCTGATTGCCATGACGATCTCTTCCAGAGAGGCATTCCCGGCCCGCTCCCCGATCCCATTGATCGTGCACTCGACTTGCCGGGCTCCCTCTCTTACCCCCGCCAAGGAGTTGGCAACGGCCAGGCCCAAGTCGTTGTGGGTGTGGACACTCACAATCACCTTGTCGATATTGGGAACGCGATTCATGAGATTTCGCAGTCGTTCGGCGTATTCCCAGGGAATGACATATCCCACCGTATCGGGGATATTGACCGTCGTGGCGCCTGCCTGGATGGCCGCCTCTACGACTTGGCAGAGGAAGTCCTGATCGGTTCGGCAGGCATCTTCACAGGAAAACTCGACGTCGTCCGTATACCCTCGGGCCCTTTTCACCGCGCGGACCGCCGATTCGCGCACCTCCTCTCGGCTCATCTTGAGCTTGTGGCGCATATGGATATCGGACGTAGCAATGAACGTATGGATCCGCGGACGCTCGGCATGTTGCAATGCCTCCCAGGCCCGGTCGATATCCTCATCCCGAGTTCGGCAGAGCCCAGCGATGGTCACCCCGTCTCGAATGTGTTGGGATACAACCTTGACCGCCTCGAAATCATCCGGCGAAGCAATCGGGAAACCCGCCTCGATGATATCAACGCGAAGGCGGGCAAGCTGTCGGGCAAGTTCTAACTTTTCCCGGGTATTCATGCTGTAGCCCGGGGACTGCTCTCCGTCCCGCAGCGTGGTGTCGAAAATCAGAATTCGCGTCGCCATTGCTTTCTCCTCTCCTCTCGGACGGTAACACCGTGCAGACACAACGACATCAGGTCATCCAACGAGCAGTCACGGCTGATAGTGTGCACGCCGGGGGAACCCTCCCTCACGGGGAGCGGGGCTCCCCCGGCGTAAGCTCGAGTTCTTCGCCCACGTCAAGCGAAATGCGCTTGCGCCACAAGGGGAGATACCGGAGGAAACCTGAGAGGGCATAGAGGAAGAAGAAAACGAAAAGCAAGAGACTCGGTTCCGAGGCGATGATGAGCGTGGCCAGAAGCAAGCTAAAGAGAATCGTAACGGGATGCCGCCGGGCGATGTCGATCTCTTTGAGAGAGCGGTATCGGACCTTGCTTACCATGAGAAAAGCGGTCATCGCCACCATGACCACCATTAACGCAGAGGTAACCTCCGGCGAAAGCACCTGATACGTAAAGATCTCCAGCGAAGGGGAGTCACCAAGGAAGAGCACGCTCGATGCGACGATCCCTGCTGCCGCCGGGATGGGAAGACCCACGAAGTAGCGTTTATCCAGCTTCTTGGTCTGAATGTTAAAGCGAGCCAAGCGGAGCGCCCCACAGGCCGCAAAAAGAAATGCGGCAAGCCAGCCAATGCGTCCCAGGGGCTTCATCGCAAAAGCGTAGGCGAGCATCCCCGGGGCGACTCCAAAGGAAACCAAATCGGCCAACGAATCCAACTCGACGCCAAAATCGCTCGTCGCCTTTGCGATTCGCGCCACCGCCCCGTCCAGAAAATCAACCACCAAGGCAATGATGATGGCCAACGCCGCCTTGGAATAGTCATGCTTATAGATCGCGATAATCGCGTAGAATCCGCAGAAAAGATTCCCGATGCTCAAGATACTCGGGAGGATGTACACCCCACGTCGAACTTTGGGCCTCATGAAACAACCCCAATGATACTCTCGCCGCCTCTGACCTGGTCCCCGAGCTGCACCCGTGGACGGACCCCCTCGGGTAACAAGAGATCAACCCGCGAGCCAAAACGAATCATGCCAATCCGTTCTCCTGCTCGAACTTCTTGCCCCGGGCGAACCCAAGTAACAATCTGCCGAGCCAACATTCCTGCAACCTGTCGGACGAAAACGTCGCCTGAATCCCCCTTCAGGTGAATCAGGGTTTGCGCATTTCCATGAGAGGCTTCTGTCTTCCATGCGACCCGAAAAGCGCCACGCTTCGGAAGGACCTCCTCGATCCGACCGGTGCACGGGGCTCGGTTAATGTGGACGTCCAACAGGGAGAGAAAGATACTGACCTCGGTTCCCTTCCGTCCGTCCACGGCGGGCCCGATCCGAAGCACGCGTCCATCCGCCGGGGCAAGGACCGCCCCCGTCTCTGTCGGCGGGAATCGCTCAGGATCCCGGAAGAAGAAACCCACCCCTGCGCCAAGGGCCCCCAGGGCAAGACCGCCCGCTGTGAGGCCCACCGTCCACAAGGCGATGCCGCCTCCCAGGAGTGGGAGGATCAGAGGCCATCCTTCCGATGCGATACGGAATTTCCTCCCCCGTCGCTGAACCTCCACAGGTGCCAGTCCCCGAGCTTCCTTATATACCACTCTCACCCCCGCGTTTCAAGGCCGAGGTATCAGGCCTTTCCTCCCTCCGCACTCAGTAGTCGCCCAACGAGACTGGGAACTTGATCGAGGGCCTGATCCAGCCTCGATGGGTCCTTTCCTCCTGCTTCGGCCAAGTCGGCGCGGCCTCCCCCCTCACCCTCAGTTATCCGCGCGAGTTCCCGGACGAGCCGCCCGGCATGGACTCTCGGCACGATGTCCGTGGTCCCTCCGGCAACCCACCCAACCCTGCCATCAATGACGGTCCCGAGAACGACCAGTCCCGAACCAAGCTTTGTCCGGACCCGATCGACCAAGTCCCGCAGCCCCTTCTGGTCGAAATGCTCCACGCGCGCCCGGACAACTCGGAGTCCCTCAATCGTCTCAACCCGCTTGAGCAGGTCTTCGACCAGGCTGGCCGCAACGCGGCTCCGCAGGCGCTGAATCTCTTGCTCTAGTTCTCCGCCCCGTCGGTTCAACCTTTCGACTTTCTCAGGAACCTCGAGCGGTCGGGCCTTGAGCGCGTCAGCCGATTCCTGCAGGGCGGTTTCTTCTTTCACGAGGTAATCGTAAGCTCCGGGACCTGTGTACGCTTCGATCCGGCGGATGCCAGCCGCCACCCCGCCTTCATTGGCGATCTTGAAGAGGCCAACCTCACCGATGGCGTCGGCATGCGTTCCTCCGCAAAGCTCTAGCCCAAACCCAGGTATTGCCACAACCCGGACGCGGTCGGCATACTTGTCGGCAAAAAAAGCCCTCGCCCCCCGTGCAATCGCCTCTTCGTAAGGAATCTGGTCCTCGATGACCACAGGAAGGTTCCGCCAGAGTTGCTCGTTGACCATCCTTTCAACCCGCGCGATCTCCGCAGCGGTCATGGGTCCGTAATGGCGAAAGTCGAACCGGAGCCGATCAGGGGCGACTAAAGAGCCCTCCTGTCGGACATGATCCCCTAAAACGCGATGAAGGGCTTCATGAACCAGGTGGGTTGCCGTATGGTTCTTCACAATGAGCGCTCGTCGTTCCGCATCGATAGCAGCGCGTAAACGCTCCCCTTTCCGAATCGACCCGCGTGTGATCCGGACACGGTGCACGGTCAAGCCAGGGAGGGGCCGTTGGACATCAAGAACCTCGGCCACTCCCCGCGGACCCTCCAGGGTGCCGACATCTGCCACCTGTCCTCCCGCCTCAGCATAAAACGGCGTGCGGTCCAGGACAATCTCCGCTTCCTCTCCTTCCTGGACCGCTTCGGCACTCTGTTCCGTCTTCACGATCGCGATGACTTCGGCCTCAACATCCAACTGATCATAACCCACGAAGAGGACCGGGACCGAGCCGGCAAGAGCCAGTGAGCCAGAAGGAGGCGTTATCAACGATGCAGCCGCGTGGAGCCGTGCCCGCTCTCGTTGCTGTTGAAGCTCCCTTTCAAAGTCCTCCCAGGCGCATTGGATCTCCTGTTCACTCGCGATCTCATCGATAATATCTCGCGGGAGACCGTAGGTATCGTAGAGCTTGAACAACATCTCGCCGATTAAGCGGTGATCTCCCCGAACGGTCTTTGCTTCGGCAATGGCCTCTTCCAGCCGTGGGATAGCCGCCTGCAGGGTGTGGCCAAAGCGCTCTTCTTCGGCGAGGACCTCACGGGCCACTCGGTCCCGACTGGCTTGAAGATCTGGATATTGTTCCCTCATAAGATCGACCACCCGGCTTGTCACCCGCGTCAGAAAGGGCCCCTCAAGCCCCAGCAGTTTCCCGTGCCGCAGGGCTCGTCGCACAATTCGCCGCAGGACATAGCCCCGCCACTCATTGCTGGGCAGGATTCCGTCGCTCACGAGGAAGGTGGCTGCCCGGGCATGGTCGGCGATCACCCGCATGGACACATCGTCCCGTTCCCCTACCCCGTACGTCCGCCCCGTGAGCTCCTCCACGGTGGTAATGAGCGGGCGCAAGAGATCGGTGTCGAAATTGCTGCGGACTCCCTGAACGACAGCAGCGATCCGCTCAAGCCCTGCTCCGGTATCGATACTCGGCTTCGGCAACGGGTTGAGTGTCCCACTGGCATCACGGTTAGACTGCATAAAGACCAGGTTCCAAAGCTCCAGATATCGGTCGCAGTCACACTCGATATCGCAGGTCGGGCGACCACACCCCACCTCCGGTCCCTGATCGAAGACGATTTCGGAACACGGACCGCAAGGACCCGTGTCTCCCATCGCCCAAAAATTGTCCTTCTCGCCCAGACGTACAATCCGATCGGCTGGCAATCCGGCAAGTTTCTGCCACAACTGAAAGGCCTCATCGTCGTCTGTGTAGATCGTCGCCCAGAGCCGCTCAGCGGGCAGACCAAGATCAACGGTCATCCACTCCCAGGCATACGTGATGGCCGCCTCCTTGAAGTAGTCGCCAAACGAGAAGTTGCCGAGCATCTCGAAAAACGTGTGGTGCCGCGCCGTTTTCCCGACATTCTCCAGATCATTATGTTTCCCACCTGCCCGGACGCACTTCTGGCACGAGGTCGCCCGGGTGTAGTCACGCCTGTCCGCCCCAAGGAAACAGTCCTTGAACTGGACCATTCCGGCATTGGTAAAGAGGAGCGTGGGATCCGCCCTGGGGACCAAGGAGGAACTCGACACGACGGTATGTCCTCGCGAGGCGAAGTAATCCAGGAACGCCTGCCGGACTTCTGCTCCGCTTAGCTTCCGCATCCCCTGAACCCCCAAAGGTCAGAAAAATAGTGAATTTCATGTTAGGACATAGCAGACACATTGTCAAGAAAGTGCTCTGACTGAGCCAGGACAGGTGAGTAAACCTCAAGGAGATTCAAAGGGGAGACCCCTGAGCAGGGCGTCAGGGTTGATCTATTTGACTGTGGCTATCCGGTCAGACGCTCGAGGCCGGCAACCTTGGGAGTGTCACCCTGCGCGTCCTTCAAGCCTTGCTGATCAAAGGTGGGTTCGATCCCGCGAGCCCTTAGCGCGAAATCATCCGGGTTGGATGCCCAGAGGAGAGCCTCCTCAAAGGTAATAAGGCCACGTTTGTAGAGGGTCATCAGCGACTGATCAAAGGTTTGCATGCCGTACTGACTGTGGCCGGCGGCAATGAAGTCGGGGATCTTCCGAGTCCTGTCCGAGTCGATGATACACTCCCGCATCGTGGCCGTTGCCACCATGACCTCGACAGCCGGCACACGTCCTCGGCCATCGGCACGCGGGATCAAGCGCATAGAGATGATACCTTTGAGCAGCGCAGCCAGCTGGAGGCGCACCTGCCGCTGCTGATACGGAGGAAAAACTGAGATGATTCGGTTGATCGTCTCAGTGGCATCAACGGTGTGCAGCGTGCTCAGCACCAGATGTCCCGTCTCGGCCGCCAGAATAGCCGTGGAGATGGTCTCGTAGTCCCGCATCTCTCCCACCAGGATAATGTCGGGGTCCTGCCGAAGGGCACTTCGAAGCGCCTCGGCAAACGAATCGGTGTCGGATCCTATCTCCCGCTGGTTGACGAGGCACTTCTTGTCCCGAACAAGGTACTCGATCGGGTCCTCGATGGTGATAATGTGAGCCGTCCGGTGCATATTCATATGCTCGACCATGGTCGCCAACGTGGTCGTTTTCCCGCTCCCAGTCGCCCCGGTAACGAGGATCAATCCCCGGCCTTCCATAGCGAGCTTCTCCACGACGGGGGGTAGATTCAGTTCCTCGATACTTTGAATCTTTATCGGGATGACACGCATAACCATCCCGACGGTGGAACGCTGCTGGAAGATATTCGCACGAAAGCGGCCCAGGCCTTGGATGCTGTATGCGATGTCGACCTCGTGCTTCTGCTTGAAGTGTTCGCGCTGCTCCTCGTTCATTACAGGGAAGATCATCCGGATCGCGTCCTCCTGGCTTATTCTGGGTTTCTCGCTAAGAGGGACTAACCTGTTGTCGATCCGAATGACGGGGGGGCTTCCCACCTTGATATGGAGGTCGGAGGCTTTGCGCTCCACGGCGATCTTTAGGAGGTCTCGAAGATCCATAGTGTCTCCGCTAGTTGGTGGGTTCAAGGCTCACTATGCATTTTTTATGCCGGATCGCAAGCCTTGCTGGCAGGTCCCTTCGCCCGAATTGAGGGGCTCCGGGGCAGACGAGATGCTCGGAAGGAAGTCAGCTCTCCTCGTGCTTCTGCGTACCGTTCATGCCTAGGAGGGCCCGTAGCTTTCGGTCAATTTCATCTGTGATGGCGGGGTGTTCTACCAAAAACCGCTTCGCGTTCTCGCGCCCCTGGCCGATCCGTTCTCCCCCATACGAGTACCAGGCCCCGCTCTTCTCGATCAACTTGTGGGCTACGCCCAGGTCGAGCAGGCTCGAGGTACGAGAGATGCCTTCACCAAAGATTATGTCGAACTCGGCCTCGCGGAAGGGGGGCGCTATCTTATTCTTTACGACCTTCACGCGGGCCCGGGCACCGACCACGCTGTCTCCGTCCTTAATCGACGCAATCCTACGAATATCGAGTCGAACGGAGGCGTAAAACTTGAGGGCGCGGCCACCCGTTGTCGTCTCCGGATTGCCGAACATGACGCCGATCTTCTCCCGGATCTGATTAATGAAGACAACACTCGTTCTGGACTTTGAAATAGCGGCGGTCAACTTTCGAAGGGCCTGGGACATGAGACGGGCTTGAAGTCCCATGGTGGGCTCTCCCATCTCTCCCTCGATCTCGGCCCGCGGGACCAAAGCCGCCACCGAGTCGATCACCACAACATCGACCGCACCACTTCGGACGAGAATCTCGGTAATGTCCAAGGCCTGCTCGCCCGTGTCCGGTTGGGAAATCAGCAGATCGTCCACATTTACTCCCAACGCCCCCGCATAGATGGGGTCCAACGCGTGTTCCGCGTCCACAAAGGCGGCCGCCCCCCCAAGCCGCTGGGCCTGGGCAATAATGTGGAGAGCTAAGGTGGTTTTACCCGACGACTCCGGGCCAAAGATTTCAATCACGCGCCCTCGGGGAACGCCACCGATACCCAACGCAACATCGAGTTCCAATGCGCCCGTCGGGATAGCGGCAGCCGGTTCCAGGGCCCCCGCCGCCCCCAGGCGCATGATTGACCCTTTTCCGTACGCCTTCTCTATCTGGGTAATGGCCAGATCCCGTGCCCGCTCCCGCTCTCGCTTGTCACTCATCGACCACCCTCCGTCCTGTGACACCCTCGATCGTTCGGCTTCCGCGCCGCAGTTATGGCTATACCCCCAGCTTCTTCTCCAACTCCTTGAGTTTTTCTTTCAAGGAATCCAACTCCGCTTTCAACTTCGATGAGGTCTCTGGGGTGGCGGGCTCCCGGCTGAGGGTCATATCACCCAAGCCCCCCAGCTTCGTCCACTGCTTAATCCCCTTTTCCCCTTGCCGTTGTATGGAAATCATTGCTTCAAGATTGGAGGCGAGATACTGCCGGAAGAAATCCTGATACATCTCCCCGTACTTGATGAGCTGGTGGAGGAACCGAACCGGAAGCAGGTTCTGCTGCTTCTCTTTTTCCAGAAGGATCTGGACCAACGTGATATTCGTCAGATCTTCTTGAGTCTCGGCGTCTACAATCTTGACCTGCCCTCCCCGGCGGATCAGTTCGGCGATCTCTTCGAGGGTGATATACCGACTCCGGTTAAGATCATAGAGTTTGCGGTTACTATACTTCTTGATCAGAACCTCTTCTTCTGCCACCTCAC
>CAZLDS010000057.1:0-5408 GCA_964558395.1 uncultured bacterium | reverse complement strand
TCCGCTCTCAAAGACTACAGAATTCTAGAGCCTCTTCTCCCTCATCGCCAGAAAGAGGGGATTGCGAAGCAGCGATCCGAGGCCTCGACATCATCTCTTGCCACACAGCAAACATCGCCAACTGTGGGCTTTTCTCCCCTCCCTTTTCCTCACCCATTTACCATTCCTCGTATGTTGCAAGAGCCCCGACAGACTCTTTCACTGAACGCCTGAGGTGATCCTAAGAGGGTTACTGAAGGGGTATTCGCCATGGAGGATATCAGAGGGGTATAGACCTGTCAAAGAGGAAATGCCGCTGTGCGCAAGGGAACCAATCTCTCAGAAACCACTTAAAAGACAGGTCAGCTTTTCAAGGATTGTCTGAAGCTTCCTGCAAGGGTCGGCAGCCTAAACCAGACGAAAAAAGAGGGGGGTCTCCCCCCCCTCTCCTCCGGGTGTTTTTTAATCCCGATCACAGCTCGGATCGAAATTTGATCGCGCCGCACTTGTCGCAACGCAAAGCAGTCCTCCCGCGGCCATTTGCGGCAAAGTACTGGATCCAGGTCATCTTGTTCCCGTCGGCAGGACAGGCGTGAACCCGAGTGGCCTGATCATTGATGGTCCGGGAGGCCAACTTGGCCATCTTCTTCTCTCCCTTCGCCATAGCGTCCTATCACCTCCTTTCTTCCTACAAGGCACAAAGACGGAAAATAGGGATGTCCTGCGCGAATGTCAAGAGCTGTTGCGTTCCCCTAGCAAATTCTGGGCCACGTCGTCGGTGACCGGAATTGTGTGGGCCTTAGAGCGTGTGACGCGCATCAGGTCGGCACAGCATCGGGTAAGGGAGTGCGTGAAACAGGCAATGTTCAGGGAGTTGTGAGGATTACGAGGGCCGGAGTGAGCGAATGAGTGTGTCGAGGTGGGCGGGGTTGGTTCCACAGCAGCCCCCGAGGATACCTGGCATCAGCTCGAAGAGAGGGGGGATGTGGCGTGTCATCTCCGTAGGGGTCAATGCATAGACGACTCGTGTCTCGTGCTTGGCGGGAAGCCCGGCATGGGGTTGCGCAACAAGCGGCAACGCGGTAACCTCCCGCATCTGTCGCAGGACCTTGATCACACATTCTACATCCACACAGTTACACCCTACTGCCTCAGCCCCCCGAAGCTCCCGTACCGCATCCTGGGGAGGGGCACCGTCCAGGGTGCAAAGTCTGCCTCTTTGCTCGAAAAAGACCAGGCTGACCGCGGTCGGAACGCGCGCACATGCCTGGGCTGCCTGAAGGGCCATCCGTGCCTCGTCCAGATGCGTCATGGTCTCGATCAGGACCAGATCAACCCCCCCATGAACGAGGTGCGAAATCTGCTCTTCGAATGCGGACGTGATGTCCTGGGATGAGCCGGTATGAGCTCCTTTGTGAAAGCACCCCGTTGGGCCGACCGTGCCTGCGACCAAATGCTGCGCCCCCCCGGCCCTCCGGGCAAGCTGGACAGCCGCCGCATTGATTCCCCCGGTCTGCGGAGCAAGGCCGTTTTCCTTCAGCCGAAGAGGGTTGGCCCCGAAGGTGTTGGTCTGCACAAGATCGCATCCGACCGCCAGATAGGCTTCGTGGAGCTCCTGAACCGCCTGTGGCCGCGTCAGATTCCAAAGCTCTGGCGGTTCCCCAGGCTGGAGACCTCGGGCTTGAAGCATCGTTCCGATCGCTCCGTCGGCCACCAGGATCCCCCGAGCGAGCCGTTCGCGGAACCGGGTTATCTCTCCGGAGGGTTCATGCCTGCTAGGAAGGGGGTGCGTCGCTTGGCCCATAACTCATCCGGCGGGTTCCCCGATAATAACCCGAGCCGGATCGATCTCCTCCCGGAGGATCGCCAGCTCCTTTGGCGTCGGTGGCTCGAGTACTTGCACTCTCTCTGCCACTAATGGTTCAAAGCCCATCCCGTGAATGACCTGTTCCGCCGAACGCCCTCGTAACACCCCGACCAGAAGCATTGCCTTCGACACCTCTTCAAAGCCGAACAGGGCTTGCGAGGTGACCACCCGGAAGGGCCCAGTACCTCGGGGAAGCCCAGCACGTTCGCGCGCCCTTGGACCCGTCAAATACCCGGGGGAGGTCATAAAATCAAGCCGCTCAACAAAACGCCGCGGTTCATGTTTCAATACGACAATCGTCCTCCAACAGAAGGAGGCAACCTCGTTCCCCCCGCCACTTCCAGGAAACCGTCGGTGAGGACGATCGTAGGTCCCCCCCAACACCGTAGAGTTCACATTTCCATATCGGTCTACTTGGAGCGCCCCGATCATCCCATAGTCCATATATCCCGTTGCCGCGTAGGAAAAGGCCCAGTTCATGTTGGTCCACTGCAGAGAACGGTACACATTGGAAGGCCCCCCCATCGTGCCTCGAACAAACGGGGTCAGAGACTGGGGGCCGATGGCGCCGAACTCAAAGACTTGTATCAAATGTGGGGTGTACAGCCTCTCTGCCAAGAGGGCTACCACCTGAGGAATGCCCCACCCGACGAACACCGTCTTTTGATCTTCCAGCAAGCGAGCAGCCAGACAGATCATGAATTCCGTATCCGTGAACCCGGAATGCTGATCCAAGGGAGCCATGAACGGGCATCCTCGACTGTGTGTCTTCGCTACTGATATCCTTCTGTAATCGCCGCGCGTTGAATCATGTCGGTCAGCCGATTCTTCCCTACCTTGTGTTCCAAGAACGCGGTGTGGCTTCGTACACCGTACACGAAGTCCTCAAGGTACCTCTGCACCTGCTCTTCCGTCTCGATCGCGTTCAATTGTTTAACGTGCCCGAGGTCCATCTCATACCGGCCGGGGACCCCACCCGGGTACGCTCCAAACGGCAGATGCACGACGGCACTGACCAGAAAGTGCGGAAGAGTCGTCTTTGCTGGCTCTTTCCGCACCTCTAACGGATCAATAATCTGCTCGGTGGAGACAATGACCTTCTTCGAAGCCAGGGCCGCCTCCAGGGCAAAAAGGTTGGTTCCAAAGATGCGGGCATTGCCGTACACGTCCGCCTGGTGGACGTGGACGAGGAAGACGTCCGGGTTAAGCGCTGGGGCCAGACAGACGGGATCACGAGTGAAAGGGTCTTCCACGACCGTGGCCCCTGATTGCAGAAACGTGTCCGTTCCTATGAGGTTCCGCATAGGCATGAACGGGATGCCCCTCGCCCCGGCGAGCATCCGAAAGGCCAAGGCTCCATTGGTCCATTCAAAAACCTGTACCCTGCCTTCCACCACTGCCCGTCCAATGTAATTGCCATATCCCAAAAAACCCACATCAATCCGGTCGACACACCCCGCCCCGACGAGTAGGGTGGACTCATGTAGGGTAAACTCGGCGCAGATCCAGAGCCTCTGCTTGCGTTGTCGGACGATCTCTCGCACCAAGGCCTGGGGACCCCGGGTCAGGGACGAAAAGTCATACGCGATATAGTCCCCATCTGCGACAAAGCGGGAGACAGCTTCGTGTTCTGTGACCAGCTTCTCCCGCGGTTCGCGCCTCTTGTGAACGCGTACCCACTCCCGAAAATCATCGGGGTGAATCCAGTGGTAGAAGTTCGCTCCTGAGGCAAGGACCTTCATTGGGGCACCTTTTCACTCACCATATCGGATCCGTCAGCGTCCCGATACGTCTGACCAGAATCAGAAATGGTTGCGGTGGATTCAGAGACGTCCTGAGCGACGGGCATGGGTCAGAGACCCGCATTCTTGAGAAAGTCATCTGCAGCTGAATACGGGTCGACTTCTCGGTGGGCAATCCGTTCGATGGTCTGCTCGAGAATTCCATTGGTCCCCGCCTGCTCAAGCAGGCGCCGCGTCACCCGCTCCTGGAGCAGTTCAATGAAGAAAACACGACTCCGTTCCCGCTGCCGCAGCTGGCGAAAGCCCCCTGTGTCGAGATGAGCCTGATGGGCCAGAATACCCTGAGCCAATTCCGCGATGCCTTCCCCCTGAGTGGCGACCGTCTTAAAAATGGGAGGATTCCAGTCCGAACGTCGCGGCCCGAGACCCATCATGGCCTGGAGTTCTGCGACGGTTTTGTTCGCGTCTTCCCGATCGGCTTTATTCACCACAAAGATGTCAGCAATCTCGAGGATCCCAGCTTTGATGGCCTGAATGTCATCTCCAAGCCCAGGGACGGTCAGGACAATGCAGGTGTGGGCCGTTTTGACCACCTCCACCTCATCTTGCCCGACCCCGACCGTCTCAATGAAGATAACCTCCTTGCCGGCCGCATCCAGCACGTGCACCACATCGTTGGTCGCCTTGGCCAGGCCCCCCAGGTGTCCTCGCGTGGCCATGCTCCGGATGAAGACCGCCGGGTCGAGACTATGGCGCTGCATCCGTATACGATCGGCCAGAATCGCTCCGCCGGTGAAGGGGCTGGTGGGATCCACGGCGACGATTCCTATCGCCCTCCCCTGCCGGCGAAACTCCTGCGTAAGGTGATCGGTCAGTGTACTCTTGCCAGATCCTGGGAGGCCCGTAATCCCGACAATCATGGCCCGCCCCGTGAAGGGATAGAGACCCTTCAAGGCCGGTGTCGCTTCGGGAGAATCATTCTCGACGAGGGACATCAGGCGCGCCATCGCCCGCACATCCCCCTGACGGATTTTTTCCATGATGTTCACGCTTCATCCCCCTATGCGGTCCGATTGACCGGCAAGGCAGCCAAACGACCCAAGCTGAAACGAATGATGAAAAAGATTTAGCACAGGGTGGCAACCGTGTCGAGGAGAAATTCCCCGAGAACCAGCAGTTGAATTATATTCAACAGATATATATGATACTATTACAATATACTTTAACTACATTGGGACGGGAATTTGACACACACCCCCTGGGATGCACGCATTGATGAGGAAGGTTACAAGAGGACAACAGGCGAGAGATTACCGCAGTCGCTGTTTCGGCGCGAGCCGCCACCACACACCGAAATACCTAACTCTTCCGGTCGGGTCCGACGTGTGTTCGAACAAAATCGATTGCCACTGACGTTGCGGTTCCCGGCGTAAACACTTCAGCGATACCTGCCTCGCGCAATTTCGGAATATCGCCATCAGGAATGGTTCCGCCAGCAAAGACCAGTACATCACCGGCCCCGCGTTCGCGGAGCAGTTCGACGATTCGAGGAAACAGGTACATGTGGGCCCCTGAGAGACAGGACAGACCGACGGCATCCACGTCCTCTTGAATGGCTGCATTGACGATCATTTCCGGTGTCTGCCGAAGCCCCGTGTAGATGACTTCAAATCCCGCGTCCCGGAATGCACGGGCAATGACCTTCGCTCCCCGGTCATGGCCATCGAGCCCAGGCTTGGCAACTAAGACGCGGATCTTTCGTTCCTCAGCCATAGTCTCACTTACCCTCTTTGTACTTCAAGATTCGGCCCGACGCCCAA
>CAZLDS010000056.1:0-16189 GCA_964558395.1 uncultured bacterium | reverse complement strand
TGTGTATATGATCCTTCTCTTCGTACGGGGTTTTCATTGATCCACAAATATGCCTCAAACGATCCAAGTGTAAGGAGTACAATGCTAATATTGAACCATATGGCCTTGGCAGTGGAATTATTGGCTGTTATCGCGCTATCCAGAAGAGCAATGAACCAGGATAACGAAATCCATATGTAGGGCGCAGGAACGTATTTTAGATACAGAAGTGAGCTTAGAATACAAAGGCTTACTAGACTTACACGCGTCATTGCAACCTGAGGGCGATCTATCGACAATCGTGGTAGCGCTGTGCTTCTCTCTTGCAGGCCCCGATATGAAACGTCTCAAATCGAAACATCACAATAGCATTTAGATGGGGGGTGGGGTTGAGGACTAGGAGCTGAGAAGTCTCAGCACTCCGCTGTCGACTATCTCTCAGATCGCGTCGGCGAATGTGCGTTCCATGTTGCGAAAGTAGACCAGCCAGCGACCGGCAAGGCGAGCACGGCCAGGGTGCTGACTGCCATCACGCCAAAGTCGGGGGAGCCTTGCCCCAATTCACAATTCAGCCACCTTCGACTCTCGACTAGAAGAGAGTGTAGATGAATGGAGCGAGGGCCGACCCCTGTGTAAACACGATCAGCATTCCCAGGAGTCCAAGAACGATGACGATCGGCGCCAGCCACCATTTCTTGCGAACCTTGAGGAACAGCCAGAATTCTTTTGCCAGCTCAGTCATGGTTTCTCCTCTGGAATTTCAACGAGTTAGCACCGCCGTTCCATGGATGTTCGAGGATCCGGCAGGGGCTTTCGCTCGACCCAATAGGATGGCCGATCTTTCAGCCCCACGCCCCAAATGCCAACCTTTACCCTGAATCCACTCATACGCATTCCCTCGGAGATCTAGTTAGCGACAGCCGCTTTTTTCCGCACTAGTTCTACTGCCGCATCTGCATACGCATTGTAACCTGATTCCAAGGGATGCCCCTCATCACTCGCTGGATATAGCGGGCTCCCGTCTTTGAGTGCTTCTGTCACGTACGCAATGGCATCCACCGTCTGCACGTTGTGCCTTGAAAAGAAGTCCTGAAATCTCCTCACGAGAGCCTCTTCTCTACGCACCACTGTTTCATAAGTAACTACATAATTCCCATTCATTCTCACGTTGTTTTTTTTTGCCCATTCAAAGAATACTCTTTCTTTGGATGGAATAAACAGCACCGAGAATGTTATATTCTGTTCTCTCGCTTTTTCCCCCATTTGCAGAAAGAAATGCTCGCTGGCCTTGATAGCTTCCTTGATTCCGACGTCCTCGGGGTCCATCGCGTGCAAATGGCGAATAAGTCTTCGGTAGGATATGTAAGTTTTGTGATTACCATTACCAGTCTCTATACCGACCAACTGTTCTCCTCTCGTCCCGCTATCCTCACTTCCATTAAGAACAGTGACCAATTCATCCCACACGTAGTAGTCGAAGGCACTGCCTACGGCGGTCTTTTTTAGTATCGCCTTAATCGCTCCTACCCACTTGGACTCATTCGTCTCGTCCTTGGTGTTGTCCTTTCTTTTGAAAATGCATATATCAGATCGTAAATGTGCCTCTCCCAGGATCTTCCTCCAATAAGGCAAGGTTGCCACAGCGCAATAGTCCTGCAGATCGTTTGTCACGTAAAATCCTAAAATAATATGCTGTGGCCTTTTCTTAATTGCCTCATTGAAGAGGAAGACGTACTGTAAAATCCCATATCCCCCCATGCCATAATTATAAACGGTCCGGCCCGTCTTTCTTGCTAACGCGTATGGCCAAGAGTTGTCTGAGGCTACATTGAACCCGTAGGTATGAGAATCGCCTAAGACGACAATACTTGACTCGTCCTGGTTCTCGGGATTTCGAAATCCATGCCGATCAATCCCGGGGAGTTTTGGACTAGCCGTGTAACCCAGTTTGTCATGCGGAACAGTATTGGCCATGTCTCCGGTGAAAGGAAAGGGGGTGAGAAGTCGTGCTCCTATTTCGAAGATAATCATGCTTATTCCAACAGAAATACACAACAGAGTGAGGTTTCTAGCTCTCTCTTTCACTCCAACACTGTATTTGCGCGCGCTCGTTCTAAGATATTTTACGATTTTGGATACTTAGAAGCGCCGCTCCATGGCCCCTCGTGAATCCGGATTTGGCTTGCGCAGCACCCAATACGACGACCGATCTCCGAGGCGGCGATCCAGCGGATCCCGCCCCAGCAGGCGCATTACAATGCCTGTCGGGGTCATTACCACAAAATAGACAACACCCAGAAGGACGCGCGTGTTAAACGATCCCAAGGCATGTGCCACACGCATCCAGTGTGTGTGGACCGGCCGCAGTCCGCGCGGGGCCAGGAGGGCGATTGCGCCCAGGGACAAAGCGAGCCCTCCAAGCACAGAAGGGAGCACTACGTGCCCCCGCCACATCCATACTCCAGCCAGGAGCGCCAGTGGGATGGCGACGGTTAGGCCAAACCGCCGCAGTTCCCTTGTGTTCAGTCGAGCTGGAATTCCTGCCGCCAATCCGCACTCTCTTTCCACTCGGGCTGCGCCTTCTTATCCAGCAGAAACGGCCCCATTACCAGGTAATCGATGTGTGTCCGCATGAAGCAGCGATACGCATCTTCGGGTGTGCACACAATCGGCTCGCCCCGGACGTTAAACGACGTATTGACTAGGACGCCGCAACCTGTCTGGGCTTCAAAGGCCAGGAGCAGGGCGTGATAGAGGGGATTATCCTCGCGTGCAACGGTTTGGATCCGCGCCGAATAGTCGATGTGTGTGACCGCCGGGATGTCAGATCGGGGGACATTGAGCTTGTCAATCCCCCATAGCCGTTCTTCGGTGTCAGACATGGGAATCTGCCTTTCCCGCTTCACGGGAGCTACTAACAGCATGTAAGGCGAGTCCTCGCTCAGCTCAAAGTAGTCAGCAACTCGTTCCCGCAGCACACTTGGGGCAAAGGGCCGAAAACCCTCGCGAAATTTTATCTTGATGTTCATCAGCGCCTGCATCTTGGGGGATCGCGGATCGCCCAGAATGCTCCGGTTGCCTAGGGCTCGGGGTCCAAACTCCATCCGGCCCTGGAACCACCCTACGACCTTTTCATGCGACAAGATGCCGGCTACTTCCCGGATCAAGTCTTCACGTTTGAGCCGTCGATACGGGGCCCCATGGGCCTGCAGGAACGTATCAATCTCATCCTCGCTAAAGGCTGGTCCCAACGAGGCTCCCTGCATGTCGTCCCGCCCTGACCGGCTCCGCCTGGTGTTGCCGAAGTAACGATGCTGGGCAAGTAGCGCTACGCCAAGGGCTCCTCCGGCGTCGCCGGCCGCCGGCTGGATCCAAATCCGCTTGAATGGCCCCTCACGCAGAATGCGGCCATTCGCAACACAGTTCAGCGCCACACCGCCAGCCAGACATAAGTTTTCCTGCCCAGTCTGCGCGTGAACCGCCCGGGCCATGCGCAGCATGACCTCTTCACAGACCACCTGAATGGAACGGGCAATGTCCATCTCTTTTTGGGACAACAAAGTCTCTGGTTCCCTCGGCGGACCCCCAAACATGTCGTGAAACGCGTCGTTCGTCATCGTGAGGCCGTCGAGATAGTTGAAGTACCTCATGTTCATCTTGAACGAGCCATCTTCCTTCAGATCGATCAGCTCTCGGAAGATGAGATCAACATACCGGGGTTCCCCATAGGGGGCGAGGCCCATGACCTTATACTCGCCCGAATTCACCTTAAACCCTGTGTAGTACGTGAACGCCGAGTACAGCAGGCCGAGGGAATGGGGAAAGTGGATTTCGTGCGACAGGTCGATCTCATTGCCGCGGCCGACACCGTACGCGGCCGTGGCCCACTCACCCACGCCGTCGATCGTGAGGATGGCCGCCTCATCGAAGGGGGACGGGTAAAACGCGCTGGCCGCGTGCGACTCGTGATGCTCGGCGTACAGGATCCTCCCCCGATAGCCGATTCCCTCTCGGATCTGCCGGTCGATAAAGAGCTTCTCTTTGAGCCAGAGGGGCCCCGCCATCAGAAAGGAGCGGATTCCGCGTGGAACCACGCCGAGGTAGGTTTCGAGAATGCGTTCAAACTTAAGGAGAGGCTTGTCGTAAAAGGCGACCGCCGTGAGATTCTCGGGCGTCACACCCCCCTGATGAAGGCAGTACGCGATGGCGTGGGCGGGAAAGTCCGCGTCGCCCTTTTTCCGCGTAAAGCGCTCCTCTTGCGCCGCGGCGACGATCTGGCCGTCGCGCAGTAGGCATGCAGCGCTATCGTGGTAGAAGGCCGAAATCCCGAGAATAAATTTCGGATTTGGGATTTGGGATTTCGGACTTGCGCAGGACATTTCGGATTTGGGATTTATAGGGGACATATTTCGACTTTCGGATTGGGAAATTTGCCTTTTCGATTTCGGATTTGGCATTTGGGAGTTCGGATTTCGGAATTAGCACTCAGAGGACCCATAAATTCGAAATTCGCCATCCGCAATTCGAAATTTTCACACTGGTCGCACGTCGGCGGCATCCAGCTCGACAGAGGCTGCCTGCTGAATGAGATGGACCGCCACAACGAGCCGGGCCCGTCCGCCCTTCCGCACCAGGGCCCCCCGAATCCCGGCCAGCGGTCCCCCGACTACTTCGACCTCCATCCCTTCCTTGAGATAGGGGTGCGGATCCAGGGGAAGCGTGCTCGTGACGAGCTGGCGGACCGCTTCAATCTCGTCATCGGGGACGGGAGTCGCATGTCCATTGATGCCGAGGATCTGGACGACACCCACAGCCGTGAGCACAGTCGGACGGTCTTGATGTGGAAACCGGGCAAAGCAGTAGCCCGGGAACAGCGGAAAGCTGACATTCTTCCACCGGTCCTTCCATCGCCGGCGCCGGCTCATCTGGGGCAGAAACGCCTCGACGCCGCGGGAAACGAGCTGCTGGTTTACCATCTTTTCATATCTGGATCGCGTCCGGATCGCATACCAGGCAACATTTCCATTGGGTCCATGCATGGCTCCGCCCTTTCAGTTACATGGGACGTCTTCCTACATCCCGGGTCGGTCAGTTGAGAGTTCAGGGCTTAGTGTCTGGACTGTCTCTCGACTCTTAGCTCTCGACCCTCGACCATCCGCTCTCGACTCTCGACACTCCACCCTGAACGTTCCTCGGGCCAGTACGCCGGCAGAAGTTTCAGGAGCTCACCGGCACAGTCCTGTAACAGCCCCAAAGCTTCGGCTTTGTGTCCGGGTCCAGGCTTGTGGACACGCGCACAAAGGCCCCATCGTCCCGGTTGTAGAAAAGCCGATTCTTGAGTCGGTGCAGATTTGGCTCGATGCCGTCTGCGAGTACCGTCTCCTTGGACTGATTCCAGAAAAGCACCAGTTGATGGACGTTTCCCCGCTTCACGTGCATCTTATTAACCGACAATTGCCGTTCCTCCGTGTCCATCCAGTCTATCGAGGAACCATCGCAAGCCTTGAAACGAAAAGTCATGTAGTAGGCGGTGCAGCTTTCTCTCGGTCTTGTGTAGGTTTACGTAGTGTCGGAAGCGACCCAGCGCCGGACCCGGCATTCGCGGCTGAGCCGGATCCAGTTCCCACGGGTGTATATACATCAACGCAGGTCTCTGCTCCGTATGGTTGAGGCGCTGAATAGCCCGCCGGGTCACAGCATAGGGAAGGACACGAAAATACCCCCCCCCTCCCAACGGGATGTTGAACCCCAAAATGCGGAGAGTGGAAATTGGAAATTGGATCAGCCCCTTACCATTACTCGTCTGGCACCGATGCGGAAACCGATGCGCGTCAGGCACCCCGTACCTGCCGTGGTGTATCGGGAAGATACTCGAGTCATACTGGAATCCTTCCTCGCCTAAAATATCGAGTGCCCACAGGGACGACTTCACAATGGAAAAGCTCGGGGCCCGATAGCCCAATACCGGTTTGCCGCTCAAATCCTCTAGGAATTTTTTCGCCCGCGTCACGTCCTTGCGGAACTGCTCCGGCGTTAATTGGTAGACCAAGGTGTGCGCGTAACCATGGGAGGCTATCTCGTGCCCAGACCGATCAATAGCCCGAACGAGAGACGGGTACCTCTCGGCCACCCAGCCGAGGACGAAAAAGGTCGCCGACACATCGCGTGCCTCAAATATATCGAGGAGCTTGCGCGTATTCGTCTCAACGCGACCTGTGAAGTTCGACCAGTCCTCACGGCGCACGACATTGGCAAAGTTAGAGACGTGAAAATAGTCTTCTACGTCTACCGTCATAGCATTGACGATACACGCTGGCGATGTTCCACTCATGTGGATCGCTCCTTGAACCAATCCCACGTCTTTCTTAAGCCTTCTTCGACCGGAACCAAAGGCTCCCACCCCAGTGTCCCCTTCGCGTACGACGGATCAATAGCACTTCGTCGTTGTTCCCCCAATTTGGCTGGACCATAAATCGGCTCAGGCCCGCCGGGCACAAGGCCTTTGAGTAGGGTAAAGAGCTTGTTTACTGACAGCTCTTTCCCCGTTCCAATGTTCACTGCAAGAGGGCTTGAATTCCCTTTATGTTCCTGAAGATAATCGAGAGCAATTACGTTTGCCCGGACAACATCTCCGACAAAAACAAAATCTCTCGTCTGTTCGCCATCCCCAAAAATGACTGGCCGCTGCCCTTTTAAAAGTCTTTCGATAAAAATGGCAACAACGCCGGCCTCGCCGTACGGATCCTGACGGGGCCCATAGACATTGGCGTAGCGGAGCAGCACTGAACGTACCCCGTGAACTGTCTGGTAGTAATTGAGGTAGTGCTCGACGGCCAGCTTGGCCACACCATACGGACTTGTGGGGCAAGGAGCAGCCGATTCTGAACTTGGGTAGATCTCCTGGTCACCGTAGATTGCCCCCCCAGTCGAGGCGAAAATGACACGGTCGACTCCATATCGGCGCACACACTCAAGAACGTTCAGCATTCCAAGAATGTTGACCTCCCCATCATGCCAGGGGTCGGTGACGGACCGACGGAGATCGATATGGGCCGCATGGTGATTGATGACATCGAACCGACCCTGCTGAAAGATAGCGTCGAGGCTCACATCTCGGATGTCAGTCTTGAAAAACTGCGCACGGCTATTCAGGTTGGCCACCCTACCCGTGGAGAGATTGTCTACCACAGTCACACGGTGACCAGCCTGGAGATACGCATCTACGACATGAGATCCAATAAAACCCCCACCACCGGTCACCAAAATATGGAGAGGCGATTTCGCCTTCATGGGGCCATCCGTCCACGGCGGAGCGTTGAGGGTTCAGAGCCAAGGGAGATTTCGGATTTGGGATTTCGGACTAGCCGAGCAATTTCGAATTGCGAATTTCGGATTTCGGATTTACGAGCCCCAGCGCTCATCCCTCAACACTCGAAACTCCGCTGTCCGTTTTATGCTTTTCCCTTTCTATCATCCGCTTTCGGTCGCTTCTTTGACACCTCCGGCCTAAACGGCACATAGTACGAGCGATACTTGTGGTAGTAGTAGGGCATTTGATTCAAGGGAACTTCATTTAGAATGACGCCGATGATTCGCACCCCTGCCTCCTCTAAAATGTCCTTCGCGCGCTGCAGGTCCCGCCTCTTGGTCTGTCCTGAACGGGCCACCAAAATGGCGCCATCCAGGGAATGTGCAAACAGCAGATTGTCACTGACCAAGAGGATTGGCGGCGAATCAAAGAGGACGTAGTCCCATCCCCGGCGCAAGCGTGTGACGAGTTCTCTGGTACGTGTCGAACTGAGGAGGGCTGCTGGGTCGTCATGAGGATCGCCGCTCGGAATAAAGAGAAAACCTGAGTCCAATTGCGTCCCCATGACCTCGGCCGGCACATCCACGGACGGTGTGACGTCCGGAGCATTTTGGAGGTCCTGGAGAAGCTTGGTCAGCCCCCCTAGCCCTGTTGATCGCAACACCTGGTTCAGACTGGGATGTCTCAGGTCCGCCTCTATCAGCGCAACTCGACGCCCGAGTTCTCTGAGTGTCACGGCCAAGTTGATCGCCGTGGTACTCTTTCCCTCTCCGGGCCAGGCGCTCGTAATCATGATCGTTTTGAAAGGCGCCCGGAAATTTTCTGCCTCAAGATTTGTCCGAATCTTCCGGTAAAATTCTTGTGGCATTACCGCCCTGCGGCCCTGGTTAAACACCAGCATGGGGCGTTCGTTGCCTTTCGGCTGGCGAGTAGGGATCGCGAGCGCCGATCCGAGCAACGGAAGCCCTATTTGTTTTCGGATCGTCGTTTCCGACTCGACCGGCTCATAGATATACTCGATTAAAAAGCCCAGACCCGCTCCAGTCCCTAGGGCGAAAGCGACAAGAAAAGCCAATCTTTTTGGGCTGATAGGGCGGATGGGAGAGGAGGGAAGGTTCGGGGGATCAATGATCTTTACCACCTCCCCCTGGGTCTGCTCGCGGATGCGAAGTGCAAAGAGCTTCTGTAAAAGGAAGGTGTAAAGTTCTCGATTACTCACCACCCCCCCGCGGAGGGCACTATACTCCGACTCCCGTCCGCTCAATTTTCCGAGACTCTGACGCAGCTGAGCGACCTGAAGCTGCAGCGGCGCCTCCTGTGCTTGGAGCGTGGCTAACTCCCCCTTAACTGTTGCGATGTTCTGAACGATTTCATCATGACTCATAGACGCAATGTCTGCGAGCGGATCGGAAGTCTTGGCGACCGGAAACCGAGCAAGCTGGCTGCGGAGAGCTTGGATCTCCCGGCGCGTCGCGATCACTGACGGATGTTCCTCGGTGTATTTTGCCCGCATCTGGAGCAGCTCTGCTTGCAGCTGCGACAATCGGGCGCTAATCTTCCCAGCAGCTTGTGCCGTAATCTGGGTCCCTGACTGGGCCCTCCTTGAAGCCCCTTTCAGTGCCTTCTCCAGTGCATCGAGCCTACCCCGTGCGATCTCCTGATTCGCCAGGATCTGTGCGAGCTCCCCTTGGAGTTGTATTAGCCGAGACATCTCAAATTGGGTTTGATCGTTCAACCGGACCGCCCCGTACTGATTTTCAAACTGTGACAGCGTGGCCTCGGCGTCTTTGAGATCTTGCCTCACCCGGCCGAGCTGCAGCTCGAGGAATTTCTGGGCCTCGGTCACATCTTCTTGCTCTGACCGCCTCGACCAGTTGAGCAACACTTGCACGTACGCATTCACCAAGTCCATCGCCACGCGTGGCTTGAAGGCCGTCGCAGACATGACAACCAGCCCGCTCGGTTCCCGTCGTCCTGTCTTTCTCAAGGGGGAAAACTCCATTCGAGACGTTTGCATCTCAGCAAGGGCTTGCTGCCGAGGACTGGTCGTGGTCGGCGGCTTTCCCAAGAGCCGGCGGGCCGTGTTTAATAACGCCATGAAATAGTCGGGCTCCAGACTTTCCTGCATCAGCTCGTTTACAGTTTCCTGGGGAACGGCATCAATCACCTCCGTCGCAAGGCTACGACTCTTGAGCACCGCCATCTGCACAGAGAGGTTTGGACCCACTGGGAGGTTTCGCGCCCCAGGAATCATGTCCGCGATGGATGGTTTGATCTGAATCGTGGCTGCAGAGAGAAAACGCGGCCGCTGCCCGTATATCGTCCACCCGAGGCCCGGGATGGCGATCAGCACGAAGGTCGCAATAACGATCGCCTTCCTTCGCCTCAGGATGCCCCGCAAGATCTGCACATAATCCAGTTCACTTTCCTGAGCGTCAACGGGCGAATATTTTGGTCGGTGTGACATGACTTTCCCTTCCGATCTAACGCGCTCCACGCCTGAAGAGGACCACTTGGATCGTGCTCAACACAATAAGAAGGTCCAAGAAGACCGACATGTTTTTGATATAATACAGGTCATACTCGAGTTTTTCCGCCGCCGCTTCAACGGTCGACCCGTACGGGTGACGGACCTGCGCCCACCCCGTGATTCCCGGCTTGACACTCTGTCGCTGCAGATAATAGGGAATGCGCTGCTGCAACATTTTGACAAAGTGGGGACGCTCGGGACGGGGGCCGACACAGCTCATGTCGCCCCTGAAGACGTTCCACATTTGGGGAAACTCATCGAGACGTGATCGCCGGAGAAGGCGCCCCACTCGGGTGACGCGCGGATCATCTTTAGTCGCCCAGACCGGGCCGCTCTCTCGTTCCGCCCCGTCCACCATGGTCCGAAACTTGAGCAGATTGAATATTCTTCCTCCTTGCCCGACGCGTTCTTGCCGAAAGAAGATCGGCCCTCGTGATTCCAGCTTAATGGCGAGGGCGATCAGGACGAAGAGGGGAAAACCCAGGACCAGAAAGACCAGGGCGAGGCCGATATCCATGGATCGCTTGACGGTTCGGGTCAGCGAAGGCCGGTGGAACCCGTCAGAAAAGACCATCCAGCTCGGCCTCAGGTCCTCGATCCCGATTCGCCTTGTCAGTCGCTCGTAAAAAGACGGCCAATCTTCGACGTGGATACCCCGCAACTTGCAGTCGAGAATTGCGTCGAGGGGCAAGGTCCCTCGTCGCTCATCCAACGTGACGATGATCGTTCCTGCCCTGTGTGTTGCGGCCACGTGCTCGAGCTCCCCCACTCTTCCGAGGACCCGGTACCCGTTATTCGGGTTTGCGCCAATCTCTGCCCTGTTATCCACATAGCCCACGACTTCAAAGCCACGCGCGCCCACTTTCGCAATCGTCTCGATAAGTCGATCCGCTAACGGCGTGGCACCCAGTAACAACAGCCGCTCCCGGAAATGGGGGGCATCCCATAACTGGAGGGTTATGAGCATTCGCACGGCCGTGACACCGCAGAATCCAACGACGAGCCCCAGCACCAGGGCCAGACGGCCCCAGCGCAGTATAGGCAAGGCGAACCCGATCGCGCTCAAGAGGAATGCCAGGGCCAGAAAACACGCCATCAGGCGGATGAAGATCTCTTTTCGACCCTGCTGCGGAGACATGTCATACGCGCCGCCCACAAACAGGACGAACCAGCCCAGTCCCGCGAAGGTCAACACCTTGGGAAGAATGGGTTCGAAGCCCAACCAGAGCGGGGGCAGGCCCACCAGTGGCGTGAGGCTCACGACCGATCCGGCCCCTACGAGGATGATCAGGTCAGCGAGGCTCAGAAAGAGGACCTGGCGAGATAGATAGTGTCGGAAGACTCGTAACATTGGATGTTAACTCTTCGGTGTTGGGTGTTGGGTGACCACGTTTCCCTCGTGTTTCATTCGACCGTCACGCTCTTGGCCAGGTTGCGCGGCTGGTCTACATCACAGCCGCGCAGGACCGCGATGTGATAGGCCAGGACCTGCAGGGGCAGGGCGACCAGCAGCGGTTGCAGCCAGGGCAGCGTATGCGGGATCGGGATGACGCTGTCGGCGGTCGCCTCGATCTCGGGGTCCCCGGCCGACGCGACGGCGACCACGAGGCCCTCGCGCGCCTTCACTTCCTCGATATTGCTCGCCATCTTTTCGTAGGTGGGGCCCTGCGGCGCGATGGCGATGACCGGCATGTGCTTATCGATGAGGGCGATCGGCCCGTGCTTCATCTCGCCCGCGGGGTAGCCCTCCGCGTGGATATACGAGATCTCCTTGAGCTTGAGGGCGCCCTCCAGGGCCAGCGGGTAATGGATCCCCCGCCCCAGGTAGAGGAAGTCGCGACTCTCGGTGAAGCGTTCGGCAATCTGCCGGACGGCATCGCTGTGCCGCAGCAGCTCGGCCATCAGGTCCGGGATCTCCGCGAGCCCCTTGAGGAGTTGCTGGCTCCCCTCCGGCTCGAGCATGCCGCGCGCCCGGCCGAGCTTCAGCGCCAGCAGCAGGAGCGCCGCCAGTTGCGCCGTAAAGGCCTTGGTCGAGGCCACGCCGATCTCGAGGCCCGCCCGGGTGTAGAGCACCCCATCCGCCTCGCGGGCGACCGAGCTGCCGACCACATTACAGATGGCTACCACCCGTGAGCCCTGCTCCCGCGCCTCGCGCAGCGCCGCGAGGGTGTCGGCCGTCTCCCCCGATTGGGAGATGGGGACCGTCAGGACCCGGCCATCGAGCACCGGGTGCCGGTAGCGGAACTCCGAGGCCACATCCACCTCCACCGGCAGCCGGGCCAAGGCCTCAACTAAATACCGGCCGACCAACGCCGCGTGGTACGAGGTGCCACAGGCGACAAAGCACAGGCGAGTCAGCCCGGCCAGCTCCCGCTCCGTCAGGCCCAACTCGGGAATCCTGATCTCGCCGGCCTCGAGATCCACCCGGTCCCGGATCGTGGCGCGGACCGCTTCCGGCTGTTCGTAGATCTCCTTGAGCATGAAGTGGGGGTACCCCCCCTTTTCGGCAGCTTCCCGGTCCCAGGGAATCGTGGTGGTGGGCCGGCGTACCGGCGTGCCGGCGAGGGTCTGGAGCGTGACCGCCCCCGCGGTCAGGAGCGCCTGCTCTCCTTCTTCCAAGATCAAGACGTCCCGCGTCTCGCCCAGCAGCGCGGGAATGTCGGAGGCGACAAACACCTCGCCCGCGCCACACCCAATCACCAGGGGAGAACTGCCGCAGCGGACGGCGACGAGTAGCTCGGGCTCCTCGGGAGCCACACAGACCAGGGCATACGCCCCCCGCAGCTCGCGGGTCGCCCGCCGGACCGCCTCCGGCAGCCCGTTGGCCCGGTGCCGCTCGATCAGGTGGGCGATCACCTCGGTGTCGGTCTGGGAGCGGAAGCGATGCCCCTCGCGCGCGAGATCTTTGCGGAGCTCGGCATAGTTTTCAATGATGCCATTGTGGACAATCGCCAGGCGGGCCGCGCAGTCCACGTGGGGATGGGCATTGCCGTCCGAGGGCCGGCCGTGCGTCGCCCACCGCGTGTGCGCAATGCCGATGCGCCCCTGGGGGGGGTCCTGGGCGACGACCCCCTCCAAGCGGGCAATCTTGCCCACCACCTTGCGGACATCCAGCGTTCGCCCGTGGACGGTCGCGATGCCGGCCGAATCGTAGCCGCGGTATTCGAGGCGGCGCAGGGCGGGCACGAGCACGCTTACCGCCGGGCGTGGACCGATGTAGCCAATAATCCCACACATGTGTAGTTGCTTCTTACCTTTTGAAGGCTGTGGCAGACAACTTGAACCTACATACAGATTGCCACTTCTATGCCACCATACGCGCGTGTAACAAGGATCACCCAGCACGAACGCCCTTGTGATGAACCAAATCAAGAACTTACTGCCCTGTGAACGGAGCACAATCTTGCAGAGGCACCCTGCAGCGTCGGTTTTTTTTCCAATGCAGGCGTGCAGAATTTGCATGGTCTGGCGGAAGATTGCGCGATCAATGACCGACAACATGCATGAAAACACCAAGATCCACTGTGATGCACAGGGAGTGAAAGGTTTGCACAGTCCGGGACGGATCACGGTTCAGGGTTGAGAGCCCTTCGACACCCGTTCGATAAACTCAGGGCGGGGCTCAGGGCAATTCTAGAGTCGAGAGCTAAGGGAATCTCGGATTTGTGGAGAGTTGGGGGCTAAGGGTCGAGAACTGCTCAGTCCTCAGTCCTCAAAGCTCAGCCCCTGGCCGGAGGGTTGAGGGTGAAGTGTGGAATTTGTAAATTCGAAAGCCGAAATTCGCAATTCGAAATCGGGTTTAGATGGGCGTGGAGAGATCGAGAGAGAGGCCGAAGAAGACGCGGTGATCACGCAGGTCATTCGAATCGAGCCTGGAGTTCCGATCAAAGAAATTATATCCGGCGGTGAGTGAAAGAGCTTGCCAAATGCGATACCGGATATCAATCCTCGCTCTGCCAACATAATCGGTCCGGTCTCTTTGCTGAAATTCCACGCGGCCATACGACCCGCGAACTGAGAAATCCAGCCGGGGCCCGAGCTGGTATGAGAAGGACCCTCGCGCCGTCGTGTCCAGAACTACCCCCACATCATTGATCGTGGCGAATGTATTTACAAACCGCTGGACAAACCCCACCGTCAGCTCTCCCCGGGGAAGGGTGTATATCAGGGCTGAATTGGTCGAGAATCTCGGTTCGGGGTTACCCTCGGCTAAGCCAAATACCTGCCCCCCTGCGGTGAGACGGATGCGGAGCTGGGGATTGAACTGATGTTGGATACCCACGTCGCCGCCGGCAAACGCTGAGTCGTCCCCCCCTTTTTGGTCCAGGTAGGACCCTACAAGGCTCAAGAGGAGCTCACTGGTGGGGTTCAGGCGATACGAGGCGCGCAATGCCCCTGCATGATTGAAGGAATCGGTCGAAAGCGATCTATCGACATATGCTGGCCTATACTCAAGACTCACCCCGACTCGGGGAAGGCGATGCCGCCACGCAATCCTCCCGCCGTTAATCCTGTTGTCCGTTCCACCCTCCTGATCGAGGAAAACGTTCCTGTACTCCAAAACGAGATCATCCTCGGGACCGAGCCTAAATTCCGCGCCAGGGGTCAGATTGTTCTGTGTCGACGTGCGTGTCCCAGTACTGAGCCCCAACGGGCTCGCTTGCGTCGGATTGTTTGTAATCAACAGGCTATCTCGCAGGTAGAGACGAATCCCTGGAGTCGGATCCCAACTCCCCGCAAATGCGAGGGTATGGTTTACCCGGTTGAGTCCGGAAAACCTGGAATAAATTTGAATTCGGGGGGTGTATCGGAGCCTCAAAGACGCATTTTTTGCTATCTGTTCCACAGCCATGCCCGGCACGATCGTCGTGATAAAGTCATAGGCGGGGTCGGTGCTGGTATTAAAGGCGTTGGAATCGTACACTTCCTCGACACTCAGGTTGAACAGGACTTGCCCCGGTTGAATCAGATCGAGGCTCCGCTGAAACCGGTCTGTGAGGCCCGGGGCATGAGGAGGAGCGGTCGCCTGAGGCGTCTGGAAATCAAGGACGTCCTCTGGTTCGGGGGCCCCAGGCAATGCCACCGGCGCCGGAGGAGGGACTTTTTCCTCCGACGGTTTTTCCTCGGGTTTCGCTTCGGGGGAGGGTTCCTCAGTCGGAGCGGCCGGGGAGGGCTCTCCGGCAGCCGGGGGGAGGCGTTCCTGTGCAAAGGCAAGCGAGACAGGGGACCCTGCCAAGTAGAGACAGAGTTGGAGGATTAACAGGGCCCTCAAAACAGGCCACCTTGCGGGACGATCACCACGTCGCCAGGCTGCAGAACAACGTCCTTCTCTTTCTCCGGATTATCCATGATTTCTTCGACATCAACCGGAATGATCTGTTTCCCACCGGTGTCCTCCCGGATGATAATGGTGCCAGAAGGCTTGGCGTACTGGTCGAATCCTCCTGCCAGGGCCAGGGCCTTCAAGATGGTGAAATTGCTCTCGCGATCGAGGGGAAACGACCCCGGATTTCTCACCTCCCCCATGATGAAGACGGCATTTCTCGGGTTGGCCGATAGGACGACCACGTCCTCTGGCTTGAGGAGGATATTCTGGGAGAGATCGCCCTCGATGATCAGCTTCCGAAAATCGACATTGAGGCGCTCCTTGCCTCTCGCCACATAGGCAAGCGACAGATCTGCACCCGGAGCAACGCCCCCGGCAAGGGCCAAGGCCTGGAGCAGGGTGATCTCGCTCTTGCTCGACAGAACCCCCGGCCTCGCGACGTTCCCGAGAATATAGACGCGATAACTATTGATTTCTCGCAGACTGACGGTGACCACCGGGCTTCTGATCTTCTTGCTTAGGATGCGGGTGAGCTGGGCGGCAAGCTCTTCGGCCGTCAGGCCCGCAGCCTGCACATCACCAGCCAAGGGCACCGAGATCTTTCCGGCGGGATCAACCCTCGCCACCGTATCCAGCTCTTTGTTTCCCAATACCGCTACATACACAACATCGGCCGATCCAATCACGTATTCCGCCCCATTTACGCGCGGAGGCGTGAGAATCAAGAAAACGGGGAGGACGGTGGCGAGCAGACTGACGACCATTAATCGAGAAATCGAGGTGTTCGGTGCTGGATGTTGGGTCATTTTGCTCTCCGCACAGCATTGAGAATTGAGAATTGAGCGCTGAGTATTTAGCCCTCAATCCTCAACTCTAGGTTCTCAATTCTCATCCCTCAGCTCTCAACCCCCGACGCTCAACTTTTCACTTTGTCAACCTCGAGTTTTTTCAGCTTATAGTGGAGGCCGCGCAGGCTGATCCCCAAGAGGGCCGCCGCTGCCGTTTTGTTGCCGCGCGTCTGGCGGAGGGCATCAAGGATCAGCGC
>CAZLDS010000055.1:0-17543 GCA_964558395.1 uncultured bacterium | reverse complement strand
AGTTGTAGTATCGCCCCCGCTGGCCCGCCTCGCGCTCTGGTGAAGGGCCCTCGGTCGGTCGGGGCTCGACGAAGTATCCGCGTTCCTCACTCCGGTTGATCTTTTGGAGGGCATGCAGCCCCTCGAGGACGAAATTACAGCCTGAGACGAGGGCGTCAGGATGGTCCTTCAGCTTCAGTCTCTTGGCGGCCAACACCAGCGGCGGGATTTTCTGAAAGGTTTGCAGGGCCTCGGCGGAGGCGACGGTGTCGGCAATGTGAAGCTCGCCTCCCTGGTTGAACCACTCCACAACGGGAAGGCAGTCTGCGAGACTCAGGCGGCTTGTGAATGTCTCTCCGATTGACTCCCGGATGAGACCCCTGGCAATGGTGTCCGCTCCGCGGAGCTCTCCCTCATACTCGAGTTCCAGCTTTCCGGTGATCGCGGGAAGCGCCGCGTAGATGTCGGCCGGCCGGGGCACGACTCGCTTTTCTCGGTTGATGAGGGCACGGCGCTCGGCATTGGACACAACGTTCTCCATGCAGGTGATCGAAAGACGCTGACTCACGCCTGATCGCTTGTCAATGTACTTGCTCTGCCGCGCCAGAAACGCGACCCGTTCCACTATTTCGTAGACGAAGGACGGGATATACAGCTCGTCCTCATTCCGCTTGACCCATGCCTCTTGCGTCGTGATGGCCACTCCCTCCTCCACGGTAAGGGGATAGTGCGTCCGAATCTCGGAACCGATCCGATCCCTGAGGGGGGTAATGATCTTGCCCCGGGCGGTGTAGTCCTCGGGATTGGCCGCAAAGACGAGGCAGACATCGAGAAGGAGACGGACCGGGTAGCCTTTGATCTGCACGTCTCCCTCCTGCATGATATTGAAGAGGGCGACCTGGACCTTGGCCGCGAGATCCGGAAGCTCGTTAATAGCAAAGATGCCTCGGTTGGCCCGGGGGAGGAGGCCAAAATGGATGGTGAGGGGACTACTCAAATCAAGCCCGGACCGGGCCGCACGGACCGGGTCAATGTCGCCGATAAGGTCAGCGACCGTCACGTCCGGGGTTGCCAGTTTTTCTACGTAACGGTGTTCGCGCGAAATGAACGTGATCGGGGTTTCGTCTCCCATCGCGGCGAGCTTCTCGCGGCATGCGGCGCAGAGTGGCGCATAGGGGTTGTCATGGATCTCGCACCCCTCGATGGTCGGGATTTCTTCGTCAAGGAAAGCTGTAAGACCTCTGAGGATCCGGCTCTTGGCCTGTCCCCGGAGTCCGAGGAGAATCATGTGGTGGCGCGAGAGGATGGCATTGACGATCTCGGGGATGGCAGTCTCCTCGTACCCCACGATTCCTGGAAAGAGGGGCCGGCCTGCTTTCAACATTCCAACCAGGTTTCCCCGCATCTCGTCCTTGACGGTTCGGGTGGCATAGCGCGCCTCGGTGAAATGGCTCTCCCGCAGCGCGCCAAGGGTCATTGGTTTCTTCGCACGCGTGCTCTTGGCCATGGTCTCCCCTTCCTTGCAGTTGAATTACTCCGGTGGTATGGTGCAAGAGTCTAGTGCTCAGGTATGTCCTTGTCAAAGACTTTCAGACACGGGAGGAGAGCGATGCGGGGTGATGTGACCGTTCGGTCCCTGAGCAATCTCCAGCACGAAGCCATCATCAAGGGGTACAGACTTGTGGCCGATGAACCCAAAGACGTGGGGGGGGATAATGCGGGGCCGACCCCGCAGCTCTTGCTCTTGGGGGCCCTGGGGACGTGAATGGGCATCACGATGCGCATGTATGCGCGACGGAAGGGATGGGAGCTTGGGCAGGTAGAGATCACCCTCGATCGAGAAAAGGACAGTAAGGGCGTCCTCTCAGAGATCAAGACACATATTGACATTAAGGGGAATCTGAACGAGGACGATCGGACGCGAATCAAGGACATCGCGTCTCGCTGCCCAACCCATAAGGTTCTCTCCAGGGCGGTCCCCATCGTAGAGGTCTAGGTCCAGGCGTGGAACCACGAGAAGCACGAATCACGCTGCGGCCACCCCGGCTGATCCTGATCATGGGGGTTGCCGGGAGCGGCAAGAGTGAACTCGCCGGGGAAATCCTCGCGCGGGTCTGGGCGGTCTATCTGGACAATAACTTTCTGGCCGATGCCTTTTTTCCTGGGTCGCGCACCGACGAGCGATATCTGGCCATTCGAGAAAATCTCTATACCGCCCTCTATCGCATTACTGAGGAAAATCTCAAGATCGGCAATTCGGTGCTGCTTGATGCCCCCCACATCAGGCAGGTCCTCGATTCCGAGTGGTGCCGACAGATCGAGGAACTTGCCGAAAAGGCCGGGGCCTGGATACGCGCGATTCGTTGCTCCTGTTCCGAACCGGTCTTGCGAGGGCGTCTGGAAGCTCGGGGAGAGAAGCGGGACATTCCTAAGATCGAGAACTGGCCATCCTTTCTCCAGGAACAACCACCCAGGGCCCCAATTCCCTTCCCCCACTTGGAGCTTGACACCGAGCAACCCCTGAAGGCGACCGTCGATCAGGCTGTCTCCTACATTCTGCAGGGTGCGTAGGTTGCAGGGCGCTTACTGTGCGCATCGACCGGGTTGATCATATTGTGCTGACCGTCACGGACATTGAGCAGGCGTGCGAATTTTATGCGCGCGTGTTGGGTATGAAGGTTATCACTTTTGGGGAGAACCGCCGGGCACTGGCGTTTGGCAGGCAGAAGTTCAATCTCCACGAACAGGGGAAGGAGTTCAACCCCAAAGCCAAGGTGCCGACTCCTGGCGCGATCGATATCTGTCTCATCACGGAGAGCCCCATCGAGGACGTCGTGGACCACCTAAAGGGTACGGGGGTGAAAATCGAGCAAGGCCCGATTCAGCGGACCGGAGCGACCGGTCCCATCATATCGGTCTATTTTCGCGATCCCGATGGCAACTTGATCGAGGTCTCACGATATTTGGGCTAGAGGTGCCCCCGGAGGTCCCTTCCCCCTTGGCCAATCTCTGTCTGCTTCTCATACACCGCCCCCTGGGAAAACCCATTTCAATCAACACGAGCCAGATTTTACGGGAAGTTGCGGGAGTGCGCTTGTCTCCTCCTTGCATAGGAGTTGGGGAAGGCTATTCGCCTCATCGGGTGGCTTGGAGAAAGGAAATGTCGAAGCAAAAGTGGAATATGACTATCTTGGCTTTTGCAGTCTTAGGAGTGCTCACGACTTTGTGCTCCCACTTCCAGTCACAGAAGCAAGATTCGCAAGGACAATCCCTCGAGAAATAATTACGGGCCAAGAAAAGGAGCGGGTACGACTCGAAACAGAATTAGCCAGCGAAAGGGAAAAGGTGAAAAAGTTAACGGCCCAACTCGAAGCCGTTCATCCTCCTCTGGAGGGAAAGGCGTTGCCCGTCGATGATTGGTCGCCGTTCCAGGAAGGTATCTCGGGAAAGCCGTTATCGTTGAGGGGAAGTTGGGATCGCCAGCATTTTTCCGTGGGCCCGGCGGGCACATCGTGCTGAAGTTGCGGGCGAGTCTGGCGTCAACCCAGTGTTACTTTAGAAGGGAAGAATTGGATCCCAATTCTCGGCGAATATTGGCGGCGAAAGCGCCCCCGTGAAGAGATGCGAATCTTGGGCCGTTTACTCAAAGCGTCAGCCGGGCTGTCCGATCAAGTCGGGATTCGATCCAAAAGCGGTTACGAATTCCACGTCACAAAAATCGAAGGCTGATGTTCTCCCTTTATTCCCGGATTCCGGATACCGCCTTACATAAAAAACTTCCGGTCTTTTAAGTCCGGGTAGAGCGATGCGACCCATTGGCCGTAGCCGTTGAAAATCTGGGTGGGGCGTCTCTCATCGGTGCCAAGCATGCGCTCGCTCGCCTGCGACCATCGCGGGTGGCGGAAGTTGGGGTTCACGTTTGCCCAGAAGCCATATTCGGTTGGGCCAACAGTTTCCCAGAACGTGCGCGGGCGCTCTTTCACGAACTCAATCGACACAATGGACTTGATGTTCTTAAAGCCATACTTCCACGGCGTGATGAGCCGGAGAGGCGCCCCGTGCTGCTTTGGGAGTGGCTTCCCGTAAATGCCGGTCACCAACAAAGTCAGCTCGTTCATCGCCTCTTCCATTGTAAGGCTCTCGACGTATGGCCACGGGTACCAGAACTGCAGTTGCCCCAGTGCCACGGTGCGGTCGAGGAACGTCGTCATCTTTACGAACCGGGCCTCGTTCTTGGGCTCGACGGCCTTGATCAATGCCGAGAAGGGGAAGCCGGTCCACGGGACGGCCATCGCCCACGCCTCCACGCACCGGAAGCGGTAGAGGCGCTCCTCGAGCGGCATCGAGCGGACGAGATGGTCGATATCGAATACCTTGGGCTTTCGAACGAGACCTTCCACCCGCACCTGCCAAGGTCGCGTCTTGAGGCGCTGGGCGAGCCAGTGAATCGTTTTTGTTGAGCCGAATTCAAAGAAGTTGTTATACGTGGCCGCCACGGATTCTTCCGTCAGTGGACGATCCAAGGTGAGTTTAGAATTCCTCTTGGCAGGGTAGAGGTCGAGCGTCTTGTCACCTGGCTCCGCGGGCGTGTTTTCGGCGGCGCCGGCCAGAACCGTCCCCTCGATGCCGCCCGCCACGATCCCTACGGCAGCCATCAAGAACCGGCGCCGGTCCATGTAAATGGGCTCAGCGGTTGCCTCTCGCTCTGAAATGGCCCACGCGGGCTTCCGCAGGAAGCGCATTTTTCTCCTCTCTCAGTCCTCAACGATATTTGACGCCAATGGTGCCATTTGGATTCATCGATCTATCGGGTCCGGAAGGGTAATCTCTAGTCCAAACCAATTTTTGACACCATCTTGGCGTCCCAGTTGGTGCCGAGCTCGTTGAGCGCAGTGCTGATCTTTCGCCCCTCCTTGTCGGCGGAGTAGGCGCGTTTCCAGGCGTCCAGCGTGGCATAGCTTGGGGTCTCCCAGAGGGCAAAATATTGAGGACGCGAGCCCAAAAGAATATCCCGGGCGAAAAAGCCAACGAACTTGACCTCGGGAAAGGCCTTCCCAAAGTGCTTCACGTACTTCCGGTAGGCCTCTGTGATCTGTGTGCGGTTGACTCCGGGCATCGGATCGAACTCGACCATGTAGTATAGCATCGCAGTCTTTACCCCCCTTGATTGCTAGAACACTCGTCACAGGCCGAATATTCCTGTGTCCCCGAAAAAAACCCAGTCGCCAGTCGGCTGGTAGCTGTCGACGGCTGGCCGGAATACTGGGACGCTAGCTAGATGTCTGGTCCCCACTGCTGACAGTTGACAGCGCTCTCACCCTTCGCTGCGCCGGTAGAAGGGAAGAGCGGAAACTTCGGCGGGGATCGGCTTGCCGTCGCGCTCAACGTGGACGAACGTCCCAGGCTCCTGGGACTCGCGTCGAAGCATTCCTAGCCCAATGATCTTGCCGAGAGTGGGGGAGAGCGCGGCGCTACTGATCCGTCCGACCTCTTTGCCCTCATACAAGACCCGATCCCCCGGGTGTGGAATTGACTCGCGCTCGATGAGTAATCCGGAGATGCGTCGGTTCACATGCCCACGGTGGGCGATTCGAATGACGAACTCCTGCCCAATGTAGCATCCTTTGGTAAAGTTCACGGTTCTGTCTTCGATCCCAGCCTCTTGGGGAAAGTTTTCCTCGTCAAAGTCTATGCCGAACCAGGGAATGCCAGCCTCGAGGCGAAGGATGTTCAACGCGGCCATCCCGACAGGAGTCGCACTGCCCTCGTGGAGGGCCGTCCATACGTCGGCGGCCCGCTCTGCGGGAATCGTCAGCTTGTACCCCTCCTCTCCGGTTAGCGAGAACTGGATAATCCAGTACGAGTGGTCTTTGAACATCACCTCCACACATCCATGTTTGCCTCGGGGTAGATCCACGCTGGGCAGCAATCGTTGCAGGGTCATGGTTGCCTCGGGTCCTTGCAGCGCCAACACGGAGTCCTCCAGCTCGTCGAAGGCAACGTCGTCCGCGATGATATATTTATTGAGGTGATTAAGGGCCTGCTCTTTCCAGCGAGCATCCAACTCCATCAGGTGATAGTCGCGAAGGGCGTAGACCTTGAGGTCGGCGAGGATCTTGCCCTGCGGGGTTAGCAGGCAGGCGTAGCAGCCTTGACCTTCCTCGAGCTTATTGATGTCGTTCGTTAGCATGCCGTTCAAGAACCGGGTCCGCTCAGTGCCGGTTACCCGGAAAACGGTCTGGAAGGAGAGATCGAGGAGTCCGACAGATTCGCGGACGGCTCGATGTTCCTGGATTGGGTCCTGGTATCGCCCTGGAAGCTCCCATCCGCGTTCCTCGTGAAATGTGGCACCAAGGGAGCGGTGGAGCTCATACAGACGACTGCGGTGTGCCATGGTATCTCGTTCCGATTAGTCGGTTTCGCCGCCGAGATACTTTTTAAGGAGGGCGGGAAGATCGCGGGAAAAGACCTCTTTGGTTAACACCTGGTTACACAAGGGGTGTAGCGGATCTGTCTGCTTCCATGCCGCATGAGTCGTAAAACCCAGCAGCGGAATAACGGCGGTTTGTGTCTCGCCTCGGAGCTGTCTCAAGGGGTCTGCCAGGTTCACCTCCTCAGCGGTCAGATCCACGATGAGAAGGTTCGGAGAGAGGACCCGCGCCTTTTGGATCAAATCGTCTGTTGTACGAGAGATCTCCGTTCTATGGCCCATATGTTTCGCGGTATCCCGGACCTTTGTGGAAAAGAAGAGGTCTGGGATAAAGCCAAGGATTGTCTTGCCTTGGTGTGCCATGGAATAATGTTCGGTTAGCCCTCTCGGGCTGCCCAATACCGCTGATATTCCGTCAGGTAGGTCAACGTATCGAGTTTTGGCATGCGGTCCAGGAAAAGCATGCCCTGCAGGTGATCATATTCGTGCAGGATCACGCGGGCGAAGAAGTTCTTGACAGAAAAATCGAGCTCTTTGCCCTCTCGATCGTAGGCCCGTGCCCGCACCTCACGAACCCGGGGGACCTTTCCACGGATGTCGGGGATGCTGAGGCACCCTTCCCAATCCTCTTCTGTCTCGTCGGTTAAGAGTTCGACTGCCGGATTAATGAGAATGGTGAGAGGGATCATCGGCGCCTGGGGATAGCGTGGGCTTTGCTGGGCCTCGAACACAACGACCTGGAGGGATTCATGAACCTGAGGGGCGGCCAATCCCACCCCGTTGTATTCTCGCATGGTTTCGATCATGTCGTCGATGAAATTCTGGAGAATCGGCGACTTGATCGACTTTACCGGCACCGGCTCAGCTGGGCGGCGAAGCACCGGATTCCCCATTTGGGCGATCTTCAGGATGGCCATCGTTGCTCCTCGTCAGTGCTAAAATATAGCGTAACAGATTGGGCAGGGCGCCGCAAGAGATACCTTCTCATTTTTGTTGACAGCCCTCAGCCGCGCGTAGAGAATGAGACGGATTTTCGGAGGTCTCATGGTCCAGGCCACCGCAGATATCCAACAGCTGAAAAAGATTACCCAAGAGATCCGGGTGGATGTCATTCGGATGCTAACCGAGGCCGGGTCGGGCCACCCCGGAGGCTCGCTCTCTGCGGCCGAAATCGTCACCGCCCTTTATTTTTACAAGATGCGCCACCGCCCCCAGGACCCATTTTGGCCTGACCGGGATCGTTTTGTCCTCTCGAAAGGTCATTGTTGCCCGGTCCTCTATGCGGCGTTGGCCAAGAGCGGCTATTTTCCACAGGAGGAGCTTCTGACCCTCCGCAAGTTGGGGAGTCGCCTGCAGGGCCATCCGTATCCGGGCAGGCCCGGTGATCGGCTACCAGGCGTGGAAGTGGCGAGCGGCTCGCTCGGCCAGGGCCTATCGATCGCGATTGGCGTGGCGCTGGCGGGGCGATTAGCGAAAAAGAGGTACCGCGTGTACGCGATGCTGGGCGACGGCGAGTGCCAGGCCGGCCAAGTCTGGGAGGCAGCGATGGTGGCCCCGAAGTATCAGCTGGACAATCTCTGTGCCATTGTGGATCAGAACAAAATCCAAAATGACGACTTTGTGGAAAGCACTCTGAGCCTTGAACCATTTCGAGACAAGTGGGAGGCCTTTGGCTGGCATGTGATCGAGGTGAATGGGCACGACATCTCGCAGGTCCTGGAGGTGCTCGAGGCGGCCGACGCAGTCAAGGGGAAACCGACCGTCATCATCGCTGACACCATTAAGGGGAAGGGCGTCTCTTTTATGGAGAACAACGCCGACTGGCACGGCAAGGCTCCCAATAAGGAAGAAGCGGAACGTGCGCTCCAGGAAATCTCAGCCGCGCCCCTGTAAGGCGCGGCTCATTCACCGATGACCGTTGACCGACTAGGGCAAGATTCTTTTTCGGTCGTCGGAAGTCGGCCATCGCTCTTAAAGGAGCCCACAATGGGGGGAAAGGCCACACGAGTCGCCTTTGGCGAGGCTCTTCTCAAGGCCGCGGTCACAAACCCAAGTATTGTTGTCATCAATGCCGATCTGGGAAAGTCGACAAACACGGTGAAGTTCGTCGAAAAGTACCCAGACCGATCATTCAACGTGGGGGTCGCCGAGGCCAACATGATCGGGATTGGAACTGGTCTCGCCCTCGAGGGGTGGATTCCTTTCATCTGCACCTTCGCGACCTTTGTCGTGGGGCGTTTTGAGACGATCCGCGTCTCTCTCGCGTACAACCACGCCAACGTCAAGATTGTCGGGACCCACGCCGGGATCGGAATTGGCGAGGACGGATACAGCCAGATGGGCCTCGAGGACATTGCCCTGATGCGCTCTCTACCCAACATGGTGGTGCTCCAACCCGGTGACGCGGTAGAGACGGCAAGGGCAGTAGAATACATGCTGGAGTACCAGGGGCCGATGTTTCTGCGCCTCACGCGCCAGAAAGTAGAGGATGTCAATCCTCCGGACCATCGGTTCGAGTTCGGCAGAGGGGTGATCTTGGATGCTGGGAAAGGCGAGGGGCGGGATCTAACCATTATGGCGACCGGTGGGACGGTGTATGACGCCCGGGAGGCTGCGCGGGAGTTGAGGAGCCAGGGCCTCGACGTCCGGACGGTCAATATCCACACCATCAAGCCCATCGATCAAGAGCTGATTCTCGATAGTATCCAACGCTCGGGGAGGATCCTGACGGTCGAAGATCACGGGGTTACCGGTGGGCTGGGGAGTGCGGTCTCTGAAGTGGTCGCCGAGCGCGGCGAAGGAATAGTCCGGCGGATCGCAGTCCGCGATTTTGGGGAATCCGGCACCCCCGCGGCTCTCTATAAAAAGTTCGGGCTGTCTAAAGAAGGTATCGTCACCGAGGCAAAAAAACTCGTCAAGAAAGACTAAGGTCCATTAGCGGTGTTCTTGAAGCCTTCCTTGGGTCCAGTAGGTCCCGGGGAAGGCAGTTTTGTTTGGGAGGGCGACTTTACTGCTGGACGAAGCAGAGATACAGGGAGACGGCTTCGTCATTTGTTCTCAGCTCGTTGTGCGTGAGTCCCGGAATCTTTTCATTCGTTGCGCCCTTGAGGGCTGGACTGTCCTGATCTCGGACCGGCAACCAGAACAGCCAGCGACTGTAAAAGATATCGGCCCCTGTCCCGTCGTAAATAGTCATGAACCGGGTCGGACCTGGTGTCTCCCTCTCCCCTTGGCGACCGTTCAGTTCTCGTAACCAGGTCGAACCAGGGACTAATTCATCGCATCCCATGAAATCATTCCACCCGATGAGCCAGATAAGCCACAGGCGGCGGCAGACCGTGGTCCCGTGGTTCGCGCCGGCGATGGCCACGAAATCTTCGACGACCTGGGACCAGTCGGGATGCGCAGCCAACATGCCCCGGGCAATCGTGACTCCCAGGGAATGAGCGATGATGTCCACCTTCGCAGCCCCCGTATACGCCACAACCGCCTGAACAAACGCAGCCAGGTCCGGGATATTGGTCTCGTTGTCTGTGCGGCACTGTAGGGACGGCGGGAGTTCCTTCGAAGTCTTGCCGTTGTACGAGAGGGCCCAAAGCTCTTGTGGGGAATAGCGCGCTTCCAAAAAGCGTTTCCTGACACTTCGGCCCGGTTCATCCCAATCATCGGCATCACCCGTATTGCCGTGGATGAAGACGACCGGATGATAGCGCAGGGGATGCCCCCTGGCGATGCCACCCCAACCTCCGAGGCGGTATCCCCATTCCTTATCCCGCAAGGTTGGGAAGTCTGCCGCGAACGACACATCCGCGGGGGACGGGCGGCAGTGTCCCACCTTATGTTCGGCCGCGGCAATCTCACGAGACAATAAAAGCAAAAGAATGACGAGAGTGCTCGATCTCACTGACTTTTTCGTCCCTCATCGACCATCTCTGGATGGCTACGAGCCTCGGTTTTGGAGCACGAAGCTGAGATATTGCAGCTCGCCGGCCCGAAAACCCTCATAGATTCTTGACCCTTTGACGCCGGCAAACTGTTGAAATGCCTTTAGCAACGGCTTCTGCATTGATTGTCGAATGAGTGCCGTCTTGCGCTCGTGGTCCAGACTTAGGGCCTTGAGTACATTGAGGGTTATATTCGTTTCTTTGACGAGCGTCATCCGAGAACGGTGCAACTGTGTGTAGAGTATGTCCATTCTAGCCCGACCGTGAAGGTCAGCGTAAAGAAAATAACCATCCTGTCGTAGAACCCTCTTGACTTGCATCAGAAAGGCATACATGGAACGATAACAGTGTGAAGACTCGACATTCACAACGACATCAAAACTATTATCTTCGAACGGGAGCAATTCGGCATCGCCCATTACAAATGAAAGCCCGTCAAGAGCGTAATTCGCGTTGCAAAATGCCACGGCTTTTTCTGAGTAATCAACACCAACCACCGCTTGTGGGTCTAAATATCGTTTGATGTAATCCGATCCTCCTCCCCGACCGCTACCCACTTCTAGCACGTCAGAATCTTGTAGACTCACCGCCTTGGCAACATGGTGATAAAGTTGAATGCAGTAGCGATTTGGCTCGTCGGCCTCATCTAAGGGAAGCTTTTCTGCATGAGGGTCTAATGGAGCAAATCCGTAATTCATGAAGGACCAATCTTTTTGCTCATAACGGCCTGCCAGGAACTCGTACCACTGCCGCCACATGAGTCGTCTCAGTGATGGGGAGAATCGGCAGAGGGTTGTAAAGACCTTCGCGAACATCGGAAGTCAGCACTTAGGGGTTGTCTAGTCGGTCATAGCGTTTCGTCCCTGGGATGTCGAGGACGAAATCGGGCCCGAAGGCCAGGGCGGGGGTGAGGGCTCCTTGGGGACGTTCTGCGAAGATCCGTTCCACACAGCGCACACCAGCCACAGCCGTGAAGCGGTATCCTTCCACGGTTTCAAGCCAGGCCTGAGCTTGATCCCCCTTTTGGTTGGTGGCCCGCGCCCACACGGACGAATGTGCCGTTTGGCGGGTCGTCTCATCTGGGCCATGAACGTATTTTTCGACCCATCTTTGGATCAGGCGGCGAAGAGGGCCGATAGTGAGCAAGGTTTGGCTCAGAGGACCTATCCGGCGTAGGAAGGGCACAAACCGTTCAGGGACAGCCATGTAGGTCGTGATATTTGGGATGCCGGTTGAGTGGTATGCAGTGACCAGGTCGCCCCAGGTATAAGGCAGGACGGTGCGCTCGCCATCCGAGAAGCGAATGCGTCGCTCGCCACTGCCGACGGGACAACGGACCAATAGGCCATTTCTGCGCGCCAGAACGCCTTTGGGAGTGTGCTCCAGAATAGTCTTCATCGTCCCAGCGCTTGGGCGTCCTGTGGTCGCGACGGCGACCTCCAACTGGGTTGCGTTGGAAACGCGGTCGGTGACGTGTTTGGCCGTACAGTCAGTGGGGATCACTCCAAAGCCGACTCCTGAGATGAGCGCAATCTCCTTTTCGCGGGCCCGCCGGTCAGAGGCGAGGGTGTGCTCAAAGACGGACAGCTCGCCACTGATGTCGATGTAATTCGTGCCGCTCTTCAGGCAAGCACGCACCATCGGGGCGCTCGTGTAGGTGAAGGGACCGGCCGCATGGAATACCAGCTCAAAACTTGCCAATATTGTTGCGACAGTTTCCTCGTCGTGCAGGTTGACCACGACGTAGCGCAGCCCGAGGCGCTCGGCCAGGGGGATAATTTTCTCGGGGGAACGCCCCGCGAGCACGGGTTTGTGGCCACGTCGTAACGCTTCTTCGGACACCAGGAGCCCGGTGTAGCCAGACGCTCCGTAGATCATCCATGTCTTATCAGTCATTCGATTATGCTATGCCTTCAGGAAGGAGACCTTTTACTGAGATTCGCAGTCTCAGTTGAGATGATTTAGGACCTTGCCGTGAGCTAATAAGATCTGGGCCGTGTCCGTTCCGTCCACGATGCACATGCGACACTTCGTTCCTTAGCTGTTTAACAATTCGATCTTTCCGTTCAATTTCTGGCGATAGTCTTGAGTTTCATAACATGCCCGTCCGGTACCAAGCTTGCCATAACTGTGCCAGAATTCCGTTCTCGCTATGCCAATAGTGGCACCCCTGTCAACTCCGCGCTTACCTGCCACAGTCGGCCGGCAACAGTTTTGTCATACGAGGCCTTAGAAGACTGCACCGCCCTATCATGCACGAAATACTTTCCGCTCACCCCTTCCACTTCTGGTGAGGTCGCCATATAAAGTGAAGTTCTCGCCCCTTCTTCGGGGGGCACACCGATCACCTTTGCCATCAATCGAAGCCTTCCCGGCATGTAATCGGCCAGCATCTTGGTCGCCACCGTGCCGGGGTGCAGGCAGTTGGCAGTGACGCCGGTTCCCTCGAGCCTCCGTGCTAATTCATAAGTGAACAACACATTGGCAAGCTTTGTCCACCCATAGACGCGGGTCGGCGAGTAGGATCGCTTGGATTGCAGGTCATCGAAGGGGATGGATGCACCGTGGGCCTGGGAGGCGACATTGAGAATGCGGGATGGGGCGCTGGCTCTTAGCACATCGAGCATTAGATTGGTGAGGAGGAAATAGGCGAGGTGGTTGACGGCGAACTGGGTCTCAAAGCCATCCTCAGTGACGGAACGCTTCCGTGGGATGATCCCTGCGTTGTTGATCAGGACGTGTAGGTGTGGGTATTTGCTCTTGAACTCTGCGGCAAGGTTTTGAATTGCGGCTTGCGAAGAAAGATCGGCGAGCAGCAAGGCGACCGAGTCGCTGCCGCTTTCTCGCGTAATGTCGGCCAGGGCCGCTTCACCATGCTCGCGGCTGCGGCAGACCATCACCACGGTCGCCCCCATTTTCGCCAACCCAAGTGCAGTCGCCTTCCCAATCCCCCTATTGGCTCCGGTAACAATACAGGTCTTCCCAGTCATGGGACGGCCACCCTTTTCTATCTTGGCAGGCGTGAGCAATTTCCTGGGAGAGGAGGGCTAGAGAGCTTTGTCGACGCCCATAAGAAGGCTAGCACGGTTGCCCCATCTTGGAAAGTAGTCAGACGGGTAATTCGGCACCTACTTTGTCAACTCGTATGCGGCCGCGGGGAAATCGGCCAAGATCTTGGAGACAGCAAGGAACCGCTTGTGGTTCCGCGTTCCCTCGTTCTTTTCCAGGAACATGGGAATGACGGTTCCTTTGTCCTCCCATCGATCTGGGTTCCCACCACTGTACCCTCGCCATCCACATAATCGGGCCGGAACGTCTCTAAGAGACGGATACCCGCATCAAAGGCTTTCCTAAACTTCTCCCGAGCAACATCGGTCGGAAACGCGTGTTCTCGAATGAATAACACTCCCCGGGATTTCTAGGTAGAGCACGAGACTACAGAACAGGCCTATTGCGAGCAGCACATGCCTTTTCGTCTTCATCGCTCCCTCCTTAAATTTCAGATGGTTACGCCTTCAAAAAACTGCAATTCCCGGACCTCAACATCGGTGGGCTGGCCAGAGCGGCCGGTTGATTGTTGTCACAAACCCTGTAGATCCGGTATCTTTGAGGCGGGTCCCGCTTCAGTGGGGGAGAGCTGATGGGCGGCAGAGGGGGGAAGTCGAGGGGGGGATTACGGTTGTATGTTGGGACATCGGGTTGGGCCTACGGCGCCTGGGGCGAAATCTTTTATCCAAAAAAGGTCCGATCCACCTGTGAAAGGCTGGCTTTCTACTCCAAATTCTTCAACGGGGTAGAGGTTAACTATTCCTTCTATCACCTGCCAAAGCCGGAGACCTGCACCAAGTGGGCCGCAGCCGTTCCAAAAGGCTTCCTTCTGGCCTTCAAGGCGAGCCGGTTCATCACGCATATCCGCAGGTTGGAGGGGGTCGAAGAGGCCTGGGGGAGGTTTATCGCCAACATCCGCACCATTGAGGATCGTCTCGGCCCCATCCTCTTTCAGTTTCCGGCAAGCTTTCGGGCTGACGAAGACCGCCTGGCACGATTCCTCGCCCTCCTGAAGCGTGACCGCCGTACTCCGCGCACCCGACTGGTCTTTGAGTTCCGGCACCGGTCGTGGTTTAGCAAGGCGACGTACTCCACCCTACGCAAGGCCGGGGCTACGCTGTGCATTGCCCATTCATCGCGTTATCCCTGTGTCGAGCAAGTGACGGCAGACCTTGTCTACTACCGGTTCCATGGGCCGAGGGAGTTCTTTGCCTCCAAATACTCGAAGCGAGAGCTGCAGTCCTGGGCCACAAAAATGCGGCGTCATCTCGACGCCGGGAGGACGGTCCACGCCTACTTCAACAATGACTGGCACGGGTATGCCGTCGAAAACGCGCGGACGTTACGCGAGCTTCTTGAGTCTACTTATTCATAGGCCGCCAGAGGCCAAAGACTGCACCTGTCGGATCACTGATCACGCTTAACCAGGCGTAATTGGGAACCTCCATTTTGTTCTGGAGAATCACCCCCAGAGATTTCGCCTTCTGGGCTGACGCGGCAACGTCGTCCACCAGGATATATGCCAGCCTCCTTTTACGTCTAGTTATGCCAGAACGGGCCAGGATTTTTTCCTTCGACGTAGTCCTTCAGGCGGTACATCAGCATTCCCCACGTCGAGTTGCAGGATGCGAAAAAGCTCGTGGTCGTGCGCCAGTTGCCGTGTACGAAGTTGAGGATGCTCGCTCCCTCCGCTTGAGAAATCTCCCATGTAAGCCGGGTGTCCTTCCACTCGTCGTAATCGCCGATGCAGGACCAGACCACTCGTCTTCCGGGCTGGAGCTCGTCGATGCGCATTCGGAATAGAATCTTGCGGTTGTAAAATCCGAACTCCGCGACGCTCCCGACACGGGGTTCGGCTACAGAGTCACCCGTCCACCATCCCTGGAGGCCTTTTTGCGTGGCAATCGCATCGTAGACCTCTTGGGGTGAGGCGCCAATTTGGATGTGGTGATGCATCTCAGGCATTTTCGCCCTCCTTTCTATGTCTCAAAGCGTCACCGGGCCGAGCGTTCCACCGCTTGAGAGCACGACATCACACTCGGAGGCCACGTGACTTGCCTGGTCAATCTCAGGGTAGAGCTGATCGACGAACCGTTGGATCCCCTCCGTTTGGCAAATCTCCTGGAATGCCTCATACGTATCGAATACCGTGATGTGAAAGAATCGAAGAGGGTCGTTTCGGTCTTTTAGCCACAGCGACAGCCGCATCTGAGGTTCGTTGGCCTTGAAGTAGCCGATCAATTCGGCCGCGGCCGCCAGCCCCTTGTCGGTGTTTCCGCCTTCTTTGAATTTCCAATCATTCACAATCGTGACGCTCATAGTGTCACCCCTTTTTGCTGAGATGGGCCGCGAGTTTCGCCGCGATATCGTCCCAGCCCCCTCGGTGCGTGCGGACCGCCTCCTCATCGGGTAGCTGCTCGTGGATAAGCACTACTTCCGTTTCCTTATCTCCGTGCGGCCAAAACTCAACGGTGACCATCGACGGTTTCTCGTGGGTGGCCGCTGAGACCCAGGTAAAAGCGAGGCGGTTCGGTGGGTCGATCTCGAGGTACTTTCCTGCATGGACATAATCGCGTTGCTCGCCTCTCATCACAATCCTGAAGTGACCGCCCACGCGCACATCCAGTTCGGCGACCGGGACGGACGTGGCTCCGGGGCACATCCAATGCTCCAGGCTCTCGGCGTCCGTCCAGGCAGCAAAGACCTCGTCTGGTGGGGCGGGAAGAATCCGGACGAGTCGCAGGGAGTGTCCGGGCCATCCCTCCGTGGTCATCATCTTCGGCCTCTCGGTCGCTTGGTCGCCCTTTTCTTCCTCAGGAAGGCATCAAGGGCGTCAAGGCGCCTCTCCCAGAACTTCCGATACTCCAACATCCATTCTACGGCTTCCCGGAGCGGCATGGCTTGGAGAAAAAAATGGTGTTCCCGCCCGCGGATTTCTCGGCGGATGAGACCGGCGTATTCGAGCGCGCGGAGATGCTTCGAGACCGCGTTGAGGGATACGTCGAAAGGTTCGGCGAGTTCCGTCACGGTCGAGCTTCCTGTCCGCAGACGGGCAAGGATGGCTCGCCGCGTTGGGTCACCGAGCATTGCGAAGGTTCGATCCAGTCGTCCATCATAATATTCAACCATCGGGTTGAATATAATTGGAGGCCAAACCGCTTGTCAACCGAAAAAATGACAGAACCGCGGGGAGGAAAGGAAATTGACCGAGGGGATGATGCCCCCAGAACGAAAAAATCTGCGCGACCTTCCAAGAAAGGCTAGACAAATCAGGCGAAGGTCGCTATGATGGCATTCGGTCGGGGTTGACACAGGCCCCCAGGCGTCCTCGCCTGTAATGGGGCAGGCCGGGGCGGACCAGGTCCGAAGTCCACATCGGCGGTCGGCTTTGGGCTGGCGGGTGCTGGGCCCGTGGTGTTGGGTGCGCCGAGAAAGGAGGTGGTCCAGTCGTGAATATATGTGTGGTGATCTGTGAGGTGGTGGCCTCCTAGGCCTAACCACGATCTGTACCACCAAGGGAAGTCAAGTATTTACAAGGGGTCATCGAGACCCTCATTGGCTAAAGTAGGCTCAGGTTGGGTCAGTTAGGGTGGACGTGGGCACGTTTTGGGCACGTTCCTCCCTAGGAGGCCCAGGCACCACCGGCCCCGATGCAGCTCGCTCTTCACCGGCGAGGCGACTCGACAGGAATGATCCATCGGTCGCAGACGGCATCGGGGCTTTTCTTTTTGTCCGCGTTGCATCCGAGTCCCTTGGCGACCCGTATTGGACACCCCTCGCTGTCATTTGCTTCCCCCTTACCCCCTTTTCGAGACGTGCTCGCAAGAATCCTCCGAAAACGTTCCAGGACCTGGCAGTCCGCGAGCGACATTGACAAACGGGCGCAGAAGGAATAGAGTATAACCCGCCGTAGGTGCCGATACCGACGGTGTATTGACCCGCCAGATTGGGAGCACCGGGATCGCCAGTATCGCTCCCCGGTGTTTTGTGCTTTAAGTCCCGAGCGAGGAGCGCGCAGCGCTTCGAGGCGAATGGGCCTGTCCTGAGCGAAGTCGAAGGGCTCTCGACCCACAACTATTCCAGGAGGAACCATCATGGGAAAAAAGATTGACTGCGGCAAGGTGAACCCCGCCAGCGGGTGC
>CAZLDS010000054.1:0-17572 GCA_964558395.1 uncultured bacterium | reverse complement strand
CCACCTCCCGTCGCACCACCTTCACCTGGTCCGGCACCTCCTAGGCAAGAGTCGGAGCGTAGCCTGAAAGGCGTTTTTCTTTTCGGCCCATGACAGTCTGAGTAAATGGGGGCTTCACCCCATCGCCTGGCAGGCAGAGCAGTCCCGCCGACTGCTCCTGCCCGAGGAAGGAGACATTTCCCGCTCTCGGGGGGGCCGGTGTCTTTTATGCCCCCGTTTAGTTTTTAGACCTCTTTGTAGCGCTATGTTTGCTGGGCATCCTTCATTCCTGCGCTCAGCAGTCCCGCAACTGCGGAGACTCCGTCCAGGAGGTGCGAAATGAAACTTCTCAACCATTACCTTCTCAGATTTTTCATCGTCGGACTGCTAGGGGGGCTCGGCCTCGGGTGTGGCCGAAAACGGTGGTGCACGCAGGTACTACGGCCCAGGAGCGCGCCCGGCTGACGCATGGAAGCGCGGTGACGTCGGTCGCCTTCAGCCCCGACGGCCAGTGGGTGGCGACGGGGAGTGCTGACCACACCGCGCGGGTGTTTGGCGCCGCCACGGGCCAGGAGCGCGCCCGACTGGCGCATAGACACGAGGGCCTCGGACCCTGGCCACTGGTACCACGACGTCGGGTTCCGCTGCGCCAAGACTCCGTAACCCCGTGCTCCATTACCCCCTTCCCCGCTGAACCGGTGCCACGAGACGCGACAGAACAACATCATTGAGGACCTTCAAGAGACGCGGAATCGCTTCATAGATCATCCGAAGCGGGTGGAGGATTTGGAGTTCTGACGCCTTAGCAGGAAGCGAGGGAGGTTAGACGGGGGCTGTGGAAGTGAAGCCTGGAGCGGCGCATTAATTTTGGTCTTAGAACCGCACCGTGTGTGCGATCGAGGCGGTATTTCAATGAAAACAGGCACAAGACTGACACATTTGTTTGTTGTGGTGGTTTTTCTATCCGTGACCATGAGTTTCTAAAACACGACACGTCACGCTCGTCTACCAGCCAGAGAACGAGGCATCTCTTACTCCAGTCGTATCTGGCCAGCGAATCACTCTCTTGCAGTTCGATGACTGTGCTTTTTCTTTCCAAGGGAAAGGGTTCCGCAGCTGCACTTGGGAGAGGGAGTCTTTGATGGCTTCATCGCCCAGGGACCTCAGTGACCCTCTTGCTCAGGAGTGCTCAAAAGTTCCTTCGTCCTCTCCAGGCGTTCCTGGGCCATCTGCTCGAAGATCTTTCGGACGGGAGGCAGGTGATCCACAAAGGCCATGAAGGCTCCTCGCTCCATACTGAGGAGATCTACACTTGTTAAGGTGCGCACCGTGGCCGTCCTGGGAGCGTTGCTGAACAGGGCCAATTCGCCGAAGCATTCGCCCGGCCCCTGCCTTCTAAATATGACCTCTCCTTTTCCCGGTTGTTCTCCCGCGACCTCGACTTCCCCTTTCGTAATGATATAGACCCGGTCTCCGTGATCGCCCTGCTTGAAAATGACTTCTCCGGGTCCGAAGTGTTCTTGCGAGATGCTGGCGGAACGTGCAATCTTGAGCTGGACGATGTCCAAAGGCAGAATCATGTTTAGAAAAAATTCTGCCATCACCCGGAGCTGTCGGTCCAACGTCGGCAACTTCATGAGGTAGAAGAGACCCTGCAGAAGCCAAGCAAGGTAACCGGAGAACTTGATCCCAAGAATTTCGGCAACGCCCTTGCGGCGGCCGAGACCTCCCATTTCGGCACGGACGGTGAAGGTGAAGGGGCGCTTCGGCGTTCTACGGAATGCGGCGACAATGTTCGCGGCGGCGCATCTTCCCTGGGCCATGGCATGGATGGCGGTTGGGGGACACGCCTGGCCACTCTTTTGATCAATGATGCATGCGCAATCGCCGACGGACCACACTCCAGGAAATTCGGGCAACTCCAAAAATTCGTTCGTGACGATTCGACCCTCTTCCCTGAGACAGGGGAGGGCCTCCAGCAAGGGATGGGGATGGGTCGGCGCAGTGCTGATCAGGGTCTTCGTAGGAATCCGCTCTCCCCCATCGAGGAGCGCGTAATCTCCGGTGGCGCCGGCGAGGCGGGTGTTCAACTTCACCTCCACCTTATGGCGTTCCAGGATCTGTTGCCCTAAATTGCCAAGGTCCTCGGACAATGCCGGCAGAATGTGAGAGCCGGTGTGGAGGAGTACAACCCTCACCTCGTTGGGGTTGATCCGCCGGTAGCTTTTGGTGGCCTGGCGCACATAACCATTGATTTCTCCGGTCGCTGAAACACCGGAGAAGCCGCCGCCTGCGACGACGAATGTAAGCAGCGTCCGCCGGCGATCCAAGTCCTCCTCAATGTTCGCTTCCTCCAGGAGGTGGAGGATGCGGTTCCGTAGGAACAGGGCGTCTCCCATGGTCTTCAAAGGCAGCCCGTGCTCCTGAAGGCCAGGCATCGCCGCGAAGTTGATGACGGTCCCGAGGGCGAGGACCAGGTAGTCGTACTCGATCCTGCGAGGCTGAGGCCAGAAACCAGGGCTCGTCGTGATCACCTTATTGTCGAGATCAATGGCCTCCACCTCCCGCGTGAGGAGGTTCGTCCGGGGGCAGAGTCGTCGGATTGCTATGATGGGGTCCAGTATCCCTCCTCTTCCCGAGATCATCTCCGGCAACAATGGCTGGAAGAAGAGATAGTTCTCTCGGTTGACCAACGTGATTTCAACATCAGTGTCTGCCTTGAGGAGCTTCTCAAGCGTCATGGCGGTATAGACACCTCCGAAGCCGCCGCCCAAGATCACGATGTTCGTTTGCCGGTTCGCATTCATGGACACATTTTCCCCGAACTGCCGCTCAGTATTTCAAGCCTGAACTTATCACGAATATCCTCTGGATAGCCGGGCACTGTCAACACCTGCAACAGTTTCCGGAGCAGCATAGCGAAAGGACACGATGCTCCTGATACGACTGGACCCACTGATACGAAACCTCCAGGGAGCGGCTTAGAGAGCACCAAAGAACGGCACAGTTGGGCCCATGATTCATGGGCCATAAGCCGCGCCATCCAGGGCCCACGTTGAGGAATCGACGAGGTTTGATCCTTCTAGATCGATACCCCGGCCAAAGCCCAAAATCTGTGCGGGGCGTACAAGGCCGTGCTCACCTGATGGGTATTTGAGGGACTGTAGAATTTAGAATTAAATTCAGAATGAAGGAGGGGGGACAGAAGAGAGTTAAGTGGGGGCTCCCCTATGGGTCAGAGGCCCGCCCCCGAGGCCCGAGCTGTGAAAGGAAAGAGGCTACAGGGGAATTTTGCAAACATTGTGCCAGTGGATCCCGTACATAACCATTTGATTCTTCAAGGGTCCCTGCCTTTCCCAGGTTGAGGAAAACCGCACTGATACCCGGGAATCTTGCACCATCCTTGCCGGCTACCCGGTATCCCTCTATGCTTGACTCCGCACCGAATGAGGGCAATTCACGCGAGAGGGCCTGCCATTGACAGCCCAAGGATCCGGACGCATGTTCTGATGGGGGGAGGTCGTGACGGTCTCCTCGGTGACCGGAATGGAGTGATAAGGGGGGTGATGGCAGTGTTATTACGGGGAATCCGAGGGGGTCTCGCCATGGTGATGGCAGTCCTTTTCGTGTTCGGACCGGCCTGGGCGGTCGGGAAGTGGGGTGATACCGGGACGGTGGCCGCCGTCAGCGAATCGGACCGGACAATCGGAGTAGAGATCCCCAGGGATAGCGAACGCTTAACGGTGGGGGGCGAACTGGCACGGGGTGCGGTCCTGAAGGCGGACGGACAGAAAGTCGATCTTTCTGGGGTCGAGGTCGGGGACCGTGTTCGCATCGAGTGGAGCTGCGGCGACAGTGGATGCGTAGTGCACAAAATTGTCGTGCTCCAACCTGGTCGGTAAGGGAAACGCCGGGCAACTTCCCCTGGTGAGGACCGGAGGTGAGTGGACCTCCGGTTCTTTTTCTTTATTGACAGAAGCTTTATTCGATTGTATGCCGTATACAATCCCTCCGAGGAGCCCTGCGTGAAGATTCAAGTCCATCGTCCGCTGCGTGAAGAGGTCTACGACACCCTCCGGCGAGCCATCGTGAACGGAGAGCTTCCGCCCGGGATTCGGGTGGTAGAGACCGAGCTCGCTACGCGGCTGGGGATTAGCCGAACGCCAATCCGAGAGGCATTTCGAAAGCTCGAAGCCGAGGGGTTCCTTTCCAAAGGTCCGGGCACCAGCCTGGTGGTGCGCGAGATGTCGCTCGGGGACGTGGAAGAGACCTTTCGAATCCGGGCGGTTCTCGAAGGCTTCGCGGCGCGATTGGCGGCCGAGCGGGCGGTGCCCGCGGACATCGAAGCGCTCGAGGCAATCCTGAAGCGGACCGAAGGATTGGTGGGAGACGAAACTCCCGAGCAGCTCTTGGAATGGAACACCCGGTTTCACGATGGCCTCAACGCCCTGAGTGGAAGCACACAACTTCAGCAGCTCCTCCAGTCGATCCATGACAAGATTCTCCGGTACCGGCAGATCACTCTCGAGGTCGGTCCGGCGCGAAAGCAATGGGTAGAGGAGCACTGGGCTATTCTGCATGCGATCAGGGACCGGGATCCGGACCGGGCCGAGCGGTTGACCATGCAGCACGTCCACCGGAAGAAAGAGACGATTGTGGCCTACCTCAAGTCCAAAGAGCATAACACCATGGAGGGGGGGAGGGATGAATAGGGTAGAGCTCCTCACCGGCAACGAGGCGGCGGCCCGCGCAGTCCGCCTCACGAAGCCCCAGGTGATTCCCACGTATCCCATTACTCCCCAATCCCCCATGCTCGCGCTCATCGCCAACGACATCGAGACAGGATCGCTCAAGGCCGAATTTCTCAACATGGAGTCGGACTATGCTGCGATGGCCGCTGCCGTGGGGGCCTCGATGGGGGGGGCGCGGGTCTATACGGCGACCAACTCCCAGGGTCTCCTTTTTATGGCCGAGCACCTGTTTACCGCCTCAGGCAGTCGTTGCCCGGTGGTTATGGCGGTCGTGAATCGCGCCATCTCGGTCCCCCATAGCCGGTACGCGGATCACAACGATGCCTTGGCTGTGAATCGCTCAGGGTGGATTCAGCTGTTTTGCGAGGACGCGCAGGAGATCATTGAGACCGCCATTCAACTGTTTAAAATTTGCGAAGACTCACGCGTCCGACTCCCCGGCATGTTCTGTTACGAGTCCTTTATCCACTCGAACACCGCCGAGGGGGTGGCTGTACCAGACGCCAAGGTGGTGGACCGATTTGTCAGGCGACCGCGTGTCGAGGCACTCCTCGACCCATCACAGCCGCGCTCGCTGAACCCCCCGACCCCTCCGGAGTGGTACACCGAATTCAAATACGCCGAGCATCAGGCCATGGAAGCGGCCCTTCGTGTCATTCCGGAAGTTGGAGAGGCATATGCCGCGGCCTTCGGAACGAGGCCGCGCCGACTGATCGATACGACTGAGCCTGCGGGCCGCTCGGTGTTGGTTTGCATGGGTTCGATCGTCAAGACCGCGCGTCGGGCGGTGCGCGAGCTCCAGGCCGAGGGGCTGTCCACGCGCCTGCTCAAGATCCGTGCCTATCGTCCCTTTCCGCGCGAAGCGGTTCGAGAGGCGCTTGGGGGGGCGGAGGTCGTCATCACCATCGACCGAAACTCTGCCGCTGGCAGCCATGGGGTCCTCTACGAGGAGATCCGATCGGTCCTGTACGGCTCTTCTCCGGCGCCAAGGGTCGTGGGCGTGATCGCTGGACTCGGAGGACGGGACGTGACTGTCAGCCAGATCAAGGAGGTCGCCCGCAAGGCATTCAAGCGAGAGCCCCCGTTCGACAAGGACGGAGACGCCATCGACTGGCTTGGGCTCGACCGGGCCCGCGTGCGAGACGAATCGCCACAATCTGCCGCTCGCGCTCGCGCCGGATAGGGAGGTGCCCCACATGACAACGACCACAGCCCTTCCCACCATTCCTCGCGGACGTCGATTCAGCCTCCCGCCCGTCATGAAGGGGACGGCGTGTGAGGGCTGTGGCGCCTTGCCCGCGGCGGACCTGCTGGCCGAGATCCTCGGACCGAAGATGGCCGTCATCTGTCCGGCAAGCTGCGCGGCCACTTTCAGCCTCTCGTATACAGGCGCAGCGTGGAAGGTGCCGTTCGTCCATTGGATATTCGAAAGTGCGCCGGCGGCGGCGACCGGTCTGAGACACGCGTATGACGCCCGCGGTATGCGTGACGTACATGTGGTCTGCTTCGCCGGAGATTCCGGCACGCTCGATATCGGCTTTCAGGCTCTGTCGGGGGCGGCGAGCCGGAACGAAAACATCCTGTACATCTGCTACGATAACGAGGTGGCCATGAATACCCAGGGCCAGGCTACCTCGAGTTCGCCGGTGGGGGCCCGGACCCCCACCACCCCGCGGGGCGTCCAGGCGTTGAAGAAAGATGCACCGCGCATCATGGCGGCGCATGGGGCGCCCTATGTGGCCACGGCCGCCGTATCTTACCTCGAAGACTATCGCAGGAAGCTCCGGCGGGCAGCCAAGATCCGTGGCTTCCGGTACCTGCATGTCCTTACCCCCTGTCCGATCGCCTGGGGGTATCCGCATCGGGAAACGATGGCGGTGGCAGGGTCGGCCGTGGAGAGCGGCATATGGATGCTATACGAGATCGATCAGGGCCGGACCAAGGTCACCTACCGGCCACGGCGGCGGCGGCCGGTGAAAGAGTACCTCGGGCGACAGCGGCGGTTTGGACACGTTACCTCTCGCGACGTGCAACGGGTGCAGAAGCAGGTCGATGGCGGCTGGAGGGCCTTCAAATGAAAGAATTCCGCTTTCACGGGCGCCGGCTGCCGCGGTATGACCATACGGCCCCATTCGTCGAGGCCGCGCGCCTGCTGGCCCAGGCCGCGCTCGTCGAGGGGAAACAGGTGCAGTTTCGTCCGCCATGGCTCTTCCTTCGGGGCTACGCCCCCGAGGCAGCATATGTGCGCGTGGATACGGAACCGATCGAAACCTACTCTCAAGAGTACATCTTGGACTTGGTCGCAGTGACCGATGCCAGCATCCTGGACGAAGTGAATGTTACCTTGGGCCTCAAAGATACCGGGATCCTGCTGGTGAACAGCTCGGGCTCGATTGATCTGAATGTCCAAGCACGCCCTGCCGTCGCCAACCTGACTGGAATTGCGGAACAGTTTGGGGTGGATTTGGCGCTCCCGGTTGCCGCCGCCGCCGCGGCGCTGTCGCGCGTGGTGGACCGGGAAGCGCTCAAAAAAGTCATTGAAGCTGAAACCCAGGGGGCTGAACGACGACGATCCATGCAGGCATTGGATGGAACCGCTCAGGCTATCACCATCTCGCCGAGATAGGCTCATGACGGATTCGCTGTCCCCAAAACTGCAATCGGTCGCTGCCGATCTAAACGCGCTCATCAAGGGCGAGGTGCGGTTTGACGAAGTCTCCCGCGTACTCTACAGCACCGGGGCCTGTATGTATCGCATCAAGCCGCTCGGGGTGGTCTTTCCGAAGAAGGCCGAGGATGTAATCACCACGGTGCGGTACGCGGCCGATCGGGGGATCCCGCTGATTCCCCGGGGGGGTGGTTCGAGTCGATGCGGTCAGGAGCTCGGGGCCGGCATCATCCTAGATTTTACTCGTTACATGCATCGGATCCTCGAGTTCAATCCTGATGAGGGCTGGGTTCGCGTCGAGCCCGGCTGCACGCTTGCGTCCCTCACGAGCCTGCTCAAACGGCATAGCAAGTACTTTCCCCCCGACCCCTCGAGTGAGGATGTATGCGCCCTGGGGGGAATGCTGGCCACCAACAGCAAAGGCGCGCACGCGGTCAAGTATGGAACCACCAGGGATTACCTGAGATCCCTCGATGTGGTCCTCGCCAGCGGCGAGATGATCCGGACCGAGCCGGTCGATCGAAACGGGCCTCGCCTTCAGGAGCTCCTCCAGCATCCGGTCCAGGGCCCAATCCATCGAGGGCTCATGAGCCTTCTGAAGCGATTTGGTGATCAGTTGAGACGGAGTGCACCGGAGGTCACGAATAACAACTGCGGGTACAACCTGTGGCGTCTGGCCCAAAATGGGATCATGGATCTCGGGCAGCTCTTCACCGGGTCAGAGGGGACCTTGGGGATCTTTACCGAAGCGACCTTCGGGGTTCTCGATCACCCCCGCCACCGGACCATTGCCCTCCTGACCTTCGACTCGCTCGAGAAAATGGGCGAGGCCGTGGTGATTCTGCGGGAGCACCATCCGAGCATGATCGAAATCCTGGAGCGGCAGATCCTGGATCTCAGCCGGCAAGGCAACCCGGAGCTCAAACCCTACCTTCCGGAGGGGATCGAAGCGATCATCATCCTCGAACATGAGGGGGAGCGCCCGGAGGAGGTCCACGCCGCCCTGAACGCGTCGCGGAGGCGCGTTATTGACGAATGCCGTCTGGCGACCGGGATGCTTCTGGCGACCGCTCCCGAAGACCAAGCGAAGATCATGGCTATCCGCAAAGTGGCGGCTGCGGTCATTACGAAGGTCAAAGGCCCGCGCAAGCCCTTGATCTTCATCGAGGATGCTGCCGTCCATCCCACGCGTCTGCCCGATTTCATGGGAAGAATGCGGCGGCTCTTTCAGCGCCATGGGGTGACGGCAGGCTGCTACGGTCACGCCGGGGACGGCAATCTCCACATCCTTCCATTTCTCGATCCGAAAGACCCGCGTGACATTGCCCTGATAGGGTCGATCGCCGAGGGAGCCCACGAGGTCGTCTGGGGGTTGAATGGAACCATCAGCGCGGAGCACGGGGACGGGTTATCTCGGACCAGCTACGTTGCAAAGCAGTACGGTGAGCTCGAGAAGGCGTTCCGCGAGGTCAAGGCCCTTCTGGACCCTCGAGGCATTCTCAATCCCGGCAAGATCGTGAGCGATGATCCGCCCCAGGTCAACGCGCACCTGCGATATGGGGAAACATATCGCACGACCGCTGTGGGAACTCATCACCGGTTTCGCGAGGAGGGGAGTTATGCCTCGGCGGTCGAGCGATGTGTCGGAGTGGGCAACTGCCGAAAGATGCGGGGGACCATGTGCCCGTCATACATGGTGACCCGCGAAGAGGAGCACTCGACGCGCGGTCGCGCCAACCTCCTGCGGGCGGCGCTGTCGGGGGAGCTTCTCTCTGAGGCGTTGAGCGGGCCGGAGCTCTACGCGGCATTGGATCTCTGCCTCGAATGCAAGGCTTGCAAAGGCGAATGTCCCGTCAACGTTGACATGGCGAAGCTCAAAGCAGAGTTTCTGGCCCGATACTACGACAAAAACGGTGTCCCGCTGCGTGCCCGACTCTTCGGCCACGCTGCTGCGCTGGGACGCTGGGGGAGCCGGTTGGCTCCGGTTTCGAACTGGGTGATGGCGATCCCTAGAACCCGGTGGTTGGTCCACCACGTAATCGGGATCGACCAGCGGCGTCCCCTTCCGCCATTCGCATCTCCGAGTTTTAACCGATGGTTTCAGCAGCGGGGTGGATCTCCTCCGGTCGCGAAGGGATCGGTCGCGCTGTTTCCTGATACGTTCATGAACTATCACTATCCCGAAGTGGGAATCGCCGCCACCACGCTGCTCGAGGGTTTGGGTTATCAGGTGATCCTGGCGGATGCAGGGTGCTGCGGGCGGACCCTCATCTCCAAAGGGCTCCTTCGGGAGGCGACCGTGTGCGCCAGGGCGACGGTCGAGCGGTTGTATCGCTTCGTCGAGGCCGGGGTTCCCATCGTGGGCTGCGAGCCGAGTTGCCTCTTGACGCTTCGGGATGAGTGTTGCGACCTGACCGAAGGGCCGCAAGCCGAGGCGATAGCGCGCCAGAGCTTTCTTCTGGAGGAGTTCCTCGTCGATCGCCATCAGAAGGGTGAACTTGGCAAGGCATTTCACGAGAGCGAACGAAGGATTTTCCTGCACGGTCACTGCCATCAAAAGGCATTGGTCGGGACCCATCCGACGATCGAAGCCCTGTGCCTGGTCCCGGGTCTTACCGTCGAAGAGGTCGATTCAGGTTGCTGCGGGATGGCTGGCTCCTTTGGGTTCGAAAGAGAGCACTATGACCTCTCGGTCGCGATCGGCCGGCAGCGGCTGTTTCCCGCGATCGAAAAGGTCGGAAATCACGTGGAGGTCGTCGCCTCGGGAGTGTCTTGCCGGCAACAGATCCTCCACGGGACCGGACGCCGGGCGCGGCATCCGGCCGAGGTTCTCCTCGAGAGCCTCACCGCTCCACGCTGAGCGAAGCCGCGGGTGAGATCGTGTTTACCCAGTGATCAGTGGCGATCCATTACTGGAGAGGAGGAACGAGTCATGAATCGCAATGGAAAGGTTCTCATCACCATTATCCTGATCATCTTTGCTCTGGCAGGGGCGACGTACCTGCGCTCTGCCCCGGCGACGGCGGCCAAGCCCATTGAAATCCGGTTCGGCCACGTGGGGTTTCCCGGTTCCTTGTTTGACGCGACGAGCACCGAATTCGCCAAACGAGTGAACGCGGCTCTAAAAGGCAAGGTGGAGGTCAAGGTCTTTCACTCGAGTCAGCTCGGGAAGGACGCGGCGATGCTGAAGGGCATCAAGGTGGGGACCCTGGAGATGTTTCTCCCTTCAACCATTATGAGCACGGTGGAAGGAAACTTCGGGGTCTTTGAGATGCCGTATATCATCGTGGACCGTCCTCACATGAAGCGGGTTGCCGAGAATGCTCGGGCCAGGGAACTTTTGCTCGGTCCGTTGCCTGCGAAGGGAGTTCGCGCCCTGGCGTTCTGGGAAAATGGCTTCCGGCAGGTGACCAACAATGTGCGGCCGATCAACAAGCCCGAGGACCTCAAAGGGATCAAGCTTCGGACCCCCAAGGGGGTCTGGCGGGTGAAGATGTTCCAGGCTTACGGTGCCAACCCCACCCCCCTGGCCTTTGCCGAAGTCTTCTCGGCGCTTCAGACCGGCGTCATGGACGGGCAGGAAAACCCGCTGGCTCAGATCTGGGCGGGCAAGTTCCAGGAAGTGCAAAAGTATCTCTCCTATACCGGACACGTCTACACGCCGGCGTACCCGACGGTGGGAGAAAGATTCTGGCAAGGTCTTCCCCCCGATATACGGGAGACGATAGCCAAGATCGCAGTGGAGACAGGAGACTTTGCCCGAGCCGAGGGAGCTCGCTTCGACGACGAGTTGGGGAAGAAGATCTGCAGCGAGTTGAAGTGCAACGACGTGGACAAAGAAGCCTTCATCAAGGCCTCGACTCCCGTGTACAAAGAGTTTTCGAATGAGAACAAGCAAGGGGGCGAACTCATCGAGCTTGTTCAGTCTCTTCGGTAAGGAGAATAGGCGGTGACATCCCCGGGCCTTCCTTGTGGGAAGGTCCGGGGACTTTTTTGATGAGAGGATAACCGTGGCGCGTCTGTATGCCAACTTCATCCGAGTGCTGGAGTACGTCTGTCTGCTCCTCATGCTTGCGATGACCGTCGTGGTTACAGCCGGGGTGGTTTCGCGGTACCTCCTCCATGCCGCCCTGAGTTGGTATGATGAATTTGCCGAGTACATCCTGGTCTGGACCACCTTTTACGGGGCGGTCCTGGCCTCCCATCACCGGGCGCACATCGGCTTCGAGACGCTGGTCGAGTCGCTGCCACCGTCTCTCAAGAAAGGATTCAAACTCCTCACCGAACTCCTTCTGCTGGGACTGCAGGGTATCATCCTCTATTACGGATGGGTGCTCATCCAGGCTATGGAGTTTGAAACGGCGATCTCACTTCCCTGGGTGAAGATGACCTGGGTGTATAGCGTGATGCCGATCTCGGCCGCCATGATGCTGGTCGTCGGTGTCAGGAATATATTCACCGTTTTCGGCAAAAATCACGAGGGATAAGGGAATGGTTTGGGTCGTTTTTGGGGTCATGATTACACTGGTGGCCATCAACGTTCCGATTGGATTTGCCCTGGCCCTGACGACCATTATCCTGGTCCTGGCGACGAGCACGACGCCGCTCACCGTCGTCCCTCTCAAGTTGTTTGAAGGGTCTTCTAGCTTTCCGCTCCTTGCCATCCCCTTGTTCATCCTGGCAGGGGGGTTGATGAATTTCACGGGGATTTCTCGGCGCCTCATCAATCTGGCCAGCGCCCTCGTCGGCTTCATTCGAGGGGGGCTGGCCATGGCCAACATCGTGGCCTCCATGTTTTTTGCGGAAATCTCCGGGTCGGCCGTGGCCGATGCGGCGGCGTTGGGGACGATCATCATTCCGGCGATGAAGCTCAAGGGGTACGCCCCCCGGTTCGCCGCTGCGTGTGTCTCTTCGGCCGCCTCGCTCGCCATCATCATTCCACCGAGTATCCCCATGATTCTGTACGCCGTCATGGCCGAGAGTTCGATAGTTCAGCTCTTTCTGGCTGGGGTCGTTCCGGGTGTCATCGGGGGAGGGCTGATGATGCTCCTCTCGTACCACTTTGCGCGCAAGCGGAACTATCCGGTGGAAGAAGCCTTCACTCTCCGCAATGTCTCGAAGGCGTTCAAGGAGGCAGCCTGGGCATTAATCTTGCCGGCGATCATCCTGGGGGGGATCTTTGGCGGCGTGGTGACGGCAACGGAAGGAGCCGGATTGGCGGTCGTGGCCGCCTTTCTGATCGGAACGTTTATCTACCGGGAGATGAATTTCCGACATTTGAAGCGGGTCCTGATCGAAAGTTGCATCCAAACCGCCGTCGTCATGATCATCGTGGCAGCCTCGGTCCTCCTCGCGTGGTATCTCACGAATGAGCGCATCCCGCAGCACTTCGCAGAGGCGATCATCGGAGCGACATCCAACCCTTACATGGTCCTCATCTTTCTCAATGTCTTCTTCCTCGTCGCCGGCATGTTTCTGCACAGTGCCGCAGCCATCATTTTGATCGTTCCCATCGTCATGCCGTTGGTCCGCCAACTCGGAATCGACCCCACTCATTTCGGTATCATCGTGACGCTCAACCTGGCCATCGGACAGCAGACCCCTCCGGTGGCGTCCGTCCTTCTGACGACGTGCTCCATTGCGGGCCTCCCTATGGCGGAAGTCATGAAGGATAACATTTACTTCATCGGGGTGCTGCTTATCGTTTTGACCCTCGTGACCTATGTCCCGATCGTCCCCATGTTCTTGGTGCATCTGTTCTATGGTTAAAAACACCTGCATACGACGATCGGCGCGGATCGGGGCGCTGGCTCTGGTCTGTCTTTTCTGGTATCCTGTCGTCGCGAGTGCGGATCCCTACGATGTCAGGACCGAAGAAATCTTCCAGGCGGTGGCGCGCATCATGGGGGTCACCATCCGGGAAAGGGTCCCGCGCCCGCGGATCCTCGTGGGGGAGGAGGTCGACTCCACGACCTTTTCGCGCTACGTGGGCTTTGACACCGGTGGCAAGATCTTTTCGGCATACTTCCCCAAGCCGAATCTCATTGTCCTGCGGGAGTGGCAGCGTCACACGCTGGCACACGAGTTCGTCCACTATTTCCAGGTCCAGTACCAAGGCTACGATCCACTGGCCGAAGGGGACGGCCGAGATACCGCCGAGCGGGAGGCGACAGCGGTCGCACGATATTTTCGGGATGAGGAAAGGATAGGCGATGGGTCAAGAGATTCTTCTCACTAAAGAGAGTGGCGTGGCTACCGTCACCATCAACAGGCCGGCACAGCGAAATGCCGTCACGTATGAGATGTGGAGCCGCCTTACACCCCTCATGGGAGAGCTGGCGGACGATCCCAAGGTACGAGTCGTCATCGTCCGCGGTGCCGGGATTCAGGCGTTCTCTGCCGGTGCCGACATCGCCGAGTTTGAGGAGACACGGAGAAACTCGGCATTAGCCATCAAATATCACGCCGCGGTTGAGGAGGCCTTCAAGGCCGTCGCCGATCTTCCCAAACCGACGATCGCCATGGTCGCTGGCTCTTGTGTGGGGGGCGGGCTCGAGCTCGCCATCTCGACCGATCTGAGGATTGCGGCCGATAACAGCCGGTTCGGCATGCCCACTGCCAAGCTGGGGATCGTGATGCCGCACTGGGAGATGTCGCGGCTCGTCCGCCTGGTCGGAGCGGGCTGTGCCATGGACATGATGCTCACGGCGCGGCTCGTGGATGCTGACGAAGCACTGCGGATCGGGTTGATCTCGCGCCTCGTCCCGGTGGCCGAGATCGAAGAGTACACCGAGCAGGTCGCCACCGAGATCGCCGGCTACGCGCCGCTGAGCCATCGCTGGCATAAGCAGTTCTTGGAAACGGTCCTGCGGACGCCCGACCTCGACAGGCTCACCCCTGAAGAGGCCAAGCTCCCCTTTGTCTGTTTCGATACAGAAGACTTCCAAGAGGGTCGCCGGGCGTTTCTCGAGAAGCGCAAGCCAGAGTTTCGAGGCCGATAACCGGAGAGCACCAAGAGGGATTCCCATGACGGCACGGATGCCCCTTGAAGGGGTCGTGGTCCTGGATGTGACCCAAGTCATGGCGGGGCCGTTCTGCACCCTCCTCTTGGCGGACATGGGAGCGGACGTCATTAAGATCGAGAAACCCCAGGGCGGGGACGACTCTCGGGCCATGGGACCCCCCTTCGTGCACGGGGAGTCGGCCGCGTTCCTGGCCATGAACCGCAACAAGCGCAGTGTGGCCCTCAATCTCAAGTCAGTAGAGGGACGCGAGGTCTTTCGACTCCTCGCCAGGCGGAGTGACATCCTGGTTGAAAATTTCCGCCCGGGCACCATGGAGAAGCTCGATCTGCACTACGAGTCCATCGGCAAGATCAATCCCAGCATCATCTATTGTTCCGTTTCTGGGTTCGGGCAGACTGGCCCGTATCGCAGTCGCGGTGGCTTCGATCTCGTCGCCCAAGGCATGAGCGGACTCATCAGTGTAACTGGGCATCCGGGTGCCCCCGCCACGAAGGTGGGAGTCCCCATCTCCGATCTCAACGCGGGCATCTATGCCGCCTATGGCGTTTTGGCGGCCCATGTCCACCGTCTCAAGACAGGAGAGGGACAGAACGTCGATATCTCGCTCCTTGAGGGAGCCATCGCCTACACGTTCTGGGAGTCCGCCATCTACTTTGCTACCGGGGAGATCCCTCAGCCCATGGGTTCTGCCCACCGGCTGAACGCGCCCTATCAAGTCTTTCGGACAAAGGACGGGGCCATTAGCATCGGCGCGGCTAATCAGTCAACGTGGGGGAAGCTCTGCGAGGTTCTCGGACGGTGGGACTTGCGCGAAGATGTACGCTTCCTGACGAACGCCGACCGGGTCCGGCATTACCAGGAGCTTGCGAAGACACTACACCCGGTCTTTCTCCAGCGAACGACGGCCGATTGGCTCAGCACCTTGGAACCCGCGGGTGTGCCGGCGGGTCCGATCTACAATATGGCCCAGGTCTTTGGAGACCCTCATGTCCGGGATCGCAATATGGTCGTGGAAACGGAACATCCAGTGGCTGGGAAAACCAAAAACCTTGGCATCCCGGTCAAGCTTTCCCTCACCCCAGGTCGGATCCGCCACCCCGCTCCGCTTCTCGGCCAACACACCGACGAGGTCCTGCGCTGGCTTGGCCTGGATCCGGCGGAGCTCGTCCGCCTGCGGGAGGCTGGTGCCATCGCATAGGTTGGGAAGATGGATAGACTCTTACTCCTCATGACAACCACGACGTATCGCGCCGGTGCCTTTCTCGAGGCGGCGGGACGACTCGGCATCCCCGTGGTCGTCGGGTCCGACCGGGAACAGGCCTTAGCAGCGGCGAATCCTGGCGGCCACCTGACCCTAGATTTTCTGGCGCCGGAAGTGGCTTCGGGTGCTATCGTCGAGTTTGCGAAACGATATCCGATCCAGGCTGTGATCGCCGCTGATGATGATGGCGTCATCCTCGCGGCCACGGCATCGGCAGCACTGGGGCTCCCGCACAATACTGTGGGTGCCGTCGCCGCCGCTCGGAACAAACACCGGATGCACGAGGTCCTGGCAGCGGCCGGCGTCCCCTCACCCCGCTCCGTGCTCGTCTCCATTGATAATGACCCCGAAGAGATTGTGCCTCGGGTCATGTTCCCCTGCGTGGTCAAGCCCCTGTTCCTTTCCGCGAGTCGGGGGGTCATCCGCGCCAACGATCCGGGCCAGTTCGTTGCCGCGTTCCGATGGGTCGTATCCATCTTGCGTCAGCCGGAAGTCGCGGCACAGGGCGGCGCGCTCGCGCAGCAGGTTTTGATCGAGAACTTCATACCCGGAATCGAGGTGGCGGTCGAAGGGCTCATCACGGATGGCACGCTTCGGGTGCTGGCGGTATTCGACAAACCGGATCCCCTTGAGGGACCGTTCTTTGAGGAAACCATCTACGTCACGCCGTCACGCCACTCGGCTTCGCTGCAGGAATCGATCGTTGCCTGCACGCAGGAGGCGGTGAGCGCCCTCGGGCTGCAGCGTGGGCCTGTCCATGCGGAACTTCGGGTGAACGACCAGGGACCCTGGATCCTCGAGATCGCTCCACGATCAATTGGAGGATTGTGCTCGCGCGCGCTGCGCTTTGAGGAGAACATCTCCCTGGAGGAGCTGATTCTTCGAGACGCAATGGGAATGGAGGTCGTGTCGCTGAAACGCGAGAGGCGAGCCGCGGGGGTGATGATGATCCCAATCCCGCAGGCCGGGATCCTCGGCGAAATTCGAGGTCAGGATGAGGCCAGACAGGTTCGAGGGATTGAAGAGATCAAAATCCCCATCCCCGTGGGGCAGCAGGTCGTCCCGTTGCCCGAGGGGACACGCTATCTCGGATTTATCTTTGCGCGTGACGAGACGCCCGCCCGCGTCGAAGCAGCGCTCCGCGAAGCGCATTCTCGGCTCACGTTCACGATCACGCCGCCCGAGGAGCCTCCGGAGGGTGAATCGACGGGCTCCGAAGTGTCTGCGGCGGCGCGAACGCGGGCCACTGCCCGCGTGCAAGGATCATCCTGATCGCGATCCTTGGTAATGCCTGTGCGTCTTGGTCCACGAATCTCCCCCCAAGACCAATCTTGGCTTGAAAGCCTTTAAGTGCGCCAGGTCGTCCGCTGGGTGACGGTGTTAGGAGACCACGTCCTCGAGGTGGAACTTGCGGGGAAACCCACCGGGCAGATCCTTGTCACCTTCAAACCCCCGCAACGCTAACCCTCCCTTCACGCTAAGGCTGAGAAAACCTGATGAGCTAGCCCCTGGCGTTCCATGCCGCATGCTTGGAGCCCGCATCCCTGTCTTGGTGGCACTTTTCACGAGGCAGATCGCCTAGTTGACAAGGACCCTCGTTATGGCTAGGATTGCATTAGGAGTTGGCCGGGTCCCCGGGCTCGGCGATGATCATTGTGTGCTATGTGAGATCAGATAAGCTGATCAAGGACAAAGCGAGAGTGGCAATTGAATCAAACAGGGCGCTGGGCCCTTTATCATAGGGTAGGGAGGCAGCAATGCTCACGTTAACAGAGGCGGCAAGCAAGAAGATCCTCGATCTGATGGCGGCCGAAGAGCAGAAAGGTCTGTCTTTGCGGGTTGCGGTGAGAGGGCGCGGGTCGGGCGGGTTCCGGTACGAGCTCAAGTT
>CAZLDS010000053.1:0-17691 GCA_964558395.1 uncultured bacterium | reverse complement strand
CCCGTCCGAGCGCCGCTGATGCTTCCGATGTGCGGGTAGCCCCCATCGTAGGTCACGACCCAACCGCGATCCTGAGCCGGACAATCGAGATGCAGCGTCGCGACTCCTTGGTCGGGCAAGCGCTGAAGAATCCTGATACCGCCGCCGGACAGGAGCTGCATCACCTCATCGACTCCGGTGCCGTCGTCCGCGGTGTTCACGTGGAAGCGATCGAAGCGGCTGTAATCCACGCCAGGGACCAGGACGTACAGCTGCGGGTAGATAATACCGTGGGTCGAATCGAGCGTACTCATTTCGCCGCCGCCCGGAACCTGCGGCGTCCGGCCGGCTTCCGCGATGATCTCCAGGAGGCGCCCCCGCGACAGCAGGAAGTGGGTCTTAACGCGCTCGGCCTCGATATCGGTCAGGGTGGGCTGCCTGAGCAACTCTTGAACGTCCGCGGGAGTGCTGCGGAGATCCAGCGGCGAGACGCGTGAGCCGAAGGGCGCCAGCGCGTCGTTGACGTCCGGAAGAGTGGTCACGGACGGGCGCCCACTCGAGAATTCAAGCCGGATGCCCTCTTTGTTTGCCATGATTCACGCAGCCACGGGTTGGCGCTCAATGCACAAAGCCGAAGTAACCGAACAGGAGCCCGAGTGAAATCGCAACATATGGAAAGGTCTTCAAGACTCTTCCCTTGCAAATGCGCTCGGAAAACCTCTGGATGAATTTCGGAAAGGCTATCATGAGTACACCCTTGATCAGGGCGCGCCAACCCATAATCGTTATTAGAACAGTCCAGTCCTTCACCCACGTATTATGATAGTTGACCATCAAGAATACAATGATGACTGTCGTAAAACCCATCAAGCAAGTCAGTGCGGCGTTGCTGAACATATCGTCCACAAGTTTCCGATAATAATGTGCACACCGAGGCGATCTTGGCAATCAGTATGGATAGTGCCATTTCTTCAGCTCCTAACAATCAGGAGCCGGTTCCGTCTCACTCCGTATCCGGGCTATCATACCTTCTATCGTCACGACCTCACTGACTTCTTGCTCATGACCAAGATATTCCGGTTATTTTCCCGCCGGTACTCGATCTCATCCATGGCCTTGCGCACGATGTGAATTCCAAATCCGCCCATAGGTCCCTTTTCTAGCGGCGCGTCCGTTCCTGAGACGGGCGCCTCCAGGGGGTTGAAAGGCCTGCCGTCATCTTCAACGGCAGCCGTGAGCACGCCTTGGTTCAGAGAGAGACGAACAACAATGTGGTGCTCCCCATTACCGACAAACCCGTACGAGATGACGTTGGTTACAATCTCTTCCAAGACGAGAGTCATGTCAAACAGAACCCGAGAAGGCAAATTATGATCTTGACCAAACTTCTCGACCGACTCACTCAGTCTTTCGATTTCAGAAATCTCATTCTTAAGCTCAAGGATGAGCATATCGTCAGTCATCTGCTGGCCCTAAGTAGCGTAATGCCAGTATAGCGATGTCGTCCGACTGCGAAACGCCAACCGAGAATTTCCGTATTTCGTCAACCAAACCCTGACTCAGTTGCTTTGCGGAAGCACTGTTGACGCTGCCTAGATACTGCTCCAGGCGCGTCTCTGAAAATAGATTGTAAGCGCCGTCAGCGGCTTCGGTGACTCCGTCGGTATATAACAACATTCCGTCGCCCGACCGTAAAATCACGGTGCCCTGCCCGAACTCTGCATCGGGATTAATACCCAGCACCCTTCCACGAGTTTTTTGAAGCGGTCTGATTTTTCCCTTGCAAGAAAAAACATAGGGGGCGTTGTGGCCCCCATTGCTGTAGATGACTTGGCCGGTCTGCACGTTGAACATCGCACAAAAGGAGCTTACGAACATGCGAGCGGCGTTATCACGGCATATTTCCACGTTCAGGCGCGATAAAATACCGTCTGGGGTGCGCACGCGGGCGCCGGTAGATCTAAAGAGGGTCCTTGTAACAGCCATAAGCAGGGAAGCCGGTACGCCTTTTTCGGACACGTCTCCGATAGCCATACAGAGATGATCATCGTCTACAAAGAAGAAGTCATAAAAATCTCCCCCCACCTCCTTCGCGGGGATCAACGTGGCGTAGAGATCAAACTCCCGCCGGTTCGGAAACGGGGGAAAGATCTTGGGCACCATGCTCATCTGGATATCACGGGCGATCTTCAGCTCGCTTTCAATCCTCTCGTTGGCGGCAGTAGTATCTTTGAGTTTTCTGATGTATTCTTTTAAAGAGCGCTCCATAGAGATAAAAGAACCTGCAAGTTCGCCCACTTCGTCTTTATGCCTTTCTGGAAGTTCTTCCACCTCAGATTTTGCCTTACCTGTCGCCTGGAATTCATGGGCGACCAAGTCCTTCGCGTAATCAGTGAGCTTATTGAGTGGCTTCGAGAGCTTTCGAACAAGTATATACGCCGCAGCAATACTGAAGAGAATTATGACCATCATGACGTAGCTCTACTTCCGAATCAGCTTCCTTGCTGGCATTTTAATTTCCTCCTTGTAAACGGAGGACGATACGTACCAATCGAGTGGTTCAAAGTGCGCTACATACGATTCTTTAGGGAAGTGAAATTCCCCTCTCGCACCTGGCTTATCCCAGAGATACTCAAATGGCTTTCCCTGAACATTCGCGGCAATCATGAGGTCATCCACCAGAGGGTTGCCGGTTTGGGGGTTCTTTATTTTGGAAACGTCCTTACCCGCGAGGTTGGGATGTATGAGCATCTCTTTCTTAGCGTTAAATAGGAAAAGATAGCCCGTCCTAGCAATCCGAATTCTTGACAAATGATCCTTTAATCCTTCGATGATGTCTTCTAGCTTCTTTCTCGCTGCTTCCTCTATGTCGTCCACATAAACTCCTGTTCCGATCATCCAGTTCCACTTGGGATAATGGAGGGCGTACCCTATTTTGGGCACAGGTGCGCTGGTCGCAAGCCTCTTCCACCAGTATTTCGTAAAGCCACCCCCCTCCTGTGAGGGCACTTTCATCAGATCACGCAGGACGTAGTTACCTTTTGGGTCTTGATAGTCGGCAAGGTTTTTCCCCATGACAGTGGGATCGGGATGAGAAATGGCCGTTGACTCTCTGTTGTAGATGAAAAAATAATCGTTGTTGGCATAACGGAGACCCCGAGCCCAGTCAAGGGCTTGGCGCTGTGCTTCCCTTTCGGATAACTTGCCCTCTTTGAACAGTTCGTAAAATTTATCGAAATTAGCATAAACGAGGGACGCTAAAATTTTCATTTGCCTCTTTCGCATTTCCAGCGTCGACTCTTTATAAAGAATGAGGCTTTTGTCCTCATTCTCGATGTCTAACATAACCAGGTCTAAGACATTCCTTGCCGATTCTTCTCCCGCCTCGTACATGGTTTTGTCAAACTCTCTCATCGTTGAAATCATGAAGGGGACAGAGGAAACGACAAGGATGGTAACCGTCAAGGAGAATATCTTAGTCTTAAATGATCCGAGCATTTTCCGCCCCCATGATTCCAAATCCCCTTCATCGAGGCTGCCTTTCGATCGCCCGATTCAACATCAGTCTGTGTTGTCCCGCGCGATTTCCGCTTTCTTCCTGATCTTCTCGCCCTTCACTTCAAGCTCGCGAGCGCCTCGTCGCGGGTCGGGAAGATGCGAAAATCCGCTCCCATTTCGACCATGTCGAACACTCTCTTGACCGCCTCGGTCGGCCGGCAGAAGAGAATCTTTCCGCCCCGCGGCTCCAGTTTGGCCGCTGTCTGGTAAAAGACGCGCAGTCCTGCACTGCTAATGTAGTCCAGCATCGCACAATCGATAACCAGGGCATCGTTCCCTTCGTCAATGAGGGCCATGATCTTATCGCGGAAATCGGGCGAGGTAACTCCGTCGAGGCGTCCTTCGACCAAAAGGATCAACCCCCGATCCACCGCATTGACGGTGATGTGAATCATGCGAATCCCCCTTCCACGGGTCCGAGATAGTGATCCTCCGCCTCCGGTACCCTGTCAGTATACAACACACGGACGTCACCAGCGCATCCGGAGATGACCGCCGCGGTAACGCGTCCTCTTTTTCCCTCGGGCCGACGATGCCCGGCTTCTAGTGGATGAAGTGGAGAAGGATGCGGCTGGTCCGGCCGTCGCGGGAGGTTTTGATGCCGTCACAGTAGTTCCGGATCATATACCCAGCCAGCCTAATCGTCGCCCTCTCGTCGGATTTCAGCTCTGCCTTCGTCGGCCGCTCACCAGGGAACTCCATCAACGCACCGCGGTATTCGATCTGAACGTCGAGGTTAAACTCGTCGAAGCTCACCTCCATGCGGACGGTTTCGTCTTCCAGCCTCAGCTCGGGTGCGGCTTCCATGAACTCGTTCATCGCGGACATCGCGCTATGGACCACTTCCCGCCTCGCGCCCCACGCCGCTCCCTGCTGCTCCATGAACCGGAACAGAATTTCAGCGTGCTCGGGGCCCGGCTTGAGCTCCAACCGCTGGCGGCTGGAGACGCCGATGCGCATAATCACGTTCAGCACCACTGCCAGGACCGTCCCGAGCGACATCGACGAAGCGAACATCGAGCCGAGCACGGGGGGCACTCCCGCATATAATCCCGGCACCATCTCGACGCTCAGGCCGAAGATCAACGGGATCCCCACGACGAAGATCTTACGCGCGTCGAGCATGCGCGAGGTGATCACCTGGATGCCGCCGAGGATAATGAAGCAGGCGACGTAAACCAGAAACGCGCCCATGACGGGCCGCGGCATCGTCGCGAAAACCGCCGCGATCTTGGGAAAGAACGCCAGGGCGATGAGGATGAGTCCGCAAGGCCACGCCACCGAGCGGCTGGTGGCCTTGGTCGCCATCGACAGCCCTACGTTACTGGAGTAAGTCGTTTGCCCGACTGCTCCCAGAAGTCCGGCCCCCACGGTGCCGACCGACCCGGCGAGCACACCGCCGCTGACGGTCTTCATATCGGTGCGCTTCCAATCTGCGTCGTTGATTTTCTGGCACAGTGTCAAGTCGCCGATGCCCTTCAGGGTCGACGCGAGGCCGGCGACCAGAAACGGAACCAGCATGGCGAAGCTGAAAGACCAGGCGATCCCCGCCCGTCCCGGGACACTCATCCACGGGACGGCAAGTGCTTCAGCGAGCTTCTCCCATGTGAGCAAACCCAACACATAGGCGCCGAGGTACCCCGTGGTCAAACCGAGTAACAAGGGATAGAGTCTGAGCTTGCCCTTGCTCCAAACGCTCGGCCCGATCATCGCCGCGAGCGTCACCACCGCCAAGAGCGCCGCCTCGCCGTCGAGACGGGAACCGGCAAAGCCGAGAAAGCGCGTCGTGGCCTTGCCCACCAGTTCGATCCCCACCATCGCGACGACCAGACCGACCACCTCTGGCGGAAACAGCGCGCGCAGCCGTTGCAAGAGGCTCGACAAGAGCCCCTGGAACAGACCCGCTATCAGCGTCATGCCGTAGATCAGACCCAGTCCTCCCGTCTTGCCTGCCAGTATCGAGGCCCCGATATACGTCGGCCCCGAGCTGAGCGGGCAGAGAAAGCCGGATCCGACTGGACCAATGACGGACGCCTGCAATATCGTCGCGACTCCGGAAGCGATCATCGACATCTGAATCACGCTTTTGGTCTCTTCACTCGTGCCGCCGAATCCAGTGACGATAACGACGATAAAGATCCAGCCGGACGAGGTCGCGAACACGTGCTGCAGGCCAAGCAGGATCGCAGTGCCCAGCGGCGGCTTGTCGTCGAGACCGTAAATCAAGTTGGCAGGTTTCTTGGCCATCGAGTATCCCCACGCATTTTCGCCGCACGAATTCTTCCGCAAAGAGGGTCAAGAGGACCTTTTCGCGGCTCGCGGCCGGGACAATCAGTCCTTCTTAATCGGCACCTTGAGCATAAGCGCACCCACCCAGTCCTTCGCGCCTAAGCCAGTATAATTGGTGTGACACAAGGCACACTCTCTCCTAAAGACACTCAAGGGAATAGAGCGCCGATAGAACCAGGCACCATCCACGCGCTGGACATCGGTGTAAGGCTTTCCCCCATCGAGCGCTTGTCCGAGTGCCTTGCGCTCGAAGTCGTCCTGAGGCGGGCCGTTCTTACTGAGAGGGCCTTTTGTGCCGACAAGCCGGAAATTCGTGTGCGAGTCGCTAAACACCAGCCCAATCGACACCTTGCCCTCCTCCACGTTTTGCGGCGTGGTCTCATCGAATTCTTGCGTAAGCGCCGCGAGAAGCGTGGCCAACAGGAGGTCGCTGGTCCGCTGGGCGAAGGCGATTGCCTCATCCGAGGGGCGTTTGTTGTTACCTTGGGCGAGTCCGGCGCGGGCAGGGACGGCCAGCATAACGGCCAACACGACGACAAGGATCATGTTGCGCATCACCTCACTCCTTTCTTTGCGATCGGCCCTGGGACGTCAACTTTTCACGAAAGGGGGGTCAGAGGACCTTTTCGCGGCTTGCCGCTTGAATCTTTCGAGGTGGGCCGCGCGATTAACCCACCTCACGCGCTGTCGTGCGCCCTCTCCACGCTCAGGGTTCTCCCACCGTACTGGTTGGACTACCCGCGGTCAACAAAAATAGAAAAGCCGTCAGGACCCTTTCCTGGCCCAGAATCTGCCACGTTCTTAGGTCACACCTCCCTCCTCACGGGTACATCCCAAATGAATCTCGCGTTTGGTGATAGCGCGATAGACCACTTCAGTCAGCACAGAGGCCAGGATCATGCCGACCAGAATCCACACTTGATTCCGCGTCGCCGGATCCTCCGCGGTCTGCAAGCACAAGACAAATAGGGCGATACCGCACGTCAGCGCCCCGAGGACCGAAATCCACACTTTGCTCTGGGTTTCCTTGCACAGCCGGACGTTGGCGATGTTGACGGCCATGAAGATGAACAGGAAGCCGGCGCTGCCCATAGTCGCAATGGCGTGTATCGAGATGAGGTTCGCCATGACCAGCGTGAGAGCAGCGAAAATGATCATACCGTCCAGGGGTTGGCCGCGTATTTCTCGCTCAAGTCCCTTTGGCAGCTCCCCGGATTTTGCCACAATGTAGGTCAGTCGCCCCGAGCTGTAAAAGGTGGCGTTGATGGCCGAACTGGTGGCGAGCAGGGCCGCAGCCACGATCATGACGAAACCGACTCGCCCCATGAAGATTCCTGCCGCTGCCGAGAGCGCATAATCACTGACCTTGGCGATCTGGTCAACATCCATGTGCCCCACCACCACCATGGCGATGCACACGTAGAATATGATCGCGATGAGCACGCCGCCGACATAGGCAATAGGCAGAGACCTGCCGGGACTTTTCACGTCCTTGGCCGCGTTGGCGATGAGTTCAAAGCCCTCGTAATTGAGAAAAATAATCATTGCTCCGGAAACGAGCGCCAGGGGCGAGACGTAGTGTTCGGGAGTCAAGCGGCTCCAGTCCACGGGGCTGGCCAGACCAACGACAACGAAAATTGTCAAAAGGATCATCTTGCTTGCGTTGAAGAAGTTCTCCGACTTCACCACCAGGCTGGCTCCGAAATAATTGATCACCGCCAGGCCCACAATCACCGCGGTGATGAATATGTGCTTCCAGAAGGTCTGATCCTGTTGCGAGAAAAAACTCGCAGCGTAACTGCCAAAGGCATAGCTATATACGGACAGCAGTACCACATAACTGAGGCAGAGGAGAATGTTGGCAGAGCCGGTAATGATTCCGGTGCCAAAGCCTCTGTTGAGAAACTCTACCGTGCCGCCTTCGCCGGGAAACCTGAGGGTCAGCTTGAGGTACGAGTAGCTGGTGAGGAGGGCTACAACGCCGGCGACCACAAAAGCAATGGGGGCCGCCCCCTTGGTGAGCTCAACGGTGAGACCAGTCACTGCAAAAATCCCACCGCCAACCATCCCCCCCAGACCGATGGAGAGCGTGGAAAAGGTCCCAAGTTGTGGATTCTGTCTTGTGGCCATGGGGTGAAATGGTCAGTGTGCTATTTCGCAGCTTTTCAACATCATGGATAAGCGACCGGATTCACTCCCGATCCATCAGCAAGCCAGACATCCGTGGTTGGGGAAATATACGTGCTGTGTGCGATATGCGGAAAGAGGCGGTTCACGAATCGCTTGATCGCGTCAGACTTCCGGACGCGCTCAAGCGCCTCCAGGGAATCGAAGACCGTAATGTGATAATGATGGAGGGGGTTGTCACGATCTTCAAGCCATAAAGATAACTGGACCTCGGGCACATCGGCCCTGAAATATGCAACCAACTCGGCTGCCGCGGCTTTTCCTTCCGCCACATCACCGCCGGGTTTGAAGTCATAGTCGTTGACCACCGTGATACTCATTCTTCTTTTCCTCCTTTGCGGACTCAATCGTTAGGGATTGGTGGGGGGCCTGGCGAATTCGGCCGCGAGCCGTGCCCACTCCTTGGGAGATACGCGCGCCCGCACCGAGAACCCCCCGTGGCCATCCGGGGCAAATACGATTGCCTCGGCCTCTCCGGGGTACTCACCGGTGGCGGTGACGAGCACATTGCCGTGCGCCACGAAGACCGTGTTGGTGCCCGCCTCGGGGGGTTGCGACAGCCGCCGGCGCGTGCGCGTGGCGACGACCGATTGGCCCCCGAAAATTCGGCCACCCTCATGTTGATAATATCGGTCGTGGCCTCCACCGGTCCGAGCCCAATCGCGCGCGCCGTCTCCACCGTGCGACAGTACGGGCTCGCCAGCACCCGCCCCACGGGAATACCGAGGGCGCGCATCGCCTCGCCGGCGCGACGGGCGGTGTCGCGCCCCGCCGGAGTGAGCTGGCGCATCTTGTCCGGGTCACAGCTCACCCAGTCGTCCACCCCCACCACGTGGTCGTTCGTCGCCCAGTCGGTCGCCGCGTGGCGAAAGTAGAGGTTGTATCCGCCCGCGCGCAGCGCGTCAACGAGCGCCTCTCCCGCAAGGTGCGCCTTTTCTTGGGCCGCGGCAACATCGAGCAGGACGAGCGCCCCCAGCAGAACGGGACCGGCGGCTCGCGCCATGAAACGCTTGGCTCTTTCCACTGGCTGGAAGGGTCCCCTCTACGGGGCGGTGAAGAGTTTATCGGCCAAACCGGTGTTGAACTGGAAGTCACCAAAGAAGAGAATGGCCTGCCTTTTGGTCAGCTCGGCGTCGCCGTAAAAGATCCGCTTGGTATGCATCGTGAACGGGCCTTCCTTTTTATAATCGAGCCAGGCAGACCTTCTGGGGGTCGATCCGCTAACCCCCGGCCAAACCCCGGGCTGCAGCTGAAACTCGACGAAGAGAATATGATAGGTTTGCGGATCGATGTAGTACGTATAGCGGTCGTTGGTCTTGCCAACGCCCTGTTGGAATGTGACTTCGAGGACGTCGACGGGTTTTCCGCGGAAGGTGGCCGTTCCCTTGTGGTGGAGAATGACGCCGGGATCTTTGAGTTTGAACGAGATTCCCATCCAGTACCACCAATTCGCGGACTGGAAGTGCGCCCGTTTCAACGCCTCGTCGCTCGTATCGGGCCTGCCCGCGAGCGTCACCCACGGCTTCTGCCCGTCAAAGCCCTGGACGAGCAGTCCCTTCCCCGTAATGGTCTCCACACGGATCTTTCCGTACCGCTTCATGCAGTAGAGACTGACGTGTGCCCCAGTCACCTCCCCTTGGGCGTCGAGGACGACTCGGGTGATCGTAAACGTCATGTCCATGAGGTTGTCCCAGGCCTGCATGCCGCCGTGCACTGCAATGACCTTGTCTAGGAGCGAGTCGGCCTCGGGATCCTGGGCTCCGGCCAGACTCGCAAATCCGAAAGGCACCATTCCCAGGATAAGGACTCCAGCAACGGCTGCCTTCCATGCGGACCAACCGTGATGATGTTTTACTTTCTTGATTCCCATCGCGTCTCCCCTCTCTTTCCCTGCAAAAGTGTTGATGGGTTTGCTCTGTAGCACGACCCCCAAAGGGCATGGCGATGACAATGCGGTGGCGGAGACTTTTTACCATATCCTCAAGACAGACCGCGAAACTCGAACATGGCGGCATTTTCACAGCCCAAAAACTTCCCGCCAAACGGCGAATCCTTGCATGAAGGCTGGTAGGCCTGCCGGAATCAAGCACATCTCCAAGACTTCCAAAACTTCTTTCTTTGTGGCCCCTAGGCGCTTGGCGACATCCATATGCGTCTTGATATGGTCTGACGGACTCCGTACCGCTACAAGGATGGCGATAAGAATCAGTTCCTTGGTTTTGCTCTCGATACGAGTATCGGGACTCAGATACACGGTCTGCAGCAAAGCATTGTAACTCTTCAGAAACTCAAAATCTTCCTCGGCCAGTATCTTGTGGAAGTCGAGAATATAGCCTCGCTCCTCTTCCATTCTCTGCAGGTACGCACGCCGCTCGTCGTCCTGTCGTTGATTCATAGCATTAAGCCCACCCCACCTCACGGTGCTCTATTTCTTAACGGTAATCGGCCTACCTTTTGCCCCGGCATAAAAAACGATGATTTCTGCCGGTTCATCGCCTTCATTCTTTCCGTAGTGCTCCTTATTCACGAGCTCGACGATGGCATCTCCGGCCTTGAGATGCAATGTCTCCTTGTCTTCTGTGACCACGGTCAATTGCCCCTTCAACAATACACCCGCATTTATCACTGGATGTTTGTGTAGCGGCAACTGCACCTTTGGGGGAACCGTGATTTGTAGAATCGTGATCTCTGGTTCGCCTTTTGGATAGCCTGGTAGAGCCGTCCCGTCCCAGCTCGCGCTCGTTTTGGCTAACGTATCAACTGTGACACCATTACCATCTGCAGCCCACACATGACTCGACAGCAGTAATATCAGCCCTGCTCCACACAATAATTTCCTCATTGTCTTTTCCTTTCACAGATAACGAATCATCTCACGAGTCAGTAGGCCTTTCGAAAACACCTAACGATTGTTAGTGCAACTGGCCATAATACAGGATCGTACGATATTCAAACCCCACTTGACCATTGACCTGGTAGGCCTGGAAAATCTGCGAGAGTTCTGCCACCATCGGCTCATAGTTTGGGTGTCCCGCCTCAGGTGTATAGGATGACGACAGCAACCGACCTTTCACACCTTCAAAATCAAAAAATTGGCGATTAGCAAAAGTCTTCTCTTTGCAGTCAAGCGGCTCAAAGAAGTGGCCTACCACGATGCGATTGACGTGCGTGTGATCTACCTCGTCATAATCGGTGCCATACGTCTGGAGTAACTGCTCGTAGGCTACCAGAAAAGGGGTAGTGATGGTCTGCCGTTCATTCCACACTAACACCACCCAGCCTTTTGGCTTGAGAATACGCACAAATTCCGCTCTGGCTTTTTGGCGATCAAACCAGTGGAAGGCTTGACCGGCGGTCACGAAATCAACACTCGCCTCGGTCAGGGTTGTGGCCTCAGCGGCTCCCTGAATACTGTGCATGTGTGGATAGTGTTTCAAGAGTCGTTCACCTGCCTGACGCATTTCGGGATTCGGTTCACCGGCCAAGACAGGATTACCGTTTTGCAGAAATAACTCGGCCAAAATACCTGTACCTGAACCAATATCGGCAATGACGGAGGTTTCTGTCAGGTCGCACTCGTTTTTCAGAGTCGTCAGCACGGCGTGCGGATAGCGGGGCCGATACTGAATATAATTCTCGACCCGACTCGAGAACCGACGCGTGGGATCAATGATCATCATGGCGTTCAATCTTGGGACATAAGACGCATTTTCAGGGAGGTCCTTTTGAAGAAATCAGTATTATGTCCCCTGAATCTCCGATATGTAGTCAATCCGCCAACTGCTCGATTACATGTCGCGCATGTGGAAAAGCATCCAAGAGCTCGCTGCGTTTCCCCATCTCAAGATCACTGAAGTCAAATCCTGGCGCCACGGTACATCCCACAAAAGAGAACGCGCTTCCCGGCTCGGGATATGCTCCGAACCAACATCCAGACGGAACCGCATGCTGGAGTTTCTGTCCCGCCTCCACGTCATGCCCCATGACGATCTCCTCGAGTCCACCATCCCCAAACAGTTGAACCAGCCGCAGTGGCCCGCCGAGGTAGAAGTGGTAAATCTCATCAGCTTTCAGCCGGTGGAGCCTGGACTTGCTACCCGCTGGCAGGAGAAAGTAGATCGCCGTCGAATAGCTCCGATCTCCACCAAACCGCTCGGCCAGTGCAGTCCTCGGAATGAGCTCAGAACAACGGTATGACTCCCTGAAGTAGCCGCCCTCGGGGTGAGGTCTGAGACCGAACCTCTTGATTATCTGGCGAATCTGCGTTTCGGGATCTGGCGCTCTCAACTGTCTCGTGCCTCGGCGAACTTGGCACCATCGGGAATCTGGTCTGGAGGCAGACCCGAGGCGGCTTCCAGCCGGCCGCTAAAGTTAAAGAAGGAGGTCAGAGCCGTAATTTCCCAGATTGCCCGCTCGTTCCACCCACACTCCCGTAATAACCCGATATCGTCTTCGTTCATAAGGCTCGGCGTCTCCGTGAGCTTGCTGGCGTAACGGAGCAAGGCGCGTGTCTTGGCATCCAACTCGTACTCGGGCCATGTCGTCGCGAATTCATGACTCAGATGTTCATCGCCGGTCAGGCGGCGAACTGCCGCCGTGTGGAGGCCCAGTCACGGAGCCCCGCCCACCTTGCCATTGACGACTGTTGCGAGCATCTCGCGCTGCAGTCGGCTGAGAGGTGACGATCGACGAAGATGAAGGTGGCTATACAAGGAACCCGTCGCCCGTGCGACTCGGAGGTCAACCGCAAGAACTTGAAACACACCCGGAACAACCCCGCCGTATTGGCCACGAACCCAGCGAAAGAACAGCTTGCGGAGTCCTCTCACCTGTTCCGGCACGATTGTCATGATGTTTGCCATTCTTCACCTCTTCCTAGCTAAGAATTGGAGTACGGGCGCGACACTGCCCCATAACGCCACCGCTGACTTTTTCGCCCGTCTTCGGGCGAATAAAGTCCGGCGGCTGATCCGGCTCTTTCTTTACCAGTTAACGTAATGCCTGAGCCTTTTCATTGGCTACTTAGCAGTCGGCGGCGCGGCCACCGTCATGCCATGACGCCGGAAGATGTCGGCCATCTTCGCGTGGTCGGGCGGGCCATCGGCGGCGGCACCGATTACTTCGGCAGCTTCGCGGAAGTATTCGGGGCCCATGATCGCAGGAGTTATGACGGCGAGCTGTTTCACATCCTCGCTGCCGAGGTTGTCGAAGCGGTGCACCGCGCCGCGGGGAATACACAGCGCCTGGCCGGGACCCACCTCAATGGGCGTACCGTCAACCGTCCAAGTAAGGACGCCCTCGATACCGTAGAGGATCTCCTCGTAGGCGTTGTTCTTGTGGGCCGGCGCCGCCAGCTTCTGCCCGACGGGAACGAGAACCTCGAACACTGACGCGTTGCCGTTGGAATCATCGCCGGTGAGGAGGAACCGGATCCCTAGCGGGCCGATTGTGATGCTCTCTTCCGAAGGATTGACTCTGGTCGTACGTTGCTGCATAATCGCACCCTCGTTTGAGTGCAGTCATCGGACATTTCCGATTTTCGCCATCCATCGTGTAAGCAAGATCTTTGTGGTGTTGTCGCCCATGCACCTCAAAATAAATTTGTGTACCATGGTTCTCTACGAATGGCATTCCTGATTTTCCTTTTGCCTAACTATTTAAGTAGGTTGGCCAGCCCATGTCGCCCAGCTGATGAAATTACAGACTCCCGACCCCTTTTCCCCCTCGGGCGCGACATTGCCACACAACGTCGCACTTCAGCCGCCGCCGAGGCACCGAGCGCCGAGGGAACCGCAAGCTCAGCTTGCGGCGGTCGCTTGCAAGTGCTTGTTGGATGGCCATTGATGCATCTCGATCGGATGATGGGCTCCTCTACATGCCCGGAGGCGGACTGTTACTGTTCCAAATGTCTCGAGCCATCCGCCAGGTATCCCCGGATTTCCGCTGATAAATCGTGATGTACTTGCCAATGTCCTGTATTTGCGGGCCTCCCGCTTTGGCATTCAGGCTGATCGTGTACCCGCCCCTTTCGAACGCCCACTCGCCCAAGATGCGAACCTCATCGACGACGAGAGCGAACTGCACACGAAACTGATCGAGCAAAGCCTGCGACCACGTTCTGATCATCGCCCTCCCGATACCTGCGGGCGCACCAGGGGGCATCTGCACCCCGTCCTCTGTGAATTGAGCTACCCACGCCTGGGCATCGCCAGCATTGAGCGCGGCTACGTGCGCATCTCGTACCCTATCGATGGCCTGCAGATCGACTTCGCTCCCGACTCGTTCCTGATTGGTCATGAAATCCTCCGTACTGATCGTTGCGCCGGCCATCTAACGGCCTCGAACTGCGCGGCCCGCCCAGGACACCTTCATCCGAGTTCGCCGAGCTGGCCGGGTCCGCTCCAGCGAGTCGTTAGCCAGCATCTACTCCATCTCTGACTTGTCACCTTTGGTGACTGTCTAAGTGCATATCAAGTCCCTACCGGGTTGCCGAAGCCGTGTTCAGAAACTCAGCGTCGAGGCACCCTGCTTGACCACTTCCAGCAAGGAGGCAGCCCCCGCGAGCGTTGCGCCCGGGATCAGGTCCGTTTCCGAATAACCGCGGACCTTCGCGCAGGGCGGGCACACCAGCAGGCGGCCACCGCTGGACGTCACATTCTTGATCAGGTCCCGCAGGGGCGGATCAAGAGGGTTCAGATGGGGCACGTCGGCAGCACCCTTGCGCACCCAGTCCACTCCCGCCGCTGCCAGGAACATGGTTACTTCCATGTCTGAAGCAATACCGGCGTTGGCAATGCTCCACGCGACCGACGAACGCTCATCATCCAGACCACGGGTAAGCACGATAACGAGTTTTTTCTTCTCCATCTCTCCCTCCTTCTGTGACGAACGACCCTGGAACGTCCGAATGATCTCACTGCCACGCACTGCTGCCTGACAAGGCGGCCCCTGGAGCGATTGACTTCCTGCCGGGGCCACGCCATTATAATCGGGAGATTCCGCATCGTCCAGTAAACAGCGCGCCCGGCACCGGAACCGGAAAGGGCCACGGGATCGCACCAAAGGGACTTTGCATGAATGTACAATGGGATGCTGGTGAAATTGGGTGCGCGCAACTCATCTTCGAGTTGAGCCGCCGACTCAATCAGATGAGGCCGGGAGAACGACTGGAGATCATTACGCGGGACCCAGGGGCCGCAACGGATCTTCCCGCATGGTGCCGGATGACCGGGCACACGCTGGTCTCGTCGGATCATCCGGTCTATGTGATCGAGCGCAAGATGGCTTGAGAGGTCCCGCCCCGGGGGATGACCGGAGAATGGATTCTCCTTCTGATCAAGAAGTCCCCGGCGGGATTTATCCCCAGCCGATCGAAGCACTTTGCGCGCGCCTGGCAGATGAAATTAGAGACTCCCGACCCCGTTTCCCCCTCCTAGTCGACTCAGACACCTTCGGGGCGAAAGTTGCTGGGATCATCGGCCGGCCGGTGAGCCGTCGCAGCCGAGGCCGCCCTCGGAAGGAGGACAGAAAATAAATCTGTCCCTATTTCATGTCCAGCCCGAATTTAGGCCGGTGGCCCATGTGTCCTCAGAAACTCCCCAACTAACTCTTCCAGCAACTTGAAGTACTCAGAACAGCTTGCCGTCACTTCCTTCGGCGTTCCACTCAGATCGAAGTGGCGAACTCTCCGTGGTACAGCCGGTGGCGGATCGCCGGGCGGACCAAACCACTGGAACGCTACGGCCTGCCTGCGTTCAGCAGGACTGGCTTTCACAAGCGGCACGAACTCAAGTGATTGTGTCACCTCTCCACGGCCCCGCTTTAGAACTACATTTCTTTGACCCTTCATGAACTGAAACAGCTGACGCCTGTTCTCCGTCTGCGCCGCCAGCCACCGCTGGAACCACGCGTCGTACTTCTCCTTCTCTTCCGCCTGAAGCGCGAACGTGACGCTTCGCCCGGCCGACAGAAACGCGCTCAAATAGTACGGAAAAGCCTCTGCTTCCTCGCCAACGAGGGTCTGGCTTGCATAAATCAGCTTCCGAAGAAAGAACTTGGCCTCCCGGAGCTTTTTCTGAGTCACCTCAATCACAGCTCAATCCATTCCGCTCAAAAAAGAGGGACAGGCTGGTTTTTCGACGTCGCAGGAATCTGGGAAAAGTAGCCTGTCCCCTATTTCTTGGGTCACTTACATCCCCAAAGGCGTCCGGTTCCCTTAGTGCCACGATCACCGGCGATAAAGTGTACCATCGTATTCGTCATCATCAATCAGTACCTTCAGATCTCCTGATCTGATGTTCTTGAGAATGAGGACATCCGGCATATACGAGTACGAATAGCGGTACTCGGAACAAACAAAGATCAAGCTGTTCAGGAGCGGAATTCGTTTGTCGAAGTCGCAGCCTTCGAATTCACCGTCTACTTGGGTTTCTTCGACGACCGCATAACCTTCTCGCGCAAGGTCTTCAAGATCACTCCCATACCCCAGTGGAACCGACCCCAGCAACAGCGCGACGACTAGTATTGATTGCCTCACGACGTCGTCACCCAACGTCTAAGGTTCAAGCTAACCGGCCGGTAAAAAGACTCCCGACCCCTTTTCGCTCTCGCGGCCTGTCGACCGGATCTTGCGAGGCCAGTCCCGCGATTCACCCACCAAACGGTGTCTCCCCCGGTCCCCAGCCGGGTTTGAAGCGACCAGCCGAACGATCCCAGATAGGCTTCGAGGAGAGCGGCCCAGAGATTCGCCGCGTCACCTTCTCAGTTTGGCCCTCTTGGACCTTGACTGGCAGCCCGTCAGGACCAGCACGGTAACGATCGGGCTCCTTCCAAGACACAGTCTCGAGCCCATTCTCGTCGCGCGTCTGGAGATCAGCAACCTGCCGCGCCACCAGCCACGGATGATCGCCGCACGTGATGAAAGGGCCACCTTTCTCAGCTCGATATGGGTTTGCTGTGGGCTTCTTGGCGTATGCAGCCAGTTCTTCCACGCTTGAAGTGTGAAGGGCATACAGCAGCTCGACATGCTCCAATGCCTTTGAATCACTCCATCGTGGCGGATAAATCGCCGCGATTTTGTCGGCTACCGCCGCCGAATCGGACAGCCAGTCCCACGTTACGAGCCATGCTTTCATGTCGATTCCCCTGTCGTATCACATTCACGTATTGAAGGGTAACCGTATGACCGCTCTATCACCGCTTTTGTATCTCGTCATCATGCCAGATAGTTCCCATTAGTAGCATAAGCTGCTCTCCAAAAGGTTTGTGTGAGACTGAGACTAAGATTGGGAAACTCTGCTCAAAAATGCTCTTACCAAGAGGCTCTCCTTTAAAACGCGAGAAATACAGACTCCCCTGTGATACCGAGGCTACAAGGAACGAGCTGCCGATGTTAGGATGCACGAGATCGCAGAACAGGTTGTAGGCAATCAAAACTTCTGGTGTTTCAGTAGCCCACTTCTCTATACACGTAAGAACGTTTACCTGCTCCTGAATCACGCTCTCGACAATACTCTTTCTCTTGTCCTTTTTATCCATGAGATGCTTTAGAGCTTCGTCTTTAAGCCTTGAGTAGCGACGGAAAAGAAAGGACTCCCATTCAAAGCGGCTACCGCGTAAATGTTTATCATCGATCTCGATCAGTTTCCGGAAATCGTCCGCCGAAAGTGACCCCTTGTC
>CAZLDS010000052.1:0-17710 GCA_964558395.1 uncultured bacterium | reverse complement strand
CCCGCCAGGACGGGGCCGTGACGGAGGCGATGAAGAAAGCGGGGAGTCACTGAGGGGTGACCAAATGACCTATGCGTGTCAACATCGGCGAGCCGTCAGAAGGATCAAGGAGATGGAAGAGGACTGAATAGAACACGATGGCCAGACGTGGCGTAAAAGTTGATGGACGCGACTATTATGACATTCTCGGTGTGGACTCTTCCGCAAGTTCCGAGCAGATCAAGGCAACATATCGCAACTTGGTCCGACAATACCATCCTGACCTATGCCGAACCTACGTCCAAAAACTTCGGGCCACGAGGAAGCTCCAGGAGATCAACGCTGCCTATGCTGTTCTGAGCAATGCCGAACATCGGCGTGCTTATGACCGGCAGCGTGCAGAAATCACGAGCGCATATGCGCCTAGCGCCTCGCAACGCTCAAAAACGATGGGCCAAGCATCTAGCCCTCCTCGACCCCCTAAAAAGTGGTGGCAGCTTCTCCAGAGGATTCTGGGGCTCGTATTACTGGTGATTATATGGATCATCGCCTATTTCGAAATATATGCTGGGATAGCGGATTTCCCGTATTTCAACCCCCAAATCTGGTGGCAATCTCTCCTCCGTTTCGTTTTAGCAGTATTTATCAGTTTTATGCTGGCCATGATAGCGTCGCTCTTCGCTATGAGTCCGTGGGTTATGCTTACTAGTGGTATCGAGGGACGGTGGAAATCAACGAAGACAAAACCGGCCCATGTCAAAAAGGACCTTGCTGTTCGCGTTTTGGCCATCGGTCTTCTATTACTTGGAACGTTACCTTTTGTACTTAAGATTCCGAATGACTTCCTTCAATTTATTTCACTTTGTTTCATTGCATTCATGACTGGTCCGTTTCTTTTAGGTGAGTCGGCGGCGTTGGTTGCGTACGTCGGTTGGGCGCGCAAGTTGTTACGGAGACTCATGCCCTGGTAACGGATTGAATAGGCGCAAGAGGAAGGAGGGATGAACGATGGGCCATCTCTGGAAGCGAGGCAAGATTTGGTACATGGGGTACCAGGACCGGCGGGGGAAGTGGATTCAGAAGTCCACCCCCACAACGGACAAACAGGCCGCCAAGGGGAAGCTCATCGAGGCCGAGCGCCGGGTATCCGTGGGGGATGCGAAGCCCCTCGCGGAGTTTTTGCGGGAATATCTCAAGGGTCGAGCGTTAGAGGTGGATCCGCGTAGTTTGACGCGGTACCAAAACATCTGCGACGACATGACCCACCAATACAGCCCGCTGGCGAACCTCAACATGCAGGACCTCACCCTCGCCGCGATTGACGCTTATGTGGCCTGGCGGTTGGGGCATAGTCGATCCAAGACGACTATCACCAGGGAGTTGAGTTGGCTCAAGCAAGCCCTCGACAAGGCGGTGCGGGATAAACGGCTTTCGTTCGAGAGTGCCTACCTCATCAAGACCGAAAATCGGCCGCAACTCCAAAAACCTGCGAGGGAGGGACACGTCTTGCTCCCGCACGAGTTTGACCGACTCTATGCCCTCGCCTCGCCCCTCCTGCGTGACGTGATGGTAGTGGCCCTCTGGACCGGGTTGGGGCGGCAAAACCTTCTGGACTTGACCGAAGCGCACGCGGACTTTTCCACGGACCCTGCGGTGATACGATTCAGCCAGGCCGAAATGAAGGGCAAGCGGGGCGGCTTGATCGTGCGGCTCCCTGATCGCGTGCAGTCCGTCCTGTGGGGCCGCTGGACGGGCAATCCTGAGCGACGATTCTTTGAGGACTTCCGCTGGCTCTGGCTCCGGTTTCAACAGAAGCACGCCCCATCAGGCTTCCAGTTCCATGATTTTCGCACCAGCTACATTTCGTACCGCCTGGGGGCCGGAATCGATCCCAAGCGCGTCCAGGCGGAGGTAGCGAATAAGACTTCCGGCATGACCATGGACTGTTACGGGCGGGCGCTCACCGATCCCGCGGCTATCGAGTGGGGTCAGAAGCACTTCCGGTTCCCTTGGGATGGTGTCAGTTATTTGCAAGATGACCCATCGGAAAACAGGACAGAGGGCGTCCGGGGCAACGCCGGCAGCGGGTTACGCGAATAGGGGGATAACGTCACAATTCCAAAACCGGAAGGCCACTTTCCCATCGGTTCTTTGTTTGTCATGTAAATTGCTGAAACGGCTTGGTATGTCGTTTGCACCGGACCGAAAAGATAAGAGCCTACTCTTCGCGGGAGTTGCCTCGATGAATGCGCCCCTGCATATTCTCCTTATAGAGCATGATCTCACTATCCGGTTGGCGTTAGCCCACGTCTTGAAAAACCGCGGAGCGGACGTCCATACTTGTATCAGCCTCAAGTCCCCATCGACGCTATTCAGCGCCACTCTTTTGATGTCATCCTCGCCGATCTCGAGATCCGCGCACGACAGAGTGAACGGCTTGAACCTTCTGAAACTGGTCCGAAAGTTACACCCCAAGACCCACGTGATTATCATGACTGCATGCGGAGCCAAAGAGGTCGAGGCAGAGCTGAAACATTACGGAGGAACGTACTGGCCCAAATCTTGGGATTTCGAGGAGCTTCTCATCTCGCTGACGTCCGTCAGGCCAGCACCCCAGCCCATTTAGCAAGAAAGTCTATCCCAATATCCGCGACGATTTCCATCTTTTTTGCATCGCGGCTCATTCTTTCGCAGAGCCAAGTGTAAAAAAATCATTTTTCTTCTAAAAAGGGCTTGACTCCAAAGTGAAGCTCGGTTAAAAGGAGGAGCATTTGTGTTCGATTAGCCCTCATGTTTAACCGATTTTAAGACCGCGCGAGCGCAGCCAAGGTGGACCATTTTCTGGGGATAAGTCGCAAACGCCCCACGTCTCGATGACTTACGATGTCATTCGTCTTGTGGAAAAAATGTGGATAGCTTCCCTCTTCTCGAGGGCAAGCGACCCGGTAGTATCGGTTTTTCGTTCTCGGCACCATGCAAACAGGGTTGCAGGAGGCTGATGCGATGCGTGGACAATCCCGTTTGTCCCAGGATGTATGGCAGGCGGCCCTCTCGAACATCCAACGGCAACTCGTTGCACATAGCTTTACAACATGGTTCCGTCCCCTGACTCTGGGAGATATCAGCGGCAATCATCTCCAGGTCCTGCTCCCGAATCGGTTTTTTAAAGAATGGTTTGAAGAGCATTATCTAGAACTACTCCGGTCCACCTTGGAAGACCTCCTATTCACCCGGGTCGAGATCGAGCTCGCGATTCCCAACCAGGACCCCTCCCCGCCACCCCCTCCTGCGGAGCCCCCGAAACGCCCTGCCCGCCGGCCTGGCCGTGCGACGTCCCCGCTGAATGCGAAGTACACCTTTGATAGCTTTGTCGTCGGGGCGGGGAATCAGCTTGCGCACGCTGCGTCGTTGGCGGTCGGTGAACAAATCTCGAAGGTGTACAACCCCCTCTTTATCTACGGCGGCGTGGGCCTCGGCAAGACCCATCTGCTCCACGCGATTGGCCATTTCGCTTTGGAGCGGGACCACCTGGTTCGCGTTTCCTACATCTCCTCGGAAAAATTCACCAATGACCTGATTAACGCGATCCGCTTTGATGCCACGACTGAATTCCGGAATCGGTACCGGAGTGTCGACGTCCTGCTGATCGACGACATCCAGTTCATCGCAGGCAAAGAGCGAACCCAGGAGGAGTTTTTCCACACCTTTAACGATCTCTACAATGCCTCCAAACAGATCGTCCTGACGAGCGACAGCATACCCAAAGAGATTCCGGGCCTGGAAGAGCGCCTTCGTTCCCGGTTTGAGTGGGGATTGATCGCCGATATCCAACCCCCCGATCTGGAGACCAAAGCGGCGATCCTCCGCAAAAAAGCCCAAGCCGAGGGTGTGCAGATCCCGGATGAAGTGTCCCTCTTTATCGCCACGAACGTGAAATCCAACGTCCGGGAACTCGAAGGCTATCTCGTCCGGATCGTCGCATATGCCTCCCTGACGAACCAGGCCATCACGCTGGATCTGGCCCGCGAGGTTCTCAAGGAGCTTGTGGACGGGGATCGGGCGATCACGATGCCGCGGATTTTAGAGGTCGTCGCAGATTTTTACCGGCTCAAGGAAAAGGAAATCCTGTCGAAAAGCCGGCACAAATCCATTGTCCTGCCGCGGCAGGTGGCCATGTATCTGTGTCGAACTAACACGAATGCGTCCCTCCCGGACATTGGGGCGGAGTTTGGTGGCAAAGATCACTCGACGGTGATCCACGCCTGCGCCAAGGTCCGAGAACTGATGGCCAGGGATGATAAATTCCGCAGACAGTTACACGACCTTACCAATCTCCTCACCCACTGACTCTGGCCCCGCTTAATCCCCCCGGCACACCCACCCAACCATCAGCTAGGCGCCTCTATCAACTCCCAAGCTACATCACACGCATCCCACTTGAGAATATGGGTGTGAACGACGAAAGGGATCCCACCTTGACAGCTCGTTCTCCCCTCCCTAGGATGAAGTGGTGATGGACCATTTCTTTCCTCCTACCAAGGGACGGGTGGTGTTAGGCGTAGCACTTCTCCGGACCCTTATACTTGCGGGCTTGCTCGCCCTCGTTGGGGTGCTGGCTTTCGCAGACGCCGGCGGGAAGGGGACGAAGCCTCCCACTCCCGACGTGAGGGCGATGGAATTGGGCCGGCTGGTTTATGAGCAGAACTGCGCCATTTGCCACGGAGCCTGGGGCAATGGTCAGGGAATGGCCGCCCATATGCTCGGGACACAACCGCGGGACTTCCGGTCGGGGATTTTCGAGTTCCGCTCGACCCCGACCGGGTCCTTACCTACAAATGAGGACCTCTTTGAAACCATTTCTCAAGGGCTCCGTGGGACCGGGATGATCGGGCAGAACTTTCTGTCGGAAAGAGAACAACGCGCGGTCGTTGCATACCTCAAGACCTTTTCCAAACGATTTGAGAGCGAGAAACCGCAAGAGCCTGTTCCCATTCCTCAGCCACCCCCACGGACGCCCGAGCTGATTGCGAAAGGACGAGACCTGTACCAGAAGGCCGGATGTTTCGCATGCCACGGCACTGAGGGGCGGGGCGATGGTCCCTCAGCATCGGGCCTCAGGGACCACTGGGGGTATCCGATCGAGCCGGCCGACCTGACGCGCCCCCTCAAGCGCGGCTCGAGCGCGGAGGCAATATATAAGACCCTAGTCACTGGTCTGGACGGCACCCCCATGCCCTCGTACGAGGGCGCCCTGACCGACGAGGAATTCTGGGCCTTGTCGTTTTACGTCGCCTCGCTGAATACTGGCATCCTTTCTGAATGGCAACGCCGCGAGGAGGAGGCCGGCCAGATGGTCCTTCACATGCATGGCGGCCACGGTCCCGGCATGATGCGGCGCATGCCCATGATGCGATAATGAAAGGAACGCGGAGGGGGTGAACGTGAGTAAAGCAAAGCGGGCCAAGCAGAGTCGAAAGACCTCCTGGTGGGTAACCATCGTTCTGGCGGGCCTGGTAGCTGCGACCGTGGGAATTGCGTTAATCTCGTCCGAGGACGGCGGCTCTCCCGGCGTCAGCTCGCAAATTGCCTTCTCAGGGGACCGCTTCGAGACGGTATCCGCAGGCAAGCTTCCCTCCTTTGCGAAGGGAGCGAGTCTGAAGACCCAGGAGACCTATCGGTATGCGGCAGCCCACCCTGAGGTGCTTCAATATATCCCGTGTACGTGCGGATGTCGCAACAGCGGCCATCGCCACAACGGCGATTGCTACGTGAAAGAGCGACATGAGGACGGCCGGATCACCTTCACCAGTCATGCCGCCACCTGAGAAATCTGCCTAAACATCACGCGGGACGTGATGCATCTCAGGGCTCAGGGGAAATCACTCAAGGAGATTCGCTCATACATCGATGAAAAGTACGGCGAATACGGCCCGAGCACCCCGACCCCGTTACCCCCGGTGTAAAACGGCATTACCCTACCAAGGAGCAAGAAATCGATACGATGCCCAACCCCGGCGGAAGGCGTTCGATACATTTCGTGGTTTGTCGGCGCGCCTGGGGGTCGGAAACTCCGGATGGGCTCAGGGGCGGATGAGGACGAGGTGGGGGCGGGTGCCCACGGGAATGGTTGCAACGACCGTCCGGCGGGCGGTATCCACGATCGACACGGTGTTGGCGGCGATGTTGGCCACCCACAGCTCCTTGGCATCAGGGGTGAGGGCCAGTCCGTGCGGACTGCCTGTCACCGGCACGGTGGCCAGAACCTCTCCGCTCTGGCCATCGATGGCCTCCACCGTTTGAGACGCCGAGTTTGCCACCCAGACGAGGGCTTCGTCGGCAACCGTTACTCCGTACGGCCCCCGGCCCACCAGTACGGATTTGACCTGGCGCCCTTGTTCCGTGTCGATGATCGAGACACGGTTGGCATCCGTGTTCGTCACGTACAGAAATTTACCGTCGGGTCTCAGCGCGACCTCGTGTGGTCCCGGAGCTGTCCCGATGGTTGCGGTCACTTTATTGGTGCCGGTATCCACAACGGAGACGTTGTCAGAGTCCACGTTGGCGACATAGACGCGCACCCCATCCGCGGACATGGCCACGCCGTCAGGGAATCGTCCCACCGGGATCGTGGCAACCGCGGTGTGGGTCCTCATATCGTGGACCGTGATGTTGTTACTGCTCGGGTTCGTCACGTAGAGGTAGCGGCCATCAGGGCTCACCGCGCACTCATGGGGATTCCGGCCTGTCCCGCCCATAGCGGTCGTCTCGTACGTTTCCGTGTTAATGACCGTGATGTTGTTGCCTCCCATGTTGGTGACGTAGAGGGCTTTGCCGTCCGGGGAGGCAGCAATCCCGTGGGGAAGCTTGCCGACCTTTATCTTGCGCTCCACCTTGCGGGTCGCCACATCGATGACCCACACGTCACGCGAGTCTTCATTGACGATGTAGGCCTTCGCCGCCGCCGACGCCGTGGGCGGGGTCACCGGCCCTTGAGTCTTGACCAGGTATTCGAGGATCGTCTCCCGCTGTGAACGCGAGATCCTCGCCCCATACCCAACCATCCTTTTGATGATCTTCTCCCACTCAGCCCGCGTCAGGTGCCGTGCTGTTGCTCGGTCGGGCTTGTGACAGCGGGAACAGTTTTCCTCGAAAATTTCCTTGGGGGTGTCACCAGCCAAAACTGGGTGATGGGACGTGAGCGGGAGGACAAAGAGAAGGGGCAGGAAGACCAACCCTCGGCGTGCGATCATAGTATGTTCGGCCCTCCCTTCATTCCAAGCACGCACGCGGGGAGGCAATTCCCTCCCCGCGGCGTCAACGTCAACGTGTCGGTTCTCGGGCCAGACCAGAGCAGAGCGCGACCGGTTACCACGCTGCCCTGCCGGCCGCAGGCCCTCAGAAGGCCACCTCTACTTGCACGGTTACCCGCCACTTCTCGTCGTCCTCGGTTGGCGCGGAGACCGTGTTTGCGTACTCGGTATAGAGCCTCACGTTATCCCAAGGGTAGTAACTGAGGTTCAACGTCAGATCTGTAAAATCCTCCGTCCCGTCGTTTTCCTCATATCGGTCCACCCGGAAGATGGGCGCGATCATGGCGCCGGGCAATCCGATGCTTTTCAGGTTGTCCCGGGAGAAGGCGTAGAACCCTTCGACATACCAAAGATTATTCGTTGCAAGCCATGTTCCGGGGCGATCGTCCTCCGCTCTCACATAGGCAAAAAGCAAGTTTGCGCCCGCGTATGTAGCCTGAAGGTCAACCCCGTACCGTGTAAAGTGCGGCTGGGTGCCGGCCCCGAGATTCTGGTGCCCATTGATGACGAACCCGCCGACCGACAGATCTACGTCCGGGACGGCATCGAGCGGGAGGATATCGACCATTAGACGCCCGCTCACATCCTTGGGACCTTCGCCCTCGAAGTCGCCATCGACATCTGCCGAATAAGCGGCCTCGTAGAAGACCTTGTTGATCCACGGGTCGCGCCCGCACACTTCGACATTCTGGCTTGTACTGTCAATTGCAACCCCGGACGATTCCCCATTTACCAACGCCTGACGGCTACTCCGTGTCAATTTGCGTGCGTTGCTCAACGTATTGTACGGATCACAATGGAATACCGGGCTGTAGGCGAGGAGAAGATTCCCCCACTGAAAGGGATGAAACCCGCCTATCCCGTGGGCCAGCTCGACTTCGAATCCCGTCTCGTCTTCCAGTTCGAGCTCGGCAAAGAAGGACCCATAGTCCCAGGCATTCCCGGCGATGAACAGCTCTATTTCGTGGAGGGCCCGAATCCGCGTGTCCCCGCCCTCCGTATGGTCATAGGGGCGGAATTTTGTCAAAATGGCCCAGGGAAACGTGACGGGAATCTTCAAATCGCCGATCGCCTCAAACTTCTCGGGTTCTCCCCGTACGAACTGGTATCCGTTCTCTTTGAACGTCCGCCCGGTGGCGTTCAGCATTGGCCAGGCGCTGTGGCAGGTTGAACAGCTTACGTTGTACGCCCGGGCAAAGGCCGGAACCGCCCCCGCGGATCGCGGGAGGAGGAGTCCCCCGGCGAACAAAGCGATAGCGACACCGAGCACCACACTCCGTTTCGTCATGTCCTCCCTCCTTTCGCTTTACCACCCACGGCCTACTCACCAGCACTCCTAGTCAGCCCAAGCTCAAGACGCCCGTCCGAAACCTTCCCCCCGCAATCTTTCCCTTCATAAACCCCGCGTAAGACATCCTTCTCCACCGTTGCCTGTCCCTCGAATGTCCCCGGACACTCTGGAGCGCCGTTGTCCATGCGGAATGAAAGCGTCCCATTTTCCCCGACCGTCCCCTGTATCAGCCCACCGCCTCCCGTCCTGAGTTGCCAGATCCCGTACAGGCCCGCTGCTCTTCGGACGAGGGACAGTGCGATCTCTCCTCCACCCCGACTGTCCCGATACCAACCCATCCACACTTCGGCCCCTGAGTACTGCGAAGCCTTCGTCGGGTACGTCGGTGTCTTATGGTTCGAGATCTCCTCGCTCGAGCCAGATGATTTCTCGTTCTTGCTTTGGCGGGGAGTGATGATGGCCGCTGGATCGAGTGACCCCGACGGGAGGGGGGCTGCGCAGCTTAGGAGAGCCCCACCGAAAGCGAGCAGCACTCCCCACCACACGTGCCTCACGTCACTGACCCTCCTATTTCCGGTTCGGCGACCCAGGAGTTCTGTCACGCTTGCTACCTTCCTGTTCCCGCAGGCTCCGGCCCGGTCGGAGCCTTCCTGGGTGCCACCACCCGGCCGCCGGTGCCGATCACCGACCCCTCCCACTGGATCCACGGTCTTCGAGGACCCGGACAGTCGTCGAGGTCGTAGGCTTACGACGATGCCTCAACATCACGAAGCGACCTTTGTCGGCTTGATCCCCTCGATCAGATCCCGCGCCCGGGTCGCCTTCCAGCGACGCCCGGTGTAGAGCACAGCCTCGTTCCGGTTGAAGCTGACGCTGAGCACCCTCCCCTCACCACGGTCCTGCACGAGGGTAGCGAGGAGGTTCCCGGCGTCGGGCCCTCCGTGATCGGCCTCGACGAGAATGACGTCGGGCTTGATCGTCCGGATTTGGGCCAAGGCGTTTTCCCCCTCGGTCGTGACTCCAACGATTTCCACGTCACGCTCTTGTCCCAGGAGATGCTCAAGGCCCCTGGCAAAGAGGGGATGCTCGCAAAGGATGAAAATGCTCAACATCTCATGGATCCCGGGTCTCCCTACCCGATAATGGATGCTGCATCCTGCGGTGAACAGTCCCCAGAAGCGCTATTTTTTCAGAAATAAAGGGTTATCCGCCGGATAGCCCTTTTGGGTGGCTGCGGGCCAGCCTGGACGCCATCCGAGGACTCAGGAAACAACTCGCGCGGGAGGAAACGAATCGGGAGGCGAGACGATGCGAGAAATGTCAGGGGAAAAGTCGGAGAAGCCGACGCCGAGGTAGATGTGCTAGGCGTTATCCTTTGTGGGGGAAATCAAACCCTCGCGGAGGGCATAGGTGGCAGCCTGCACGCGGTTCTCAAGGTGGAGCTTCTCAAGAATGTTCTTGAGGTGGTTCTTCACCGTGTTTTCGCTGATAGTGAGGGAGGAGGCGATTTCCTTGTTGGTGGCCCCCTTGACAAGTCGCTCGAGAACCTCGCGCTCCCTCGGGCTGAGGTTCTGGTGAAGGGGTTCCCTTCCGGGACCGGACCGCGCCAGGCGACCAAACTCTTTCAGGATCTTGGTGGCGGTGGCCCGCGAGATCGGGGCCTCGCCCCGAAAGGCCCCGCGAACGGCCTGGATCAACGGTTCGGGTTGGATCTTCTTCACGAGGTACCCGTGCGCCCCCGCCTTGATGGCCTCGAAGACGTCCTCATCCTCCTCCGAGACGGTGAGCACCACGATCTTTACGTAGGGGAAGGCCTCACTGATCCGCCGTGTCGCCTCAAGGCCGCTCATGCCGGGCATGAAGAGGTCCATCAGGATGACGTCCGGCATCAATTCCTTGGCCTTCGCCAGGGCTTCTTCCCCATCTCCCGCCTCTCCCACCACCTCAAGGTCCACCTGCGCGCCTAAGAGGCCGGCAACCCCGGCGCAGAAGAGGGCATGATCATCGACCAAGAGGACCCTTATGGGCTCCACGATGCCTCCCCTTGTCCTTGGATGGGGAACTGGACGATCACCTGCGTCCCGTTTCCCGGCTGCGACTCGATCGTCAACGTGCCGCCGACGGACTCGGCCCTCTCCTGCATGATTTGCAGGCCGAAACACACACCACGCCGGGTCGCGTGCACCGGATCGAAGCCTTGACCGTCGTCCCAGACGGTCACTCTGGTTTTCCTCTCGTCCATCTCCAGGAGAACAGAGCTGTGTCCAGCTCGTGCATGCTTTCGGACATTGGCGAGGGCCTCTTGGACAATCCGGATCAACTGAATCTCCACGCGGGGTGTCAGCCGTGTCGCCCGCTCGTCGGCGACCTTCAGCTCAGTAGAAATCCCCGTCTGTTCCATGAAGTTGTGCAAATATTCCGTGAGGGCGGGGACCAACCCCAATCGCTTAGAAACCATTTTCAAGCCGAAAATACCCTGGCGGACCTCTTCATAGGCCTCGGCCGTGACGTTCTTTATCAGGCGGATTCCGTCCCGATTCGGGCACTCCATGGGACACGCGGTGGCATGCTCCTCCACCTCTCCCATCTTGAGGTAGAGCAGTCCCAGTGCTTGCGCCAAGCCGTCGTGCATCTCCCTCGCGATCCGCCGCCGTTCGTCCACGATGGACATTTCCTTGACCCGGGCGTACAGGCCGGCGTTCTCGACGGCCAATCCAATCTGGTTGCCGAGGGCGGCAAGCAGATCGAGGTCCTCCGCCTTCAGCCGCCCCGGATCCATCGCAAACACCCCCATGACCCCGACGATTTTTCCCTTCGATCGCAAGGGGAGTCCCGCGTAAGATTGAAACCCGGCCTCTTTTACCGCCTTCCGCAGGAACCGCGGGTCCTCTCGCAGACCGTCGACAACCAGCGGGGTCCCCGTGACCGCAATCTGGCCTGGAAACCCATCCTTCCCCTTGAAGTGTGTGATCTCCTGGAAGGCTTCGGGATGGATCCCGTGAAAACCGCGCATGACCAGATCTCCCGAGCTTTCCTCTTGCAAGAAGATCTCCCCTGATTCCACCCCGGTCACCTCAAGAACCCTCTTCAGGGCCCGACTGAGAACCGCATCGAGATCCAGGGACTCGTTGATCGCGGCGCCCACGGCATTCAGCGCGGCAAGCTCCTGGTTCTGACGCCGAATCGCTTGATCCTTCCGATGGATGAGATCGAAGATGTAATTCGAGAAGACGAGGGACCCTGCGACGACGGCTCCAATCGCCCCAAGATAGACGATAGTGTGGAACAACCAGTGCGGCACGTATTCGTGAAAGAAGCCACTCCAGAACCGATGAAGATGTATATCGACTGCTTCGACAAACCCGAAGAGGAGCGCGATGGCGATCACGGGCAGCCAGATCCCCAGCTTCTTGAGTCTTCTCAAGTCAGGCATGGGAGGGTTGATCGAATCGCGAACAGACACTGTTAGGTCACCTCGCCTCCTCGGCAAACCGGAGGCCTTGAAGGTCTCCCACCAGGGAGCGATCGCACCAACGTGCAACCCCGTTCCATCTCCGCCTCGCCAGAATTCCCCCCCGGGGCCGGATTCGTTTTCGCTACTGTCCAAGCTTAAAGCGGATTCTCGCGTGCTTCAAAAGACTTGTCAAGCTCCCCGTGCTCGTTACCGCGATCGCCTTGCCGATCTCCTCGAGGACGGGCAACATCTTCCAATCTCCCAATGATAGTTGACAGCCCGAACGCTAGAGTAATACGTCAGAGTCGAACGGACGGGGCTCGAGAAAGAAAAAGGGGTCCTGACACTTTTTCCCCGGCCCGGTGCCTGCTCTACCAGCCGATCGCGTAGCAACTCCGCCGCGGGTCCGCTCCGGCCGAGAGGACGCCGGTCTTGTCGTCCCGCACGATGATGACCATGCCTCCGCCCGACTCGGCCCAGTCAGGCTCGGTCCGGATCTTGTGACCCATTCCCTCGAGGGCCTTGATGGTCTCCGGCGCGATCCGGGGCTCTGCCCGGACCTGGCCCTGCAGGATTTCCTGCGGGAACTGGGGGGCCGGGCCATGGAGCGAGCGGAATCGCGGCACCTCAACCGCCATCTGCACGTCCATGCCAAAGTGCACGACATTGAAGAACACCTGGAGGTTGGCTTGCGTTTGCACGTCCTCACCCGGCGTGGTCCCCGGTGGCACCGCTGGTTCCTCTGGGGTTCAACTCTTCCGGTACTGTTCTTCTGGGCTGCACACCTGCTCCGTCTCTGGGTGATCTGAACCGATGATGAGAAGAATCGATCTCTACTTTGAGCGTGGGGTTGTCCTTTATATTAGTCATGCTCATCTCTTCGTAAAATTGATTTGAGCCGAACCAGCCCACCGGAGTGGAATATTAACGAGAGATCGTCGGTGGTGCGCAACACATTGACAAAGCGGAGGGAATAGTAGTAAATGAATAAGAATTCTTTTCTTGGGGAGCATAGGTCACATAGAGGGAGCCACTGTTGGCAGAAGAGCGGCAGTTGCTACGAAGATGGACAGTATACCTTGTCATTAGCGGCTTCGTGGCAGGGCCTGCACTATGCCTCACGGCGGATTTCCAGGAGACTTATGTCAACCCCGGGTCGGCATCGATGCTGACCCACACCGCGCAAGTCTGTGAGGCTTCTGTGGTCCTGTCCGAAGACCGACATGGATCTCATAGACTTGTGCTCGCATCTTCCCTCGACACAGAACAGAATTCCTTCTACAAAGGCGTCTCACTTCCACCTCCGTTCCCCCCTCCCCGCGGTTAAGGGCTTCCCGATCTCTGAATCATCAATCAGACCTATTCGGACGCTCAGGGCTAATTGTATCTTAGTTTGCAGGGTGAACAGTAAACGATCCCAGCACATGCCGCGCCAGACCACGGAGAACACAATGCGGAATCGATACTCACAGCAGCCTTTCGGAGGCCGGAGGACGTAGGCGGGGAGAGGCATGATGGCGCAATCGGTGGATGTGACTTCGGTGGTCGCCTTAACGGCAGGGCTCCTTTCGTTTATCTCCCCCTGTGTCCTACCTCTTGTCCCCTCTTATCTATCCTTCGTCGCCGGCATGTCTCTTCAGGAGATGAAAATGGGCCAAACGGCTCAGGTCCGAAGAGCCATCGTTCTCAACGCGGTGCTTTTCATCCTGGGGTTTTCCATGGTGTTTATCATCCTGGGCGCCTCTTTTAGCTTGCTTGGTCAGCTGTTCCTCGGGTCGATTGGCCTTGTTCGAAAGGTCGGGGGAATCCTTATTATCGCCTTCGGATTAAATATCGCCGGGATCCTCAGGCTGCCGTTTCTCATACGAGAGCGCCGGGTAGAGCTGGAGCATAGGCCCGTAGGGTACCTGGGTTCTGTCCTGGTCGGAGTAGCCTTCGGTGCCGGTTGGACTCCTTGTATCGGGCCGATCCTCGGTTCGATCCTCACGCTGGCCGGGACATCAGCAACAGGAGAAAGAGGGGTGACCCTCCTCGGCGTGTACTCCCTTGGCCTGGGAGTCCCCTTCCTCTTGAGCGCTTTGGCCTTGAATCACTTTAGCCGGTTCTTTCAGCGGTTTCACCCTTACATGCGGTGGGTCGAGGCCGGCAGCGGCCTGTTCCTCGTACTCATCGGGGCCATGCTTTTTAGCGGATATCTCACACTCCTGAATAGTTACCTCATTAGCATCACACCTAACTGGTTATGGGAACGTTTGTGACAGGAGGGAGATGAACCGCCGATCACATGCGACAATCCTTTTCGTAGGTCTTGTGCTGCTGCTTCCGATGCCTCCGGCGAGTGGTGAAGATCAGGCGGCCCCTTCTTCCGGTACCTTGCCTTCGCACGGAGCGCTTAGCGGCCGCGTCATCGTCCACGGTTCCCCGCCGGAGGAAAAGTGGCTACCGGTTCAGAAGCACCGCACATTCTGCGGAGAAAAACGCCCGCTTGGCCAGTACCGAGTTTCCCCGTCAGGTGGGGTGGAAAACGTCGCCGTCCTGCTTGAGGCAAAAGGTGATTTTCGGTCCCTGCCGTCGCAGCAGAACGCTCGCGTATTGCTCGACAATCGGGATTGTGAATTCGTGCCCCGCGTTCAGGTAACCCTGCCGTCTGCCATGCTGGAGGTTCGGAATAGCGACCCGATCCTGCACACTGCACATGCCTTCCAGGGGAATGGGAAAACAGCCTTTCACGTCGCCCTGCCGCATTTCCGAGACAGGACCCGTACGCAGCTCCCGCGATCTGGCCTGCTCCGCATCGTGTGTGACGTGGGACACACGTGGATGCGGGCATACATCCTAATTGCATCGACACCCCTGACGGCAGTCACAGGCCCCGAAGGGACCTTCGAGATCGACAACATTCCTCCAGGCCATTATCGTCTCAAAGCTTGGCATGAGGCGCTTGGATCAATCGAGAGAGAAGTCAGCATCTCCAAGGGTAAACGCACGAGCCTCACGCTCGTTTTGGGTATAGGAAATGCAAGCCGGGAATAATTGGAATCCGTGACGTGCACGGAACGAAGACCAGACGGTTTGGGGATCCATACGTATGGGGCTTGCATGACTGATCGAGAAACCTTCCGACCCAAGTGCTATGTGTGGAAATACTGGCCGCCTGTGTTGCTGGGGGGTCTCTTGGTTCTGCTGGCGGTGCGCGGAGGCGCTTTTGCCGACCAACCCCTGCAGAGAGGGGAAATTCTGGCTCTTCTCGCCAAGGGATCTGCGAAGGGATCCGAGAAGGCACCTGTCACCATCATCGAATTCTCGGACTTTCAGTGCACCTTTTGCTGGAGGTTCTGGAAACAGACGCTTCCCCGCCTCGAAGAAGAGTACATTCAGCCGGGCAAGGTCCGGTTCGTCTACCGCCATCTGGCCATTTTAGGCCCCCAATCGGTGGCAGCAGCCCAGGCGTCTGAGTGTGCCGCTGAACAGGGGAAATTTTGGGAATACCACGATACGCTCTTCGCCTCGAAAGGCTTCCTCTCCCTGGCAGATCCGCGGCTCAAACAGTACGCCCGAGATCTCAGGCTCGACGGCAAGGCCTTCGACCGGTGCCTCGATGGTGGGAAGTACGCGAAGAGGGTAAAAGGGGAAACGGGCATTGGCATCCGCTTGGGTGCCACTGGTACCCCAACCTTCTTTATTAACGGGAGGATGCTCATCGGCGCCCATCCTTTCGAGACATTCCAGAAGATCATTGAGGGGGGGCTCAAGACCACTCCCCGATAGGGGTCCCCGGAGGGGTTGCGGGCGAGGAAGTATTGTGAGAATGTTGGCCAAGGAGGGAACGAAAATGGTCATAGATCCGGTCTGCGGCATGGACGTCGAGGAAGCAAAGGCAGCAGCCACCTCCGACTACCTGGGGACTACCTACTACTTTTGCGCCCAGGCCTGCAAAAAGGCCTTCGATAAGGACCCAGCGAAGTATCTCGAGCACGATGACTAGCGCTTCCACCCCTAGGCCCGCCCACGAATTCTGGCTAATTATCACAGAAATATCAATAAGGTAGCCACACTCCCCCCTCGCCTTGCGAAAAGGACTTGACACGGGATCAGGGGAAAGGTATATTTAGTTCGAAATCGAAATATTCGAATGCAAATAATATGGAGAAGCGAACTGCTCGCGGGAAGTTGATGTTGCTCGATACGCACATCCGGGCCTTAGCCAAGCGTCTCTACTTGCGGCCGGCGGGGAAAGGGCTGCCTGCTGATCTGTCGAACAGTGAGATCTTCACCTGTGAGGCCCTAGGCCGAAAAGGACGGTGCATGATGACGGAGCTCGCTAAGGAGTGCGGCTTCGCCTTGAGCAGCATGACCGGCATCGTGGATCGTCTCGTCACGAAGGGATACGTCAATCGATTCCGCAGTAACGAGGACCGCCGATCGGTCTTCGTCGAGTTGACCAAGAAAGGGGACCAGGTCTCCCAGGAATGCCTCGAAGCGGAAATGGAGCTGATCATCGCCATGATGGATGCGCTGGAACCAGGAGAACAGGACGCCTTGGTTGACCTCTTGGGAAAGGCCGTTGCTGGACTGGAAGCGTGATTTTTTGTCGTTATATTTCGTATGAACGAGAAGAGGGCTGTTAATGAAGTATGACCCAGCGTGGAACGGGAGCGAGGCAATCCGGAGGCTCCGCCGGCGAGCCGCCCTCGTGGGGTTACTGGCCGCAACAGGATTATTGGCCTTTTACATGGTTGTGGTCCTCGCGGCTTCGGGATCTCAGGAGCATCTGTGGAGTCTTATGGCAGAGGACGCATCGTTTGTCGCGGCGATCACGACCGGATTCGGAATTCAGATCGGGCTCTTCACCTACCTCCGGGGAGCCGTCAAGGCGGCACAGGGGAAGATGTCCGCAGCCGTGGCCGCCACCGGGACTGGAGGCTCCACGATGGCCATGGTGGCCTGCTGTGCCCATCACCTGGCAGACATTGCCCCGCTGGCCGGAATGACGGCGGCAAGCCTCTTGTTGAGCGAGTACAAGCAGCCTCTCATGATCGTGGGCTTGGTTGCCACCGGGATCGGCATCGCGTGGATGTGGTGGCAAATTCACCGGCATACCCAGCACCTGGCGACGGTCGCACTGGCACGAGACGCGGGGCCGACGTGTCATTGAAGCGTGGCGAGATGTCGATCACGAGTCGGCAGCAAGTCGAAGGCAACCGGCATGACATTCAACGAAGGCATCGCAATCATCTCAGGGATATGAAGTAAGAAATGGGGGAGGATCATGAAGCAGATTGAGTTGCCGATTCACGGGATGTCGTGCACGTCGTGCGCGGCGCACATTGAGAAGGCCCTGCAGGGGCTGCCGGGGGTGCAGCAGGCCGCAGTCAATTTCGCGACCGAGCGCGCCACGGTGAAATACGAGCCGAACGGGACGAATCCGAAACTCCTCGTCGCGGCCGTGCGTGACGCGGGATACGAGGTCTCGCTCGAGGAGGTTTCCCTGCCCATTGAGGGGATGACGTGCGCGAGTTGTGTGTCCCACATCGAACGGGCCCTCAAGGACGTGGACGGCGTGGTTGCCGCCAACGTGAACCTGGCGACCTCAAAGGCAACTGTCACCTTCATTCCTGGGTTGGCGAGCCTGGCCGACTTGACACACGCGGTGACCGACGCTGGCTACGACGTGGT
>CAZLDS010000051.1:0-18140 GCA_964558395.1 uncultured bacterium | reverse complement strand
AGGAATAGCCCGCGCGTTCCCCACCGGACAGCACGCGCCAGGATGCACCGGAAAGAGATTGCCGGGATCGGCCTCATCAGAAGCCCCTTTTCTGCTCTGCCCTTGCGGGCCCGTCCAGACTGTACGGTGGAGTCCACCTCGCCTATCGCTCGGTCTGACTATGACCCCGAGCAACCGACCCGCGAGCCGCGGACCAGGCCACCGTCCGTCTGACGCGCTACCAAACAAACGGGACGAGACGCCATCGCACCCGTGACGCGTAATTGGCGTATCCCACCAAGATTTTCTCTTCCCGCGTAATGCGAGCGATCTGGATGGCGATGATCGCGACCAATCCGATCAGATTTCTCGGCGACGGATTTGCCATCAAGTATCCGATGTAAAAGGAAATCTCCCCGGCGTACAACGGATGCCGCACCCAGCGATAGAGGCCTGTCGTCCGCAAACCCCGGTCGGCCGGTGCAATCGCGAAACTTCCGCCGAGGCAGATCAGGGCGGCCACCATGACTGTTATGCTCACGAACTGGATACCCTCTCCCAACCACGGCAGGCCACCCGGGGCAGACCTCGCCACCACAGGGGGCAGGAAGGTGCCGACCAAGGCCAGGAGGGTCTCCCAGGGGGCCCCCAATCTTTGTGCCGGGGAACGTGTCAGGAACATAAAAGCCAGCAAGGTAAAAAACAGCAGAACCCCCAGGTCAATAACCTTTCCCGTGCTGAGTAAGCGGATCAAATAGAGGCTGGCATACAAACCCCAGACGAACCCCACCACCACGTCCATAAGGAGCTCGCGCCCGTGCTTGTTGAACAGCGAAATCACCCCCACTGCCTTCGCCTGCCTCACGGGAGATCCTTCTTCCTTTCGGTCCAACTGATCCCCTCGGGGAAGCGGAACTTCGTCACACTATCTGCGCTCTCGCTCTGCCCGGTGAACCATCCATCGTCCCCCCAGAGGACGCCCTGCGGGAGGAGGACCTTTGCCAGGACCACCTCTCGTGTCCCGTTCAGTGAGACCGGCTGACCCTCCAGGTGGCCCCCCTCGGGGAGGACCAGCGTGGCGCGCACGCCACTGGCCGACATCCCCCGGGCCCGAAGCACGAAGGTGTAGACACCCGGCTTCATGCGGAGAGAGAAGATCTCGGGAAGGCTATCTTTCGGGGGGGAACCGAAGACTTTCATCGGCACGCTTCGGATCGGGACGTCAAGGCGCTCGGGGGACGCACGCCAAGTCGCTTCCACTTCCACCTGATGGCCGACGACCCCTTCGGGCCATTCCAGCAGGAGGAGGGCATGGGACCGGCTCGACGAGGGGGCGCGGACTGTCACCGTCCGGCTCCGGTGGGGCGGTCCGCCATTGGGCGGGAGCTCGGCCCACATATGGAGTACCGGTTCGAGAAGAGGGAGGGCCTTGCGGAACCGCCCATTGTGGGCGTACACCGCGATCCGGCGATTATTGGCGACGAGCCAGAGGGTCGAGACGTCCCAATCTTCAACCTGCCCCTCCACGAGGATAGCCGGCGGGGTGTCGGGAGGCAGGGTGTGTCCGTCCGGCGGACTTGTAATGGCGATCCCGTTTGGCACTGGCGGGGGAACGTATTTTACCGCGATGGTATCATCTGTCTCAATGCCCCGCCAGTCCTTTGCCACCGCCCGCAGATGGTTCAGGCCGCGCCGGAGAGAGACCGAGGCTTCGAATGATCCGTCGTCGTCGACCACCTCTGCCGCCGTACCATTCACGTAGAGGGCAAGCTGGACGGGAACACCGCCCAGGATCTTTCCCGAGACGGTCTCGATCTCATGGTTTGTGACCCTCGAACGCGGGCCATCCAGACGAACCGTCAGCCGGCCGAACCCGCGCCCTGCAGGCGACCCAGGCGGGATTCGATGGGACGCTCCACTGGCCGCCATGAGCGTCCCCGGCGGAGGCAAGCCCACGGGGTCCGCGCCGGTGACAGCCGGCTCGGGAAGCGGCTTCACCACTCCGGCCGGGGGAGCCCCCTGCGGCATGGACGGCTGCGTGGCGTGCTGGATCGGCGAGGGGGGGAGAGCCTTGCGCTCGGCCGAGTCGGCCGCTTGGCCCACCGCTGGTGGCTCGGGCGTGGGCGGGACCGACGCCAAGACGCGCCCAGGGTCGTCAGGCTCGGGGTCTGGCCCGCGAGGAAGCACAGCCCTATCCGGCGACGAGGGCGTGGCGGGTTGTGCCCCGACCACTGTCCCCAGCGAAGGGAAGGGGGCCGGGCCCGCCTCGACAGGCTGAGCGGCAACGCCGAGGCCGTCTGGGACCGGCTTCTCCGGGGGTTGAGGAGCCACCTCGGGCGCCGGAGAGGCGTCCCCAAACCTTGCGAGGGGGGTCTCCTCGGCCTCTGGGAGGTCGGTCTCGGTAGACAGACCCCGCTCCGCCCGCGGCGTGGCGTCCTGCATCGGCGTGGCGGGGGGAAGTGTCTCTTGCGTTTGCTCGTCAGCCAAGAGGGCTTCTTGGCTTGTCGCCGGTGGCTCCGAAGGGGACCTGGCTGAAACCTCCTCGGGCTCGTGCGGGCTCGGACCGGTCATTGGAACCCGATTCGATACCGGCTCGCCCTCTGGTGTCGATGGAGACACCTTGAGGAGAGGTGCCCGCGGCGTGGCATCCTGGATCGGCGAGGGGGGGAGAGTTTTGAGGGCTCGGAGCTTAGCCAGTTTTGTCTGCTGCTGCACCCCTGCCGACTTGGGTGCGGGCGCCCGGGGAGCCGCGCGCGTCACATCTGGCCCGGCCACCATCGTGCCCGGCGAAGGGAAGAAGGGGGAGGCCTGTTCAGCGGTCAGCGGCATGGACGGCTGCGTGGCGTGCTGGATCGGCGAGGGGGGGAGAGCCTTTGGAGCCGGGAGGTCAGCCAGGTGGGTCCCTGTTGACTTAAGGGTCGACTGGGACGACGGGGGTGCATGAGTGAGCGGCACCGCCGCATCTTGCGTGAAAGCCGGAAGTGGACCAGCGGGTTCCAAGTGCTCCGCAGAGGGTCTCAGCGCCCGGACCGCGAAGAGCTCCACCATGCGCTTTGGTGTTGTCGGAAGTTCCCGTGAGGCCGCGTCATGGCCCCGAGGTGCCGGTGCACGAGGTTTCTTCGCCCCCTTTTCGGTGGGGGGCCCTCCGTTCGCGGAGTCGCCGACAGAGGCCATCGTCAGCCCGGCTACCCGCGTGGCGGTCGGGACGGGGAGTGTGGGGATGGCCGCTTGCAGGGGGGACCGGAGGTTGTCGCCGTGCGAGGCCTTAGGGGAGTGTTTCTCCTCGTCCGGCAGCGAGGCGATGAAGACATAAAAGTCTTTTGGTGTCGCCATCCGGTCCCGCGATGGGAACCGGCGTACCCCTGGAGGAATGTCACCCAAAAGCAGCAGGGCGGCGATGATTCCCGCATGAAGGAGGAGGGACCACGCGACCGGAGGCCCGAGGGTCGCACGTTCGAAGAACGGAAGGTCCTCATCCCGGAGCGTTAGTACTGCTGCATCGTCCCGGCCAAACGGATACAGATCCCAATATCCCAACCATAGGCCGTAGCCCAGGCAGAAGACAGAAAACACAAGGACAAGAAGTGCGAGGAAATCCATCGCGTCCTCTCGCTACCCGTGGGACCGGGTATCGCCCACGGTCGCCCATCGCCCCCTCGCCCGGTCGCGGCTGGATCACTCGCCAACGCGCTGCCTGCCATCCAATGACTGGACGGGGGTCAGGACCTCCACCGGGACCAGAGGAGCTGCCAGCACTTCTTGCACATCCGGATGAGTTTGGGGGGGCGCTTCGGCCTGGACGGGACCATGCGCCTTGCGCCGAGGGGGCGGTGGCACCCCAGCCACCCCGTTTTGTTCGAGCGGCGGATGGCTCGCCGCCCGCGTCTCCTTGTTCTCCTCCTCGATGACCGCCTTGAGATGCAGGATTTCGCCCTGGAGCGAGGTCACCGCCGTGGCGAGCGCGTCGCGTTCGTCAGACGGCTCGTCCCCGGCCACAGCGGGCGGCGGTTCAAGTGAGAGGGCAATCTGGTTCAAGATCTCCTCCGCGGTCTGCTTGTCCGCCGTGAGCCCCCCTGCCTCCACGCGGAGCGAGACCTTCGTCATCTGCGGCGTCACCCGCGTGAGTCCCGCGTCGAGTTCAACCCCCTCCGCGATTCCCTTTAACTCCCAGGCCTCCCCGCTCTGTTCGGTCTCCTGGATCCGGACTTCCATCCGGCTGAGCGTATCTACCGTGGCAGTCCAGGTGGTCTCGCGGTCCGCGGAAACCGTCCGCTCAACGGTCCGCCCCCCGACGATCTGAAACGCCGTCATCAGCGGCCCCACGGCGGCCAGGCCGGCACCCCCCACCACACTGGCGATCATGATGACGACGAGCATCATTCGGTCTCGACTCGGCTTCATGGCCGTGACCTCGTCCTGCCGGAAGGATTAGCGTGCACGCTGTACCCAGGTACCGCGGGCGTCAGGATCGTATTATTTCACCAGCCGGTGTCGCGTCGCCAGTGCAGATCTGGGCCCCGGCTCCCTCACGGGAGGCGCGTCATATATCTCACAGTCGTAGTAGCCGAAGATTCCGCGGAGATCTGGGTCAATCGTCTCGGCCGTGCCGTTCGAAGGGGGGCACAAGGATCCGGGAATCGCGTCGTGAGCACTATTTACTGCACACTGCCCGTGGTTGATGACTTGCGTCAAGACCATCCGTGTCCAACCAACGATTTCTTGGTCCCCGGTGATCGCCTGGGGCGGACAGCCATCTTGCCCGTCCCCGGTGAAACCCAGGACCGGGACCCATATCTCATAGCCAGGCCCGCTATAACCAGGATCACCCTCCACCGTGAGGGGATCTTCTGATAGTGATTCCATAAATCTTTGTCTGAATAGGTCCTCAAGGAGGTCGAAGACCGACTGCGCCATCCCGTTGTTGGTCCCGACGGTGTCGCCCACCGCAAGATCGGTACCGCTGCATCCCTCTCCGCCCCCATTAAAGGCGGCCTCTAACGCCTCCCTCGTCAGGGGAACGTTCGGGGTGCCAGACCCGTCGAGGTTCACCCACGCGCCGGTATTGGTACCTGAACCCTCTAGAATGGGCTCGTGGCCGCTACTGCTGATGAACGTAACAGGTTCCCCGCAGCCGTTCGAAGAGAAGGACCCTGAGTCTTCGAATGGACAGTCGGTCAGCCCGATTGGGGCAATGCAGGCGTTGACGGGCGGGGCTTCCGGCGGCTCGCTGGTCGCGATAGCCCCCGCCTGCACTGGAAGCGTGTTGAACCCCAGAAGCCGTAAGAACGACGTCGGGATCGTCGTCTTGTACCGGCACATCACGGCGTTGACCATGGTGCCGTCGAGCGACGCTTCGAATGTCGCGGTATCGGGGTTCCAGATCCCCAGGACAATGTCCCCATACGGCGCACCGGCCGCCCCGTATGCTGTCGTGTCGTTCAGCGTATTCAGATTTAGGTTGACGGGCCCGACCCGGTAGGGGTTCAGGGCGCCAAACCGCTGTGCCTCCTGGCGTGCGGTGGGGAAGACCGTATCATTGAAGCCGAGGTTTCCCGCCCCGGCCAGGGCGGCCGCATCCATGCTCCGCTGAAGCTCATTTCTGACAGCGCCGTGATAGGTCAGATCGATGGCAATTCCACCCATCACCAGGAGGAAGACCATGATGACCGTCGTAAAGAGGAGGACACTCCCCCGTTGATCCCTCAGCCAATGACTCTTCATGACCTGGTTCTCCCTTCCCATGTCTCCATTGCCTCGGACCCCCGCCTCCCTAATCCGTCACCACGAAATGGCCGCGGCGGTTCCACTTCCACGACGACTCGTCGTGGTTGGGGACGAAGGGGCGTTCCTCGCCATAGCTAATGATCGAGATGCGGCCCGGGTCGACGTTGGCGGTCATTAGGTAATCGCGGACCGCCTTGGCCCGCCGCTCACCGAGGGCGAGGTTATACTCGTTCGTCCCCCGCGCGTCGCAGTGGCCTTCGACGATGACCTTCGTGTCAGGGTGGGCTTTGAGCCAAGTGACATTATGATTTAACGCCGCCTTAGCGTCGTCGCGAAGGACCGACATGTCGAAGTCAAAGAACACATCCTGGAGGGGGGTACTCTCCCCTGTCGCCGGTTTCCGAGGCGACGGGGTCTCAACGACGGAGGGCGGCGGGACGACCCGCTCCTCGGTGGTCTTGGCGACCGCGGCCGGCTGGAAGCGGACATTCTCGATCTCCTGCCACGGGATGTCCACGCGCCCCTGCGGCGTCGTCCCCCGCAGAACGGTTGTGCCCAAGCTTATGTAGTCCCCCTCGATGCGGGAGCCGTCCTCCAGCACCGCCGCAGCGGAGTAACGGAAGTTGGTGGCTGCCACGTAGGGCGGCAGGGGGTCCTTCTCGGGGTGCTGCCGGAAAAATTGAAGGGTGTGGATCCTGGCGAGTGGGATCCGCGTTTCGACCCCCCCTCGGGAAAGCGTCACCACGTCCGTCTGCCTGTGAGCATCGAGCGGCTTCAGGGTCTCTTGGAGCTTGGGGAGATCGGCCACAGTGGCCTGAATGGCTACTTGTGTCTGTACCCCGGTCTCCGCTTTCTGCCCTTCGGGGGGCGGGATAGTGTAAAAGACCTCCAGGGAGGGTTGGGCCAGGCGCCACGACTCTCCCTTCCAGGTCCGTACCTCGGCGATCATGTCCTGCGCCGCCGCCGGGACGACAGCACCCGCCAACATCGCCAGGCTGATCAGCACGTTGAGTCTCATCTGTTCCCTCCACCCTTTTATTTAATGGATTGCCCGCAAGGCCTCCAGGAGTCTCAGGAGCGCTGGAGCCAAGGTGACAAGAAAGAAAACCGGCATAAGAAAGACAACGGTCGGGAAGATCATTTTGAGTGGCGCCATGTGGGCTAGCTCCTCTGCCCGGTGTCGGCGCTTCACCCGGGCCGACTCTGCGTGGACCCGGAGGGTCCTCCCCAGGCTCGTGCCCAGCCGCTCCGTCTGGATGAAGGCCGCCACAATCGACTTCACCTCTTCCACCCCGGTCCTCTCCCCGAACGCGTGGAGGGCCTCCTCGCGCGGCCGCCCCACTCTTATCTCGAGGTGCATGCGGAGCATCTCTTGAAGGAGCGGGCTCCGCTGTCCCTCTGGCCGCTCGGCGACGCGGCCGACGGCGGCGTCAAACCCCATGCCAGCCTCCACGCACACCATCAGGAGGTCCAGCGTGTCGGGAAGGGCATGAAGAATTTCGCGCTGGCGAGCCCGGATTCGGCCCCGGAGCCAGAGATCGGGAACGAAGAAGCCCAGGACCGTGAGGATGAGGGAGATTGGCAGGATGTAAGGCAGCGCCCGCTGAATCGACAGACCATAGAGGATGTAGGCGTACCCGGAAAGGATCGCAGAGGCGCCCTTCACACCGGCGAAATACGTGAAAGCGCGCGGGTCGTGATAGCCAGCCCAAGCAAGCCGCTGCCGGACCTGCGACACCTTGGCGCGGTCGCGCGGCCCAAAGACACGGGCGAGTCGCTCGAGAATCCGCTCCCACCCGGCCTTGGCCCGTTCTTCCCAGCGGAGGATCGACCCCGGCAACGCCGTGGGTGCAGTGGTGGGCTGGAACCGCTCTCGCGGAATCGAGGCCCACCGCTGGAGCAAGAAGGCACCCACGAGGCACGCCACGCTTCCGACGATGACGAACGCGACTATTGCGTAGCTGAACGGGTTCATATCCGCGTCATACCCTGATCCGTGCGAGTCGCCAGATCGCAAAGAAACCGACCGCCTCTAGGACGATCCCCGCCGTGAGGAGATACGGCAAGAGAGGGGAATTCAGCATCGGGTCGAACCACCCAGGACTAATCAATGCGAACATGATCGCGAAGGCGATCGGGCTTAGGCCGACGCAGATTGCAGTCCACCGATGCTGGACCGAGAGGACCCGGGCATGGCTGAGTACCTTGAAACGCTCGCGCATCACCTCGCTTAGGCGGTCCAGGATTTCGGCCAAATTGCCACCGGCGCTCCGTTGGATGGCGATGGCGGTGCAGAAGAATCCCGTGTCCTCGGTGGACACGCGGCTCTCGAGCCTCGAGAGTGCCTCGCCCGGATCCATCCCCAGCCGCGTCTCTTCAAAAACCCGCCTGAACTCCCGGCCGACCGGGTCCGGCATCTCCTGGCCGACCACTTGGATCGCCCCGCTTAAAGCATACCCGGCGCGGATCGAGCGAGTCATCATATCCAGCGCATCGGGAAACTGTTTCTCGAAGAGTTGCAAGCGCTGGTGTCGCTGGTACGCAAGGAAGAGGACTGGCAGGGAACCCGCGATCAGTGCCGCGAATACCCCGACTATGGTCCATCCTGTACGGAGCCACCCGACTCCACCCCCGACGAGGGCGAGGGGGCCCATGAGGAGGAGAACACGGCCAGTCCGCCCGGCGTCGTACCCCGCCTGCTCGACGAGGGTAACGAGTCGGCCGACTAGGGCCCCCCATCTCGACCCCGCGTCCAGGGAAATCACCCCTAGTCTTCCCGCGTCCGCCTCTGGGGCCGCCGAGAAACGGGCTCCGAGTCGGTCCTGGATCCTGCGGTTGGTCGCGATCGACCACCCAATCCCCGTGACCAGCGTCACCACGATCACGAACGTCAAGCCTGCCATTGCCGCCGCCGGATTCATGCAAACACCGCCTGTCGTTTCGTGGGATCGAAGACCTCGGGTCCCAGGTGGATCCCCACGCGGACCAGCCGCTCGTGGAATTTAGGGCGCACCCCGGTGGCGCGATGAAAGCCGAGCACCGTGCCGTCGGAATCGACCCCCTCCTGCTCGAAAAGGAAGATGTCCTGCGTGGAGACGACCGCCTCTTCCATACCCATGATCTCGGTTACCCGAACGATCTTACGGCTCCCATCGCTCAGCCGGGCCAGGTGAATGACCATATCGAGTGCGGCAGTGATGTACTCCCGCATGGCGCGGACGGGCAGCGGGACACCGGACATGAGAATCATCGTCTCAAGCCGTGCCAGCGCCTCTCGGGTCGAGTTGGCGTGCACGGTGCTGAGTGACCCGTCGTGGCCTGTGTTCATCGCCTGGAGCATGTCCAGGACCTCGGGGCCTCGTACCTCACCCACGATGATGCGGTCCGGCCGCATCCGGAGAGAGTTCCGCACCAGGTCGCGCTGGGTGATCGCCCCTAGGCCTTCGATGTTCGGTGGGCGCGTCTCTAACCGCACCACATGATCCTGCTGGAGTTGGAGTTCGGCTGAGTCCTCGATCGTGACGATACGCTCGGTATTCGGGATAGCATTCGAGATCACGTTCAGCAGGGTGGTTTTCCCGGTTCCCGTCCCACCCGAGACGAGGATATTGAGGCGGGCGCGCACGGCTGTTTCGAGGATCTCGGCCAGGGCTGGTGTGAGAGTGCCGAAGCCGAGAAGGTCCGCCATCCGGTACGGATCGACGGCAAATCGGCGGATCGAGAGCGTAGGCCCATCAAGGGCCAGCGGCGGGATGATGGCGTTCACGCGGGAGCCATCGGGCAGGCGCGCATCCACCATAGGGGAGGATTCGTCCACCCGGCGGCCAACCTGGGCAACGATCCGCTCAATGACCTGGAGCAGGTGCCCATTGTCCCGGAAGACGACCTCGGTGCGTTCGAGCTTGCCACGGCGCTCCACGTAGACATCCCTCGCCCCATTAACGAGGATATCCGACACCGTGGGGTCGTGCATGAGCGGCTCGATAGGCCCGAGGCCAAAGGTCTCGTGCCTTACGTCAAGGACGATTTTCTCGCGCTCCAGGCGGCTGAGCGGTGTCTCTTCTCCCGCGAGCAGCTCCTCAAGGATGCGCCGGATCTGCTGCTGCACCAACTCCGGCGGAAGACTGTCGAGCTTCGAGAGGTCGACCCGCTCAATGAGCTGGCGATGGATACGGTTCTTGAGTTCGTAGTAGGCCCGGTCGGCCATGTGCGGCCCTGGGCCGCGGCCGATTTTGCCGTCACCTTTTACTTGTACTTGACTCTCAGTCCGGCCGCGAAATAGGGCCATCTATTTACCTCCTGAAAGTGGATTGGGGGTCCAGGCCGCACGGAGCAGCGTGGTCGCGCGCTTGCGTATGGGTGCCGTCGCCTCTTCCGGCTCGCGGAAAAGCACGTCGCTCAACTGCCGCAGGTTCTTGGCGATCTTTGCCCGCGGTGACGCGGTCACCACGGGCTCCCCGCTATTGATGGCGGTCACCACGGCTCGGTAGTCGCTCGGTGTCTTCCAGTAGATGGGCATCTCGAGCGTCTCTCGGACGTGCTTGAGGGTCACATCCTCCCCGGTGCCCTCGCGCATGACCACGATCCTCACCCTCTGGAGGTCGAGGCCGAGGTGACGGAAGGCGGCGAGCCCGGCCGCCCCCGAGCGCAGGGCGGACACGCTCAGGGTCACCAGGAAGAGGACCACATCGGAGGTCTCGAGGGCCGAGATGGTCCCCGGGTCCATGTCGTGGGAAAGGTCGAGGATGACCTGGTCGAAATGCGACCGCAGGATTGCGAGGCGCGACCTGACGTGCTCAGAGGAGAGATTGGTGCGTTCCATCCGGGCCGGTCCCGGAAGCACCCAGAGCCCGCTCGAATGCTGAGTCAGGAGGCCGCGGAGGAAGGACTCGTCCATACGCCCGACATTCTCAAAGGCGTCGAGGACGGAGTAGGTGTGGCGCAGGTTGAGAAAGGTCGCCACATCGGACATGCGGGTGTCCAGATCCACGAGGAGCGCGCCCCCGGGGGCCCGCTCGGCGCAGCAGACGGCCAGGTTCGTGGCGACCGTCGTAACGCCCACGCCACCCTTCGTAGAAAAGACTGACGTGACCCGCCCCTCCCGGCCTTCAGACACGACGCCTCCGCGATAGCGGGCCACCTTGGCCAGCGCCGCCACCAGGTCCTCCCGCGCCACCGGCCGGCCCAGGAAATCGAGGGCACCGGCCCGGATCACCTGAATCATGACGTCGGCCGACACGCTAGGCCCGATGGCGAAAATGGCCGTGTCGGGCAGGGTCCGGGCCAGTTGCTCGATCACTGAGACGGCTCGTCGGCTGCCCTGTCTGCCGTCCTCGGGGGGGATCTCGACGATGAGGACGTCGGGGCGACAGGCCGGCGCCTCTACCAGGGCCTCCGAGAGGTCGCCGATTTCGCCTACCACCGCCGCGGACGGGATGCCCGCCAGGATCTGCCGCAGACTTGAGCGGGAGTCCGCGTCGGAATCAACAATAAGCGTTCGCTGCAAAGGGGCCATGCGCGCCTCCGGTCGATTGGTCAATTCCCCTGCTGCGGAAAGTTACTCTTGCCAAGGGGCTGCTCTACGACATCGCCAACTCGGGGGATCCCGGGCACCAGCGTGAACTCCTGCTTCTCCACCTCACGTTCCTTCAAGAGGTCGAGCGGATCAGGTACCGTAGGAGAGCCGATTGGGCCGGGCTGGACTAACTTTACCGTCACCACAAAGACCAGCTCGCTCTCGTTGTTCTGAAAGCGTGTGCTCCGGAAGAGCGTGCCAAGGATCGGAATGTCCCCGAGGAGTGGAATCTTAGACACGGCTTGGCGGACCTCATTGTTGATGAGTCCGGCAATGGCGAAGCTCTCGCCGTCCTTGAGGTTGACGTTCGTGAAGGCCGCGTTCTTCCGAAGCACGGGGATGTCGAACCCGGCAAAGCTCAGGCCCGTAGTAAAGTCGAGCCGCGAGACCGAGGGCGTCACCTTCATGCTGATTTCCTCGCCATCCACCACCACCGGCAGGAAAGTAAGCTCCACGCCGAAGGGCTTGAATACGACCGTGATAGTGGTGGTCCCTGCGCCGGAGGTCTGGGGGACGGGATAGGGGAACTCACCGCCGGAGAGAAAGCTGGCCTCCTTGCCGCTCTGAGTGACCAGGTTGGGCTTGGCCAGGATCCGGAGCAGGTCGCGGTCGGCCAGGGCGCGGACCATCCCGGCGTACTCCCGGTTGGGAGAAGCGAGGAAGAAGCTGGTCTCTGGGCTAAACTGTATTTCGGGTGATTCGACAGCGCCGATAAGTCCTAGCGGCGGAAAGAAGGCGTTGCCGGGGAACGCGCCGCCCTGGAAGACGCCGTCGATCACCCTGAAGCTGAAGCCGAGCTCCTTCAGGGCGGACCGCAACACCTCTGCCACCTGCACCTGGATCAGAATCTGCGGTACCTTGACGTTCCGCAGGGCGAGGAGATTGATGACCTTCCCTTTCGGGGCAAAGGCCGAGGCGATTTGGGCGCCGGCATTGATCATCTCCTCACTCGATACCTCCCCGTGAAGGACGATGGCCTCCTGCGCCGCGCGCACCTCGATCGCGTCGCGGGGGGTGATCTGTTTGAGCCGTTCCCGGAGGAGTTCGAGGTCCGTCTGCACGACCAGGTCGAAGAACTGGGTCTTCTCAGGGTAGAAGACCACCAGGGAGGTGACGCCAACGGCCTTGCCGTTGATCAGGATCTGGTTCGGCTTGATGATAAAGACATCCGCGATGTTCGGATCAGTGACCGATACCCGGTCGAAGGGTTCCTTGACCTCGATCACCTGGGACTTGCCGATGGTCACGTCGATCCGGACGAGCCCGGGTCCGGCAGCTGTCGCGGATAGACGGGAGACGGTCACGAGGAAGATCGCGGCCAGAAGTTTCGCGAGGATACGGCGTTTCACGGCAGATCGTTGGGGTCGCATGTGGTCTCCCTCCTCAGTTGGACGACACCCAGCGGTTTCCGGCCTGGCGGACAAAGGTGCGTTCGCTCGCATTGCCCCCCCGAAGGATCGAAACCGTGTGGGTCCGGACCTTGGGAACAGGCAGCGGAGCGCGGTCAGCGACCCGGGGCTCGGCTGGCTTCTCCTCGGACGGGCCAAAGAGACCCTCCCTGGTCACCCCGGCCGTCGTAATGACCTTGTCGTCGCGGATATTCCGCGTGGCCAGAATTAACTTCCCCTTCGACTCGGTCTGAGCTAGCGCCAGGCGTTCGGCCTGCTCCGGCGTCAGCGCAAGGGTCACCGTGGTGACCTTCACCGGCTTGTTATCCTGCATCTCGACGGTCTGCCCCGCCGCCAGGACGGGGACGTTCTGCAGGATCACCTTGGCCACCTGGTCAGTGCCCCGCCGCGTTCGCATGCTCACCACGACGTCCACGTGGCTGTTCGGCTGCACGAACCCGCTCTCCCGGACTGCCTCGTCGACCTTGATCGTTATCCCGCGGAGGCCCTCCGGGACCAGCAACGGAAGGAGTCCGCCCTGCGCGGCAAGTTCTGCATCCAGGATCTTTGACGTGAGCACTGGCTCCCCGGCAACGAAGGACCTCCGGACTACTTTGCCCTTGGCGTCTTCGAGGTTCCTGATGGCGGCCGAGGGGACGGTGCTTTTCGGCCAAGCCGAGAGTTTGATGTGCTCGCTCGTGATTGCCTCTCCCACATCCATGTTTACCGCGGCGACCACGATCTTCTCGCTCGGTTGACCCCTCTCGGCAACCTGTCGGACGATCGTCCGATAGACGAGAACGGCGGTGACCAGTCCTATTGCGGAAGCGATCCCTACAATGACTAATAATCGTCGGCGCACGACATTCCTCCTACTCGTACCGCATGCTTGCGCGCTGCCGCAAGGGCAGCCCATTTTTCAAGGCGTCTAGGAAAACAGGGAAAAGGGTTTGGAACGTTATCGTCGCGTTCGCCTGCACTTCAAAGCCGGACTCGCACGGGTTTGCGGCGCACGTCACCGTAGGCGGGACGGTGGGCGTCAAGTTGGATTGGCCGAGGATAAAATTAATCCGGTCGACGCCCACGCTGGCGTCGAACGGGTCGGTGACAACGGCCGCCCGCGCCCCTTCACGGACCGCGGTGGTCAGAACGTTGAACGTCAGCCACACCCGGCTAAACTCGCAAATCGCAAAGATTACCACGAGGAGCGTCGGGAGGACCACGATAAACTCGAGCGTCGATGTTCCCCGTTGGTCACGATGACGTCGTGTCTTGTTCATGGTTTCCTTTCGTTTTGGTCTGCGGTACCGGGGGTTCTACTTGGAACCCCCGGTACCAGACGCGGTATCTACCGAGCTGCTCCTTAGGGCATGTTGGTCGTTATCGCGGCCACTATGGCACCGATTGCATTGCTCAGGCCATTCTGGAGCACACCCGGATAGAGGAAGAGCGCCACACCGGTGATAAGGCCCCCGATGAGGATCCACTCCAAGGTCTCAATGCCACGCTGATTGCGCAGGTAGTGCAGGTATTGCAGATACATCCTGATGTTGACCATTGTTGTCTCCCCCCCTTTCCCATATCGGGTCGTTTGCAAGTTTAGTTCCATCGCCTGACGGCCTTCCCCCCCTCTACAATAGAACCTCCTTTCACGTCTGTCCCCGCCGAAGCGGCTTCCCACGTCGCGAAAGAACACGCGCCGCAGTCACCTGCACCATCATTCATTTAAGAAATGTCGCGATCTGTTTCTGCTTGTCCGTGTTCATGCGGTAGCGGGCCAGTCTCGTTTTCTCCAGCCGCACCTCGACCATGCCACGGGCCACGAGAAGGTCCAACGACTCGCCCACTTCATCCACGGTCTGGTCGATCCGGCGGCGCTCCAACCACCACCTCGCGATCCCTTCCAGGGTATCTTCGGCTTGGGGGCGGTCGACCAAATAGCGGAGGATCTCCTTGGCGGTCTCTTGGACCTTTTGGCCATCCGTTCGGATTCCCACGTATGCCTCCCTTGCACTAGGGGTTTTCGGCCACCTCACCCGCGCTCGCCGCAGAAGTGTGCACGCTGCGTGCCAAGCGATTTCCATGCGGAAAGTCAATGATTTCAGAGGACTCGGATGGATCGGATGCGTCTTCCGGGGGACCGAGGGGGGGTCACCACGCCCCACGTCTAACGTCGGCGGTCGCGAGATAACTTGCTGATTCATTTCGGCTCGATCAATTGAGACCGGATACCCCCGTAGGGGGGGGCAATTCCCCCCACCCGCAGGCTCAAAAGACCAAACCGAGCCCACTCCCCACTCCTCTCCGACCGCATCCCATTGGATAACCTCAAGAGGCATGCCGATGTGGGCGTGTCTTCCTGGGCGGGTTCCCGGAAGAGGCGGGAAACCGGGAGCCCCGCAGCAGAGCGGTATGCGAGTGAGAAATGGGTGGGATGGCATTAGTGAATATACCCAAGGGACCGCAGAAGTTCCCTTTCGTTGTCGCTCGGGGCCTCTCCCGATGCACCCGGGGAGGAAGGAAGCAGGGACCCCATTCTCTGCATCCAGTTATTCAGTTCTTTGCGGAGGTGGTCGGTCTCCTTGACTTCACGCTTTGCCAGCTCGGTTCGTTCCTTGGGGTCGTTTTTCAAGTCGTAGAGTTCCGCGTCCCCGTTCTCTACCTGCAGGATCAACTTGTAGCGTCCATCTTGGATGGTTTTTTGTTCACGCCCAAAAAGGACACGCTCACTATACGAAAACCGTGGGCGCCCCGGATCATTCCCGTTCATGATCAACGGAAGAAGGCTCCTGCCTTCCCATCGGTTTTCTGGGGGACTCATGGATATACCGGCAAGATCGAGGACGGTGGGCAGAACGTCAATCAGTCGCACGGTCTCTTTGATCCGTACCCCTCGCGGAACCCGAATTGGGTACCTGATAATCAGGGGGACGCGCAGGAGCTCGTCGTAAAGGGAATGTCCATGGAAGCGGCCGCGCACCACGGTCTTGCGGCCATGAATCTCCGCCTGGTGATCCCCAAATTCTTCACCATGATCGGACAGCAAAATAATGATTGTATTGTCCAGGACGCCATAGGCCTTCAGCAACTTATAGATCTTGCCGATGTGGGCGTCCACGTAACGGACCTCGCTATCATATCCGTCATTTAAATCAGATGGTGAGACGTCTGGATCCCAGACTTCATAGGATGCCGTAATACGGGCCCTCTCAACGGGAACTCCTTTCTCCCAGACGACATACGGGGAATGCGGATCCATCAAGTGAACCCACATGAAGAAAGGTTGCGGAAGTCCCTCAGCGCCCAAGGCCTCAAATGCCTCGGTCACTGTACTGCCGGGGGGAGCTGTCATCCAAAACGGGAGTCTTCGCGGCGTCACACCGCTGAGGGCCTGGATGTATTTCGCGGACGGAGCTAAGAAACTTCGCTCGAATAGGCTGGTAGGAAAGAAGGATTCGTAGACAAAGGAATCAAAGCCCTGGTCGAAGTGGTGGGCGGCGCTGACGTGCCAGTTGGTTTGCAGGGCAATGGTGGTGTAGTCCCGGTCCCGGAAGATTTCCGGCATTGTCACAACGTCATCGCGCAGGCTGCCATCGTATAGCATGTCTCCCCAGTTTCCATCGTAGCCTTCTTTTTCTGGATCTTGGACAACGAATGCCCCATGCTGCGATGGATAGAGGGATGTCAGTAGGCTGCCAAAACTCGGTCGTGTCCAGGGGGATTGCGAGATTGCCCGTTCGAATAGAGTTCCTTCCTTGGCCAGCAGGTCCATATTGGGGGTTAGATTCTTCGGGTAACCATAGACCCCCAGTCGATCTGCGCGCAGCGTATCGATGGTGAGAAGCAAAACGTTTGGACCAGCACCACTTCTCTCTGCCTTTGGCAATTGGGCAAACACGTGTTCCCATGAAAAGGACTGAAGGAGAGCGATGTGGAAACTAACTAGGAGGGCAAAGCCAGCTCCGTATGCAACCATCAAACGGACGATACCAAATCGCCGCTTGAGCCGGAAAAGGAGATAGGCCACCGCGGCGAACACACCGCTCCAGGCAAGAAGGAGACCCAGATCTCGAAGCACAACCTTCAGGCTCAATCCTGTTGTGTTCGATATCCCTAGGGAGCGAAGGACTCCGAGGAGCACGACGAAAAGAACCGATAGACTTATCCCCACCCAACGGACTCTCCCTTTTGTTCTGCTGGCTCTCTTGAAAAGAGCGAAACCGACCCCGGCTAGGAAACCGCAATACGCGTAGAAGCTCAAAGCCCACCAGTAGGCTCCGGGCGCTTGCTCAACCGTCCAGAAATAGAGGTGGACCAGCCTTATTGATGCCTCTAAAAGGAAAAGACCAAGGCCGGTAAGGAGACCAACGAGCCCATCTATCAGGGGGGATTGGAATTGTTTTTCCACTGATTTTGCTCGTGGAGGCGGTGCTTTTGGACGAGCCGTCGGAATGTGCGCCGGTCCTGGCCTGCCGCCCGGGCAGCCCGCGTGATGTTACCCCGGTGAGTCTGGAGGACCCCGGTCAGGTAGCTCCGCTCGAACCCAATGATGGCCCGGGCCTTCGAGGCTCGGAAAGAGCCGCCCGAGTGAACCACGGCCGGCCGGGCCGGCCAAGGGAGGTCCGCGGCCTGGATCAGTCCTGACGGCTTCATGACGACGAGATGCAGGACCACGTTCTCGAGCTCACGTACGTTACCCAACCACTCGTACGCGCACATGGCCTCGAGCGCCTCTGGGGTGAAGCGCCGGCGGCCGTGGATCTTCGCGTGCCGGTCGAGGAAGTACTCCACCAGCAGTGGGATGTCACCGACCCGGTCCCGCAGGGGTGGGAGGCAAAGCGTCACGACGTGGAGGCGGTAAAAGAGATCTTCCCGAAACGTCCCCTCGCGGACTTTCTCCCTAAGTTCGGTGTTGGTGGCCGCCAGCAGGCGGACGTCAGCCTTGATACTGCGGGAAACGCCTAGCGGCCGGTAGCTCCGGTCCTCGAGGAAGCGGAGGAGTTTGACCTGTGCCGCAAGCGTCAGGGCATTGATTTCGTCTAGGAATAGCGTCCCTCCCTCCGCCTCAGCCACGAGGCCCCGTTGGTGGGACCGGGCATCAGTGAACGCCCCGCGGTCGTGGCCAAAGAGCTCGTTCTCGAACAGTTCGGCCGGAATCGCGCCGCAGTTGACGGGCACGAAGGGTTTGTCGGCCCGGTCGCTGAGGTAGTGAATCGCCTGGGCAGCCAGCTCCTTGCCGGTGCCGGTCTCGCCATTGAGCAGGACAGTGGCGCCGGTCTTGGCAACCCGCAGAATCTGCTGCTTGACCGCCTGAAAGGCCGGGGCTTCCCCCCGCAATCGTTCGAGGGCCATGGACTCGTGCAGACGCTGCCGGACTCGTTCAGCCTCGGCTTTGACGTCGAGCGGGAGGAGGCGCCGGATCCTGGCCAGCAGTTCGGGTCCCCGTATCGGAGCCACAAGGAAGTCCGTGAGTT
>CAZLDS010000050.1:17340-18548 GCA_964558395.1 uncultured bacterium | reverse complement strand
CGTCCGGCTCGGACGTCCTCCCCTGGCTTGATCGCACGGGTGCAGGGTGCACACCCGATGCTTGGATACCCGAGATCGTGAAGGGCGTTGTAAGGCACATCATTAGCTCGGATATAGCTCCATACCTGCTCTTCCGACCATTCGGTCAATGGATTGAGCTTCAGAATGCCTCCATGACTCTCGTCAAGTTCCACCATCCGGATCGACGTCCGGGTCACCGCCTGTTCTCGGCGGAGCCCAGTGATCCACGCATCGAGATCACTCAGGGCGCGGTTCAGAGGTTCTACCTTGCGTATCCCGCAGCAATACTTCCGCTCCTCCACACTCTGCCGGAACGAGTAAAATCCCCTCTCACGCTCGAGCGCCTCAACCGCTACACGGTTTGGAAAATAGGATTCCATCGCGATACCGTACTTCTCTCGGACTCGCTCCATCGTGGCGTATGTCTCTTCGTGAAGCCGCCCCGTATCCAGGGTAAACACGCGTATCCCCCCCTTGATCTTCCAGGCGATGTCTAGAAGCACCATGTCCTCTGCCTGGAGACTGGATGCCAGGGCAATGCGAGGATGAAACTGCTCAAGGGCCCACTGGATGACCGCGTGGGGTCCTTCTCCCTTAAACCGATCCGCCAGTTCCGCCGCTTCCATTTCATTTAGCCAGGGCTTCGTCTCCATGTAGGTCTCCCTTCCAGGTATGCGGATGCTTGAAGGTTCTGGTCATCCATGTGGCTGGTGTCGCACAGCCCGTTTTCGCGTGCCCGAATGGTTTTCCGCCAAATAGTCGACCGTGGCTCTCACCATGGGTCCCAGCTTATAGACATCCGGCATGACATCGACACTCACCTTGTGTTCTTCAATCGCCCAGCGCGTGGGTGGGCCCACAGCCACGACAAGCACATCCTCGTTTAGGGACCGACGGAGATCCTCGTCCAGTCCATGGGCTTCCGCGAACCGGAACAGGTTCCTGGCCGACGGGGGACTGGTGAAGGTAATGATGTGGATCTTGCCCATCCCCAGATGGCGGATGAGCTGGAGCATTTTTTCTTCTTCGGGAGGGATGGATTTGAATCCGACCGCTTCGAGGACTTCGGCGCCCCTCTGTTCCAGCTCAAGCGAGTACAGATACGCCATCGCTTCCCAAACCTTTGCGCCGACACGCTCGAGGGTCTCTCGCAAGATTGGATGCGATTCGCCATACCACACAAGGGC
>CAZLDS010000050.1:0-17240 GCA_964558395.1 uncultured bacterium | reverse complement strand
CACGCTCGAGGGTCTCTCGCAAGATTGGATGCGATTCGCCATACCACACAAGGGCTACGCTCTTACCGTGGAGATCGAGGTTTTTCATCTCCGCTGCAATCCCCTCCGAGGTATTGTCTGACGCCACCAAGTTCACCCGGACCCCGTACCGCTCCAGGACCCTTTGCGGTTTGGGGCTTCGTGCGACGATGGTGGTCTTGTTGAGGACACCGATTAATTCGGATTCCAATCCCAACCTTTGCGCTGTCGACATCACACGATAGACGCCTGGGCCCGTCGTAAAGACCGCATAATCAAATTCTCCCGCCACCATCCCGCGGACCAGTTCCTCCGTTTGGACATCGACCTCTTCGTGCACTTCGATGCCGACGGTCGGCGCCACGTACGGCACACCACCGAACTTCGCGATCAGCTCAGCTTGCTCCGTCGCCCTTCTGCTGCCCGTCACCGCGACGGTCAAACCCTGTAGCCCCATCAAGCGACCTCATCTACACGGCACACTCACCGACACCCGTTTTGAGCTGGAAGAACTCCTCCTCGCCCCAATCCCGGAACCCGTCAGGGGCTTCCTCGTAGCTGGGGATCTCGGTGAACTCCGCCAGGCTTTCCGCGACTTGCTTCTGTCCGAAACGTTGGAGAAATGGAAAAAGGGTCTCCCCATTTGTCCGGTTCGCCTTATAAAGGCCAAGGAGTCTGTCGATGGCATTCGGAATATTCTTTGCTGGGATCCGAAGAGTGGGCTGACCGAATTGAGCGATACTGTCCGCCCATACGCCTCCAAGAAGCATCTGATACGTCGGAGCCTGCCGTCCACCAACTTTCTTAGAGCCGCCGTAAAATCCAATGGTGGCGATATGGTGTTGGCCACAGGAGTTCGGGCAGCCCGAGATCTTGATCCGCCCTCCCACTTCATCGGCGAGGTCAGGGTGCCTCTCTTCCACCATCCGGCTGATGGCCGCAGCTAGACCCCGAGAAGACGTAATCCCCAGTTGGCAGGTGTCTGCGCCGGGACAGGCAGTCACGTCGACGAGCCGATCAGCCCCAGGTCGGGCCAAGTCCGCACGGCGAAGGACCCGATATAGCGAGGTCAGCGCCTCCTCGGGAATCCATCGGAGGAGGAAGTTCTGTTGATTCGTGGTCCGGACAGTCCCGTCGCCAAACTCCCGAGCACAGAAGGCCAGGATGCGAAGCTGAAGCGGGGTGAAATCGCCGAGCTCTAAGCGGACGGTCACCATCACGTAACCGGGCTGCTTCTGGGGCCGGACGTTGCTCCGCCGCCACACCTGATAGGCAGCGTCTTGGACTTCTGCGGACGCGACGGATGTCGGCTTCCTGGGCGAGGGCCCCTCCTCCCGCACCACGATCGGAGGAAACTTTCCGCCCATCGTCGACTTGAGCCCGGTTCGTTCCTTGAAGACCATGTCTCGGTATTTCTCCAGGCCGAACTCCTGCATCACAAATTTCATTCGCGCTCGACTCCGGTTCTCTCGGTTGCCGTATCGGTCAAAGACTCTGACAATGGCCCCCACCGTAACCAGTAGCTCATCCGCCGGCGTGAACGGCTCTAGGAGTTGGGCATGGTGCGGTACCGGGCCCAGCCCCCCAGCCACGACGAGCCGAAAGCCCCGGTGGCTGATCCCGTTTTCTTGATGCAGAACCGCCCGTCCCCCGATGTCGTGGATCGCCGTGATCCCCTCGTCGTCCTGGCATCCGGAGAACGCGATCTTGAATTTGCGCGGCAGGTTCTGATTCATGGGGTTCCGCAAGAGGAACCGGGCCACGGCCTCGGCGTAGGGCGTCACGTCGAAGATCTCGTGCGGGCAGACGCCGGAGCATGCCCCTGCGGTGACATTTCGAACGGTATTCCCGCAGGCCTCGCGCGTGGTCATGCCGACCTGTTCCAAGCGCCGCATGAATTCGGGTGTCTCTCCCATCTCGAGAAAGTGAAACTGGATGTTCTGACGGGTGGTGACATGGCCGATGCGACGGGGTGTTCGTTCGGCCATCTCGGCCAATGCCTCCAGTTGTTCAGCGGTCAGTCCGCCCCAGGGGATCTTGATCCGAAACATCTGGACCCCCTCCTGGCGCTGCCCGTAGACGCCGTGCTGGAGGCGGAAGCGCTGGAACTCCTGTGGGGATATTTCCTTGCGCCAGAAGCGCTGGACGAATTTCTCAAACGTGTCAATCTCCTCCCCTTGGGCAAAGGATGCACGAACGGCCAGCGGCTGCCCATCCAACAGGGGGAGGGTCGCCTTTTCTTTATTCTGCAGCTCCTGCATCCCTGATCCTCCCTATCGGGTTTTTCCCCGTTCCTTCGATTGCACGGTGTGACGGCTCACCCGGATCACCACCACGTTCCCACGAGCGTCAGGATCCCCACCATGGTGACCACGACGCCAAGAAATTTTCGCATCCTGACGGGCGACAACCCGTTGGACGTCCGGACCCCGAGATATACTCCCACTGCCCCGGTGAGGAGGAGCGGCAGAAAGACCTCCGTAGGAGGGAGGCCCGTTTGGAACGCGTACGAGCCACTCGCAGCCAAGGCCACGGCAGAACGCGCCAAAAGCGAAGAACCAACGACGCTATGAGCCGGAATGCCGGTCCAGACGAGTAGGGCAACACCGATTGTCCCCCAACCCGCGCCGATGGCTCCGGCCGACAAGCCGGCGACAGCTCCAATCCCGAATATGGTGGCCCGCCTCTCGTGCCATTTCAGGGTGTCCGCATCATCCGCCGCGCCGACCCCATTTCGCCTGAGCACCATGATGACCCCGATGATTAGCGTGATCGCGCCGATCAAGCAACGCAGGTGCTGTGTCGGGAGTGCCGGACTCAGGAAACTCCCCAGGAAGGCGCCTCCGACACCCCCCAGCAAGAGCGGCATCAGTGGGGCCATCCGCGACCGGTCATACCGCCAGTGGGTCAACCCGCCGAACAGGCTTAGGAAAACGGAAGCCACCAAACTGGAACTGATCGCGGCTAATGGCTCGACCCCCGCCAGAATTAGCAACGGAACACTTAGCGCCCCCCACGCTGCGGCTGACGCACCCGTGACCCATCCCGAGGCTATTCCGACCAAGGCGATGACTGGCAACGAAGCCGGCATCAGTTCACTCCGTGGGTAAAAAGATCTCCTGTGGCCGGCGGGGCCTGACCTTCTCGATCAGGGCCTTGAGCGCCGCCTCCACAGTCTCCGCGTACACCATGAACTCGGGCCTCACGACCCATTCCGCGTGATCGGGTCGCGCTGTGCATCGGGTCGATGGGTCCCGGACCTCGCCCAAGGCTTCCTCCACGATGAGAATCAGACCACCCAAGGCGCACCCCACAGCTCTGAAATACCGAAATCGATGGGTCCGTACGAGGCGTTCTCCTGCTACGAGGAAATCGAGCTCAATAGGGGCAGGTTCGGCCAGCGCCTCAACGACCACCCGTTCCTCCTCTTGCCCAGCCTCGACGGGGTTCCCTTCTGCCTCCCATCGCTGGGTGCCTCCCTCCAGGTTGTACACTTCGTCGACCCCGATCGCCGCTGCCATCTCACAGGCCACCGCACTTCGAATGCCTTCCGAGCAAATAAAAAGCACACCTTCCTCGCCCAGGAACTCTCGTGGCGACTTCATGAAAGTTGCCAATGGGACGAGGGTGGCGCCCGGCACCCGAACTTCGGCATATTCCTGTGGCTCCCGAACGTCCAGCACCCGGATTCCTTTTCCGATCAAGCCCCTCGCTTCTGCCGGTCCAACCCGGAGGAAGGGTTCATCCGAGCGCGCCTCTGTCACGTCTGACTCTCCCTATTTCTCGATCGGCACATTCACCAGGCTGCCGTACTCGGTCCACGATCCGTCGTAATTCACGACCTTGGGATAACCCAAGAGATACTTCAGCACGAACCACGTGTGCGAAGAGCGTTCGCCGATCCGGCAATACGCGATGATCTCTTTGTCCGATGTAATGCCCTTGCCTTGATACAGTTGTTTGAGATCCTCAACGCTTTTGAACGTTCCATCTTCCCTCACCGCTTGACTCCAGGGGATATTGGCCGCCCCCGGAATGTGGCCGCCCCGTTGCGCACCTTCCTGCGGAAGATTCTCTGGCGCCAGGATCTCGCCGCTGAACTCCTTCGGCGACCGCACATCGACGAGTGCCAGTCCCTTCTTCCCCAGGGAGGCGACAACCTGATCCCGCACCGCGCGGATACTGTTGTCCGGATCTTTCGCCTTGTACGTTGTCGTGGGAGGCTTTGGCACCTCTTTCGTCATTGGCCGCCTTTCGGCGATCCATTTGGCCCGTCCCCCGTTCATGACGCGGGCGTCGGCATGCCCGTAATACTTCAGATGCCAGAATGCATAGGTGGCGAACCAGTTATTATTGTCGCCGTATACGATCACCGTTGTGTCGTTCGCAATCCCCGAGCGGCTCAGCAGTCTTTCGAAGGTCTCCCGCTGGAGGATGTCCCGCTGGAGTTGCTCCTCCAGGTCGGTTTTCCAGTTCCACCCGATGGCCCCGGGAATATGGCCTTCGCCATAAGCGGCCGTGTCAACGTCGACTTCTACCAACCGGACTTTCGCGTCCTTCATATGGTCCGCCACCCACTGGGTCTCTACGAGCACCTTAGGATGCACATAACTTGCCATCACCAACCTCCATCTTTTATGAGCGACTTACTAGACCCGTCCTCACTAGATACCCAATACGATAATCCCGATAGATTTACTCGGGAATTGGCCACTCAAAAAACTCCCTAACCGACCACCACCTCCTCCTCTCGAATCGCGCCATTGCTAATCCAAAAAGCCCGGATGACTGGTGTCTCCGGCTTTTCGAGTGACACGATGAAGTACAGTGTCTCTGGAAAGAAGGCAAGTTCCACATCGGTCTTTGAGGGATAGGCCCCGGTGTGGGTATGGGAGTGGTAGATCCCCATGAGCTCCCAGTCCTTCTGGTCAATCTCCCGCATGATCCGAATCTGATCCTTCGGGTCCACATAGTATCGGTAGGGGCTCTTCTCGGCACTGTCGCATCGATAGAGCTGCACCACCTTTCCGTCCTTCCCCGCCAGGAGCCCGCAACACTCATTGGGCGCCTCTGTGCGCGCGTGATCGATCATCTCGTCCGCGAATCTCTTTTCCAGCTTCAACATCGCTCCTTCCGTGGCTACCACCAGATGTGACTGTACACATCTTCTCCGAGATCGGGCAGCTCCTTGGCCCAGACGCCCAGGCTGATGTACTTCCAACCCCCATCGGCCAGAAGGCAGACGATATTTCCCTGGTCAAGCTTGTGTGCCATCCGGATGCCGCAGTGCAAGACAGCGCCTGAAGAGACCCCCGCGAAAATCCCCTCCTTGACCGTCAGATCCCGCGTGAGCGCAAAGGCGCAACGGGAATCGACCAGGGTCTTTCCATCCAGAAGGCTCAGATCCAAGATCGGCGGGATGAACCCCTCATCCAGGCTGCGAAGCCCCTGCACGAGATCGCCCGGATGGGGTTCTGCGGCCAGCACTTGAGTCTTGGGATTCGCTTCTTTCAAGCGTCGTCCGACGCCCATCAGGGTTCCCCCGGTTCCCAGGCCGGCCACAAAGACGTCCACCTCCGGCAGCGCGTCGAGAATCTCTGCTCCGGTGGTCTCGTAATGTGCGCGCGGATTTGCTTCATTACCGTACTGATACGGCATATACCAATCCGGGTGGTCGGCGGCGAGCTGCTTGGCCAGATCAATCGCTCCGTTCGTTCCCCGGCGGGCATCGGAGTAAATGATTTCGGCCCCGTACAGCTCTAACAGTTGCCGCCGTTCGACTGTGACGTTTTCCGGAACCACCACCTTGACTTTGTAGCCCTTCCGCCGACCGATCATGCCGAGGGAAATTCCCGTGTTACCGCTGGTGGGCTCGAGGATCGTCTGACCCGGGGTCAGCGCCCCGCTCGCCTCCGCGTCCTCGATCATATACTTGGCAATCCGGTCCTTCAGACTCCCCGTTGGATTATAAAATTCGAGCTTGCAGAAGATCCGAACCGGCGGCTTGGGACTGAGGCGAGGCACCTCCACTAGGGGGGTGTTCCCGATGGCGTCCACGATATCAGCAGCGATCCTCGGGTCCATGGCTTTCTCGAATCCGTGGATTACCTTTCTCTTCGATCCCAAAATCGCCTCCCCCCTGCAACCGCAGGAAGGATCGAGATTACATCCCCTTCGTGCACTTCAGTATCCAGGTGCCCAAGGAAGCGGATATCCTCATCATTGCGATAGATATTCACGAACCGGTGCAGCCCATTCCCATCCACTAACCGGTCCCGGAGGCCCGGATGGGCTTTGTCCAAGTTTTCCAAAACCTCTCGGACTGTCCGGCCCTGCGCAGCGACAACCTTTCCCCCGCCGGTGTACTTGCGGAAGATCTGAGGCACTTGGACCTGAACGTTCATCACTCTCCCGACGCCCCCTCCAAAATTCCTCCCTTGACTCTCAACCCAGTCCTCAATGGTTCCTAGCTCACGGGTTGCTCATGCGGGACGCCGCAGAACTCATGGTAGTCGATCAGTTCCGTGATCGTCGGGTGATCGCCGCAGACTGGGCACTCTGGATCCCGGCGGATTTTGACTTGCCGAAACTCCAGCGCGAGTGCATCAAAGAACAGAAGCCGATTGACCAGCAGGTCTCCCTTGCCCAACATAAACTTGATCGCCTCCAGGGCCTGAAGGCTTCCGATGATCCCACACAGCACGCCTAAGACACCCGCCTCCGCGCAACTTGGAACCAAGCCGGGAGGGGGCGGCGCGGGATAGAGGCAGCGATAACACCCCTTCCCGGGCAAAAACGTCGTAACCTGACCTTCGAACCGGAAGATACTGCCATCCACCAAAGGCTTCGTCAAGAAGTACGCGGCGTCGTTCAGCAGATACCGGGTGGGAAAGTTGTCACAACCGTTCACGATCACGTCGTACCCGGCAATGATCTCTTTGACATTCTCCGAGGAGAGCTGGGTCTGATAGGGCTCGACCTTCACATTGGGATTGGTGTCCCCGATCGTGTCGACCGCCGATAGGACCTTGGGCCGACCGACGTCGTGGGTGTGGTGCAGGATCTGCCGCTGGAGGTTACTGAGATCCACGTGATCAAAATCGACAATCCCGAGCCTGCCGACTCCGGCGGCCGCCAAATAGAGGGCTGCCGGACATCCGAGGCCACCGGCGCCGACCAGCAACGCGCTGCTATTGAGGAGCTTGCGTTGTCCTTTCCCCCCCACCTCAGGCAGAATGATGTGGCGGCTATACCGCTTGATCTGCTCCTCGGTGAAAGGAATCGCCCCGCCAGCAATGGCCGGAATCAGGGCCACTTCATCACCGTCTTGGACCGCGGTATCTTTCCCGTTCAAGTCCTCAACGGCGGTATCATTCACGTAGACGTTGATATGACGGTGGATCTCTCCTGCCTCGTCAAGAACCCGCTCCCGAATCCCAGGATACTCCGCCTCGAGAGCCTCGATGACATGAACGATGGTTCTTCCCTCGACCTCCGCCGTCGTCTGGTTCCGCGTAATAGCCCGAAACGGTGTCGGGATATAAACCTTGACCCCCATCAATGAACTCCTTCCTCCAAAGAACTTAATAAGGCACGCTCAGGTATCGCTCCCCGGTATCGGGCAGAATCGTGACAACGACCTTCCCTTTCTCCAGGTTGCGGGCCACCTGCACCGCGGCGAAGACATTTGCCCCTGACGAGATCCCGACCAGCAGTCCTTCTTCGCGGGTGAGACGGGCCGTCATTTTGAAGGCGTCTTCATCGCTCACCGCAATGATCGCGTCTAAGACTTCCATATTCAGGACGCCTGGAATGAAACTCGCGCCAATGCCCTGAATCCCATGCGGTCGCGCCTTCCCCCCTTGTAGCACCGGCGACTTGGCCGGTTCAACCGCAATCACCTTGACCTGGGGGATCTTGGCCTTGAGAATTTCGCCCACCCCCGTGATCGTCCCACCGGTACCCACTCCGGCCACGAACGCGTCGACACGCCCCCCCGTCACCTCCAAGATCTCCTGCGCGGTCGTCTGGCGATGGACCTCTGGATTTGCCAGGTTGATAAACTGCTGCGGCATGAAGTAATCCGGATTTTCCCGGCAAAGCTCTTCGGCCGCGAAGACAGCCCCGGTCATTCCCTCGATGGCCGGCGTCAAGATCACCTCCGCGCCAAACCGCTGAAGCAGCGTCCGACGCTCAATACTCATATCGTCGGGCATCGTCAAGATGAGCCGGTACCCTTTTACCGCCGCCACCATGGCCAGCCCGATTCCCGTGTTTCCGGAGGTCGGTTCGACGATGGTCGCTCCGGGGCCAATCCTCGCCTGCCTCTCCGCCGCCTCGACCATGGACCATGCGATTCGATCCTTGACACTTCCGGCGGGATTCAACGACTCCATCTTTCCGAGGATCGTAGCGCCGTTCCGTGGAGAGAGCTTGGGAAGCTCCACCAGAGGGGTGTTTCCGATGAGCTCGAGCGCGTTCTTCGCTAGCCGAGGAATCCGTGACCCCATGTTTTACCCCTTGTCCGCCGTCACCAGCCAGCTTTTGGATTCTCGGTCCTAAGCTGACCGCTGACCGCCGATAGCCGATACGCTCCTAGATCTGATAGCTCGCGCTCCGCGGTGAAATCCTCAACTGCGCGCGGCGACAGATCTCTTCGAACGTGACGGTGTCCAGGATCTCCGCAATCGTGTCCCTGACTTCCGCCCACACACTCTGAAAGCCGCAACTTTTCTGGACCGAGCACTTCTCGTGGCTCGAAGGATCGACACAGTAAATCGGAGCGGGGGGACCTTCCATTAACCGGATGATCTCTCCGAGCGTAATCTGGTGCGGCGCGCGGGCCAGCGTGTACCCGCCCCCCACGCCTCGTTTACTCTCCAAATACCCACCTCTTTTGAGGATGAGGAGCAGCTGCTCGAGGTATCTCACCGGAATGTCCTGACGCTGGGCGATTTCCTCAATGCGGAGCGGGCCCCTGTTGTAGCGCAACGCCAGCTCCTGCATTGCCCTGGTCGCGTAATCGCCTTTAGTCGAAATCTTCATAGTATCAACAGGTTAGCCTTATCTTGATATTGTTTATCGATTTACTCGTCTTTTAGCGCCTAACACCGCCCCTGTCAAGCCTTTTTTTGCCATATCTTCAGGGTTGACAAGTTCCCGCTCTTGTCCGTAGACTCGGCCAACCTCTCCCCTACTTTTCCCTACTCTCTACACACCCTGGTCGGGGCAAAATGCCTTGCCTGGGCGAGACGGGCTCTGTTAGATTCAGGCTGGAGGCACTGACATGGCGAGCACGGATAAGCTGCGGGTTGGTGTCCTTGTGTCCGGCCGAGGCTCGAATCTCCAAGCGATTATCGACGCGAGCGAGGCAGGCAAACTGGACGCTGCCCTGGTGGTCGTGCTCAGTGACGTCGCCGATGCCTACGCCCTCGAGCGGGCGCATAAGCACCACATTCCACCCATCTTTGTCGACCCCAAAGCGCATCACACCCGCCAGGCCTTCGATGAGGCCATGATTTCTGTCTTGACCAAGCACCAGGTCGAATTGGTCTGCCTGGCCGGTTACATGCGGGTCCTCAGTCCTGGCTTCATCAAGCACTTTCATCATCGGATCATGAACATCCACCCTGCCCTTCTCCCGTCCTTCCCGGGACTTCACGTGCAACGCAAGGGCCTGCAGCACGGTGTGAAGTTCTCTGGGTGCACCGTCCACTTTGCCGATGAGGGTGTCGACACCGGGCCCATCATCATTCAGGCGGTGGTTCCCGTCTTTGACGATGATACCGAGGAGGCGCTGGCTGCACGAATCTTGAAGTACGAACATCAGATTTATCCCCGGGCGATCCAACTATTTGCCGAGGGTCGCCTCGAAGTCAAGGGGCGGCGCGTTTTCTGTAAGGGGAGTGAGGCCGAACGAGCGGTAAGAGAGGGGTGGGGATACATTCACCCATAAGGATGAGCGGCGTGGCTCACGGCGGAGAATGAGGACAGGACTGATCCGCATCCAGCGGGCTCTCTTGAGTGTCTCGGACAAGGGGGGCCTGACCGAGTTCGCCAAGGGATTACTCGACGCTGGTGCGCAGCTCATCTCCACCGGCAAAACGGCCGAGCATCTCCGAGCCGCCGGCGTGACCGTCACCGAGGTGGCAGAGGTAACCGGTTTTCCCGAAATGCTGGAGGGCCGCGTCAAGACGCTTCATCCGACGATTCACGGGGCTATTCTGGCAAGACGTACAGACCCACAGCATCAATCCCAACTTGAGCAGCGACACATTGCGCCAATCGATCTCGTCGCTGTCAACCTCTATCCCTTTGAGGCCACCATCGCTGCCGAGACTTTGGATCTCTCTCAGGCCATCGAGCAAATCGACATCGGCGGTCCCACCCTGATCCGCTCGGCGGCCAAGAACTTCGAGAGTGTCGCCATCGTGACCCACCCCGGGCAGTACCCCAACACCCTTCAAGAGATTCGACAGCACGGTGGTATCTCTTTACAAACCCGACTTCACCTTGCCCAAGAGGCGTTCCAACTCACCACCCGCTACGAGGGAGCTATTGCGCGCTTCTTAAGCACCGTAAGCGCTACCGAATCCTCTCTGACAACCGAGTGGCCTCAATCCTTTCCCCCCTTCCTTGCCTTGAGTCTGGCAAGGCTCCAGGCGCTCCGGTACGGGGAAAACCCGCACCAACGCGGTGCCCTCTATCGTACGGCAAAGACGCAGGGACCCTGCCTCGCGAACGCCGAGCAACTGCAGGGAAAGGCCCTCTCGTACAATAACCTACTCGATCTGGATGCCGCACTACAGCTTGTCACAGAGTTCACCGTACCGGCGGCGTGCATCATCAAGCACAACAATCCCTGCGGGGTCGCCATCGGAGAGCCGCAGGTAGATGCGTACCAACGAGCTCGCGACACGGATCCCGTCTCGGCCTATGGCGGGGTTGTTGGCTTCAACCGCATCGTGGATGAGGCAACGGCCAAAGAGCTGATGGCCACCTTTGTCGAGGCCGTCATTGCTCCCGACTATTCTACGGCGGCCCAAGAGGGATTGCGTTCACGAATGAACCTTCGGCTCATGCGGATCCCGGGCGAAGAGTGGCGCCCGGCGCGTGACCCCTTGGACATGCGCCGCATCTCCGGAGGCCTCCTCCTCCAAGACAGTGACAGGGGCGATCTGGATAAGGCACCGCTCACCGTCGTCACGAAACGGCAGCCCACCCCTGCGGAATGGGAGGCGCTGGGCCTCGCCTGGAAAGTGGCCAAGCATGTGAAATCGAACGCAGTCGTCTTCACCACCGCCACGACCACTGTAGGCATCGGGGCCGGACAGATGAGCCGTGTCGACTCCTGCCGGTTGGCCATCATGAAAGCGGAGGCTCCCCTGAAGGACACCGTGGTGGCCTCCGACGCTTTCTTCCCCTTCCGGGACGGGATCGATACGGTCGCCCAGGCTGGGGCGACGGCCGTGATCCAGCCGGGGGGCTCAGTGCGCGACGAGGAGGTCATTCAAGCGGCGAACGAACATGGCATGACCATGGTTTTTACCGGGATGCGTCACTTCCGCCATTAAACGTCGGTTCACGGTTCACAGTCGACAGTTCACAGATGGATGACAAGCCTGGTTCTGCCGTGAACCCCGAACCGTGAACTGTGAACCCCCGACGGCCGGGCTCGGCCGTCGGCGAGCATGGAGGTTGACCATGAAAATTCTTATGGTTGGCCAGGGGGGAAGGGAACATTCCCTCCTCTGGAAGCTGGCCCAAAGTCCCCAAAAGCCCCTCCTTTACGCCGCCCCCGGTAACGCCGGGATGGCCCAAATCGCCACCTGTATCAACATTGGAGCCACCGACATCGCCAACCTCGTGGACTTTGCGTCCGAGGAGAAAATCGACCTTACCCTGGCAGGTCCAGAAGTCCCCCTCACCCTCGGAATCGTTGATGTATTCGAGGCGCGAGGACTCAAGATCTTCGGCGCCCGTCGCGATGCCGCCATGATCGAAGGCAGTAAAAGCTTCGCCAAGAACCTGATGCGGAAATATAAAATCCCGTCGGCCGATTATGAAATCTTTGATGACTCCCAAAAGGCCAGGGCGTATCTGAAGAAGGTCGGGGCGCCCATCGTGGTCAAAGCCGACGGCTTGGCTGCGGGGAAGGGGGCCATTGTCTGTCCGACGCCCGAGGCCGCCCATCAGGCAATCAGCATCATCATGGAGGAGCGCGTCTTTGGTGATGCGGGAAACCGGGTGGTCATTGAAGAATATCTTACCGGTGAGGAGGCCTCCTTCCTCGCGTTTACCGACGGCAAGACGGTCCTGCCGATGGCCTCCTCGCAGGATCACAAGCCGATCTTTGACAACGACCAGGGACCCAACACCGGGGGGATGGGAGCATACTCGCCTGCCCCGGTCGTCACCGACGATGTCCACAAAAAGATCATGGACCGTGTTATGCTCCGTGCTGTCCAGGGGATGGCCGCAGAAGGCCATCTCTACAAAGGCGTGCTCTATGCAGGCCTGATGATCAAGGACGGGGAACCCAAGGTCCTCGAGTTCAACGCTCGCTTTGGCGATCCGGAGGCACAGCCGCTCGTGGCCCGCATGGCCTCAGATCTGATCCCGGTTCTCGAGGCGGTGATTGAAGAGCGGCTGCACGAGGCTACCCTGGAGTGGAAGTCTGAACCGACCGTCTGTGTGGTGATGGCGTCCGGAGGCTATCCGGGCTCGTACGAGAAAGGGAAAGTAATCTCGGGACTCGATGAGGCGGCCAGTGTTCCCGGGGTGGTGATCTTTCACGCTGGCACGGCCCTGAAAAATGGCAAGGTCGTCACCGACGGGGGCCGGGTCCTCAACGTCACCGGGATCGGCAAGGACATCCAAGAGGCAATCACCGTCGCCTACCAAGGAGTGAAGAAGGTCTACTGGGAGGGTGTGCATTATCGAAACGACATCGGGAAAAAGGCGCTGGATCGCCTCGAAGGTTAGCGGAGAGTTGAACGTTAAAGAGTGGAGGGCTGAGAAGTTCACAGAACCGGTTATTCGTTGTATCATGTTGGGCAACGAGCGGTCCTCAAACACGCAATCGTGGATGGTAAACGATGAAGGGTGCACGCAACAAACCAGTGGTCGGGATCGTAATGGGGAGTGATTCGGACTTCCCGATTATGGAAGAGGCCACCAAGGCACTGAAGCACTTTGGCATTCCTCACGAGGTGCGCGTGATCTCGTGCCACCGGGCCCCTGCCCAGGTGATCGAGTACTCACGGTCCGCCCGCGCGAGAGGACTCAAGGTGATCATTGCCGGGGCAGGTGGTGCAGCGCACCTGGCGGGGATCATCGCCGCCGAAACGACCCTGCCGGTCATCGGGGTGCCGATTGAATCGAGTCCCTTGGGTGGGATTGACGCCCTCCTCTCCACCGCCCAAATGCCCGGAGGCGTGCCGGTCGCGACGATGGCGGTTGGCAAAGCTGGGGCAAAGAATGCCGCGATATTGTCAGCAGAAGTATTAGGTATTTACGACGGAAATATAAACGAGAAACTTAAGAAATTCAAGGCCTCACTTGAGCAAGAGGTCACGGACAAGGATCGTGCCGTCGCCCAGCGGTTGAAGTAGCGTACTGGAGGAGAGGATGACAAAGGTCCAGGAAGGTGTCCGCCTGACCACCCTCTCACATGGAGCAGGTTGAGCCTGTAAGATCAGTCCGGCGGACCTGGCTCAGGTGCTGAGTCAGCTACCAACTTTTAGCGATCCGAACATCTTGGTGGGGGCCAAAACCGGCGACGATGCGGCCGTCTATCAACTGACCGACGAGCTGGCCATCGTCCAGACGGTGGACTACATCACCCCTGTCGTGGATGACCCGTATACGTGTGGGGCCGTCGCCGCGGCCAACTCGTTAAGCGACGTCTACGCCATGGGGGCTCGGCCGGTGTTCGCGCTCAACGTTGTCGGCTTCCCCTCTAGCAAACTGCCGCTTCAGGTCCTCTCCACCATCCTACAAGGGGGCGCCGACAAGGTCAGAGAAGCTGGCGCATCCATTGTGGGAGGACACAGCATCGACGATCCGGAACCAAAGTACGGCCTCGTGGTCACCGGGGTGGTGCACCCAGAAATGGTGGTGACGAATGCGGGTGGCCGACCTGATGATGACCTGATCCTCACGAAGCCACTCGGAATCGGCATCCTTACGACCGGCATCAAGCAGGAACGCGCCTCGGAAAAGGCGACGGACGAGGCGGTTCGTGTCATGACCACACTCAACAAAGTAGCCGCGGATGTCATGGTGGACATCGGTGTGCATGCGTGTACCGACATCACCGGCTTTGGCCTCCTCGGCCACCTTTCCGAGATGACGTCAGCAAGCGGTGTGGGTGCCCGCGTGTCTCTCTCGGCGGTCCCGGTACTTTCCGAGGCCTGGACGCTGGTCAAGGAGGGGATCTGCCCCGGGGGGACCAAGCGAAATCGCGACGCGCTCAAGGGAAGCGTCACCTGGGCCCCGGAGATTGCCGACGAGAGTCAATTGATCCTATGCGACGCGCAGACCTCCGGCGGGCTTTTGATTGCGGTGCCCAAAGCAAGAAGTGCCCAACTGGTGAAGCGCCTGCACGCTGCCAAGACACTCGCCGCCGCCCGGATCGGCGAGATCGTCGCGGACAGCAGTCACATCGAGGTGGTCCCCTGATCCTCCCCGCGTGGTTTTCCTTTGTGTTGAACCTCTGGCCCGGAATGCCAATCCTGTGATCGTGAGGAAACAGACCTTCGCCTTGGACCGCCTGGCACTCTACTGCGGGGCAACCCTTGAGCATGTCAGCGTGGGATACGAGACCTATGGAACACTCTCCGCCACCCAAGACAACGCCATCCTGATCTGCCACTACTTTTCCGGGACCTCCCACGCTGCGGGACGTTACAACGAAACGGACGTGGTCCCGGGTTACTGGGATGCCGTCATTGGTCCCGGCAAGCCTTTCGATACCGATCGGTATTTCATTATCAGCTCCGACACCCTGTGCAACCTCAATGTGAAAGATCCGAGAGTCGTCACGACGGGCCCTGCCTCTCCCGACCCGAAGACGGGTAAACCCTACGGTATGGGGTTTCCCATCGTCACCATCCGGGATCTCATCAATGTCCAACACGCCTTGATCCGCTCTTTAGGCATTGAGTGGCTTCACACCGTGGCCGGCCCTTCGATGGGAGGATTTCAGGCTTTGGAATGGGCCATCGCCTATCCCGACATGGTCAAGCGGGCCATCCTGGCGATCAGTGCCGGCGAGCTGCACCCCTGGGTCATCATGATGCCGGGACATGTGGCTGAGGCGACCATCAGACTCGATCCTAACTGGCAGAAGGGGGACTACTATGGCAAGGAAGAGCCGCGTGATGGGCTCGCCTTGGCCTTCACGGCGCTCACCATGATGGCCCTGAGCCAGCCGTGGGCGGACCGGACGTTTGGTCGAGCCCCTGCCGATGCTGAGAGGGGCCCCTCCGCGAGTCTCGAAAACCGCTTCTCGATCGAGACGGAGATCGAAAAGGCAGCCACCGAGCGGGCCGCATTGGCCGACGCGAACTCCTTCATCTACCTGGCCAGAGCGAATGCGTTGTATCGGGCCGGCATCGGATTCGCCTCCTTCGAGGAAGCGCTTGAGCGGATCCGGGCGAAGGTCCTGTTGATCCCCTGCTCGTCCGACGTGTTCCTCCCCCCGTATCAATCACAGAAACTGCTCGGAGGCTTGCGCCACGCAGGGATCCGGGCCAGCTCGTTCGAGTTGGAGAGCGATTGGGGACATCTCGCCGGACTCCTGGAGATCCACAAAGCGGAAAAAATCCTCCGAACATTTTTGGAGAGCGCATGACGGACCACGCGGAACGTCTGGCGGAGCGGCTCTCCCTCGCGTTTAAGTTGGAAGGGCTGTCGGTGGGGGTCATTCAGATTCGTCCCCACCATCTCGGCCTGCTGGAGGTAGAGATCGATGGCAAAGGTCCCTTCACACTCTCCCCCACCCTCGTGGAAGCGTCGAACCCGGAGGTGGGGTATGTGGCTGAGAACCTCCGCGCGTGGATTGATGAGGCGTATCTGAAACGGTACGGCCCCGATCAGATGTAAGTCCGTGTCTCTCTAGCTAACGGGAGGACCGCGTGATGAAGGCGATTCGCGTGCACAAGTTCGGCGGGCCGGAGGTTCTCAAGCTCGAAGACCTTCCCATCCCGCAACCGGGTCCGGACCAGGCCCTGGTCAAGATTGAGGCCTCCGGTGTGAACTTCATCGATGTCTATCACCGGACTGGCCTGTATCCCACCCCTCTCCCTCGCCTCATGGGGGTCGAAGGGGCCGGCGTCGTCGAGGGTATCGGTCCCAAAGTAACTGAGGTCAAGACTGGCGATCGTGTGACGTACGCGTCCACAGGTGCGCCCGGCGCGTATGGAGAATATGCACTCGTTCCCTCGAAACGCCTGGTCATCCTCCCACGTGGTGTGGACAGTCATACTGGGGCAGCCGCAATGCTCCAGGGTATGACGGCACACTACCTGGTCCGCTCCGCGTACCCCTTGAAGAAAAATGATGCTTGTGTGGTTCATGCGGCGGCCGGTGGCGTGGGCCTGCTTCTGTGTCAGATGGCCAAGCAACGCGGTGCACGCGTCTTCGCCACGGTCTCTACCGAGGAAAAGGCCCGCCTAGCTCAAGAGGCAGGGGCCGACGCCGTCATCCGCTACACGACGCAGGATTTTGAGGCGGAGGTCAAGCGCTTGACCGATGGCCAAGGTGTGCAGGTGGTCTACGACTCGGTCGCAAAAGACACCTTCGAGAAAAGCCTGAACTGTCTGGCACCGAGGGGATACATGGTGTTGTACGGGCAATCGAGCGGCTCTGTCCCTCCCTTCGACGTGAACGAGCTGAGCGCGAAGGGGTCCCTTTTTCTCACCCGCCCTACCCTCGGCCATTACACAGGCACGCGCGAGGAGTTGCTGGAGCGCGCATCCGACGTCTTGACAGAGATTTCCGCCGGCACGCTCACGCTTCGGATCAGTGCGACATTTCCTCTCGCCGAGGCCGCCGAGGCGCATCGTCAGCTCGAGGGGCGAAAGACGACCGGGAAAGTCCTTTTGATTCCGTAACTCGATGCCACTGAAACCTCGACGGACCATGAATTTACAAAGAATTTGCACAATCCGCCGGAATAATCGGAAACGAGGTGCGAGATGCTTGAAGCGCTTCTCTGG
>CAZLDS010000049.1:0-19717 GCA_964558395.1 uncultured bacterium | reverse complement strand
CAGGTATTCGCTCGAAATATGCGAGACCTGGGAACCCCGGTCTGGGGCATTACCCTCTTCGAGAATATCCTGGAGAGATTCCCAAAAACATCGGAAATTGCCTTGATCCGACTGAGCGACAAGCCGATTGGTGGAGGCCTGGTTCTTTCCTTCAAGGACGTCCTGTATATGCCTTCAGCGTCCTCCCTGCGAGAATATTTCCATCTGTGCCCCAATAACCTCCTCTATTGGGAAGTCATCAAACGAGCATGTGATGCAGGATACCGCATTTTCGACTTTGGCCGCTCTACAGTGGGATCCGGCACCTTCCATTTTAAGAAGCAGTGGGGTGCTGCGATCAGGCCGCTTCACTGGCAATACGTTCTCCTCACTGGAAAAGAGATGCCTCAGCTTAATCCGTCCAACCCCCGGTTCAAACTCTTAATTGAGGCTTGGAAGCGACTTCCGCTTTGCATTGCCAACCGTTTAGGCCCTCGAATTGTTCGACATCTACCGTAGCTCCGCTGACCGCGAAAATCCGAAATCCGAAATCCCAAATAAAAGCCATGCGTAAATTTAGACTAGTTCCGCCGGCGGGCGCGCCATTGCCGGCACATGCAGTCCTGTCGTCTATATGCAAGCTTCGAGACGATGACAGAGACCTGACCGAGGTGCTCCCGGATCGCCTCAAAGTGCGGTATGTCTTTGCTGTCTCCTCAGGTCGGGCGGCGCTAACCATTACTCTCAAAGCATTGCAGCAGCTTTCGGGTAGACGAGAAGTCGTTATTCCTGCATATACGTGTTTTTCAGTTCCTTCCGCCGTGGTTCGGGCGGGTCTAGTAATTAGATTGTGCGATGTGGATCCCAAGACACTCGACTTGGATCACAACGCCCTGGCACGACTCGACCTAGCCAAAACGCTGTGCATTGTTCCCTCGAGTCTGTACGGGATGCCATCAGATCTGGTTACCCTGGAAAAAACCGCGGGTGACTCAGGTGTCTTCCTTATTGATGATGCAGCACAGTCTCTCGGGGCAGCACTGGGAGGAAAATCCTGCGGCACGTTTGGTGATGCTGGATTCTATAGTCTGGGACGAGGAAAAAATATCACCACAATGGGCGGCGGAATCCTCGTCACTCAAAGGGAGGACCTCGCCCGACGCATCCGAACTGAGGTGGCAAAGCTTCCCCATCCCTCCTGCCTACGGGTCCTTCCCTCAACCGTCAGTTCTTTGCTATACGGTATCATGCTGCCTCCTTCCCGCTACTGGCTCCTCGACCGTATTCCCTTTTTGGGTCTAGGCCTCTCAGCTTTCGATCCTGACTTCGAAATGACCCAACTTTCATCGTACCAGAAACGCCTAGCTTCTCGAATCTTAACGCTCGTCGATCCTTACAACCGAATCCGACAAGCGAATGCACATCAGTTACAGATTGAAATCAATGGAGTCGAAGGGATCGAGATTCCTCAGCCAGTCAGCGAGACAAATCCGGTCTATCTTCGCTTTCCCATCCTGGCGAGAGATGAGAATCATCGCTCGAGGCTGATCAGGCGACTAAGGGATGCAGGAATCAGAGCCAGTGCCTCCTATCCTACGTCGATCGCTGACATTCCAGAAATCGAAAAATATCTCGCTCGTGACCAGCAACCCTGGGCCCAGGCTCGCTCAATAGCGTCACGCATCCTTACGCTACCAACACATCCTACTGTTACCTGTACCGATATTGATAAGATGGTCGAAATCATCAAGAAAACTCCTCCTCGTAGTGAAGTTATCGCAAAATCGCAATCTTCGCGAGATGAATAAGATATGTCAGCTAACGCATATTTATTACTAGCGACGTTTCGCTATACTCTCGATGAGAGTCGAGGAGCCTTCACCTGTCGCCGGTCTCCGGTCTCCCGTCGGGGTGAAGTATGAGCGACCTAGCTATCCGCGTAGAAAATCTCTCGAAACAGTACAAGTTGGGGCCCACACTACGGCATGATCGCCTCAAGGACCTCCTTGCCCACAGCCTCAACGGCCTCTTCCGCCGCCCCCCGTCCCCCGACGCTCGGAATTTGCAATCCGATTACATTTGGGCCCTGAAAGACGTCTCCTTTCAGGTCAAGCAGGGTGAGACGCTGGGGATCATCGGGGCCAACGGTTCTGGAAAGAGCACTTTGCTGAAGATCCTCTCGAGAATTACGGAGCCGACATCAGGCCGGGCGGAGATCTATGGCAGGGTAGGTAGCCTGCTTGAAGTCGGCACTGGCTTTGATCGGGAGCTCACTGGTCGGGAAAACATCTACTTGAACGCGGCCATCCTGGGAATGACCAAGCGCGAAATCGATCGGAAATTCGATGAAATCGTGGATTTCTCAGGCGTCGAGCAGTTCATCGACACCGCCGTCAAACGCTATTCCAGCGGTATGTACGTCCGTCTGGCGTTTTCTGTCGCCGCCCACCTAGAGCCAGAGATCCTGATTGTTGATGAGGTGCTGGCAGTAGGCGATGCCGCCTTTCAGAAAAAGTGCCTGGGAAAGATGGAGAATGTAGCGAAGGAGGGCCGAACGGTATTGTTTGTAAGCCATAACATGGCAGCGGTTAAGACACTTTGCCATCGGGGCATTCTCTTAAGTAGCGGCAGCTTTTTAGCGGATAGGACCTCTGCTGAAGTGATTTCGACTTACCTTAAATCTTTGGAAAATAATGCGTCGGAAGATCTTGCCTCGCGGACTGATCGTCGCGGTCGGGGCCAAGTGAGGTTGACGAGGATTGAAACGTTGGGGGATGGAGATCACGCATCACCCTTCCTGGCCACGGGTCAACGTGCCCAGTTTTGCTTTCACGTTAGTGCATTAGTCCCAGACATGGTCTGCATTTTCACGATCTACGATCACCATGGACAGCCAGTGGTCAACTTCAACAGCAATATCGAGGGTCCGGGAGATTCTTGTGATCCAACGGTGGGGTCCAAGTTCGTCTGTGAGATTGATGAGCTTCCCCTTCTGCCTGGCCGGTACCGAATAAACGCTGCAATCACAATAGGCAGCGAGCTCCAAGACCATATTGAAGGTGGAGCGTATTTTGAAGTTGAACGAGGATACTTTCAAGGGCGTCCCGTGGGAAACAGTAATCACGGAAGCGTGTGTTTGGAGCACCGATGGACGCTACCTATTATCTGAATACAGTCCTGCTCAACCCATACCCCAAGTGGTTAATAGATGATTCGCTATCTGAGGCGCAGAGAGAGGTCACTGCCGACGCGACAGAAATGGAGAAGGATGGGTATTAGACTACTCCTGGAGCATCGTTCGGGTGCAAACCTTGGGGATAGCGCCATGATTGAGGGGGCTGTCCACAGACTGAGCGAGATCCTGCCGCAATGGGAGATACACGTCCCTGATCGACCTGGGCTCAGGACCACATTGTGGCAGTATCCTATGGTTCGACAGCAGATTGATTATACTGTCAGGCCCAGGTCGGGTGATCTGTCTAGAATTCACTTCCTATGGCGGTACAATCACTATTGGCGGAAGATCGTTCACAAAGCGACCGTGCTCTCTCTCGGCAATGTTCTTGCTGCTGGGCCGCTTCTTGTGTATGACGGCCTCAAAAGAGACCGGTCGTACGGAAATCTCAAGAGTTTTTGTGAGGAGTTTGATGCTTTACATCTTGTTGGTCAAAGTGGGCTAGTTGAAGTTTTTTCGGATTGTTTGTTTCAGCAGTGCTGTCTCATTCTCGCTTTTGCTGAGCAAGGCAAGCCGGTAATCTTGACGGGTCAGCAGTTAGGACCGCTCCCGAGATGGCTGTATAGAAACCTCGTCTTTCGGACCCTGAAGCAGGTTCGTTTTGTCGGCCTGCGAGAACCGAGCGACTCCGTCACTATGTGTCAGGAAGCACGACTGCGGCCCGAAGGCTTCGAAGTCATGGGGGACGATTCCTTCGGAATGAATTGCGCCTCCGATGAGCAAATCCTTGCTCTTTTGGACCAGCACGGATTGGTGGAGAATGGCTTCCTCGCTGTGAATGTGCGGGTTGCCAGATATGCGGGGGAGCATAGAAGGCATTTGAAAAAGATTGCCCGTTTACTCGAAGAGCTTGCGCAAGAATTCTCGATGCCGATTCTAAACGTGCCGATCTCATTCAATCGGGGCGGTTCCGACGTAGATACTGGACGAGAACTACGCAAAATAATGGGAAATGGGAATCTGCGCGTTATCGAAGGCGATCATCTGACCGCTCCGCTGGTCAAGGGCTTGCTCGGAAAAGCTTGGAGTGCGGTTGGCATCTCCTACCATTTTTGTACGTTTGCTCTGAGCCAAGGAGTTCCCGCTGTCTGTCTGTATGATGGTGCCTACTACGCGCAAAAGGCGCGTGGACTGTGCGGGTTTTGGGGTGACAGTCGTCTCGCAATCAACTTGAGTGAGGTAAATAATGATTTCGCCGTTTACCAGATTGTCGAAGTGGCAAACGACGAGGCTTTGAGAAGGAAACTTGAGGGACTCTCTAGGCAGGTAGTGGCGCAATGGGAAGCCATTTTTGATCTGCGTGTACGGGAGGCATTGGAAGCTATTGTTCGATGATAGCAGTACTTCGACCGCAGACGGTACGAGATGAACCAGAGTGCTAACTGAGGATACACGGAAGTCTACCTCCAGTGAACGCAATTGAAGGGACCGGTCGGAGGAAATAGAATTAGTCATGGGACAAATTCCATACCAAGAAGCGAAATTTCACCCTCATTCGTTTGCTGACTCTGCTGGAAGGCTATTCGAGTGGAATGGGCAATTCTATCGGGGTATTCGCGTGGGTTGGGAACCGTTTGTAAGGCAGTTATTTCGTGATGGTGTCATTGAAGAGCTGGTGAATCGAGGCCTCCTGATAGACACTGAACTGACCCCTTTAGCAATTGACGGTTATGAAATGGTTGTGCGCCACCGATACGTACCTTTTCCGTCGTATCCTGAAGAGTGGTGCCCCGCGATGCTCAAGGATGCTGCCCTTACGATTGTAGAGGTCCTTAGAGGGCTTGTCCCGTACGGCCTTACCCTGAAAGATGGACATCCATGGAATGTCTTGTTCGATACGACGACGCCTCTCTACGTGGATTTGACATCGATTGTCTCCATCACTAACGGCTCTGAATGGGTTGGGTATGACGAATTTTGTCGATTTTGCCTAAATCCATTAGTTCTGATGGCGTATGGACAGGAGCGGATTGCGAGGCGTCTTTTGCTCGAATACGAGGGCGTTCTGGACTCAGATGTTTCCGCTTTGGCTCGTGGCCCTGCTGTATCGACAGCGAATCTGATCAAAAAGGCATTGAAGCCAATCAGATCGGCGTTTCCTTTGCTGGTAGCCAAGCGCAAATCGCCTCTAGATTTCATCGAAAAGATAAGGCTGGAGATAGAAAGCATACACCAGGCGTCTTGTGAGGCTAGTTGGGCGTATTGCAATTGGAATTCAGCACCGTCCCGTTATTTACAAGATGACTGGACAGAAAGTCAGAAAGCTGTTCACAGGATCTTGACCGAGCGACGACCTGGCTCAGTGTTGGCCGTAGGAGATGCCGCGGGATGGTACTCTCGCCTGGCAGGACTCTTGGGGATAACCGTGGTCGCGTTTGCTACAAGCTCTAGAGATATCACGGGACTCTATTATGACGCGCGCGAGAGCAAGTCACCTGTTCTTCCCTTGGTTATGGATTTCACGGATCCTACGCCATCGCGCGGCTTATCTAGCCATTGGTCTATTGCCGCAAGTGAGCGTTTCCAATGTGACATGGTTTTGGCGTTGGACTTCGTGCACCGTACGGTGTTTAAGCGTCATATGAACTTTGATCAAATCGTAAGTGGCCTGGAACGATTCTCGAAGAGGTCCCTTGTTGTCGAATTTGTGACGGGGGAAGACAGGGATGTAAGTCGTTGGTGGTCAGAAAGTTTTGCGTGGTATACGCTAGACAACTTTATTAAGAAGCTAGGGGAACGGTTTCCCAACGTGAGCAGTGTTCGGCTTGGTGACAAACATCGTGTAGTGTTGGTATGCGAAAAGTAGTGAGCCATTTCGCATCGCATTGTCTGGGGGATATTGCGGCAAGACTATCGGTAGTCTCGTGCATCTGTATCTGTTGTTGTGCCACTGCGGAGATCGTTTTAAGTTGTGTCGGTTCATAGTCGACATTTGCAGCAGACAGGGAGGTCATCTCGGGAAATGCCATGAGCATGAGCCGGCATAAACATCCACGTGTCTCCATCATCATCCCTTGCTATGGACAGGCGCAATACCTGTCCGATGCCATCGATTCGGCGCTCAGCCAGACATATCCGAATATTGAGGTCATTGTTGTGAACGACGGGTCGCCAGATAATACTGAGGGAATAGCACGTCCTTACGGCGATAGGATTATCTATCTGGAACAGGAAAACAGGGGATTGGCTACGGCCCGGAATACCGGCATTGCAAAGAGCAGTGGTCAATGGCTTCAGTTCCTGGACGCGGACGATTTGATACACGAAAAGAAAGTGGAGTGGCAACTGGAGGATCTTGTTCACAGCGGCGCGAGACTGGGCTACTGCTGTACTGTTAACTTTGAGGGGTCATCCCCGTGCCTGTTCAAGGAAATCATTTACCCCGGGCAAATTGAGGATATGTTTTTGGCCCTGGCTTGCGTGTGGAGATTCTCACCTATACCGATCCATGCGGTCCTGCTCTCTCGAGATATTGTTGAGAAATATGGCTGTTTTCCGGAGGATATACAAGCGAATGAAGATAGGCTCTTTTTTGCAACGATTGCTTTCGCTGGAGAGCGGTTTCGTTTTACTCCAATTGTTGGAGCATTGTACCGGCAACATCCTGGTAGCATGAAGCGCGACGCTGGTAGAATGCTTGAGGCCCACCATGCGTTCCTGGCAAGCATATGGCGGCTCTCGTGTAACGGAGGACGGTGCGGGGATTCTATAAGAAAGGCTGTCATGCGTTCACTGCTGAATGTTGCCGAGAGTTCGGCTGCGAAAGGGTGCGTTTGGAGTTCTGTGAAGCCGGTCCTGCAATTGTATATGGATGTGCACGGATTTGAGGAAAGACGAACCCTTCGGCGCGTTCTGTCGGAGCGGTGGCTACGTCGATTATGGCTATTGAGGCAACGGGCCCGGTTGAAATTGTAGCGGGTGGTGGTTGGGACACTTGCGAGGCTTGGTAGTGCGAATCGCATGGTGAGCGTTTTGTGATAAGAGGGATCTGGCAGTGGAAAAGCAGGGCTGAGGCGGGTTATCCGCTGGCCATCTTTAGTCCGACCATAGGTTTTCAGTCCGAGACATTTGTCCGGAGACATGTGCGAGATTTAGTGCCGGAGGGAACGGTGGTGATCACGCACGCAGTTGCTGAGTCGGATGGAGGGCACTGGAGTGTAAGCTGCCCCGTGCTGGTCCTAGACCGCGGGTATAATGATGGACTCACGCGGCAGGTGATGCGGGGTGGGGGACAAAGAGCGGAATTACGGGGGATGGATCATCGCAGAATCGCGAAACAATTTCTGAAGAAATATGGGGTACATGTGATCATGGGGGAATATCTCGACGCCAGCCTACCGTGGATAGGACTGGCGAGGAATTTGGGCGTGCGTTTTTTTGGGCACGCGCACGGCTACGATGTCTCAAAGAGGTTACGGGAGGAGAAATGGCGCACCGAGTACACTCGGTATAATGAGACTTCCGGAGTGATTACGATGAGTCTGGCCAGCCGAGAGAGGCTTGTGGCGCTTGGTTTAGACCCGTTGAAGGTCCATGTTGTTCCATATGGAGTCGACGTGCCCAATGAACCCATAAAACGTGTTGACGGAAAGGGTGTTCGTTGCATCACTGTGGGGCGGATGGTGGCGAAGAAGGGCCCGATTCTGACTTTGGATGCATTTCGCCGCGCCGCAGAAGCTCTCCCCACATTGCGTTTGGACTATGTGGGAAGCGGCGTGCTACTCCCGGCGGTACAACAGTTCGTTCGCGCCTTCAACCTTGAGGACAAGGTCACCCTGCATGGCAGTCAGCCGAACGAGCGAGTGCAGAAGTTTATGAGAGACGCGGACATCTTTCTACAACATAGCATGACGGATCCGGTGTCAGGGGATGAGGAAGGCCTGCCGGTGGCCATTTTAGAAGCTATGGCAAATGGTCTGTCGGTAGTTTCTACTTGGCACGCGGGAATTCCAGAGGCTGTCGCCGATGGTTTGACAGGGTATTTGGTGGACGCAGGCGACAGTATTGGCATGGCCGAGCGGCTTGTAGCTCTTGCTCGTGACTCAGACCTACGATGCCGTATGGGGGAAGCAGGCTGGCGGCGAGTGAAGGAGCACTTCTCTTGGGAGAGGGAGCGCGCCAGTTTACTTCGTATCTTGGAACTTCCACTGTGACTTCCCCAAAGATGTTTACCCTGTCGAAATCAAATTCCCGTGCAGGAAAATCAGACTGACTTCTGGTAGACGATAAAATGAAACGGAAACCACTGGTGTCTGTTATCACTCCATTCCTGAATATGGAGAAGTTCATGCAGGAAGCCATAGAGAGCGTGTTCGCCCAGACTTACGACAACTGGGAGCTCCTCCTCGTGGACGATGGCTCAACCGATGGCAGTACCAGAATCGCCATCCGCTGCGCTGAACGATACCCAGGAAAGGTAAACTATCTCGCTCACGATGACTATCAGAATCGAGGTGCGAGTGCATCCCGCAATTTGGGGATCCACCACGCAAGAGGCGAGTTCGTTGCATTTCTAGACGCTGATGACATCTGGTTGCCACAAAAACTTGAGCATCAAGTTCCAATTCTAGAATCGCAACCTGATGCTGGCATGATGTATAGTTCGACGCAATATTGGTATAGCTGGACGGGGAACCCTGAGGATAGCAAACGCGATTTCCTTACGCGACTTGGCCTTCATCCTGATGTCCTAGTAAAGGGGCCAATTCTGCTGGCTCTTGTATTGAGAGGCGAGGTGGCTATCCCGTGCACCTGTAGCGTCTTGGCGCGGCGCGCCACAATCGAAAGTGCAGGCGGATTCGAGGACAGCTTTCGATATATTTTCACGGACCAAGTATTTTACTCGAAAGTGTTCCTCGAGGCACCTGTGTTCGTGGCGAGTGGGTGCTGGGACCGATATCGGAAACGTCCAGATTCCAGTGTTGCTATTGCAAAGGAAAAAGGACAATTGCGTTCGGCTCGAGGAAGTTTCTTGAAGTGGCTGGAGGCATACTTGAAGATGAAAGGGGTCAAGGATGTCGAGGTCTGGCGGGCACTTCAAAAAGAGTTATGGCCCTATCGCCATCCTTTCTTGTGTCGTCTGTCAGGGGGAACCGACCTTCTTATAGGACAGATGGGAAATTTATTAAGACAAATCGCACGCCAGACACTACCTGCCCCAGCCCGCCAATGGATTAAGACCCAATGGCGCGGTGAAATCAGATGAGTAACAAATCACTGGTTTCGGTCATCGTTCCCTTTTTCAACGAAGAGACGTTTATCCGCGAGGCCATCGAGAGTGTGTTCGCTCAGACTTATGAGGACTGGGAACTCTTGCTAATAGACGATGGCTCTAACGACGACAGCACAAGAATTGCCTTACGACATGCTGAAGAATATCCTACGAAGGTGCGCTATCTCGAGCACGCAGATCATCAGAATCGTGGCATGAGCGCCTCCAGGAACTTAGGCATCCGCCATGCAAAAGGTGAGTACATCGCAATGCTGGACGCCGATGATATCTGGTTGTCTAACAAAATCGAGCAGCAAGTCGCCATTTTGGAGTCGCATCCCGAGGTTTCAATGATCTATGGCCCCATTCAATGGTGGTACAGCTGGACGGAGAATCCTGAAGGCAGAAGCCGTGACATGGTCCAAGAGCTTCGTGTACAGACTGACACAGTGATCAATCCGCCTGAGCTACTTTCCATATTTGTAGAGCATGAGGGTGCGGCGCCTGCCGGAATCGTGGTACGGCGTCACGTAATAGAGGATGTCGGTGGATTTGAGGAAGAGTTCCGCGGCATGTACGAGGACCAGGTCTTTCTTGCAAAGGTGTGTCTCAAGACACCTGTGTACGCATCTAGTCGGTGTTGGTACAGATGGCGGAGACACCCGAACTCGTGCTGTTCTATTACTGTGAATAATGGGCTACATCTTCGTGCCCGGGTGACGTTCTTGAACTGGCTCGAGACGTATCTGTCCAAACAAGAGGCCAAGGACTCCGAGACCTGGCGGATTCTCCAAAAAGAACTATGGCCTTATCGCCATCCGGTCCGGTTTGGCCTGGCAAAACGTACCAAGCATCTTGTATGGCGGGGAAAAGACCTCTTGATACGAATAGCAGGTCGAATGATGCCTGCCCCATTCCGGCGTTGGCTTCGAGCCCGTTGGGAGGGCCGCGAATACTGCCCGCCACTGGGATGGGTGCACTTTGGAAGCCTGAGGCGGGTAACGCCGATCAGTCGGGTGTGGGGCTACGACAGAGGTCTCCCGATTGACCGCTACTACATTAAACGATTTCTCTCGGCTTGTGCACCGGACATCAGGGGGCGTGTCCTCGAAATCAAGGATAATGGTTATACCCACGAGTTTGGGGGCACTCACGTTGTGGTTAGTGATGTACTTGATTTGACAGAAGAGAACTCGCAGGCGACGATTGTCGGTGATCTGACGGATGCAGACCACATCAAATCTGAGACCTTTGACTGCGTAATTTTGACCCAGACACTGCAGTTCATCTACGACGCGCGAGCAGCTCTGAAGACACTCTTCCGCATCCTCAAACCTGGTGGGGTCTTACTAGCCACCTTTCCGGGGATTAGCCGGATTGACGAGCAATTGCGTGACTCCTACCATTGGAATTTTACTGCCGTTTCAACCCAGCGACTGTTCGAGGAAGTCTTTCCAGTGAATCATGTGAGGATAGAGGTCTGTGGGAATGTCTTGGCAGCAACCGCTTTCTTGCACGGACTGGCCGCGCAGGAATTCCATCAGGAAGAACTCGATTACTGTGACCCTCTCTATCAGGTCTTAATTACGGTCAGGGCTATAAAACCCTGGCGGTCGATATGAGTATGGTTGCGATCAACAGGATTCGTCACGTTACTACAAGTTGGTTCAGGAGGCAATTTGAGACGAGGGCGCTCATCCTCCTTTACCATAGGGTGACGGAAGTAGACGTGGACCCCTGGTCACTGTGCGTGACGCCGCAACACTTTGCCGAGCACCTCGAGGTTTTACATGGATATGCTCAACCGGTGTCACTTCAGGAGTTGGGCCAGGTCCTGCACGCAAGAAGTTTTCGAAAGCTTCCACGCCGGTCGGTAATTGTCACATTCGATGATGGGTATGCCGATAATTTGTATCACGCCAAACCCTTGTTGGATCGCTATGGGGTCCCTGCAACCGTCTTTGTGACCACGGGGGCTATTGGACGGGAGCGCGAATTTTGGTGGGACGAGCTGGAAAGACTGTTGTTGCAGCCGGGTACGTTACCGCAGTTTCTTCGTCTTCGCGTTAACGGAAAAACTCATGAGTGGGAGCTCGGTCAGTCAGGCCAGTATAGCGAGGAATCCTGCGCGCGCCATCGTCAGTGGAGAACGTGGGACACAGGTGAGCCTAGTTCGCGTCATTTTCTTTATCGCTCGATTTATAAACTCCTCCGCCCTTTGCCATCCACGGAGCGACGAAAGGTTCAAGACGAGTTGCTAGTGTGGGCTGGCGCCAAAGCAGCCGCCCGCCCAACGCATCGCTCACTTTCTCTTCACGAGGTGTGTGCCCTTGGACAAGGTGGGTTGGTTGATATCGGTGCCCACACGGTGACGCACCCGGTTCTCTCTGCTCTCCCAGTGTGTGCACAACGGGATGAGATCCAGCAGAGCAGGGCCCAATTGGAAGAGGTACTGGGCCGCCCGGTGACTGCTTTCTCTTACCCGCATGGTTTCCACTCTGGTCACACCCCAGAAATTGTTGCCTTGGTGCGTGAACTCGGATTTGCCACTGCCTGCTCCACCTTGGAGGCGGTTGCCAGGCGAGATACCGATCCGTTTGCGTTGCCACGGGTTTCCGTGGGCGAGTGGGGTGGGGAGCAGTTTTCCCGCTGGCTACGGGGGTGGTTCAGTGACTGAGGAAAAAATGGTAAACGCGCTGATCACGGGAGGGGCGGGATTCATCGGGTCCCACATGGCCATCCCTAGACCTCCCGGAAATACTGGAACAGATCATCGCTTACGAACGCCAGCAGCTCCGTGCGGGGATCGCCAGATGAGGTGGGATCCACTGTCCCACTTCTTAGTATTAGCTTGGAATGGAGAAATCTCTGTCTGCCGTTTGAGGGAGTTGTTTCGTGGCTGAGTGGCCGCTTCACATTTTGCAGGTAAGCACAGTGGATATCGCTGGCGGTGCTGAAAATGTCGCCTGGAATCTATTCCAGACATATCGGATGCGTGAGCACGCCTCCTGGCTGGCTGTGGGCCATAAGCGCAGTGACGACCCGGATGTCTTCCTTATTCGGGATCGCGAACTCTGCGGGAGATGGTCAAGATTCTGGCGGAGGGCGGAATCCAGCTTGCAGTTGCTGGATGGGCGCGCACGGGGCGCATGGCGACTTAGACGTCTGGCCTCCAAAATGGCTGAGCTTGGCGGATCGTTTGATAGATATCGTGGACTTGAAAATTTCCGCTTTCCCGAAACCTGGCACTTGTTACGTTTGACTCCCCGACCGCCCGACATTGTTCATTATCACAACCTGCATGGTAACTATTTCGACCTGAGAGCTCTACCCTGGCTGAGTGGGCAGGTGCGAACGATCCTAACGCTTCATGACAGTTGGCTGCTGAGCGGCCATTGTGCGTACTCGTTTGAATGCGACCGCTGGAAAATAGGGTGTGGGCACTGCCCCGACCTGAGCCTCTACCCGGCCATTCAGCGAGATGCCACAGCGTACAATTGGCGGCGAAAGCAAAGACTTTACACTAGGAGTCGACTTCACGTGGCTACTCCTTCCCGATGGCTGATGCAAAAGGTGACGCAGTCCATGCTTGCCTCAGCTGTCGAGGAATGCCGGGTCATTCCGTACGGCATCGACCTGTCCATCTTTCATCCGGCTGACCGAAGGGTAGCGCGAGAGGAGCTGGGGATTACGTCAGATGCTACGGTATTCCTTTTTGCAGCGAATGGCGTCCGAGGGAATATGTGGAAAGATTATCAGACTATGCGTGCCGCAGTTGCTCATGTTGCCGAGCGCCTGCATAAGCATGACGTGGTCTTCATTGCCCTCGGCGAAGACTCACCGGCGGAAAGAATCGGCCGAGCCAAAATACAGTTTGTCCCCTACCAGCGAGACCCCAAAACAGTGGCCTGTTACTATCAGGCCGCCAATATCTACGTGCATGCCACTCGCGCCGATACCTTTCCTAACGCAGTGCTGGAAGCCTTGGCGTGTGGCACACCAGTTGTCGCAACAGCGGTCGGGGGTGTTACAGAACAGATTAAGGGGTTGCGGGGTGGGGACTGTCGAATATTGGGCTCAGATGAGTATGGGGTAGATGAGGCGACGGGCGTGCTGGTGGCACCGGGAGATGCACGAGGGATGGCTCTTGGTATCGAACGATTGCTGCAAGATGAACCTCTGCGGCGTTGCATCGGCGAAAACGCAGCCAGGGATGCCAAGCAGCGTTTTGATTTACAACGTCACGCGGATGATTATCTGAGGTGGTATGGGGAATTACTGCGAGACGCTGCACCGCGATGTAGGGTAGGGTAGCAGCAGTTTCCTGTTAAACCCCAATAGTGAGAGCGGAGAGTTGAGGGTTGAGTGTCGAGGACAGATGTCGAAATTGGGATTTCGGATTTAAGAGCAACATGACGATTTTGGAACATCATATTTCGGGTTTTTCCTTGTTGGGCTCTATTCACCAATATTCCTACAAATTCGAAATTCGCAATCCGAAATCTCTCCACTCTCAACACCCAACAATCGACTATTTAACAACCCCGAACCCCTAGAAGACCGGTGAGATGCCCATAGACTGGACCATACCTTTCTTAGGCTTTGTGGTGGGCTTCTTGGTAGGCCTGACCGGGATCGGCGGCGGGTCTCTCATGACCCCGCTCCTCATCCTCGTTGGGGGCGTCCGGCCGTTGGTCGCCGTCGGGACAGATCTGGCGTACGCGGCCATCACAAAAGCAGTCGGCGCAGTTGTCCATTTCCGCCAGCAGACGGTGGATCTAGGCATCACCTGGCGGTTGGGCATCGGGAGCATCCCGGCGGCGCTGGCAGGCGTGGCGGTGATTACTTGGGTGAGGGCAGGCGCGCATAACGGGGCGGTCGATCTATTCATCACTCGGGCCGTGGGGGTGGCGTTGGTCCTGGTAGCTTTGAATCTCTTCCTCAGTCCGTTGTACCGGAAGGCGTCACGTGAAACGCAGGCACCGCTTCCCCAGAGGTGGCAGATGGCTCTCACCGTTCTCGCCGGGGTGGGGACCGGGTTTCTCGTCGGCTTGACGTCCGTCGGGGCGGGCAGCTTGATCTCGGCGGCGCTTCTGATCCTCTATCCCCGGCTTCCGCTCAGCCGCATCGTGGGAACCGACATCCTGCACGCCACATTCCTCGGGGCGGCGGCGGGGCTCGCCCATTTCGGCATGGGGAGCGTGGATCTGCAGATCCTCGGGGGACTGGTGTTGGGATCCATCCCCGGGGTCTGGTGCGGAAGCCGGTTGGCCGTAACCGTGCCGGATAAAGTGCTCCGGCCGATCCTGGCCACGGTCTTGCTGGGAACGGCCTACAATCTGCTCTGAGCAACTCTCGACTCTCAACCATAGTGTGAACACCGTGAAGACTAAAATCAAAGAACTAGTGGGAAAGACGTTGCAGCAGACGAGGGTGTGGGAGCGGGCCCTGCAGCGATGGGCGCGCCGCGGCGAGGCAATCATCCTCACTTATCATCGCGTGCTCGAAAAGTGGGACCGCACCCTCGATTACTCGCAGCCAGGGATGGTCGTTACCGCGCAGACCTTCGACTACCAACTTCACTTCCTCAAACAGCACTTTCACATCGTCCCGCTTTCCGCTTTAGTAAATCCGAAATCCGAAATGCGAAATCCAAAACCTCTCTGTGCTATTACTTTCGATGACGGCTGGCGCGACAATTACGACATCGCTTTTCCAATCCTTCGTAAACATGAAGTCCCGGCGACGATTTTCCTGACGACAGATTTCATCGGTACAAACCGAACGTTCTGGCATACTCGTCTGATGTACGTCCTCCTGCACGGAAACCTCTCCGACGGGATGCAAATCGGCCGAGTGCTTCAATCATATCCCCCAGTGGTACGCCATCGTGTGATGGCTCTGGTGCCGATGATGGAACCTCCCTCTGCCCGGGCCGTCGATCCCGTTATCGAGGCAGTGAAAGCGACGTGTGATGAGGAGACCATCGAAGAACTGATTCGGGACCTTGCCTGCGCATGTGGCGTCGGTAGGCCTCTACTTGCAGACCGCCGGTTCTTTTTGGATTGGCACCAGGTGCACGAAATGGCCGTCGCCGGCATCGCGATCGGATCCCATGGCTGCTCCCACCGGATTTTGCCCCGTGTTAGAGGCGACAACGTGGAGGAGGAGGTGATCAGATCTAAGGCGGAGATCGAACAATGCATCGGCCGAAGTGTCGATCATTTTGCCTTTCCCGATGGAACTGCGAATCAGAGCCTCATAGAGGCAGTACAGAGAGCCGGCTATGCAAGCGCATGCTTCTTAGCGACTGTTCCAGATCACGGGCGAGACGGATTGCGGTTGCTGCGGCGCGTAGGAATGCATGAAGGAGCTTCTGTGGGAAGCAATGGGTCTTTCTCAGAGACTCCACTCATAACGTGGCTCTCACGTGCGCCAAGAGCGGGTGTGAGGTATTTGTGAGGGGAATCATTCACGCTCATTCCGAGTTTTCGAGAGACGGCTTGCATTCCGTTGGTGACCTCGCCGATTTCGCACGAGAGTGTGGATTTCGGTTTGTGGGACTAACGGATCATGCAGAGGATCTTTCTGCTGAGGACATCCAGAGTCTTCAACAGGAATGCATAAAGTGCTCAGATGAATTGTTCGTCATGATCCCTGGTCTCGAGTTTCGATGTCGAGACGATATACATATCCTGGGAATTGGAGTCACGGAGAAGATCGCGAGTACGGATCCAGTTACCGTTGCCAGGTACATTCAAGGTGTGGACGGACTGGCAGTAATCGCTCATCCCGGACGAAACGGATATCAATGTTCCCCGGATTTATTCCCCGTGGTCAACGGAATCGAGATATGGAATGCAGCTTACGACGGGCGATTCGTCCCTCCCCTGGCTAATCTTCGGATTTTTCAAGAGGCTCGTGGACACAACGCGAACATCTCTGCCTTCGGGGGAGCGGATCTTCATTGGTTTGAGGGTCCACCGGGAATCACCGTTGAACTTCCAGCTAAAACAGATTTTCCTGTCACACCAGAGCGGGTAATGGATTACCTGCGGTTGGGAAAGTTTACGATACGTGGGAAGTATTTCGTGTTGGATTCGCGTATTGTCTCTCACCCAATGATGCACTTTGCTCTCATAATGGGCAGGACATGTTACGATTGGGCAAAGGCCATCCGTCAGACTGCCACGGGGCGACCGGAAGGGAAAGGCGCTTGAGCGTGAATACGCGGGAACGAGCGATAGTTGCAAGCTGGCTTAGGGATATTGAAGTCCAGGAATCGCCGGCGATCATCCTGGGGGGTTCGGTCAACGGTCTCAGTTTCGCACGGAGCCTGGGGAGGCGCCGGGTCCCGACTCTACTAGTGGATAGCGAGCGATTGATCGGTACCTACACGCGCTACGGCCGAGTTTTGCTGCTTCCGCCGGTTGACGAAGATCCTGAGGCATGGGTGGGGCTGCTGGAGTTCATTGGCTCGCGCCTCATACTTCCGGGTGTCCTCCTCGCGACGTCGGATCCCCACTGTGTGTTCATTTCCGAAAATGCAAATGTCCTACAGAAATATTTCCGGTTTGTTTGCGCGAGTCCTGAGACGATGGAACAGATCGTTAACAAACGAACACAGTATGGCATCGCCCAAGCGGTGGGGATTCCGATCCCCAGATCCTATTTTCCTGAATCTGTTGAACAGCTCCGGTCTATTGCAACGGACCTGGTATATCCATGCATTCTCAAGCCATACAAATCTCACGTCGCCCGCAAGAAAATTCCTAAGAAGGTCCTTATCATCCGCTCCAAGCCAGAACTGGTCTTGGAGTATGAACGTCACGCTCGCGGCGACGTGCCATTCATGGTGCAGGAGATCATCCCGGGATCAGATACGGCTCTGTTCGGTTACCTAGCTTTCTGGGACGGTGACGGGTGCGAACGACATTGGTTGACGAAACGCAAGCTACGCCAATTTCCCCCACAATACGGCGATGGTTCGCTGCAGATCACTGTAAATTCACCGGAGGTGGCCGAGCTGAGTCGGCGTCTCTTGAAGGCATTCGACTATCGTGGCTTCGTTGGCGTGGAGTTCAAATTCGATGCTCGAGATCAGACCTACCGCCTGATGGAGATTAATCCCAGGACCGTTTCTGGCAATCAGCTTGCCATATCCGCTGGCGTTGATTTTCCCTGGATTGCATACCGATGCCTCACAAGATCCAGCTCGGAGACTCTCCCGGCCGGACTGTTCCGATCAGACATCAAATACGTCAATGAGGAGTGGGACTTCAAAGCCTTTCTTGCACTCAGAAAGTCCGGCGACCTGACTCTTGGTAGTTGGCTGCGGTCTCTTCGAGGAACGAAGGCCAGGGGCATCGGAGCCTGGGACGATCCACTCCCCTTCATCGTGCTACTCTGGCGATTTCTTCGGGCCTTCTTTCATGATCTCTGGGCGACAGCCCGATGGTCCGGGAAATCCTGAGCTCAATTTCTCTCTGCCGCAGATACTATCTGCTGGAGTCATAATCCCATGTGCGGGATTGTTGGTTATTTGCAATTCCGAGGCGCGGCCAATGCCGATCTGCCCCGTTTCGTGCGGGCAGGTCGAGATCGGATGACCCACCGGGGACCTGATGATGCGGGGCTCTACACGAGTCCAGATGGACTTTGCGTGCTCGGTCACCGGCGTCTATCGATCTTGGATCTTTCTTCCGATGGGCATCAGCCGATGCCTAACGAGGATGAGACTTTGTGGGTAGTCTTTAATGGGGAAATTTATAACTTCGCTAATTTGCGGGGAGAGCTCGTTGAAAAAGGACACCGATTCCGTTCACGCTCTGACACCGAGGTCATCCTCCATCTCTTCGAGGAGAGAGGTCCCGAGCTGGTGTACGACCTCGACGGGATGTTCGCTTTTGTTCTCTATGACGTCGCGCGTCAACGGCTCTTCGGCGCACGGGATCGATTGGGCGTCAAGCCGTTGTATTATAGCCTTTCTCCCAAACGATTTGCCTTTGCGTCTGAGCCAAAGGCACTCTTGGCGCTTCCAGACGTCAGCCATAATCCTCGGATTGACGAGTTGCCAACATATCTGACTTTCAATTGCGTACCAGGCCCGCAGACTCTCTTTCACGATATCGAGAAGCTTGAGCCAGGCACTCTATTTGAATTGACAGGAAAAGGTGTCTTCCAACGGCAACGATACTGGCTTCCAGGCGAGGGAAGTGGCATTGAGGGAGGAGACACTGGCGAGCTTGCCGGCGCTCTGGACGAGCAGCTTCGACTGGCGACAGCGAAACGGATGATCTCTGACGTGCCATTCGGGGCAATGCTTAGCGGAGGAATAGACTCAAGCCTGACCGTCGCTCTGATGAGCGAGGTGCTGAATGCTCCCGTCAAAACCTTCACCGTAGGTTATCCGGGAGACGAGAACGACCCTGGCAGCGATCTCTTGCACGCCCGACTAGTGGCCCGTCGTTTTGACACCCATCACCAGGAGATCATTTTGCGTGAGGATGAGATTGTCAACAGCCTTGACGATCTGCCTGCATTGGCGGATGATCCAGTTGGAGCTCCCTCGGTGACTGCAAACTTGCAGCTTGCTCATTTCACAAAACGTAACGGCGTGACGGTGGTTCAGGTTGGAGAAGGGGCCGACGAGGTCTTCTGCGGGTACAACACGGTTCACCGATTGTGGCGATTTCACGAGCGCATGAAGACATTTGGTCGCCTCCTGTCGCGCCCTCTTACGGGCTGGCTGGCTGATACTTTTGAGCCGTTATTCGCGTGGGCTGGTAATCCGTCCCTCATCGGCTCCACCGATGGTACGATTCTCGAACATCTTCACCGCCACTCCAGGGGCGAACACCTCCACTGGGGCTACGGCGTGCTTTTCACACGAACCGATCAAAAGCGACTATACGGGGGTCGGCTACCGGCAGTAGACGCGTATGAGCGATTGCGCCAACGGATCGTTGAAGTGGATCGATTTGACGAACGTCCGTACCTGGATCAGCTCACTTTGATCGATCTATTGCTGGGGCTGCCGGAGCGGCTTTTGATGCGTGTCGACAAAGCCACGATGCTTTACAGTCTCGAAGCACGCGTTCCCTTTCTCGACCCGGGAGTTCTACAGGTAGCCTTTCAGGTTCCTCCACAGATGCGGGCACAGAGTCCGAAAGGGTTTCTCAAGGCTTATGCCGTGACGAAGCTCCCGGCAGAGATTCTGGCGCGACCCAAGGTTGGATTTCCGACTGCTCAAAGGGTCTTCTTGACTCCCGGTGTGTTGTCGCGGATTCGTG
>CAZLDS010000048.1:17311-20011 GCA_964558395.1 uncultured bacterium | reverse complement strand
ATCGCTGGCGCAGGTCAACCAAAGCACATGAGGACGCTCAACAAGCTAATCACCAATTATCGAATTGCCGAGCATGTCGTGCTCCCGGGTTTCGTCCAAGGTGCGGAGAAGGAGGCTCTTTTGAGATGTGCTGCCATGTTTGTGCTTCCTTCGTATCATGAAAATTTTGGGATGAGTGTTGTAGAAGCCATGTCAAGGAAGATTCCAGTGGTGATTTCAGATCGGGTGGACATTTACCCGGAGGTGCTAAGATATAACGCAGGTATAGTGACTCCTTGTACCGTTGAAACTGTGACGGAGGCAGTGTCGACGTTACTCAGTGATGAGCGGCTTTGTAGACAAATGGGAGAGAACGGGGTTAATCTGGTGGCTGGTATGTACACATGGGATCGGGTAAGTAGGGAGGTTGAGAAATTGTATCGGAGCGTTCTATCCGGCAAAGGTCAGAAGGAAATGCCATGAATATTTGCATGGGCATTTCACAATTGTATTCTCCTGACCGGGGCGTTGTGGCTGGTGGCAACATTAATGCGATGCTCGCATTGAGCGAAGGACTGAGTCAGCGAGGTCATTCGCTAACGCTTGTCGCTGGATTGCCACATGAGCGCCTGTCGGACGAAATCCGGAGAAAACTGTCGCATATTAAACTGGAACTTTTAAAATTAAGTACTCGCGGACCAATGCTGCGCAATCTAGAGTTCCTGAGTCGGTTGATTCCCCTTGCGTTTAAATGGCGTGGTTTATCCCGATTCGACTTGGTCCATGGGCACTCAGGTTATGCTCATCTATCGCTTATGACTACATTTCTCAAGCGTATCCTAGGTGTCCCTGCCGTGCATACGATCTACTGTCCTATGACGGATCGGTTGAATGACAGAGTGCATCCGCTGCTTAAGACGACGACGCTTGTACGCTCATATCTATCACAAATGGACCGGATTGTCGTTATCAGCGAGAACATACGTCGTTCACTTCACAAAATGAATCTCCCAGATGAAAAGGTTGTAATGATTCGACCAGCAATTAAGGAATGTCGTAGTGTAAAGCCGGATGAGCGCTCGCGGCTTCGCAGGGAACTGAGAGTGAAGCCAAGCGACATAATGGTGTTGTTTGTCGGGAATTTCTCGCGGGCGAAAGGGCTTGATTTGCTTATAAAAGCATTTGCACAAGTGAAGCGAAAAGTTAGCCAGGCGAAACTTGTCTATACGGTGGAACGAGGCCCAAAGCACAGCGATAAGCGAGAAAAAGAGGTGCGTAGCCTGCTTACGCAAGTGACAGATCCAGGCGACACTATCGAGCTCGGCATTGTTCCGGACATGGCGCTACTTATGGCCTCATCGGATCTTTTTATTTTACCATTTCGGGAGACAAGCGGTCCAATGGATTATCCGATGTCACTGCTTGAGGCGATGGCTGCGGGGAATGCGGTAATATCGACACGAGTCGGTGGACTAGGTGAGCTGATTCGTGACGGGGAAAATGGACTATTGGTAGAGCCCGACGATGCGGAGAGGCTGGGCTACGCGATGCACAGGCTACTCACGAACGAATCTCTTCGACATTTGCTAGCGGATCAGGGCAAAATTGACACGTGGACGAAGTTTAGTCAAGACCGAGCTGCCCGCGAAACTGAAAAGGTATATGAAGAACTGTTATGTGGTCGTCATAGGTGAGGAGAATGGGATTTGATGACAAATCGCAGGGCCGTCGGGATCGTTCACGAGCATGTGGTCGGTTCTATGAGAGTGAGTCCGTCCGCTATGATGCGGTTCGGTGGCATTCGTACGCCGGTGCATGGGTTGACGAAGTTCAAAAAAGGATCGTCCGTTCGATGCTTGACAGTTCTAACCCCAAGACCGTACTCGAGTTGGCAATCGGCACAGGCCGGATTGGCATCGATCTAGCCTGTGATGGTTGGCAGATGATTGGCGTTGATATCGCATTTAATATGTTGCAGCGGGCGAAAGAAAAAGCAGTCAGGGCTGCTGTTGATGCACAAGTCTGTCTTATTCAAGGGGACGCCATGCAAATACCCGTAGCGTCAGAATCACTTGATCTGTGTTTATGCGTTAACGCTCTAAGCCTGATACCAGAATATGAGGAGGTGCTTAAGGAAATGGCGCGGACGCTCAAGCCTGGAGGTGTGTTGATTTGCAACTTCGCTAATCTACTGAGCTATTACTTGCCATTTGGGTTGATTGTGAACTGTCGCAAACGATCACTGGCCAGGGATGTTCCTAGTCGGTGGTATAGGTTGCGGGAGCTTCGACGACAGTTTGATCGCGCTGGATTCGAGATCGGGGATGTGCAGGGTCACATTCATGTTCCGAACTATCTGAACGCTAAGTTCCTTCTTCCGTTAATTAAAGGGCTTGATAAAGTATCTCGGAATTCATCGCTCCGATACGTCTGCCCATCACTATTTTTCAAGCTAATTAAACGGTGAGGTATATTGGTCAAATGATTTCTTCACCCAGTCAGAGATGCTGAGGGAGGTTTTACAGGGGTGCTGTGGTGGAATGTTAGTTTGAAAATCGCAACTGAGGCTAGCGTTGGTTGCGCGCGTGCTCCCGTCCCTCCCAGCAAGTGCTCATGTATCACAATGTGCTGGCGTTCAACATTGTGGTTAGGAGATCGGCAATAGTTGCAATGTGTGGCTCTCGGCTGTCTGGAGAAACGCCGAGGGGTGACATGTCGTGA
>CAZLDS010000048.1:2184-17301 GCA_964558395.1 uncultured bacterium | reverse complement strand
TCGTGAGCGAGACGGAGAGGATCCTGCTCGGGATCAACGCGTATCATGGGGATGTATCGGCGGTGCTACTCCGCGATGGAGAGCTGGTGGCGGCCGTGGAAGAGGAGCGCTTCCAGCGGGTCAAGCACTGGGCGGGGTTCCCCTGTCAGGCGATCCGAAGCTGTCTTGAAATGGCCAGAGTAGCACCCGAGGAAATAGACTATTTTGCCATCTCGCGCAATCCGCGAGCGAACCTGTTTCGCAAGGCGATTTTCACGCTCAGGAACCGTCCCAGCCCGGGGCTCATTTGGGATCGGGCGAAAAATGTCAGCCGAGTTCGGGATGTCACCGGTCGGCTGGGTAAGGAGTTAGGACTGAAAAGCGACGAGATAAGAAAAAAAATGCACTGGGTGGAGCATCATCCGGCTCACCTGGCAAGTACCTTTTACGTCTGCCCATTCGATGAGGCCGCGGTCTGCGCCATCGACGGATTCGGCGATTTTGTGAGCACTTCCACGGCTGTTGGGCGAGGCAGAGCGCTTCAAATCATGAAGAAAGTCTATTTTCCTCATTCTCTTGGGCTCCTGTATCTGGCTATCACGCAATACCTCGGGTTCCTCAAATACGGCGATGAGTACAAGGTGATGGGCCTTGCCCCCTATGGCAATCCCGACTATGTTACACAGTTAAACAAGCTTGTCCATCTCCATTCTGACGGCCACTTCGAGCTTGATCTTTCCTACTTTCGTCATCACTCCGAGGGCGTGAGTATGACCTGGGACGATGGGGAACCGATCATGGGCGCGGTCTATACGCCGAGGCTCGAGGAACTGCTGGGCCCGGCTCGCAGGCCTGATGAGGGCCTTGAGCCGCGGCATGAGGCCATTGCGGCGTCGCTTCAGATTCTCTTCGAAAAAGCGGCCTTCCACATTCTTAATGACCTCTATAAGAAGACAAGACTCCCGCAGCTTTGTTTGGCGGGCGGCTGTGCTATGAACAGTGTCATGAACGGTAAGATCCGTGAGCGGACTCCGTTTAAGGAAATCTATATCCAGCCAGCAGCGGCAGATAACGGGACGGCCCTCGGAGCGGCATATTACGTGTGGCATCACGTGCTGGGCCACTCTCGCCGGTTTTATATGGAGGACGCCCATTTGGGGCCGGAGTACTCAAATGACGAAATTAAGAAGCTCTTGATAAGCAGGAAATCGCGTTACCATGAGTTTCCAGATGACGAGCTGCTGTGCTCGTGGACAGCAGAACAGATTGCCGACGGTAAAGTCATCGGCTGGTTTCAAGGGCGAATGGAATGGGGGGCAAGAGCCCTCGGAAATCGCAGCATCCTGGCCGATCCTCGACGCCCGGACATGCGAGAGATCATCAACACAAAAATTAAGTTTCGCGAAAAGTTTCGCCCCTTTGCCCCTTCGATCCTCGAAGAGTCCCTCCACGACTACTTCGTGGGGGCGGTCGCGGATCCTTTCATGATTCAGGTCTATCCGGTTCGACCCGACAAGCGGGCTATTATTCCAGCGGTCACCCATGTAGACGGCTCGGGGCGCCTGCAAACCGTGAGTCGGCGGACCAATTCCCTTTACTGGACGCTTCTGAAGGCCTTCGAGAAGCAGACGGGCGTTCCCGTGCTCCTCAACACCTCCTTTAATGAAAACGAGCCCATTGTCCTTCGACCTTCCGAGGCGCTGGATTGCTTCTTGAGGACAAAGATGGACGTCTTGGTAATGGGGAGGCACGTGTTGGAAAAAACGGAGGTCTAGTGTCAAGAACTGCGCTGATCACGGGTATTACTGGACAGGACGGGTGGCTATCCAGAGGAGACCAACGCCGCTTACGGGCTTGCCAAGAAAATGCTCCTCGTTCAGGCTCAGGCGTACCGTGAGCAGTATGGGTTCAGGGCTATCTATCTGCTGCCTGTCAACCTGTATGGCCCAGGCGATAACTTCGACCTGGAATCGTCCCATGTGATTCCAGCCCTTATCCGGAAGTGTGTAGAGGCGAAGGAAGGGGGAAAGCTTGAAATCATCTGTTGGGGAGACGGGACGCCAACGCGGGAGTTTCTGTACGTCGAGGATTGCGCCGAGGCCATTGCGTTGGCTACTGAAGGGTATGATGGGCCGGACCCCGTGAACGTTGGGGCGGGAACCGAAATCCCCATTAAGGAGCTGGTCGAGGTGATTGCCGGCCTCACCGGGTTCCGGGGGCGGATCGTATGGGATACCACGAAGCCGAATGGCCAGCCACGGCGGTGCCTGGATACGAGCCGTGCATCCGACCTGTTTGGTTTCCGAGCAAAGACGAGCTTGCACGAGGGGCTTCGGCGTACCATCAAGTGGTTCTGCGACAACCGGAGCTAGATATGCGGGTTTGCTTCTTCAATCGCTCTTACTTTCCCGACTTGGGTGCGACCGGGCAGCTTCTCACGGAGCTGGCTGAGGATCTGGCTCACAACTATGAATGTTCGGTATCAGTAGTTGCAGGACATCCCGTCGTGCGGGCACACGGGCCGCAACTTCACAGGGGGCGATGGAGGCTGGTGGGTCGGGAATCGCATGACGGGGTGGAGGTGTTCCGTGCGGCAGGGACAACTTTCAAGCCTCGACGGTTTGGAGGTCGGGCGACAAATTATCTGACGTATTTCTTTTCCGCCTTGCGCGCGGGCCTTCAAGTTCCCCATCCGGACGTCGTTGTTTCCCTGACGGATCCGCCGATCATCGGCCTGGCGGCTCTGTTGGTCGCTCGTCGTTCCGGAGCCAGGTTTGTGTTTCTGTGCCAGGACATCTTCCCTGAAGTCGCGAGACTCCTAGAGGACTTTCAGAGCGAGACAGTGAATCGGTTCTTAGATCGGATCAACCGTTTTCTCATTCGGAAGGCGGACCGGGTAGTCGCACTGAGCGAGATAATGCGCGGGCGACTGATTAGGGAAAAAGGGGCTGATCCCCAGAAGGTGAAAGTGATCTACAACTGGGCAGACTGTTCGAAAATCGTACCGGGACGGAAAGAGAACATGTTCTCGGTAGCCCACGACCTCGCTGGAAGCTTCGTGGTCATGCACTCGGGCAACATTGGTCTGTCACAAGGGCTCGAGACCGTCGTCGAAGCGGCCGACCGTGTGAAAAAGTATCCGGATATCCAGTGGGTGTTCATCGGAGACGGGGGGAAGCGTGTGGCGCTTGAAGACCAGGTCCAAGCCCTCGGGCTCGAGTATGTCCAGTTCCTACCCTACCAACCGAAGGAAGGCTTGGCTGATTCTTTTGCAACTGCTGATGTCTTCATTGTGTCGCTGAAACGCGGGTTGGCCGGGTACATTGTGCCGAGCAAGCTTTACGGAATCCTCGCCGCAGGTCGACCGTACGTAGCAGCTGTCGAAGAGGAATCTGAGGTGGCGGCGATTACCAAGAAGTTCGAATGCGGCCTGTTGGCGGAGCCTGGCAATGCTGAGGACCTTGCCGAAAAGATCCTCAGCCTCTACCACGACCGTTCTCTGGCTCAGCGTCTCGGGACCAATGCCCGGCAGGCGGCATTCGAGTTTGACCGCCCGGTCCAGATCCGGGCATACTATGGGCTCTTTCAGGAACTGGTCGGCGAGTGCACGGCTGTCCCGCAGTCCCGATCTTCAGTATTGAAGCGCTCTTTCGATGTCGTCCTCGCAGGCCTCGGGCTTCTTATCTCTGCGCCTGTGTGGGGAATTATCGCGATCGGGATCAAGCTGGAAGATCGTGGGCAGATCTTTTTTGCGCAAGAGCGGGTTGGACAAGGTGGAAGGCGATTCCGGAGCTGGAAGTTCCGGTCGATGGTCCCTGACGCGGATCGAAAATATGGCCCATTGCAGACTGGCGAAAATGATCAACGGGTGACCCGGGTTGGGAAGATTCTGAGGGCCACGGCCATGGATGAACTGCCGCAACTCTGGAATATTTTCGTAGGTGACATGAGTTTCGTAGGGCCAAGAGCCCTCTTGCCAGATGAGATAGAAGTGAGACAGTCGAAAATCGGACATTTGGGGAGCACATCACTGGAGGAGGTCCCCGGGTACGAGCAAAGGCATACGGTGCGTCCGGGACTGACCGGTTTGGCCCAGATTTATGCGCCCAGAGACATTCCCCGTCGGCACAAGTTCAGGTACGACCGCCTTTACGTCAAGAAGCATGCTTTTTGGCTTGACCTGAAGTTGATTGCCCTGTCTTTTTGGATCACGCTTCGGGGAAAGTGGGAGACCCGATCCAAGAAGTTCTAATCAATGGTCATGGGCCTTAGGCGTTTTGTGTTTGTTGGGAAATAGTTAGTAAGCAGTTCATAAACCAATATTATCTTTAATTTTTGTTGCTTGCGAGTGAATTCTGGCTGCTGACGACTGACACGGGTCACCCTCTTAAGGAGACAGTATGGAAGAGCAACAGCTAGAACCGAGTGATTATTACCTGAAAGTGATCTGGAAGCGAAAGGGCCTCATCATCGGCGGTACCCTACTTGCGAGTGCAACCGCACTTGTCGTGAGCTTATTCATGCCTAAGACCTATGAGGTTTCCCGCAGGTTAAGGATTGGTAATTTGCAGGGAAAGATCCTTGAGGACCGAGAAGCGGTCATTGGTCGCCTGAAGGATCACAGGCTCCTGAAAACTGCAACAGAAAAACTCCATTTGAAATTGAGCGCTGAAGAAATGGAGAAAGTAGTTTTGATAGATGCGAAAGTCAATCCTGACATCCGCTATATAGTTCAATCTCATGACCCACAGGTTGGTACCAAAATTGTAGACGATCTAGCTGAAAATATTATTGAAATCCATGAGCGAACTTTCGACAAAGGGATGCAGATTACAAAGTCGCATGAATTGGAGCTCGCAGCAACGATCCGCGAGTTGGAGGCAGAAATCCAAAACATGAAACGGGCATTGAAAGATGTGATGAAAGCTCCGCCAATTGATGCTCCAGCGGTCATCCTCCTTCAGGGAAATATCGAGGGCCGCGAGCGTAGCCTAGCACATCTCCGTAAAGAATTAACAGAATCCCGCCTGTCGCGGGTTATGTCGGAAAATACATTCGTTATTGCCGCAGATGCGCCCCCAGAGTATCCAGTCAAACCTCGAGCGGCACTGAATGTGGTCCTCGCAGGTACGTTAGGCCTGGTGGTGTTTACCTTCCTCGGTTTCTTCTTGGAGTATCTGGAGGAAGTTCGGAGGGGCCGGGTAAGTATGAAACGAAGCGAGAATTAACTCATTGGCCATAAGGCATTGGCCGAGATCGATCTGCCATAGGAGGTTGCACTGGTACGGTTGACAGGTTCTCGCTGAGTATCACTCATTGTTTTCGGAGGGCGGGGGTGGGACCCTCTCCCGATGACCGAGATGTATTGAACGCCCGGGATCGCCATGAGAGATCGTCCGACCGCCGTCGGCCTGAGCATGGGTCTCCTCTTGGTATCGCTCCTGTCTAGGCCTTCTACACCCGCATTGGCCGAGCCCTCCGGCGCAGGCGGTCGGCCCGCTTCGTTTCACGTGACGGCGGACGCCATGGAGAGCAAAGCGGGAGGCCGCTTTCTCGTGGCGCGCGGCAATGTGTGGATCCGCCGAGACGGATGGCGTTTGTACGCGGACGAGGTCGAGGTCGATCGGGAAAAGGAAACCTTCACTGCCCAGGGTTCGGTTCTTTTCCTTGATCGCGGGAATCAAATCCAGGGGAGCTCGCTGCAGCTGAACTATGGAACCGGGAAGGGCGTGATTCATGAGGCACGCGGGTTTCTCCTGCCGTCAACGAGTTTTACCGCCGATGAGGCGCATCGCGAGGATGAGCGGACGTACCGCCTCGTGAAAGCGCGCTACAGCTCCTGTGCGGTCTGTCAGCCACCGCCGTATGCATGGGAGGTACGGGCGGCAGAGGTGACCGTCCACCCCGATGAGTATCTCTGGGGGACCCATGGGACGTTTTGGGTCAAGGGGGTTCCCGCCATGTACCTCCCGGTCTTTCGGTACCCACTGGCCGACCGTCAGACGGGATTTTTGCCTCCAAGCTTCGGTAACAATGACAAAGAAGGCTTCATCTATGGACAGGAGTTCTTTTGGGCCATCAGCGACTCCCAGGACGCCACGCTGGGCCTCATTTACCGAAGCTTGCGTGGACTGAGCCCCACAGTGGAATACCGATATATGCTTGAGGATGGCATGGGCTCCTTGAACGCGCAGTATCTCCATGACAGCCACGAAAATCTACCGGTCCAATCCCGCAAGGGCCCCAGTGACCGGTACGTCGTCAATTTTCAGCACGATCAGACCTTTACAGCTGCCCTGAGAGGCAAAGCGAACGTCACACTACGCAGCGACAGGAACTTTCCCGATGAGTTCGCGACCAGATTCGGTGAGCGGACCACCCGCATCAATAGCTCGCGTGGCTTCTTGGACTACACCCTCCCTCGTCACGCAGTTTCTCTCGCCGGAGAATTTTTCCAAACACGAGCGTCAAACGCGCCACCGGGGGATGGATCGTTCTACAAGGTGCCCGAGTTCACCGTTACGTCATTCACGCAGCCGCTGTGGGGTGCAGCTCCGTTATTATTTGAGCAAGAATCGGCTGTTGCCTACATCCAGCAGCAGAACAATATCAACGCAGCGCGGCTCGATCTGTTCCCAAGTCTCGCACTTCCCATCCCTCTGGCCAGTTACCTCACCTTTACGCCACGCGTGGCCCCGCGCGGGACCTTTTATAGCCGCGGAGCAGCGGGGATCGATGACAGTGCAGTCAACCGGGGATTGGTGGAAGTGGGGGCGGAGCTTTTTTCGCGTTTGTCTCGGACTTTTCCGGTCAATGGGGAACGGGTACATTCTCTACAACATACCATCGAGTCACGCATTGGATATCTCTATATTCCCGTAGTCACCCAGGATGATCTCCCGCAATTCGATAGCACAGATTTCGTTAGTCCCCAGAATCGTTTCTTCTTTTCGTTGGTCAACCGCCTTTTCACCCATGTGCGGCAGCAGGATGGGAAAGACCGGCTCCATGAAGTTTTCGCATTCACGCTCGAGACCAGTTTGACCCCGGACCCACAAACTCGGACCTTTTCTGATCTGTTTCTCAATTCCTTGCAGCCCGAGGATATCACACAGGCGTTTAAAAATGGAACGACCCCGATCGCTAATCACCCCGGTTTTTCCAAGGCGACCGAGCGGAATTTTGCCAACCTTGTCGGTCGCATGAGCATTACGCCGCCTTGGCCTGTTTCGCTGGATCTCAGCGGGAGCGTGAACCCGGAGACCGGCCACTTCGAAACTGGCAATGCCCGGCTCGCCGCGTCCTATAAAGATATCGCATCCCTCAGCCTGGAATACAGCCGTTCCAGTCCGACGGACGACGAAGGCGTGATCGGTCGAGTGGGTCTCACGGTCGTAGAGGGGACGAAGCTGACGTACCTGACGCGGTATGATATAGAGACGGATACATTCCTCGAGCAACAGGTGGGTTTTATTTACCAGACCTGCTGTTGGGCCTTGAATGTCATCTACACGAATCGGAATACGCAAAACCCCGAAGACCCGGAAAACGATATCCGGGTGACCGTGGAGCTTTTGACCGCTCCATCGCGTCGCTAATGGTGATGAGTGACTCGTGATCGGGTATTTGGTAGCTCGTGGTGAGTGGCCAGTGAAAAGTGTCGATACCTCAAGCGAATCACTACGGACTTAGTGACCATGAATCCTGCCATCTTTCGCACCTATGACATCCGAGGTATTGCGGGCCGGGATCTTACTTCGGATATTGCTGAGGGGATTGGGAAGGCGGTGGGCACCATCCTTAGAAGGCGAGACAGGGATTCCCTGCCAGGTCCTGTGGCCGTTGGCCGCGACGTTCGAGAAAGTTCCCCATCGTTAGCCGAGGCATTTATCGAGGGAGTAGTCGCCACCGGACTGGATGTGATCGATCTTGGAATGGTCCCTACGCCCGTGGTGTATTTTTATCTCTTCCAGCATCGGATGGCCGGGGGCGTAATCGTGACGGGGAGCCATAATCCTCCAAAGTATAATGGCTTCAAAATCTGTGCAGGACAACAGACACTCTATGACAAAGGCATCCAAGAGATCCGGCAGATAGTTGAAGAGGCTACCTTCTACCGATCTGCCACGCGGGGAAAACAGGAGGAGTTTGATCCACTTCCATCCTATCGCGATTATCTTGGGGCGCAATTTCAGGGGATCCGGCCTACGGAGTTGATGAAAAGATCGATAAAGATCGTCGTGGATGCTGGAAATGGTGCGGCATCCGTAGTTGCTCCGCATCTCTTGCGGACGCTGGGATGTGAGGTGGTTGAGTTGTATTGTAAGCCAGACGGGCGGTTTCCGCACCACCACCCCGATCCGACGGTCCCCGCGAATCTCTCCGACCTCCGTGCCACGGTTCGGGAGGTGCGGGCGGACCTGGGGGTTGCCTACGATGGAGACGCTGATCGTCTCGGCGTCGTAAATGAGCGCGGGGAAATTGTCTGGGGCGATCGTTTGTTAATCCTCTATGGGCGGCAGGTCCTCGCCGACAAGAACGGAGCGATGTGCATCGGTGATGTCAAGTGCTCGCAGCTCTACTTTGCTGATGTGAAGATCCGGGGGGGAGTCCCCCTCATGTGGCGGACCGGCCACTCGCTGATTAAGGCCAAGATGCGCGAGACAGGAGCCCTCCTCGCCGGTGAAATGAGCGGCCACTTCTTTTTTGCTGATCGATATTATGGCTTTGATGATGCCCTGTATGCTACGTGCCGTCTCCTCGAAATTCTGAATACCGCGAGAGAATGGGATCCGGACGTGCATCTTTCCGATCTGCTGGGGGATCTTCCCTCCTGGGTTGGAACTCCCGAGATACGGACTCACTGTCCTGATGAGGCCAAGCATACGATCGTCCATCGTCTCGCAGAAAGGGTTTCCTCGCAGGTGGCGAGTGGCAGCATACCGCCGGAGCTCCGAGGCGAAATAGAGGAAGTAGTTACGCTCGACGGGCTTCGGCTCGCAGGCAGACGAGGGTGGGGGTTGATTCGGGCGAGTAATACGGAGCCCGCTCTGATTCTCCGCTTCGAGGCGGCCTCTCAGGAGACGATGGAGCGTTTTCGAGCTTTCTTGGAGAACCACGTGGCCGCAGTTCAGCGGGATCTCGGCACGGCTTCCTCAGGGACACGATGATGTCATCCGATCACTCGGCGGAGCGTCCTTGGGGAACCTGGACCGTCTTGCGGGAAGGCGGGGGTTACAAGGTCAAACTGATCGAAGTCCGGCCGGGACATCGCCTTAGCCTACAATCTCATCAGCATCGGAGTGAACACTGGGTGGTTGTTTCCGGACAGGCGCGAGTGGTGCTCAACAACCAAGTATTTGAACTCTCTCCATTCGAGTCTACGGTGATCTCGGTGGGGGCGGTTCATCGCCTGGAAAACCCGGGTTCTCACCCACTCGTAATTGTAGAGGTACAAAAAGGTGAGGTCCTCAGTGAGGAGGACATTGTCCGATTCGAGGACGATTATCAACGCGCAAGCATCGATGTGCGTGGTGACGAGAGGACCCGCTGATGCCCAAGAGCTATGCCATCATTATGGCAGGCGGATCGGGGGAACGGTTTTGGCCCTTAAGCACGCCCGATTGCCCCAAACAATTTCTGCGCCTTGTGGGCGGACAGAGTCTCTTACGGAGGACCGCGGATCGAATCGAACCCTTGATCCCATTAGAGCGCCAGTTCGTAGTGGCGGGTGAGCAACATGCTGTCCGTATTAGCAAAGAGTTACCAGGTTTAGCTTCGACGAATCTGATCTGTGAACCCATCGGCAGAAACACGGCTGCCTGTATTGGATTGGCCTCTCTGTTCCTCGCTCGTCGCGATCCTGACGCAGTTGCCGTTGTCCTCCCGGCAGATCACCACATTGTCGAGGCACCGGCATTCCTCGCTGCAATAGAAAAGGGTGTTGAGGTTGCCCAAGAAGAGGATGTCACGGTTGTCATTGGAATAAAACCAGCCCGTCCGGAAACTGGATACGGATATATCCAGAGCGGAGCACAGATCGATTCGAATGTGCACACAGTCCTGAGATTTCATGAAAAGCCGGATAAGGAGACGGCCCGGCGCTATCGCGCAGCGGGTGACTACTTTTGGAATACGGGGATCTTTGTCTGGCAAAATCGGACTATCGAGCAGTTAATCAAGACCTTCCTTCCGGCACACTGGTTGACGTTGGAGGTGCTTCGCTCTGCCGTGGGGACACCCTCGTACAAAGACGTTTTGGGAAGAGTTTACCCAACGTTAGAAAGGATCTCGATTGATTACGGAGTAGTGGAGAAGGCAGAAAATATCAAGATGGTTTCAGGGCGCTTTGGATGGGATGATCTCGGTTCCTGGACGGCCCTGGATCGTATCTTGACGCGGGATCAAGAGGACAATGTGGTTATTGGCCGTCACGTGGGGCTCGATACTGAGAATTGCATCATCTACGGTCAAGAGGGGAAGGTCGTCGCCACGATCGGACTGCGAGATCTCATTATTGCGGAGACAGAGCACGGTCTCTTGATCTGTCCGAAAGATCGTTCACAGGAGATTCGAGGACTCCTTGGAGCGATGTCACCACCTCTGGGGGAGGAGCGAAAGGAACGAACGAATTCAGGCGGCATGGGGCGGCAAGGCGATATCGAGGAGGCATAGACATGGAGGTCTGCATCGTCGGTGTTGGATATGTGGGGCTTGTGACTGCGGCATGCTTTGCCCACACGGGAAATACCGTCTGCGGCGTCGATGACGATCGGGACAAGATTACACTGCTTCAGCAAGGCAAGATCCCTATCTACGAGCCATACTTAGATCAGATGGTTTCCCAGGCCATGAGCGCAGGGAGACTCCGCTTCACGGAAAGTCTCGAAGCAGGGTTGGAGTCCTGCCAGGTCTTATTTATCTGTGTCGGGACTCCGCCGCTCGACCGCGGCGACGCAGATCTTTCATCGGTGGAAACTGTCGTCCGACGAATCGCCGAGGTTGCAGAGGGGCCCAAGCTTATTGTTGAAAAAAGCACCGTACCCGTCCAAACGGGATTCTGGATCGAAAAGACACTGAAGCTCTACGGCCGTGGAGACACCGACCGGTTTATGGTTGCTTCAAATCCCGAATTCTTGCGGGAGGGATCGGCTGTGGAAGACTTTCTCCATCCTGACCGCATAGTGGTCGGCGTTGAGAGTCCAGAGCCAGCGGAGCTCTTACGGGCGCTGTATGATCCGGTAGTTCGGTGTACGTTTTCCTGTCCTGTGCATGGAACTTGTCCCCCCGGGAGTGACGTTCCCTTCCTCGTGACGGACATGGCGAGCGCTGAGCTTATTAAGCACGCTTCGAACTCTTTCCTGGCAATGAAGATATCGTTTATCAACCTCATTGCGGATCTATGCGAGCGCGTGGGCGCAGATGTGTCGCTCGTGGCGGAAGGGATGGGCTTGGATCAACGGATTGGGCGTAGCTTCTTGAACGCAGGTATCGGATTTGGAGGATTCTGCTTTCCCAAGGATTTGCAGGCCTTTGTTCGGATTGGCGAAAAGCATGGATGTGACCTGATCCTTCTCAGGGAAGTGGAGCGAATCAACAAGGAACGGATTGATGTCATTGTCAAAAAAATACAAGATCATCTTTGGATCATCCGAGGAAAGACGATCACAGTCTTGGGCGTTTCATTCAAGCCGGACACCGATGATATCCGGTTCGCGCCGGCGATCGAGTTGATTCACCGGCTTGTGCAGGAGGGGGCGAAGGTGAAGGCGTACGATCCGAAGGCGATGCCGAAAGCTCAGCAGGTTCTCGAGTCGGTGAAGTTCTGCAAGGATCCGTACGAGGCTCTCGACGGCGCAGATGGGGCCGTACTGGTGACGGAATGGGATGAGCTTAAGCAATTAGATCTCCGTCGGGTGAAGCATCGAATGCGGCGACCTCTGATGATCGATGGTCGCAATATCTTCGACCCGAGGACGATGGAGTCGCTGGGGATTGAATACAGTGGGATGGGGCGTTAGGTCGTTGGGCAGCATCCTGCGACGAGACAGAAAATCATGGCGAAGGTTTTAGTTACTGGAGGGGCCGGATTCATTGGGTCTCATCTCGTTGATGCATACGTCGAGGCACGTCACGACGCGGTAGTCGTGGATAATCTTGAGAATAGCTCAAAGAGCTACGTGAATCCCAAGGCGAGGTTTTATGAAGTGGATATATTGGATCCGTCTGTGGAGGCGATTATTGCGAGGGAAAGACCCGCGGGGTTGAATCATCACGCGGCACAGGCGAGTATCAGCCGCTCCGTTGCTGATCCGGTTTACGATGCGCGAACGAACAGATTGCCGCGATTGTGAGTAACTCGCGGGCGCGTCGCTTTGAACCGGCCCGAGAAGGAGAGATATGTCGAAGTGCGCTCGAGACTGGACTAGCCCGCGAGGTTCTGAGCTGGGCACCGCGCATCAAGCTCGAGGAAGGTCTTCGAGAAACGGCCGCGTGGTTTTCTGCCCAAAATGTACAAGTCTACCCTTCGACAGGCTCAGGGCGGTGAGCATAGTCGAACCGTTGCTCCAAGGCAAACGCGCTGTGTGTGTTTGTGTGAGAGGCATCTACCAGTGGGGGAATCCATCCGACAATATTTTGAAGCGTTGGCAGGGCTCTTTTCCGCTATCCAGGTGATGGACTCACAAAAGAGATCAATGGATCTCTCCGACGGTCTTTCAGCGGGCATAAGGCTGGTCGTTGCGCAGACATCGCTGGGACGGAAGGTGATATTTATTGGAAACGGGGGGAGCGCGGCTATTGCGAGTCACCAAGCGGTAGACTATTGGAAAAATGGAGGAATGCGGGCTATCGCCTTCAATGATGCATCACTGTTGACCTGTATTGGGAATGACTTTGGATACCCGTACGTGTTTGCCAAGCCGATAGAGATGTTCGCCGATTCGGGAGATATCCTGATGGCGATCAGCAGCTCGGGGCGATCGGAGAACATCCTTTTGGCCGTCGAGGCGGCGAAGGGAAAAGGGTGCAAGGTGATTACAATGTCAGGATTTTCACCGGACACTCCGTTGCGGTCCATGGGAGATCTCAATTTTTACGTTCCTTCAGATTCCTATGGCTATGTAGAGATCACACATCTGGCACTGTGTCACTGTATCTTAGATGCGATCATCGTTCGTCAGGGGCGGAAATAATTGACCAGGGATCTGCGACGCGTGATTCCTCTCATCGATCTCAAACGACAAACGAGGCAACTGGAGGGAGAAATTCAACGCGCTGTTACAGAGGTCCTCGACGCCGGTCAGTTCGTAAAGGGGATATGGATTGAACGATTTGAGGAAGTTTTTGCCCGGTACTGTGGCGTGGCTCATGCCGGCGCCGTCGCCTCGGGAACGGCCGCATTGCATCTAGCCTTGTTGGCCGTAGGGATTGGTGAGGGGGATGAAGTGATCACGACCCCCTATACGTTTATCGCAACGGCGGAAGCCATCACCGCCGTGGGGGCGAAGCCGGTTTTTGCGGATATCCTGGCGGGTCCTTTCACGATCGATCCCCAGAAGATCGAAGGGGTCATTACCAAGAAGACCAGAGCCATCATCCCCGTGGACGTGTTCGGACAAGTGGCCGATCTCGGCACGATTGGAGAGTTAGCCCACGTCCATCGCTTGGCCGTGATTGAAGACGCCTGTCAGGCGACGGGAGCTAAATACCGGGGAAGTCGGCTCGGCAACAGGAGTGACATGACGTGCTTTAGCTTTTACCCTTCGAAAAACCTTGGAGCACTGGGGGATGCCGGCGCCGTTGTAACCGACGACCTCAAGGCGATGGAGCATGTCCGGATACGAAGGGACCATGGTCAGACCGGGCCGTACACCCACGAAGTCGAGGGATTGAACGCGCGCATGGACTCGATCCAGGCCGCGGTCCTCCTTGTGAAACTTCGCTACCTCGATCAATGGAATGCAACACGAAGAAGGCTTGCTCGGCAATACGATGTGCTTTTGGGCGATGTCGAGGCGGTGACGATTCCGCCGATCATGGATTACGCGACCTCGGTATACGCGCTCTACACCATCCGGGCCAGGGATCGGGACCGTCTGCAGCTATACCTGCGCGAACGGGGAATCATGACAGGGGTGTACTATCCTATTCCCCTTCATTTGCAGCCCGCGTATAAATTCCTTGGCTATAAAGAGGGCGATTTTCCGGTGACGGAGACTGCAGCCAGGGAGGTGCTTTCCCTCCCGCTGTACCCGGAACTGAACGAAGATGAGATCAACGAGGTCGCGGAAGGCATCCGTGGCTTTTATCGAGGAATTTGATGGGGACGACCGGACCCCTTTTCAGTTGACTTTTCTCTCGGAAGTTCCTAGGGTACGATCCTGGTGCCCTTCCAACTTGATGCACCTATGTATTATACGTACGTTCTGCAGAGCACCAGAGATGGCCGGTGCTATACGGGCGTCACGGGGGACTTAAAGACTCGCGTGGCTGACCATCTGAACAGTCGAGTACGTTCCACGTGCCCTAGACGCCCGCTGAGGCTCATCTAGCACGAGGCCTGCCTGAGCGAAATCCATGCCAAGCGGCGTGAGCGATACCTAAAGACTGGGAGGGGGGAGCGCTACATGCGGCAGCGGCTCGCCGTAGGGCTTAGGAGAAATAGCCCGGAATAGTTTGGAACGGCACTGGCGTGAACACACGGGTTTTAGAGTAGTGTGATGATCCTCCAGCGAGCGCGACGAGTCCTAGAGATCGAGGCCGGGGCCGTAGCTTCCCTTATTCCTCGACTGGGTGAGGAATTTGTCCGCGCTGTGGAGGTTCTGTACGAGTGCCAGGGCCGGGTGGCGTTGACCGGAATGGGGAAGTCCGGTTTTATCGCCAAGAAGATCGCCGCCACGTTAACGAGTACAGGGACACCGGCCTTTTACCTGCATCCTGCCGAGGGTGTTCACGGCGATCTCGGGATGATCGTGCGGGGAGATGTGGTCGTGGCAGTCTCCAACAGTGGCAGCACCGCAGAGATCATGGAGATCCTTCCCGCCCTGAGGCGCTTTGGCGTCACACTCATCGCGCTCGTCGGGAATCTGCAGTCGGGATTGGCCAAGGAGAGCGATGTGGCGCTCGACGTGGGTGTGG
>CAZLDS010000048.1:0-2084 GCA_964558395.1 uncultured bacterium | reverse complement strand
CGCCTGGGGTTGACGATGGTAATCGACGGAGAGGGACGCCTGACTGGAGTGATTACTGATGGGGATCTACGCCGCGGACTGGAAAGACACAGTCACCTTCTGGAGCTCCAGGCGAAGGAGTGCATGACCCATTCCCCGAAGCTCATCGACAGGAATGAGCTCGCTGCCCGGGCCGTGCAGATGATGGAGTTTTATAAAATTACCTCGCTCCTCATCGTCGATCCTGTCGGCCGACCGGACGGGGTGATCCACTTACACGACATCCTGCAGGCCGGCGTTGTATGATGGCGGCGGCGCATAACCCTGCACTCGGTGCCTTTGAGGCGGTGATTATCGTCCATGGATGATTTTCGGCGCCTCATGCGATACGTGCTCCCCCACAAGGGGAGGCTGGGGCTTGCGATCCTGGCCATGATGGTCGTGTCCGTTCTCAGTGCGATCTCCATTGGCGCCATCCAGCCGGTCCTCGATCTGATTCTGTCTCCGAAAGACGCCCCCCCCTTCATCAGCCTGCCGAGTGGACTTCAGGATTACGTAGGACCTTTCCTGAATAACCTGGCGTGGATCCGCGAGGGCGACAAGCTCACCGTCGTGACCGTGATTTGCGGGATCCTCCTCATCCTCATTCCGGTGAAGGGCGCACTGATCTACACGCATAAGTATCTTCTCAGCTACGTGACCGAGCACGTGATGATGGATGTCCGGAATGACCTCTATGCCGCGGTGAACAGGCTCTCGTTGGGGTTTTTCAGCCGGAGTTCTACCGGCGAAATCATGGCACGGCTTACCATGGACATACAGCTGGTCGGAGAGACAGTCATCGGCGCTTTCAGCCAGGCCCTCCGAGAACCCTTTTACATTGTGAGCTTTGGCATCCTGCTTTTTCTCTTGCAGTGGCAGCTGGCCTTACTCTCTCTCCTGGTCCTTCCTCTGATTACGATCCCCATCGTGAAGTTCGGCCAGAAGATGCGCCATCGGGGGATGCAGTGGCAAGAGCGGCGTGCCGAGCTCAACACCATCATTCAGGAGGCTCTCACGGGCATCCGGATTGTGAAAGCGTTCGTGGCTGAGGAATTTGAACAATTGCGGTTTGGTCGCAAGAACCGGGAGTCGTTCCGGGCCGCGCTCCGGATCGTCCGGGTCAACGCGCTCACGAACCCCGTGCTTGAAATTTTGGGAGGCGTTGGGATTCTGGGGGTTGTGGTCCTTGGAAGCTATCTGGTCTTACGGCAGATCCTAAGCCTCGGGGGGTTCCTGGCCTTTGTGGGCGCGCTGATGTCGATGTTCCAACCGATCAAACGGCTGGGTAGCCTGAACAACACGATGCAGCGGGGCCTGGCAGGAGTGAGGCGGGTCTTTGAGCTGATGGACACCAAGCCTGATCTCGTGGAAGCCCCGGACGCCGTCTGCCTGGGGGCCGTGCGGGGAGAGGTGGCGTTTTGGGGCGTCTCCTTTGCGTACGGCGGGGCCCACCCCGTCCTGCGGGACATTACCTTTGAGGCGCAACCTGGAGAGATGGTGGCCATTGCAGGGTCGAGCGGAGCGGGGAAAAGCACGTTGATGAATCTCATTCCACGGTTCTATGACCCTACCGCCGGACGCGTGGAGATTGACGGGACCGATGTCCGCCGTGTTACGTTCCGGTCCCTTCGAGAACCAATTGGGATGGTCACGCAAGAGATCATCCTTTTCGACGATACGGTCTACAATAACATCACCTACGGGCAGTCGGGAGTTGCGCCGGAACAGGTGCGGGAAGCGGCCAGGATCGCGCACGCGGCGGATTTCATCGAGCGGCTGCCCCAGGGGTACGAAACCCGGATTGGCGAACGGGGCGTTCGCCTTTCGGGAGGAGAGAAGCAGCGCATTGCGATTGCCCGAGCGGTCCTCCGAGATCCCCCGATCCTGGTCCTTGACGAGGCCACTTCGGCCCTCGATGCCGAGTCCGAACGCCTCGTGCAAGAGGCACTGGACAAGCTTATGGAAGGGCGGACGACTTTCGTCGTCGCTCATCGCCTCTCAACGATCATCCGGGCCGACAAGATCTTGGTCTTGGAGCACGGGAAGATCGTGGAGACTGGGAC
>CAZLDS010000047.1:0-21382 GCA_964558395.1 uncultured bacterium | reverse complement strand
CGGTCTTCGCGGCGACGATCGCCTGTGTGCAGAATGATATCAAGCGGGTGATTGCTTACTCGACCATCTCGCAGCTGGGCTACATGTTCCTGGGGGCAGGGGTGGGGGCCTTTGCCAGTGGCATCTTCCACCTGTATACCCATGCCGCCTTCAAGGCGCTCCTCTTTCTGGGGGCGGGGGCGGTGATTCATGCGCTGCACCACGAGCAGGACATTCAGCGGATGGGGGGGCTGCGCCCGTATATGAAGGTGACGGCGTACACCTTTGCCGTCGGGGCGCTGGCGAATGCGGGGATCTTTCCGTTGGCGGGGTTCTGGTCGAAGGATGAGATCCTCTTTGCGGCCTTCAGCGGGGGGCACTATCTCCTCTGGTTCCTGGGGCTGGCGGGGGCGTTTCTGACCGCCTTCTACATGGGGCGGCTCTACTTCCTCACATTCGAGGGCCGGTTTCGGGGCGACCCGCACCACGCCGAGCACATTCATGATGCCCCGCCCACAATGGGGATTCCGCTGATCGTGCTGGCGATCTGCTCGGCGGTCGTGGGCTTCGTCGGGATTCCGCCGGAACAGGGGATGTTTCACGAGTTTCTCGCCCCGGTGCTGCACCATGGGGGGGCGGCGCAGGGGGGGGCGCACGGCCTGGCGGTGCCGATGGCCGTGCTCTCGCTGCTGGTCGCGGGGGCAGGGCTCGTGGTGGCCTATTGCCTCTACCTGCGCTGGCCCGACCTGCCGGAGCTGTTTGCGGCCCAGTTGCGCGGCCTCTATCGGGTCGTCTACCACAAGTATTATGTGGACGAGCTGTACTGGGCTATCTTTGGTGACGGGTTCTTGGGTCTCTCTCGCTTTACCTCACAGGTGGATGAGAAGGTCGTAGACGGGGCGGTCAACGGCACCGCGACGGTTACCATGGAGTTCAGTACGGGTTCCGATTGGGGCGACATCAGGATCGTGGATGGGCTGGTCAACAAGATCGCCGATATCATCCAGGGCGGTAGTCGGGAGCTCCGGCTGATCCAGACCGGCGTGGTGCAGAATTACATCCTGGCGATAGCCGTCGGGATCTTTCTGATCGTGGGCGTCTATATCATTCTCTAGAGTGCAACGGTTGGAGGCGGAGGAAGAATCTTTATGGGCGGATTTCCCATCCTGACCATTGTAACCTTTCTCCCCTTGGGAGGGGCCATTCTCCTCTTGTTTATTCGCCGGGAGGAGGAGAACAGGATCCGGCTGATGAGTCTTGCGGTGACGGGCGTGACCCTTCTCATCGCATTGGCGCTCCCCCTGAATTTCGATTTTGCAAGCGCCGACATGCAGTTCGCTGAGCGGGCGTCGTGGATCCCCGCAATCGGCGTGACCTATTTCATGGGGATGGACGGGATCAGCCTCTGGCTCGTCTGTCTCACCGCCCTGATCTCACCCATCGCGGTGCTCTGCTCGTGGGAAGCCATCACCGAGCGGGTGAAGGAGTATCACGTCTTTCTCCTCCTCATGCATACCGGGATGATGGGGGTCTTCCTCGCCTTGGACTTCTTTCTCTTCTACGTGTTCTGGGAGGTCGTGCTGGTCCCCATGTATTTCCTCATCGGCATCTGGGGAGCCCCGGCCCGCCGACTCTACGCGGCCATCAAGTTCTTCCTGTACACGCTCTTTGGGAGTGTAGTGATGCTCCTCGGTATTCTGGCGGTCTATTTTTATGCCGGCGCCCAGACCGGCACGTACACGTTCAATGTCCTGGAGCTGATGAAGGTCTCTTATCCGTGGTCGCCGAGCCTCTTCTCTTTTCAGAATCTGGTCTGGTTGGCGTTTTTCCTCTCCTTCGCCATCAAGGTCCCCATGTTCCCCTTCCACACCTGGCTTCCGGATGCGCACACGGAGGCCCCCACGGCGGGCTCGGTCATCCTGGCCGCGATCCTGCTGAAGATGGGAACGTACGGCTTCGTTCGATTCAGTCTGGCGATGTTTCCCGAGGCCACCCGGTATTTTGTGCCCTTGATGGTGTTTCTGAGCATTTTCGCCATCATCTATGGCGCGATGGTCTGTCTGGTCCAGCGCGATATGAAGCGGCTGATCGCCTTCAGTTCCGTGAGCCACATGGGGTTCGTGATGTTGGGCATGTTCGCGCTAAACATGCAGGGGCTGCAGGGGAGCATCCTGCAGATGATCAATCACGGCCTCTCGACCGGAGCGCTCTTCTTGATTGTCGGTCTCATTTACGATCGGATTCATTCCCGGATGATTGCCGATATGGGGGGGTTGTCGAGCGTGATGCCGATCTATGCGACGCTATTCGCGATTACCATGTTGTCCTCAATCGGCCTGCCCGGCCTCAACGGGTTCATCGGTGAGTTCCTGATTCTGGTGGGGGCGTTTAACGTGAGCTGGCTGTGGGCGCTGTTTGCCGTTGCCGGCATTGTCCTGGGGGCGGCCTACATGCTGTGGATGTTCCAGCGGACGATGTTCGGCGCGGTGACCCATGAAAGCAACAAGAGGCTCCTCGACCTCAATCTCCGAGAAGCGATGACGCTGATCCCGCTGGTGATCCTGTTCTTCTGGATCGGGCTTTATCCTGCTCCATTTTTGAAGGCCATGGAGCCGTCGGTCCAAAAGGTTGTGGCACGACTCGATCGGGCCCAGACGGTTGTCGAGGCATCGCATCCCATTACGGTCGCAGGGGATTTAGGGCAAGGCCGTGGCGAGGATCATAAATGACCGGGACCTTCAATCCCGCTGACGTCCTTCACGCATTGCCGGAGGTTTTTCTGGCGGCGGCGGCGACTGCCGTGTTGATCCTCTCCTTTGCCGCGCCGTCACGGCGAAAATGGATGGAGGTCCTGACGGTGGTGGGCGTAGGTGGGGCGGCGATTCTGTTGATCCAGGCTGCGGTTCCGCTGTTCCGGCCAGGGGGAGAGTCATACGCCGTCTTCAGCGGGATGTACCTCGTGGACAAGTTCGCCATCTTTTTCAAGGTGGTCTTTCTGATCGCCACCCTACTCGTCATCCTGATGTCGGTCGATTACCTCCCCCTGGTCGGCGTGCCCGTCGGGGAGTTTTACGCCATCCTGCTCTTCTCGACCCTGGGCATGATGTTCATCGCCTCAGGGGGAAATCTCCTCTCTCTCTATATCGGTCTCGAGACGATGTCCATCTGCATCTATATCCTCTGCGGCCTGCTCAAGCGCGACCAAAGGTCGAATGAAGCCGCCCTCAAATACCTGCTCATGGGGGCCTTCTCGTCGGGGGTGATCCTCTATGGCATCTCCCTGCTGTACGGCCTGACCGGGGCCCTGGACCTCAAGCGAGTCGCGGCCAGCATCGCCACCATGAACCTCTCCAATCCTGCCCTCCTGCTCGCCATGGTGATGCTCACGGCGGGATTGGGGTTCAAGATCGCTGCCGTGCCCTTCCATATGTATGTGCCGGATGTCTATGAAGGGGCGCCGACTGCGGTGACCGCCTTCCTGGCGGTCGCCTCTGAGGCGGCCGGCGTGGCGGCGCTGCTCCGCGTCTTCCTGGGGGCCATGCCCCATATCCAGGTCGACTGGACCATGCTTTTTTGGGTTCTCGCGGTGCTGACCATGACGATCGGAAACATCGTGGCCATGGCCCAAGGGAACATCAAACGGATGCTGGCATATTCTGGCATCGCCCACATCGGCTATGTCTTGATCGGCTTCGTGGCGGGGACGGAGCTCGGCATCTCCGCGATCCTGCTTTACGTCCTCGTGTACGCCTTCATGACGGCGGGGGCGTTTGCGATGGTGATCTTGCTCCGCACCGAGACGGTGAAAGGGGATCTTATTGAAGACTTTGCCGGGTTGGGCCAGGTGAAACCCATGGCAGCCGCGGCCATGCTGGTCTTTCTCCTCTCGTTGACCGGTATCCCTCCCACGGCGGGTTTCGTGGGGAAGTTTTATCTGTTCGGCGCCGCGATCAACGCCGGGTATGTCGGGTTAGCATTGATCGGCGTGATCAACACGGCCATCTCCCTCTTTTATTACATGCGCGTTGCGATGGTGATGTACATGCAGGACGCGCCCGCGAGTTTAGCCGTGAGTTCCTCGCGGTCGCTCCACGTAGCCTTGACGTTCGCCGTGCTGGGAACCCTGATCATCGGGGTCTATCCGGGGCCGTTTCTGGAGTTGGCCCGTGCATCGGCCTTTGGTCTCTTGCCATAGACGGCTTGACACGTAGGACCGTCGAGGGTATAAGAACCCGATACCGTTCTCCACATTGGGTTCGGCTGGGTGACCACAGGACGAGTCTCTCCGCGCGGGGTTCGGGGTTCATCGTCTGCTGATCACAGGATCACAGAAAGAGAGAAAGAGTGGCAAGCGTGTGACGAAGAGCACATGTCTCTACGGTGAGGTGAACGGTGGAAGCCATTGAGACGCCCCCGCTGATCAGAATTCCGAATTTTCTCCCCGGGATACACGGAGCCTTCATTCCAGATCATGTCGTCATGACGTGGATTGTCATGGCCTTCTTGATTGTTGTGTCGTACCTGGCGACCCGGCGTCTCACCGAGGTGCCGGGGCCGATTCAAAATGTGCTCGAGCAGGTGATTGAGGCCTTCACCGGGATACTGGACGGCGTCATCGGACATGAAGGAAGGCGGTATCTCCCCCTGATCGGCACGGCGGGGTTGGTCATATTTTTTAGTAACATTCTCATCCTGATTCCGGGTCTCAGGTGCCCGACGGCTAACCTGAACACCACGGCGTCCTTCGCCTTCATCATGATCGTTTCATACCATTACTTTGGCGTCCGCACACAGGGGGTCGTCACCTATTTGAAGCACTTCTTGGGACCGGCAGGCGAACTCCCCAAATTTCTCTTGATCGGCATGGGCTGGATTCTCATACCGGCCTTCATCTTGGTGGAGATCATCAGCCATCTGGCTCGCCTCGTGTCCCTCTCCTTTCGACTCTTCGGCAATATTTTTGGGGAAGACACGGTGTTCCTCTTTATCTTGTTCCTGACCTCGCTCATGTGGCCGATCTATGCCATGACCCCTTTTATCTCGGGACTTGTCATTTTCACCGGATTGATCCAGGCACTGATCTTTGTGATGTTGTCGACCATGTATATTGCGGGAGCAGTCGAGACCCATCATGCAGAGCTTTGAGCCGGAGTGGAGAAGCTGCTGAGCATTTGAGAGCAAGAAGTGTTCTCCTGTGTACAGGGAAACTAAAGATCCAGGAAGGAGGGGGGGTACATGCGGTCGAAGGTGACGGGCATCTTGGCAGGGTTCTTGGCATTGATTGGTGCGAATTTTGCCTGGGCTGCAGAGGCAGGCGCTCGGGTCGACCAAACATATTTCTGGGTGACGGTCTTGACAGCCGGGTTCGCGATGGCCGTCGCCTCGGCCATGGCCGCCTTGGCTCAGTCGCGGGCGATTTCTGCTGCCCTGGACGGCATGGCTCGGCAACCGAACGCCGCGGGACGCATCCAAACCGCCATGATCATCGGTTTGGCCCTCATCGAATCGCTCGCCATATACGTGCTGTTGATTGCTATGATCCTCCTCTTTGCTGACCCGTTTAGCGGGATCATTGTAGGGGCGCCATAGACCCGGGGCCCCGGGGCCGATACATGTTCCGCCCGGCTTCTTGCGGGCACGACGGGTCGGCGGGCTAGTACTCGCCGGCCCATCTGGCCCTCTCTGTCATGCTCAAAACCTTGGGCTTCTATACCATCCGATCCGACCACGACGCCCGCGCCTCCTGAGACGGAAGACCACAGACAACAGACCCCAGACCACAGTGCGCTCTCTTAAGTCTGAGGTCTAATGTCTGAGGTCTGAAGTCTGCAGTCTGCAGTCTCTTGTCTCCCGTCTCACTACAGGATCCCGTACAGGCTCTTCCCCTTTGTGGCCAAGGTGTCCACCTTTTTCGTCACCTCAGGGTCCTCAATGAGCGGGGGGGCATGGTGGGACTTCAGCCGCGCATCGATGATCAGGGACTTTCGGCAGCCCCAGTGCTTGTGCTCGATGAAGCTTCCGACCCCATGGACGTCATGGGAAGGATTCGACCGGGTAAAGGTCACCCAAAGGAAGTTTCTCAAGTTCCTGGCGGTGAATTCGGCATCATCCACAAGGACGATAAGGGCGATACCTTCGAGATTGCATCGCTCGTCGAGCAAGCTTGTGAATGCGTGCATTTCCATTTCGGCCTTGTCGTAATCGGAGAATGCTGGCCCCTGGACCACGACGACACCGGGCATGGCGAGGGCACAGGTGGAATACCCACCTGGCAGTGTAAAATTCTCCGGGATTATTCTTGCCAGTTCCCGCTTCTTGTTGCCCGCCGCAGCAATGACGAGTTTAGACCCGGCATTCAGTCCTGTCCCCGAGTAGTCGAGCGTATCGATAGTCGTGCGAGTCTGGAAGTGAAGGTCCCGCGTCCAGTCAACCCGCTCCAAGGCGTGACAGAGGAACTGTTCGATCTGAGGGACGTCGAGGTCGGGGTTGTCTTCGCCCGCAACGATAAAAAGATACTTCGCGAGGGAGCATTGGCCAAAACCGAGCAGGGCATTCGCCATGGTCAGGATTTCCTGGGGAATCCGCTCGCCATAGGGCACATACCGTTCGCTGCCGATCGCGAGTAGGAGGGGATGAACACCGGCGGCGTCCACCGCGTGGATGGCCTTGACACCCGGGAGTTCCACGGGAACCATGGGTTGCGTGATTTCGTGGATGAGCTGCCCGAAAGAGGTGTCCTCCTGGGGTGGGCGGCCAACAACGGTGAAGGGCCAGATCGCGTCCTGACGGTGATGGACTTTCTGCACCTCGAGGACGGGAAAATCGTGGGTGAGGCTATAGTATCCCAGGTGATCGCCAAAGGGTCCCTCCGGCAGCGTTTTCTTGGGGTCGATGGTCCCGGTGATGCAGAAGTCCGCATCCGTTGAGATGACAAAACCGTCTCGCCGCGTGTAATGAAATCGCCGGCGACCGAGCATGCCGGCAAAAAGCAGCTCTGTGATGACCTCGGGAAGAGGCATGACTGCGGCAAAGATATGCGCCGGCGGTCCACCCACAAAAATGCTTGCCTTCAAGTTTTCACCGCGACGAATGGCTGCCGCATGGTGGACGCCGATTCCGCGGTGAGTCTGGTAGTGGAGCCCGACCTCCCTCCCAACCTGGTACGCGTTCCCCGCAAGCTGCACACGGTAGATGCCCAGGTTGGAGTTCATCACGCCTGCCTTGTCGGGATGTTCGGTATACACCTGGCCTAACGTGATAAAGGGGCCTCCGTCGTCGGGCCAATTCTGGATCTGGGGGAGCTGGTCGATAGTGGTGCTTTTCTCGAGGACTGGCCCTTTCGATACCCGTCGAGGCAAGGACTTCAATCCGGTCAAGGGAGCGGCGGCGAAGCTGAACGGCGTCCGCCAAAAGTGTGAGGGATCGGCCTTGAGCCGGACGATTTTCTTTACGTGCTCGAGGCTGTCCCGGAAGATAAACCGGCAGCGCTCGATGGTCCCAAAGAGATTACAGACGGCGGGAAATCGGCAGCCCTTGACGTTGTCGAAGTAGACGGCCGGACCTTGCGCGCCATATACGCGCCGCTGGATCTCCGCCATCTCGAGGTATGGATCAACTTCTTCGGTCACGCGCACCAGGTGACCGTGTCGCTCGAGATCGAGGACACATTCTCTGAGGCTTCGATATCCCATCGGCTCACACGGTCCCACCGCCCTCGGGCAGCAGCGCCTCGACGGATCCCTTCGGGCTTGAGGAAGCGTCGCTCACGATCGCGGGAAGCACCGGATCACTATATCTATGGATGTTACGTGGAACAAGGGGATTTTCCGTTTTGGCGACCGACCGTACCAGGGTGTATCAGACGTCCAACCTCCCGCACGACAACGCTTCCTTGAGCAGGAAGCCCTGGAAGGAGGAGCAGGCGCGTTGCATCCCTCTACCGGGAACCCCAGCCGGTGCGCGTGACCACTTCGAGGAGGACGGTGTCTGAGAAAGGCTTCGTGAGGAATTCCGAAGCGCCCAACCGAAGAATCTCTTGGGGATCGGTTTCGGTGGCCCCAGTGAAAACCACGACGGGGATACGTCGGCAATGCTTTCCTTTCTTCAGGCGGGCCAGGACGTCCCGGCCATTCATATCAGGGAGAACAAGGTCCAGTAGGATGAGACCGACCGGGGTCTTCTTCACCTTTGCGAGGGCTTCGGATCCGGTGGATACCGCGTGGACTGTAAATCCCGCCCTGCCCAAGATGGTCTCCAGGGCCATCCGAAAACCCGGTTCATCGTCGACCAGAAGAATCTGGAAGGGGAGACGTTCACTCGCTCCGAAGGGAAGGAGGACTCGGAAGATGCTCCCCTTTCCTTGCCCCGGCGACTCGGCCCAGATCCATCCTCGATGCAGATCGACAAGGCGTTTGCTGAGGGCAAGGCCGAGCCCGGTTCCCTCATGACGTCGCGCCAAGGATTGATCCAGCTGGGTAAAGGGGGTAAAGAGTTTCGGAAGATCCTGCGCCCTGATGCCGATCCCCGTGTCCTGCACCGTGATTTCCACAAAATCTCGGTGGCGTTCGGGGTTCACGGTGGACAGTTCACTGCCAGAACCGGAAGGGCCGACAGCCGTGAACTGTGAACTGGGAACCATGCGTGCGGCGACGCACACGGTTCCGCCGGGCATCGTGAATTTGATGGCGTTGGAGAGGAGGTTGTCTACCACCTGCCGGAGGCGGATGGGATCGGCGGCGATTTCGGGCAGGGGTCTGTCGATCTCCAAAGAGAGTGAAACGTCTTTCTTGATCGCGCCTTGACGCATCCCCAGGACTGCCCCTTTGAGAAGATCCGCGACGGAGATGCGCTCCAGGTGCAGTCGGAGTTCTCCCGCTTCGACCTTGCCGAGATCGAGGATGTCATTGATCAATGCCAAGAGATGGCGTCCACCCTGGAGAACGTGTTGGACGTACCGCAACTGTTTGTCGTTGAGAGGGCCCGGGATCCTTTCTTCCAAGAGCTCGGCGAAGCCGAGAATAGCATTCAGGGGTGTCCGCAGCTCGTGGGACATGGCGGCGAGAAACTCGCTCTTGGCCTGACTGGCCCGCTCATGTTGGGCGGTGCGCTCTTGAACCCGACGTTCCAGTTCCTCCGCAAGGCGATCTGTCTCTTCCTTGGCATCCTGATAAAGAAAGGAGGTCTGGATGGCAATGCCGAGTTGTTCGGCCATCTCGGCAAACAGGAAGTACTTGGAGCCGACAAAATCGCCCCGCTTCCGGCTGAGCAGCGTGAGCAATCCCACAAGCCGGCGGTCGGCTCGGAGTGGGTAGGCGGCGAACGACCGGAAGAACTCCTCTGAGGCAACGAACTGTTTTGCGCGGGGGTCTTTGAGGGTGTCGCTGATGATCAAGGCCCGACCGTCCGTTCCTAGCAGGCTTTCATGTGCCGGGTCGGATGGCGGCATCAGGACCGGCCTCTTTCCACGGCCCTTCCGGACCTTGAGGATGAGTTGGCTGCTCCGACGGTCAAGGACTCGAATTTCGCAAACCCCATCTGTGAGGACTTGTAGGCTCTTCGAGGCAGCAAGGCCGAGGACCCGGTCCAGATTCTGGGTACGGCTCATCGCGGAAGCGATGGCCTGAAGGATGGCCAGATGCTTGGGGGTAAGGGGCGTCTTTGCCATATTGAACGGCCCGACTGTACGTGTCTCTAGAATGCAAAACTAAGGCCAAGGGCATTGTATCTCGATGTCATATCTTTCCCCATCTTGCGTCTCTGGGGACATCGGAAATGTCCTTGACCCCTTTCGTACCCGGCCGTATACTGAGCTAAACTCCTCATTTTTGGTGGGAAAGTGGCTTATCAGCCGGGCCAAGACGATTCCAGCGTCTCCGTGCTCAATGATGAGCGGGAGGACCGACTTGCGCTTGCCTTGGAAGGGTTTTTTGGCAGCGTCAACGTGTCGAGAATTTTTGCCGGGGAGCGCGATGGAACCGGGGAGCGCCAGCAGCTGCTACGACTTCTCCGGGACTTTGTGGAGGCGGAGCGGCGGGCTATCTGGAAGCAACACCGGCAGGGCACGCGTGGCATGGAGGTGGTTCAAGCACTCACAGATCTGACGGACGTCGTGATCACTGAGCTCTATCGCCGAAGTGTAGAGGCCTGTCGCGAGACATTTCAGGTCGATCCCCCGTGTGCCTTGCTGGCTCTGGGCGGGTATGGCCGTCGGGAATTGAACCCCGCCTCGGACGTCGATCTCATGTTCCTCCATCCGACCCCGATCAGCCCATCGGTCGATGCCCTCATCCATTTCCTCATCCCCCTCTTGTGGGACGTGGGCTTTCACATCGGGCACAGTGTTCGGTCGGTCCAGGACTGTTCCCGGATGGCCGCGGAGGACCTGAGCTCCCACACGTCGATGCTGGAGGCACATCTGCTCGGGGGGGACAAGAGTCTCTTCGCACAGATGGAGAGCGTTCTCCGGCGCGGCCTGAGGCGGAAACGGGGCGATGGATACATCCAGGCGAAGCTTCAAGAACGGGCGGCGCGATATGAGAAGTTCGGCGGTTCGGTGTACATGCAGGAGCCGCATGTCAAGGAGGGTGCCGGGGGTCTTCGGGATCTCCATGTGGCCCTCTGGATCTCCCGGGTCCGTCACCGGGTGGGACGCCTAGAGGACCTCGGTGGTTCGGGTCTCGCCAGCCGGGAGGAGCTGCAGGACTTACGACACGCGGTCGATTTTGTCCACCGGATTCGGAATGAGCTGCACTATCTCTCGGGCCGGAAGAACGACCTCCTCCTGTTTCACTTGCAAGAGCCGGCTGCGACGCACCTGGGTTTCGGGGACGATCGGACGGCCCGGGCAGTGGAGCGGTGCATGCAGCACTACTATCTCCAAGCGCGAACCGTTTTTCGCCTTACAGAGCGGGTCATCGAGCGATCTACTCGAGTACAGAGCTCGAAGGAAAGCATCATGAGACGGATGCGGGCGAGGGACTTGGGGGATGGCTTGACGGAGATGAATCGCGAGATCGAGATCCTCCCGCGAAACCGACGGCTCTTTGAAGATGACCCAGTCCGCCTCCTGAAGATCTTCTGGTATGCCCTGCAGACCGGTTATCCCATAAGCTCAGCAGCTCAGGAGATCATTCGGGAACATCTGTATCTGATCGATGACAAGTTCCGCCAATCCAGCCGAGGGCTCAACTTCTTTTTGGCGATCCTTCGAGAAACCAAGGGTGTCGCCGCGACACTCCGGCTGATGCACGAGCTCGGGGTGCTGGGGGCGTACATACCGGAGTTCGGCGAGCTCACGTGTCTCGTCCAATACGACCTCTACCACAAGTACACCGTGGACGTGCACACGTTGCTGGCCCTCGAACACCTTGAATCCTTGGACGAGGCACCCACCCATTACGCTGAGGAATTCCGGACGATTGTTCCCGAGCTCAAGCGGCCGGAGATACTGAAGCTAGGTGTCCTCTTTCACGACATCGGCAAGGGGGAGGGCCAAGGACATGTGGCGCGCGGGGCGGCGATGACGGGGCAGATCCTGACCAGGATGGGTCTCCCTGAAACCGAAGTTGCCGAGGTTCGGTTCTTGGTGGAGCAACACCTCACCATGGCCCACATCTCGCAGCGCCGGGACCTGGATGACGAGCCGATGCTTATCGAATTTGCCCGCAATGTCCGGGACATCGAACGGTTAAAGATGCTCTACCTTCTCACCTACCTGGATATTCGGGCAGTCGCGCCGGAGGTGTGGACCGCGTGGAAGGGGACACTTCTCTGGGAGCTCTACATCCGCACCCACACCCTGCTGACGCGGGGGATTCCGGAAGGGGTGGACGAGCTGGCCAGGGCGGCCGAGATCAGGGAGCGGCTTGCGCAAGAGCTTCGTGAAGAGTTGCCGCTCCCGGTTGTTCTGGCCCATTTGGAGCAGGTCCCGGTCCGGTATCTCCTCACGGTGCCGTCGGTGAAGGTGGCAGCGCACCTGCAGATGGTCGAGCATCTTGCACAGGGTGAGGAAGTGGCGGTAGAGTGGACTCCCTATCCGTTGGTGGGCTACTCGGAAGTGACCGTCTGTGCCTTCGGTCGGCCAGGGCGATTTGCCCAGATTGTAGGCACGCTCACGGCCAGCCGGATGAATATCCTGAGTGCCCAGATCTTTACCCGCCGGGATGGGATGGTCTTCCGGACGTTCCACGTGGACGACGGCAGGGGAGGGGCCATCGCCGATGGAGAGGTCTGGCGACGTTTCGAGACCGATCTCGATCGAGTCCTTGCCGGCCAGGCGGACGTCGAACAACTCATTTTGAGTCGGCAACGGGAGATCTTGAGCCGGCCCGCCCGGAAGGGGGGGACACCTCCTCTGACGCGTGTGGAGTTTGACAACTACGTATCTGAGACGCACACGGTGATTGACGTCCGGACGCACGACCGGCTGGGTCTTCTTTATACCATCTCGAAAGTCCTGCGGGAGCTCGACTTGGACCTCCGGCTCGCCAAGATCACCACCGAAGGCGAACAAGTGATGGATGTCTTCTATGTCACCGACCGTAATGGAGACAAAGTGCGAGATGGGCGGCGCATGGAAGAGATCCGTGAACGTTTAGAGGCTGCCATTGGTCGCGATCTTCTGCACGAGTCTCGGCCAGCGGGGTGACAGCGTCCTCTCTCATTATTCATGTCCATGACGGGTGCAACAAAGTTCTGTGTTATATTGGGCTACCCTGTAACCCACAGTGCTTCCCCTCGCATGCAAAATGCTGCCTTTACGGGGCTCAGTCTCGATTGGGTCTATATTCCGTGGGGGGTGCGTCCTGGGGCGTTTCCGGGGGTGCTTGAGGCCTTACGCCGGATTGAAAACTTCGGCGGGGCGAATGTGACTATTCCCCATAAGGAAGCCGCCTTGGAGGCCGTGGATGAGGTGGGATCCGAAGCGCTCTCCATCGGTGCCGTGAACACCATTGTCCCGCGGGACGGGATGCTCGTCGGGCACAACACGGATGGGGAGGGGTTTCTAACCTCCCTGAGGGAGGAGGCGGGGGAAGAGCCCCGCGGAAAGCGGGTAGGCCTGGTGGGGGCGGGGGGGGGAGCCAAGGCCGTAGCCTATGCCTTAGCGCAGGCGAAAGCCGCACAGCTGTGTCTCTTCAATCGGAGCCAGAACCGGGCCGAATCTTTAGTTACACATCTCCGGAAATCCCATCCAAATGTTGAATTTTTGGCATTGAGCTTGCAAGATTTCAACTCTCGTATATTGAAGCGGCTGGATATTTTTATCAATGCGACTCCCGTGGGGATGCAGGCGACGGACGCGCCATTGTTCGATTACGGGATGTTGCAAGAGGGCATACTCGTGTGTGATCTGATCTATCGGCCTGCTGAAACCCCGCTGTTGGCGGCGGCCCGGCTACGGGGGTGCCGACTTCTGAACGGCTGTGGTATGTTGCTCCACCAGGGGGCGCGGGCTTTTGAGCTTTGGACGGGGCAGAAGGCCCCCGTCCGTATCATGCGAGAGGCTCTGGTTCAGGGAGAAGGGAGCTTGACAGCATCCCCAAAGGAGGAAGTATGATGAGGTCCTTCTCGATCGCCCTGCTCGTAGCCAAGAGGAGGTTGTCGTGACTGTAGGGTCAAGTCGCCTTGGTGAGATGTTGGTCAAGTCAAAGCTGATCACCGAGGAGCAGCTCAAGAAGGCCCTATCGCAACAGTCGTCAGGCGGAGGCCGTCTGGGGAGCAATCTCGTCAAGCTCGGGTACCTCACCGAGGAAGATATCACGAGCTTTCTCAGCAAGCAGTACGGTGTTCCCTCCATCAACCTTGCCCACTTCGAGATCGATCAAAGCGTCATCAAGTTGGTCCCTGCCGAGATCGCGCAAAAGCATGGGGTGATTCCCATTAATCGGAAGGGAAACGTCCTGACTGTCGCGATGGCTGATCCGAGCAATATCTTTGCCGTTGACGACATCAAGTTTTTGTCCGGCTTCAAGGTGGAGCCGGTGGTGGCCGCCGAGACCTCGATCCGGAATGCGATTAACAAGCATTACGACTCTGCCGGGTTGGTTCAGGACATCATGAAGGGGTTCGACGAGCGGGAGGTCAGCACCGTCGAAGACGTCGACGAGGGACCCGATGTTAGCGATATCCAGCGGGCCACCGAGGACGCCCCGGTCGTCAAACTGGTGAATCTGATCCTGAGTGATGCGATCAAAAAGGGAGCGTCGGATATTCACATCGAGCCCTACGAGAAATCCTTTCGCGTCCGGTACCGCATTGATGGCGTCCTCTACGACGTCATGCAGCCCCCCATGAAGTTGCGGGCTGCTATTATCTCTCGCGTCAAGATCATGGCCCAGCTCGATATCGCCGAGCGGCGCCTCCCGCAGGATGGACGTATCAAGATCAAAATGGGGCAAAAGGAGATCGACTTCCGCGTCGCCACGCTGCCGACGCTCTACGGGGAAAAGGTGGTCCTGCGTCTCCTCGACAAGTCCAATCTGCATTTGGAAATGACTCAGCTCGGGTTTGAGCCCTACACCCAGCACGCCTTCGAAAAGGCTATTCTGTCGCCGTACGGAATGGTTTTGGTGACCGGACCGACCGGGAGCGGGAAGACGACCACGTTGTATTGCGCCCTGCACCGTCTGAACACCACCGAAACCAATATCATGACGGCGGAAGACCCGGTGGAGTTCAACCTCCCGGGGGTGAATCAGGTCCAGATGAAGGCGGAGATCGGGTTGAATTTTGCCACGGCCCTCCGCTCTTTCCTCCGGCAGGACCCCGACATTATCATGGTCGGTGAGATCCGCGACTACGAGACAGCTGAGATTGCCATTAAGGCGGCCCTCACCGGACACCTCGTCCTCTCCACTCTACATACGAATGACGCTCCCTCGACCGTGAGTCGGTTGATCAATATGGGGGTGGAGCCGTTCCTGGTGGCGGCGTCGACCAACATGGTCGTGGCCCAGCGGCTTGCCCGCAAGATTTGCAACAGTTGCAAAGAGGAGATCACGGTACCGCGCCAGGCGCTGGTCGACGCGGGCCTCTCACCTGAGGAGGCGAAGACGCTAACCTGCTACCAGGGGAAGGGGTGCATGGAGTGCAATGATACCGGGTACCGGGGGCGAGTGGCCTTGTACGAGGTCATGACCATCTCCGAGGATATCAAGGACGCAATCTTGCAGGGGGTCTCGGCGAGCGAACTGAAGGAGTTGGCTAAGAAAGGCGGGATGAAGACGCTTCGGGAGGCCGGTCTGCAGAAGATTCGAGAAGGGTTGACCACTATCCCCGAGGTTATGCGGGTGACCAGTCAAGGCTAGGAAAGCAGGGAGGGTACATGACGAATCTGGACGAGATGTTGAAGGAATTGGTGGCTAGGGGGGCCTCGGATCTACATATCACCACCGGCATCCCCCCCATGATCCGGCTCCACGGCCATCTCAAGTCGTTGGCGGAAACCGCGCTTACACCGGCGGTGACCAAACAACTCGCCTACAGTATCTTGACCGATGTCCAAAAGCAAAAGTTTGAGGAGCAGAAAGAACTCGACTTCTCCTTCGGCGTGCGGGGGCTCGGCCGGTTTCGGGCCAACTGCTTCCTGCAGCGGGGGGCCGTGGGAGTTGCCATCCGAACTATTCCGTATAAGATTTATACTTTCCAGGAGCTGGGGCTGCCCAAGGTCGTGGAAGAACTGTGCAACAGACCCTCGGGACTCGTTCTCGTCACCGGACCAACCGGCTCGGGAAAATCCACAACTCTCACCACGATGATCGACAAGATCAACAGCGAACGCCCTGAACACATCGTCACCATCGAGGATCCGATCGAGTTCGTGCACAGCCACAAGAAGTGTATCGTGAATCAGCGTGAGGTCCACGCCGATACTTTTTCCTTCGCAAACGCCTTGCGGTCGGCCCTGCGGCAGGATCCGGACAAGGTCCTGATTGGGGAGATGCGGGACCTGGAGACCATCGAGTCGGCCCTCACCATCGCCGAGACGGGGCATTTGACCTTTGCCACCCTGCACACCAATTCAGCAGTCCAGACTATCAACCGGGTGATCGACGTGTTTCCGGCCCATCAGCAACCGCAGATTCGTGCGCAACTCTCTTTCGTTCTGGAGGGGGTCCTCTGTCAGGCCCTGCTTCCGAGGGCCGATGGTCAGGGACGGGTGCTCGTCCTGGAGATCATGGTCCCGAACCCGGCCATCCGGAATCTGATTCGGGAGGACAAGGTCCATCAGATCTACTCGACGATGCAGGCGGGCCAGGAAAAATCCGGGATGCAAACGATGAACCAGTCGCTGCTGGACTGTTATCACAGGCGCGTGATTTCAAAAGAAACGGCCCTTGCCGCCTCCCAAAACCCCGAAGAACTCCAGCAGATGATGCAGCGGGTCCAGTCCCCGGCTGGGGCGGGAGGCAGGATGCAAGCGGCCGGGAGCAAATGGGGAAGGAGATAGGCGATGCCGGTCTTTGCTTTCAGCGGAAGAACACGTAGAGGCCAGACGGTTAGCGGGGAGATGGAGGCCCCCACCCGGGAGGCGGTGGTCACGCAGCTGAGGCGGCAACAGATCTTGGCGACCTCGATCAAGCCCAAGGCGCGGGACATCGAAATGCAAATCCCCGGCTTTGGCGGGAAGGTCACTGATCGGGACGTCGCCGTGGTAACCCGGCAGCTGGCCACGATGATTGATGCGGGGCTCCCACTCGTGCAGTGCCTCGACATCCTCGGGCAGCAGCAGGGAAACAAGGTCTTCAAGAAGACTCTCCAGGAGATCCGCCAGGACGTCGAGGGGGGGGCCACTTTCTCCGCCGCCCTGAGGCGGCATCCGAAGATCTTCGGCGCGCTATTCACCAACATGGTGGAGGCTGGGGAGGCGGGCGGAATCCTCGACTCGATCCTGAACCGCCTGGCGGTGTATATTGAAAAGGCCATGGCCTTGAGGAAGCGAATCAAAACGGCCATGTTCTATCCAGCGACCATCGTCTCGGTGGCTGTCGTCGTGGTCGTCTTTCTCTTGATTTATGTCATTCCCACCTTTCAGCAGTTGTTCGCGGGTTTCGGGGCCACGCTCCCCCTCCCCACCTTGATCGTGCTTGCGCTGAGCCGTTTCGTTCGCGCCTACCTCCTGTACATAGGCGGTGGGTTTGTGCTCTTGGTGGTGGGACTCCGTTTGGCTTACCAGACCGAAGGCGGCCAAAGAAGTATCGACGGCTTCCTGCTGAAGCTCCCCATCTTTGGGCCCCTGATCCGCAAGGTGGCGGTGGCCAAGTTCACGCGGACCTTGGGGACCCTGGTTTCGAGCGGCGTGGCGATCTTGGATGGGCTGGACATCACGGCAAAGACGGCGGGGAATAAGGTCGTGGAGGATGCGGTCTTCAAGGCGCGGACGACGATCGCGCAGGGGAAGACCATCGCCGAACCGCTGGCCGCCTCGGGGGTCTTCCCACCAATGGTGGTGCAGATGATTAGCGTCGGGGAGCAGACCGGTGCCCTGGATCGCATGTTGAACAAGATTGCTGACTTCTACGACGAGGAGGTCGATGCGGCGGTGGCCGCGCTGACCTCCATGCTGGAACCACTGTTAGTCATCTTCCTCGGCGTGATCATCGGTGGCGTGGTCATCGCCATGTATCTGCCAATCTTTAAACTGATCAGCGTGGTCGGCGGATAGCCCAACTGAGACCGGAGCATGGAGACCGGAGCTTTGGGTCTGAAGTCTCCGGTCTCCCGTCTCCTGTCTAGGATAGCGGCATGTCGGACGGCAAGGAAGGAGGGGTCGAGCAGGCAGGCTGGGAAAAGCGGCTCAAATGGGTTATCGGCATCCGCCTGTTGGTCGCCATTCTCTTCCTCGGTTCCGCGGTCATCATTCAGCTGAAAGAGGATCCCCCGTACCCGACGGGTCCTCTCTTTTCCCTCTTGGCTCTGACCTTTACCCTCAGTGCCCTCTATCTGCTCCTTCTCCCGCGGGTCAAGCGCCCGGACGCGTTTAGCGGCGTGCAGTTCGCCGCCGACCTCTTCCTGAGCACTGGGCTGGTCTACTTCACCGGGGGGATTGAGAGTCCGCTGACCTTCGTGTACATCTTCCCCATCTTTGGAAGTGGGACCCTCTTGGGCCGGCGCGAGGCCGTGTTGATAGCTTCGCTCGGCAGTATTTGCTTTGGGCTGCTGATCGATTTCGAGTTTTACGGGCTCATCCCGCAGGTGGGCTACGCCGCCAGTGCCTACCCCTCCGCCAGCTCCGTGTTTTTTCGGGTCTTCATCAACATCGTGGCCTTTTTCCTGGTCGCGCTTTTGAGCAGCCATCTGGCCGAACGGCTGCGAGAAACCGGGCAGCAACTCGAGGCCGAGAGGATCGACCTCCGAAACCTCAAGACCCTCTACCAGGACGTAATTGCCACCATCCCGAGTGGGATCATGACCCTTGATCTGGAAGGGAGCATTATTGCCTTCAACGCGACCGCGGAGCGGATTACGGGGCTGAACGCGCCCGACGTTATCGGGCTGTCGTACACCGCGGCGGGCCTGGCGGAGTTTCCCGGCCTCAAGGCATGTTCCGGCCGCGAGGAGGGCCCAGTGGCCATTGAGGCCTTCGAGGCGCCTTTCACCCGCAAAGATGATGGAACGGTGGTCCCCATTGGCGTCACGTATTCCTCTCTTCGGGACGCAGAGGGGAGGGTCCTCGGGTCTGTGGCCATCTTTCAGGATCTGACCGAGCGGAAGCAGATGGAGGAACAGCTGCGGCGTGCGGATCGCCTGGCCGTCGTGGGAGGACTCGCCGCCAGCATTGCCCATGAGGTCCGAAACCCCTTGGCGGCCATTAGCGGGTCCATCCAACTCCTCGACGAGGAATTGAAAGGTCATGGACATGAGCGGCTCTTGGGGGTGATTTTGCGGGAAGCGGATCGGCTGAAGTTGATTACCGGTCAGTTTCTCGATCAGGTGCGGATGTCCGGCGCCCCGGGGGCCACATGCGACCTGGTGGCCTCCCTCGAAGAGACGCTATTCCTCCTGCAGCAGAGCGAAGATTGCCGTCCCGGTATCGACGTTCGGTTTGAAAAAAAGGTGCAGGCCCTCCCTGTTGTAGCCGATCGGGACCGGCTCAAGCAGATTTTTTGGAATCTTGGCCTGAACGCGTTGCAGGCCATGTCGGAGGGAGGGGGGACGCTCACTGTGGCGGTTGCGGCAGAGGACGGGTTTGGGGTCGTCGAATTTCGCGATTCCGGAGAGGGGATTGCGGCCGAACAGATCCTGAAGATTTTTGAGCCGTTCTATACCACCAAGGGGAGGGGGACCGGCCTCGGGCTCTCCATCGCCAAGCGCCTGGTGGAGGATCTTGGCGGGCGCATTGAGGTCAGGAGTTCGACTGGGCGCGGCGCAACGTTCCAGATCTTTCTGCGGCGCCTCGAAGACGGTCTGGGGGCTGATGTCTCGAGTCTGAGGTCTCAAGTCTGATGTCTACGCGTATTCTGATCGTCGATGATGAAGCCGGCATGCGGGATTTTCTGAGCATTCTCCTGGAGCGGGAGGGCTTCGAGGTCCAGTGCGCGCAGGACGGGCAGGAGGCCCTTCAGGCGGTCCAGCAGGGCCCCTTCGATTTGATCATCTCCGATCTCAGAATGCCGACGATCGATGGCGTCCGCCTGTTGGAGGGGCTGCGGCGATTTCAGGTCGAGGTCCCGGTCATCCTGATCACGGCCTACGCCTCGGCCGAGTCGGCCATCCAGGCCATGAAGCTCGGGGCGTACGACTACCTCACCAAGCCCTTTCGAGTAGAGGAGATCAAGCAGGTCATCTCCAGGGCGTTGGAGGCCAAGGCCGCGCGCGTGGTGGGGGTCTTTCCTTGGTCCGGAGAAGCTTTCCCGCGGCCGATGGAGGGGCTCATTGGCCGGAGCCCCAAGATGATCGATCTCTATAAGCTGATCAGCAAAGTGGCGGCGGTCTCCGGCACGGTCTTGGTTACGGGTGAAAGCGGCACCGGGAAGGAGCTGGTGGCGCGAACGATCCACACGAACAGCGCGCACGCGCGCAAGCCGTTCCTCGCCATTAGCTGCGGGGCGATCCCGGAAACACTCCTCGAGAGCGAGCTCTTTGGCCACGTGAAAGGCGCCTTTACGGGGGCCGTGGTCGCCAAGGCGGGTCTCTTTGAGGTGGCGGATGGGGGGACGGTTTTCTTGGATGAGATCGGGGAGACGAGCCCCGCTATTCAAGTCAAGCTCCTGCGGGTCCTTCAGGAGCGCGTCTTTCGCCGGGTGGGGGGGACCGACGATATCGAGGTCGACGTCCGGGTTATCGCCGCCACGCATCAGGATCTGATGGAACTGATCCACAAGGGGCGGTTCCGGGAAGATCTCTACTACCGGCTCAATGTCATTCCCATTCATCTTCCCCCACTCCGAGAGCGCCGGGAGGATATTCCCCTCCTGGCCATGAACTTCCTCACCAAGTACAGCGAAGAGGCCAAACGGCCGATTCGGGGGATTGCCCCCGAGGCCATGAAACTTCTCCTGCGTTACGAGTGGCCAGGAAACGTCCGCGAGCTCGAGAACGCCCTCGAGCGCGCCGTGGCCTTGGGAACAGGAACCGTCTTGACGCCCGAGAGCCTTCCCGACCACATCAGAGACCCCAGAGCGCAGACCGCAGACGGCAGACCGCAGGCGGAAGGACTTGGTCTGATGTCTGAGGTCTCAGGTCTGAAGTCTCAGGTGGATTTGGATGAGGTGATCTCCCGCGTAGAGCGGGACCTGATTCTTGAGGCGTTGAGGCAGGCGGGTGGCGTCCAAAAGCGGGCGGCCCAGGCCCTGGGGCTGAGTTTCGAATCGTTCCGGTACCGGATGAAGAAGCACGGGATCGATCCGGGCGGCAAGACATCAGACCCCACACCGCAGACCGCCGACCAGGGACCCGAGTCAGAAGACTAGAGACTGCAAACCGCAGACCCCAATACCCAACACCTGATCGCCAACCCCCGACATGTGGTCTTCCCTCTCCACCCCCTCCGATCTGTGACCTTAAGTCTGAGGTATGGTGTCTGTGGTCTGATATCTGCAGTACCACCTCCAGTCTGTGGTCTGCGGTCCCCCTCACCGGTCCCCTGTCTGGGGTCTGAGGTCTCAGGGGGGGGTTTTCACCGGCGCGTGGTGAAATTCCCCAATTCCGCTGCGCGATAGAGCGGGGAGAGTCGAGGGCGACATGCCATATAGTCCTTTAGAATCAATATGTTGTGGATTCTTGGTCCTCCAGCCCGTCCTTGGCACAGGTCGTGCACGGATGATACCTCGCTCAAAGAAACCTTACACTCAATCAAGGAGGGAAAAACCAATGTTGAGTCGGTACCTTAAACGGAATGAGAAGGGCTTCACCCTGATCGAGCTCCTGATCGTCGTGGCCATCATCGGGATCCTGGCGGCCATCG
>CAZLDS010000046.1:0-21561 GCA_964558395.1 uncultured bacterium | reverse complement strand
CTTCTCTTCCGGGTACTGGACCGTGACGGCCCGGGTAAAGAGATAGCCGAGCGTGGCCCACATCGCGACCAGGATGCTCCAGAAGCCCGTGCCAATCGCGCGGAGGTAGTTCCACATGGGTTTAGCCTATAGGGTAAAACAGCATCACGAGCCCGGTGACACCCAGGTTCACGAACGCCAGCGGGAGCAGGACCTTCCAGGCGACGTTCATCAGTTGGTCAACCCGCACCCGCGTCAGCGTCCACCGGAGCCACATCATCACGAACAGGAGAAAAAACGTCTTGATCAAAAACCAGGCCACGGGCGGCAAGAGCGGTCCTCGCCATCCCCCAAGAAAGACGGTGGTGGCAATGGCACAGACGACAAACATATTCGCGTACTCTGCCAGAAAAAAGATGGCAAAGCGCATCCCACTATACTCGACGTGAAATCCCGCCACCAGCTCTGACTCCGCCTCCGGAATATCGAAGGGGAGTCGATTGGTCTCGGCCACGGCGCAGGTGAAGTAAATAAGAAAGGCGAGGGGCTGCACCAGGATGAATGGAACATATTGGGCCTCGACGATCTTCGTCATGCTCAAAGAGCCCACGATGAGGAGGGGACCCAGCAGCGAAATCACCAGGGGCACCTCATAGCTCACGGCCTGCGCCGCCGACCGGAGCGCGCCCAAGGCAGCGTACTTATTGTTGGAGCTCCAGCCGGCCATGATGATCCCAACCACGGCGAGCGAGGAAATGGCAATGATATACAGGATGCCAATGTTAAGATCCTGCACGATAAGGCCGGGACCAAATGGAATCACCACATAGGCAGCCAGCGAAGACGCGAAGACGACCATCGGTGCCAGGATAAAGATCGGCCGATCGGCCCGGGCTGGAATGATGTCCTCCTTGAGCAGGAGCTTGATCCCGTCGGCGATGCTCTGCGCCCAGCCATGCCATCCCCCGACGCGCATCGGGCCGAATCGAGCCTGGATGTGGGCACTGATCTTTCGCTCCCACCAGATCAGGAACATGGCCACGACCGAGATGAAGCCGATGATGATACTTACGACCACGAGCATGATTACAAGACGCAGGACCAATCCGTTGCCCGCCACTCTTCGCTCCCAGCTATTCGCCTACCGGTCGATCTCGCACAGGACGATATCGATCGAGCCCAAGACGGCCACGCAATCCGCGATCAAACACCCGGGCAGCATCACGGGCAGCGCCGATAGATTCACAAAGGTCGGCGCGCGGACCTTGTACCGATAGGGCCGCTCAGAGCCGTCCGCGACGAGATAGTGCCCGAGCTCCCCGCGGGGGGTCTCCACCCGCGAGTAGATATCCCCGACCGGTGCCCGAAGCTTCTTCGCCACCGGAGCCAAAACCGGTCCAGGCGGAATACCCTTCAGCGCCTGCTCGACGATCTTGACCGATTCTTCCATCTCGCGCCGTCGCACCCAAAACCGGTCCCACACATCCCCGTTCGGCCCGATGGGAATGTCAAAGTCAAAACGATCATAGATCCCGTACGGGTCGTTCCGCCGGAGATCCCACCGGATTCCCGACCCCCGAAGCACCGGCCCCGAGCAGGCATAGCTCACGGCATCCTCAGGCTTCAAAATCCCCACCCCCTGGATCCGTTTTTGCCAGATCACGTTGTCCGTGCTGATGCGATCGTATTCGACGAAGCGCGGTTTCAACCACGTCAGGAACGACTTTACATCGGCGAGCCAGCCTTCCGGGACATCCAGCGCGAGCCCCCCGATCCGCATAAAACTGTAGTTGAGCCGCTGCCCCGACACGGCCTCGAACAGATCGAGCACCATCTCGCGCTCCCGAAAGCACCACATGAAGAGCGTGAAGTTACCGAGGTCGAGCGCAAACGTCCCGAGCCAGATGAGGTGCGACGCGATGCGCTGCAATTCCCCGATGATGACCCGCAGATACTCCGCTCGCTCGGGGATCTGGATCCCCATAAGCCGCTCGCAGCAAATGCAATAGGCCCAGTTGTTATACATGGAGGCCAGATAGTCCAGCCGGTCCGTATATGGGATGATCTGCACGTACGCTCGGTTTTCGCCGATCTTTTCATGACAGCGGTGCATGTAGCCCATGTAGGGGATGCATTCACGGACCACTTCACCGTCCAACTTGATCAGGAGACGCAGGACGCCGTGGGTCGAGGGGTGCTGCGGGCCCATGTTGACCCACATCTCCTCCATGGTCTCGGAGATGCGTTCCTGGAGCTGCTGCAGTTGAAGATTGACGGTCGTCATATCGGGTGCTCCCTACGCACTCGTCGGCCGGGCCACGCCTCCCGGCTTGCGATCCTCCCAGGGATACGAGACGAACCGTTCGTCCTGATAGTCCTTTCGGAGCGGATAGCCGATCCAGTCTTCGGGGAGGAGGATCCGCCGAAGGTCCGGATGGTTTTCAAAATGAACCCCAAACAGGTCAAAGGCTTCCCGTTCGTGCCAATTCGCCGTTCCCCAAAGGGGGACCACCGAGCGAAGCGCCGGCTCGTTCCGTGGGATCCGCGCACGGAGGGTGACCTTCCCAGCTTGGTTCAACGAGGAGATGTTATAGACCACCTCCATCTCCCCATCGGCAATCCAGTCGACGCCACTCAGGCAGTTCAGGTAATCGTAGCCGAGCTCCTCCTTGATAAAACGGCATATTTCGAAGCTTTTGTCTCCCCTGATGGTCAGACAGGCCTCTCCTCGTCGGACCTCTGATGTCCGGGTCTCTTCCGGAAACCGGGATTGGATTTGCTGCAGGATTTCTTCCGGTATCATCGGATTACCGTCCGATGTCCAACGTCCGACGTCCGAGGTCAGGATTGTGTGACTTCGGAGATCGGACTTCGGACGTTCCCTAGACCCACTCGAGCGCCCCCTTGGCCCAGGCGTAAGCGAGGCCAACCAGGAGGATCACAATGAAGATCATCATCTCGATGAAAGCGAAGAGCCCCAGAGAGCGGTAGACAATGGCCCACGGGAAGAGGAAGACCGTCTCCACGGCGAAGAGGATGTAGACGAGCGCAAAGAGATAGTACCGAATGTGTATCCGAAGCCACGGGCTGCCGATGGGCTCTTCGCCGCATTCATAGATCGAAAGCTTCACCGGAGTCGGCTTTGAGGGTCGGATCAGGCGGGCAACAATATCAATATTGACTACGACAAACAAGGCGCCAACGACCAAGAAGAGTGCGACATATGCGTAATCCGCTGCCATCGCCTCTCAACAACAAAAATGCCCCATCACAGGGCATAACGTCTGGAGATCAATCTGGGCTTGTGAATTCGATTGCTTAGTAACACAATTTTTCCACGAGTGTCAAGGGAAATGTCCGCGATCACCCTCAGTTCCCTCGTGGGGCAGCGTCCCAGATTTTTCGGTCTCTTCCAAAAAAAGGCATGTCGGGCACAGGTCCCGGGTCCCGTCCTCCCCGTCGGCAAAGAACCGGCCTTCGCAGCGGCCACAGCAGCGGTATATCTTTTCCACCAGGATCTGGGGCTCTCTCCAAGCCACCCTCTTGAGCGAGAGCCCTTGCCGATAGGTCAGGGCATTCGGAAGGCACGCATCGAGGCAGAGAGCGCAGTTGATGCAGCGGCTCGCATCCATGGCGAGGCGGAAGGCCTCCTCGCCTCCTCTTCGCGCGATGGCCGCGGTGGGGCAGACCGGCACGCACGCTTCGCACGCGTTACACTTAACCTCGTCAATGAGGAGCTCCGCGAAAGGGGCCTCGGGATCGTAAGCGACCTCCGCCTGCTGTGGGCCCAACTTCTTGAGGAAGCGGGGCAGTAGTCGGTTCCGGAGAGGCAAGGAAACCCCTTCTTTGGATGCTCGACCCCGAAAACCCTGGGTGAAATCGTCGAGGAAAGAGGCCATGAGCTGCATCCCTTCGCCCCTCACCCAGGTGAAAAAAGCACGACGGTCAGGCCCGACCTCCTTGGACGCGGCGCGTTTAGGTCGACTCTTTTCCTCGATCTCTATGATCCTCTCGGACGACCCCGGCAGAGCCCGGCCCCAGGCGCGAACGCGACCCAGCATCCGCCGATACCGGGGTATCGCCTCTAGATGAGGACAGTTCTCGCAAGGCCCTCGGGTGAGGTAAAGCACCTGGGCCCCGAGGCCCAGGGCACCCAGTACCAGGGTTTCGTCGAGGCGCGCCATGCACGGCAGGGTCAGGTCGGCTGAGGCTGCATCGGCACTCCGCTCACATGTAATGAACGGGGAGGCGTGGCCCCGTAAGAAAGAGCCCAACTGGGAAAGGAGCTGCCCCGCGGTCGCCCCGCTCAGATCAAAGGCCGAGACGGGACAGACCGTGAGGCAGGCACCACAGCCGGTGCAATGAGTCAGGACGTGGACCCCTCCCCTAAGATCGATGCTCTGGACCGGGCAGCTCTTCACGCACAGGTGACAGTCCGAGAGTCCAGAGTGCTCCCGGAGGCAGCGGGGGGTGTCCACCGTCGCCTGAGCCCCGCTCACCCGATGTATGAGGCGCTCGAAACGCTGCAATGGCTCCACGATTTCCCCATTCATGGCTCAGAGTGCATGGTTCAGGGTGCGTGGTTGATGGCTCATAATAGTCAACGACTAACTACCCTGAATCATGAACTCTGAACTTCTCGACTATTCACTCTCAACTAACAATTGGAGGGCTTCCCGGGCCGCCTCGGTGGTCGCCATGACATCCGCGGAGGTGTGAGCGGCAGAGAGGAACGCAGCCTCGAACTGCGAGGGGGGAAGACTGATTCCTCGATCCAACATGGCGCCAAAGAAATCGGCGTACCGTTTGGTGTCGGCCCGCGCGACATGTTGGTTATCCTCCACCGGAACGTGCGTAAAGAAGAGGGTCCACATGGAACCTATCCGGTTGAGACAGTACGGAAGATTGGCGCCGCGACATGCCTCCTCGATTCCCTCGGCTAACGTTTTTCCCCGCTCTTCCAGATCGCGGTATATCTCTCCATTCTTCAAGAGACTGAGGGTCTCGATCCCCGCCGTCATGGCAAGCGGATTGCCGGACAGGGTGCCCGCCTGATACACGGGCCCCAGGGGAGCCACCTGCTCCATGATCTCTTGGCGCCCCCCATAGGCGCCAACCGGCAGTCCACCTCCGACGATCTTCCCGAGACATGTTAGGTCGGGGCGAACTCCATACAGCCCTTGCGCCCCAGCGTAGCTCACGCGAAAGCCGGTGATCACCTCGTCAAAGATGAGGAGGGACCCGTACTTGAGGGTCAATTCCCTCAGCCCCTCGAGGAATCCCGGCTTGGGTGGAATCACCCCCATGTTGCCCGCGACCGGCTCGACGACGAGGCACGCGACCTCCCTCCCCACGGCCCCCATGACCTCACGCACCTGGTCCAGATTGTTATACGTCACCGTGATGGTGTCCTTCGCGACCGGCTCGGGCACACCCGCGGAATTTGGGACACCCAAAGTCAAGGCACCTGAACCCGCCTTGACCAAAAGGCTATCGGCATGACCGTGATAGCAGCCTGCAAATTTGACGACCTTACCCCGCGTCGTGTAGGCCCGTGCAACCCGCAGCGCACTCATGACCCCCTCAGTCCCGGAGCTTACAAAGCGGATCATCTCAACCGCGGGGAGGGCCTCGGTTACCATCCGGGCTAAGATGACCTCCGGCTCTGTCGGAGCCCCATAGCTCGTTCCGCGCTCGACGGCCGTCTTGAGCGCTCTCACGACCTGGGGGTGGGCATGTCCCAAGATCAGAGGTCCCCAGGAACCCACATAGTCGATGTAGGCATTCCCATCGACATCGTAGATCCTGGAGCCCTCTCCCCTTTCGACAAAGAAGGGAGATCCCCCCACGGCCTGGAAGGCCCGGACGGGGCTATTGACGCCTCCCGGGAGATATCGCTGCGCCTTTTCAAACCACTCCGCTGATTTTCTTCTCACGACCTCTCCCGGATCCACCGGCCTCACGATAATGAACGGATTTTAATCGGTTCGCTGAAGCATCTGGGCGGCGTCTTTGGCGAAATAGGTGAAGATAAGATCGGCCCCGGCCCGTTTGATCGCGGTGAGGACCTCGAACATGGCCCGCTCCTCCTCCAGCCACCCAAGCCGGGCAGCCGCTTTCACCATCGCGAATTCGCCACTCACATTGTAGGCAGCCACCGGTACGTTAAACTCGCTCCGGACCCTCCACAGGACATCCAGGTATGCAAGGGCCGGCTTCACGATGACGATATCAGCCCCCTCCTCGATGTCGATGGCCACCTCTCGCAAGGCCTCTGCGGCGTTGGCCGGATCCATCTGATAGCTTCGCCGATCGCCGAACTGTGGAGTCGCGTGCGCCGCGATCCGAAAGGGTCCGTAGAAACTCGAGGCGTACTTGGCCGCGTACGATGTGATCGCGACTTCCTCAAAACCGCTCGCATCTAGCGCCTCTCTAATCGCGCCCACACGGCCGTCCATCATGTCGGAGGGTGCCACGATGTCTGCCCCTGCCTGCGCCTGCGACACCGCCGCCTTTGCCAAGAGTTCCAGGGTCGGGTCATTCTTGACCGTCCCTTCCTCCACGACGCCGCAATGGCCATGACTCGTATATTCGCATAAGCAAGTGTCGGTCATGACCAGCAGGTCCGAGACTGAATCCTTAATGGCTCGCACCGCCTGCTGGATGATTCCGTCCTTTGCGTAGGCTTCAGATCCATAGGCATCCTTGCGGTCCGGGATGCCGAAGAGGAGGACGGCAGGAATGCCGAGAGTAGCAATGTCCTTGACCTCCTTGGCGAGTGCATCCACCGAAAGCTGGTAGTTGCCAGGCATGGGCGGGATCTCCTGGCGCACTCCGCGACCGTGAACGACGAAAAGGGGCATAATGAGATCGTCAACCCGCAGGGATGTTTCCCGGACCATGCGTCGCATGGTTGCCGACCGCCGAAGACGTCGTGGCCGCCGTAATGGAAAATGCATGCATCCCTCCGCGAAAAGAAGGTCCTCGCCCCGTGGGAATGTGGTCTATATATACCCAAATGTGCCGCTGGGGTCAACGCCTCGAGGTGCCTCGACCCTTAAATTCCGACGCAGCGCTCGCGGATCCCTTCGCCTCCTTGCAAAACCGGGGAGATATGAGTATCATAGGCGCCACCATGGGGAGGCCTGTGGCCAAGGGCAGAGCACGAAAGCCGAAAATCCAGTCACGACGGCACGGGGGTCCCAATCGACGGGGGCTGGAGGGTTTCCTGAACACGCTCCTCTCGCACCTGGGCGTGGGGATGCTGGCCTTAGACCAGTACGGGAAGATCCTCACCACCAATCCAACGTGGTGGACTCTGTGGAGACTCCCCCGCCGTCAACCCCCCGGCAAGGGTTTCGCTTCCGCCTTCCCTCCTTCCCTCCGATCCGAGGTGCAGTCTCTTCTCAAAGACCTTCAGGACAAGAAGGATCCGGTGGAGCTCTTCTCGGATGAGGAGGGACTCCACATGCGGGCCACACCCTGGAAGGCGGGCGCTCTGTTTCTTTTGTCCGAGCAGCCACTCCTGCGACAGCAGGCCCTCACGCAAAAGATCCTAGATAGTCTTCCCCTTGGGCTGTACGTCATCGATCGAAATTTCACCATCGTGGCCTGGAACCGAACCCGCGAAACTGCCCCCTGGGGGATGAAGCGGGAAGAGGTGATCGGCCGGCATCTCTTTCAGGTCCTGCCTTCCCTGCGGCGCACCGGGATTGAGGAGGAGTTTCGTCAGGTCCTTAAGACCGGGGCAACGCTCCAGATGGAAGAGGAATCGGTTCTGGAGGGTGTCCGGAGAACCTTCCGGATCAGTAAGGTCCCTCTCACCAATGGCCCGAAAGTCGTCACCCACGTGATCACGCTGGTTGAAGACATCACCGATCGCCGACGGATGGAGCGACAACTCTTCGCCAGCGAGAAGCTGGCCGGTGTCGGTCAGCTCGCCTCCGGCATTACCCACGAACTCAACAACCCCATGGCCACCATTGCCTCCTGTGCCGAGGCCCTCCTCAAGCATAGCGAGGGGCCTCCCTTGGCCCTACAGGATGGGGAAGGTTTAAAGCCTTATCTCCGGATCATTGAAGAGGAGGTATACCGGTGCAAAGGGATCCTGTCGGGTCTGTCCGACCTCAGTCGTGATGCGACCGGGGAGCAGCGGCACATCGACCTCCTCCCCCTGCTCGACGGGATTCTCCGTCTACTCAGCTATCAGCTCAGAAACCGAGGCATTACGGTGACCCGAGATTTTGAGGAGGGATTGCCGCCACTGTCTGGCAACGAAAGCGAGCTCCGTCAGGCGTTCCTGGCCCTTCTGATCAACGCCCTAGAGGCCATGGAGAGAGGTGCCACGTTGACCATTCGCGCCAAAGCGGCCGGTCTGGGTCCGCGGCCTTTCGGGGGTTCACCGGTTCGGGTTCAGTTCCCGCGATTGCCCCTCGGGATCCAGGTAGAGATCGAAGACACCGGCCGAGGGATCCCGGCGGATCTCTTGCCGCGGGTCTTCGAACCGTTCTTCACCACCAAGCCCCCTGGAAAGGGCGCGGGACTAGGCCTCTATATCGCCGAGGGAATTATGGGGGCCCACGGGGGGAGGATGGAGATCCATTCCGTCGAGGGGAAGGGAACGGTTGCCCGGATTTACCTTCCCGCGTCGAAGACTTCGCCTAGAGAGAGGAGATGATGGCCGCCGGACGGGCCAAGATCCGAGTCTTGATCGCCGATGACGAGAAGAACTTCGCCAGGGTGTTAGAGACAGAACTCGCCCGGGATGGACACAGGACCGAGGTGGCATCAGACGGGCGGGAAGCGGTCGAAAAGCTCAAAGGGGAAGAGTTCGATGTACTCATTCTCGATCTCAAGATGCCCAAGCTTGGGGGGTTGGACATTCTCAGGGAGGTCAAAAAAAAGTGGGTCTTGCCGCCTGAGGTGATCGTTCTCACCGGACACGGAACCATCCCTACGGCGGTGGAGGCCATGAAGCTCGGGGCTTACACGTATATCACGAAGCCTTGTAAGACCGCCGAGCTGAATCTTCTCGTCAAGAAGGCGTACGAAAAGCAAGAAATCCTCCGGGAGAATCTCTACCTGAAGACCCGCTTAGAACAGGAAAAACCCTTTCCGGAGATCGTGACCGGAAGCGCAAAAATTCGGCAGATCCTTCAAATGCTCGTCCGCATCGCGCCGACCGACTCCCCTGTCTTAATCACGGGCGAAAGTGGGACCGGGAAGGAACTAATCGCAAAGGCAATCCACCAGCATTCGAAGCGGAACGACAAGCCGTTCTTGGTCATCAACTGCGGCGCGCTACAGGAGAGCATCCTAGAGAGCGAGCTTTTCGGGCATGAGAAGGGAGCGTTCACCGGCGCGCACTCGGCGAAACTCGGTCTCTTCGAGGTCGCGGACAAGGGAACACTCATGTTGGATGAGATCGGCGAGATCTCCCAGGCCATGCAGTTGAAACTCCTCCGAGTAATCGAGACAGGCAAGTTCTTCCGGGTGGGAAGCACCCGGGAGCGCCGGGTCGATGTCCGGGTCCTCTCGGCAACCAACAGAGATCTCCAGGAATGGGTCAAGGTCGGCAAGTTTCGAGAGGATCTGTATTATCGCATCAACGTAATCCCAATCCACCTCCCTCCGCTGCGGGACCGATCTGAAGATGTCCCGCTTCTGACCCGGCACTTTCTGCACGTCTTTGCCCCGTTGGGCAAGAAATCTGTCAGCAGCGAGGCTATGAATGTCCTCAGCCGATACTACTGGCCGGGGAATGTCCGGGAGCTTCAGCACGTCATTCGACGGGCGTTGATCCTCTCCCCCAAGGACCAGATCGAACCGGAGGATCTCCCCCTGGACCTTCAGGTCAACCGAGGGTCGCCCGGGGTGGTCAGCTCGTCCGGATCCTTGTCCACTCTCGGTGACGTGGAGCGACAGCATATCCTCCGTGTCCTGGAGCAGTGCAAGGGGCACCGGGGACAGGCGGCGCAGATCCTGGGCATCGATCCCAAGACCCTCTATCGCAAGCTCCTTACATACCGTATCGATATCCCGGAACCCCGGGGCCGTCGCTGAGACAGGTTGTCATCGATCGACGATCCGCTGTTCGTTACCACTTGGAAGGCCATTCCTCTCTTCCCGAACTGAGCCGTGTGTGTAACCGGCGCGCCCTTATCCGCCCATCCTGCTCAGCGTACGAGCTGAGCGGGCCAGGGCCCACCTCCGAACTTGGCACCCCTCTTGCTAGTTGGCACTTTCCTTGCTAAGGGAGACCACGGTAAGGAGGAAACGTGCGCATCATCATAGTCGATGACGACTATTATACGTGTCAGACCCTCGCCCGATTCCTGGAGGCGAAAGGGTTCTCTACACTGGTCCATAACACCATCGCAGATGCAGTGCCGGCCCTCCTCGCCGAGGACTTCGACCTGATGCTGTTGGATTACCATCTCCCGGGCTTAGAGGGGGCCGATGCCCTCCCCATCATCCATGAAGTCTCTCCCCGGCTATCGGTCATTATGATGATGAACAAGACCACCCGTGATAATCGAGAGAATGCCCTCCGGGCTGGCGCCTTCTGCGTACTACAGAACCCCATCAATCAACGTGCACTCCTCCGGGCCATCCGAGCGAGCGGCCACCCGTCCCGAGCGAAGGCCTCCAGCAAATAGGCCTCCCCTCGCAACCGAGTTGTTCCTTGCAATCATTTACCCCCGCGCTGAGGTGTATAGGGAACGTGGCGCTTAAAAGATGGAAGTGAAGCCGAGCGCGCGCAGGGCAGCGGCGGCGGCATAGAGGGAGCCGGTGACAAGAACCGTTTCATCCGCAGTCACGAGAGCGCGGGCCATGGCTAACGCTTCCAGCATGGTGTCGGCGACCTGGACCTCTTGAAGGTAGCGAGAGGCGATAGGCACTAATTCCTTTGGCTCGACGCCCCGGTCACTCTCGGGGCGGGTGAGGATGACGGCCGAGGCTAGGGGGGCCAAGATCCCGAGCATCTGCTCCCAAGCCTTGTCCTTCAGAACGCCGAAAACAACTCGGAGGCGACCCGTAAGCTTTTCCTCTTCCAGAAAGGCCCGCAGGACCCTCATGCCTGCTGGGTTGTGGGCCCCGTCCACAAGAATGGGCGGCCGGGCCGAGACGACCTGAAGGCGGCCGGGGCAGTGGGCCGATGCAAGCCCCTCGCGGATCCGGGCCTCACCCACCTCGAATCCCCTCTCCTCTAAAAGCTCGGCAGCAGCCACGGCCGTGACCGCGTTCAGGACCTGATGCCTGCCCATGAGCGGAACCTGCAGTGAATCATACTCCCTGAGTCTTCCCCTCAGTCGGAAAGTCTCCCCATGTCCCGAGCGACCTAGATGGTCTATCCGATAGTGATCCTGCACTCTAACCAACCGTGCTCTCTTCTGATGGGCGATCCGGCCGATCGCCCCAAGGGCCTCCCCCTCAGCGGCGCTGACGACCCATCCTGCTTCCGGGATGATCCCTGCCTTCTCTGCGGCTATCCTTTCGAGGCTGTCGCCGAGATGCTCCTGGTGCTCCAGTCCAATGTTGGTGATGACCGAGACCGCGGCCCGGAGGATGTTCGTCGCATCGGAACGGCCCCCGAGACCCACCTCGATGACTCCCCAGTCCACATTCCGACGCGCAAAGTAAAGAAACGCCAAGGCGGTGGCTGCCTCGAAGAAGGTAGGAAAGGAAAGAGGCGGCGAAGAGAAGCAACGCTCGATGACCCCAGCGATCTCGGTGATGAGCCCCGCCACTTCCTGTTCGGGAACGGGTTGGCCGTCCACCATAACGCGTTCCCGGAAGTCGAGCAGGTGCGGCGAGGTGTACAGGCCAACCCTGAAGCCTGCCGCCCGGAGAATCCCATTGAGGAAGGCGGCGGTCGACCCTTTTCCATTGGTGCCGCCGACGTGAACCGAACGGAAGGTCGTCTCTGGGCGGCCGAGGACTTCCATCAGACGGCGAATGTTTTCTAGTCCCAGCCGAATTCCGAAGCGTTGAAGGCTGTCGAAAAACATGAGGGCATCAGGATAGTTCATAGCTCATAGAGATTCCAATTTCGACATTCGAATTTTGCAATGGCGCTTTCCCTCCTACTATAGCACTCGGGACACTGTCGAGGAGAACCCTTTTGGCCGTTGAATCGGCGCGGGAACCGTGGTAGAGACGAACAGAAACTTCGCACGGTGAATCATGGCCATGCCGGAACCCATTCACGTGTCATGCTACGCCGGATCGAGGGATGAAGAGACGCCCCGCGAATTCCGCACGGCGGCGGCGGGCCGTCTGGTTGTGGTCGAGCTGCTCGGGCGGTGGCTACAGGAAGGGCACCGGAGAGGCCATAAGGAGTACTTCCGGATTATCGCGTCAGACGGGAAGATCTACATCATCTATCGTGACCGATCTTTGGACCTGTGGTTTCTTGAGCGAGTGGACTCGCCGGGAACCGCGTAGTACGCACCGCCGCTCCATGATATATGCGTCTTTTCAGGGCCAGCTCCCCCCGCGAAAATGAAGACAGGTATCGCCCATCTCCCCCTGCACACCGGTAAAGCTCCCGCCTGGCTTTTTCGACGAATGAAAGAGCTCGGGCGGGAGATCATCCTCGTCCTCATTGCCGACTACGGAGCAAATGAGGTCCTCCGGCGGCTTTCCGACCCGTACTGGTTTCAGGCCCTCGGGTGCGTCTTGGGCTTCGATTGGCATTCGAGCGGAGTCACCACCACAGTCTGCGGGGCGCTGAAGGAGGGTCTAAATCCTCTGAGCAAAGAGACAGGTCTCGTAATCGCCGGGGGAAAAGGACTCACGTCCCGGAGGAGCCCCTTCGAGATCGAGGCTGCCTCCGCCGCGCTCCAGATCAACCCCGCCCCCCTGACGTATGCCAGCCGTATGGCAGCCAAGGTAGACAACACAGCACTACAAGATGGTTATCATCTCTACCACCACATCTTCCTGTTCACGCGTCAGGGGCAATGGGGAGTCATCCAACAGGGAATGAACCCGGAAAATCGGTACGCTCGTCGGTATCACTGGCTTGGGGAGCAGATGGAAGACTTCGTGTGCGAGCCCGAGTCGGCCATTTGCTGTGATCGGCGAGAAGGGGAAGTGCTCAACATGGTGGCTGCCGAAAGTGAACGCGCACGGTTGGCCTCGACCGCGCTCTCTCGCGAGGCACCGGATCATCTCTTCCAAGAGGTGAAGAGGCTCACCACGCTGACACTCCCCGCCCGGCACGCCGTGGCCCTGGCCGATCTGAACCCAAAACGGCTCAGATCAGTTCTCTTGAAAACCTACGAGACGGCCCCCCAGAACTTCGAGGGGCTGCTGGGGCTTCCGGGAGTCGGACCGAAGGCTATCCGGGCGCTGGCGCTTTTGTCGGAACTGATCTACGGCGCGCCTCCTTCCTTTCAGGACCCCGCACGGTATAGCCTCGCACACGGCGGGAAGGACGGCCATCCATACCCGGTCAACCGCGAGGTGTATGATACCTCCACCGATTTCTTGCGCCGGGCGCTGCAGGCGGCCAAGATCGGCCACGCGGATAAACTACAGGCGTTCCGTCGCCTCGACCGGGTCTTTTCCCCATCCGCACGATTCGATGACCGATGACCGTAAGAGACGACAAGGCCCTTTGTGGTGATCGGTGTGCGGTGCTACTGAAGGAGTCGGACGGATTTGCGGAAGGCACGCAGGTACGTCATGTAGCTCGCCGCCAGGATCAAAGGAGAGGCGCCATCCTCGAGGGCGCGGACGTTGGCTTTCGCCTCGAGATAGAGATAGTACGCATAGAGAAGGACCCGTACATTGGAGGAGTGGGAGGCGCCAATCCGACCGAGAACGAGCGGAAGAAGCTGCCACGGATGTTCCGCGAAATCCTTGAGGTGCGCAACCTCGTGGAGGAGAACGGAGGTCGCCCACGCTCTCCCCTTGAGATGCTGACGCCAGACGAACGTGTTGCACAACAAGAAGGACTCAATCCCAACGCCAAGAAGTCCGGCGGGGACCGCCCCGACGTTCGGATACACCGGAGCGTAGACAAGACGGTAACCCCGAAAGGTCCCGATCCCGAATCGGGCCAGGACCTTGCCGGCCACTCTCCCCACCTGCCTGGCTAACGGAAACTTCTCCTCGCTTCCCCGCATCTCCGGGACCCCCCTTCGCCCTGGACCCATAGTAGCAGGCAGAACCCCGCAAGACAACCACCCGTCTGACTTGGCTCCATTGTACAACCTCTTGAATCGCAAGAAGAAATACCGCCGGCAAGCCTTGACGCACCCAGAACCATCTGATACTGTCCCCCTGCCTTAGGTTTCGGGGGAAGGAATGCCAATGGTGGTGACCGCTGGGATTCTTATCTGCGAGGGACACGTCCTAATCTGCCAACGGCGCAAGGGGAGTTGGGGAGAGTACAAGTGGGAGTTTCCGGGCGGAAAGGTCGAGGACGGCGAGGACCCGCGCGAATCTCTTCGGCGGGAATTAAAGGAAGAGCTCGCCATTGAGCCGGAGGTCGGACCCCTCCTTTGCCGGTTCCAGTACCGCTACCCGGACCGAGACGTGGATCTCTACGTCTTTCACATCCCGAGCTATACGGGTGAGCTGTGCAACAGACAGTTCGAGAGTATCCGGTGGGCGAAGCGCGAGGAGCTGTGCCACTTTGACTTTCTCGAGGCGGACCAGACCCTGATCGAAGCGCTAGCGCGAGGGAGCCTCTTGCAGGAGAGAAAGTGAGGCACCGGGAAATCGAACCATCGTCAAGGCGTCTCTTCCAGCGACGACTCCTCCGATGGTATCGACACCACGGTCGAGATCTTCCATGGCGGAAGACCCGGGACCCGTATCATATACTGGTGTCCGAAGTCATGCTCCAGCAAACCCAGGTCGAGCGGGTTCTCGGATTTTACGACAGATTTCTCACACGATACCCAACGGTGGAAGGGCTGGCGTCGGCGACGTCGAGCCAGGTGCGTGAGGCCTGGGACGGGCTCGGCTATTATGCCCGGGCGAAGAACCTCCACAGAACAGCCCGGGGGGTGATGCACCGCCATGGGGGCCAATTTCCCAGAAACTATGAGGAGGCGCACGCCCTCCCGGGCGTAGGCCGCTCCACAGCAGGGGCTCTCCTGAGTTTCGCCTTTGGCATCGAAACGCCTATCCTGGATACAAACGTGAAGCGCCTCCTGTCTCGCATCTTTATCCAGCGTGCCTCCCCCACACCGGCACAGACAGAGCGGCGCCTCTGGCGGCTGAGTGCGAGCCTGATCCCGCAGGGGAAGGCCTGGACCTTCAACCAAGCCCTCATGGATTTTGGCGCGCTCGTCTGCACAGCGAAGAACCCTCGGTGCGACACGTGCTGCTTTACTGACATCTGCAGAGCCTTCCCCAAACTCATGCACCGGAAAGACCGCTCCACCGTTGAGAGAAAACGGAGGAGGCATCCCGGGAAAAAAGATGTTGCGAGCGATCATCTTTGACTTCGATGGTGTCATCGTCGACACCGAGCGCCTCCACTTCCAGGCACTCAAGTACATCCTCGAGGGGGAAAGCATCCCGCTGACCTGGGAGGAATACACCCAGACCTATTTGGCGATGGACGACAAGAATTGCCTCCGTACCGCATTCACCCAGTATGGGCGACCGCTCACGCCGGAGATTGAGGATGGCCTCATCGAACGGAAGACATACTATTTTTTCAGTGCCATGCCCGACGCAATCAGCCTCTTTCCCGGGGTCGAAACCTTTATCCGCCAGAACGCACAGCGGTATCCGATGGCCATCGCCTCGGGGGCCCTCAGAGCAGAGATCGAATTCATTCTTGGCAAGGTCGGCCTCCGGGAGTTTTTCCCGGTCCTGGTCGCTGCAGACGACGTAGTGATGGGAAAGCCGCATCCCGAGGCCTATATCACCGCCCTGGCCCGTCTCAATCGGTTGATCTCTTCCAGGCCCGTGAGACCCTCCGAGTGCCTCGTGGTCGAGGATTCCCGCCACGGAGTGGCCGCCGCAACCGCCGCAGGGATGCGCTGTCTCGCCGTCTCCAATTCCTACCCGCCTAAAGCGCTCACCGCTGCCCATCGCGTGGTGAAAAGCCTGGAACAGATGGACTTGGCACAGATCGAGGACCTGTTTCGTTGAGGGGCTTGGGGGTCGTCGGTCCTCGCCCGCGCGCCTCTGACGTGAAAGTGCTTGACCACTGGATGGATCTTCACTAGCATATAGGCCCGTCCCTCAATGACCCTACGGTATTCCCGACTTCCGCGGCTCACGGCCCAGGGTCTTTTAGAAAATTTCTGAGTCTGAGGAGGGCGTCGTATGGATCAACGAGCCTTAAGCGAGGTGGTGGCGGCCTTTGGCGGAGATGCGGCACAGGCCGAAGCCGCGGTGGCCGAGCGGTGGGAGGCGCTGAAGCGGGTCACACCCGATGCGACCCGGGATGCGGCAACCAAGCAACTTGCCTGGGAATACGCTCCCCGACCGATCCAGCACGTCTTCCCGGGAGACAACTGGTACTTCATGATCAAGGCCGTCCAGTCTCAGGCCCACATCCTTCTCCTCGACCTCGAAGATGCCGTCGCCACGACGCGAAAAGACGTCGCCCGGACCGTCCTGATCCTCCTCATCCGCGCCCTCCGAGGCCTCACCCTGACAAGAGACGAGCTGGAATTTCTGAAGATCCATGCCTTACCAGTTGGGAAGGCTGACCAGCTTGAGCAGCAGTTTGTCCGGGATGGAGCACACTATCAAATAATGCCGGAATGTCGATTCCCAAAGGAGCAGATGATTCTCGTTCGGCCGAATAACCTCCGCACCAAGTGGGCCGCCGGGGACTACTTTCACGTCATCCGCGGGGTCGGTGAACTTATCGCCGGGATTTACCTGCCCAAGGTGGAGGGACCCGAGGATGTCCGGGTGGCGGTTGAGATCCTCCGCGCCCTACAGCAGGACCGGGGATGGGTCACCGGAAGACTCAGGGTCTTTGTCCTAACCGAACTCCCTGGGGCCGTGCTGACGGCGGAGGAGATCCTGGCCGTCGCTCCCGAGGTCGAGGAAGCGAACCTCGGTGTCGTCGACTACACGGCGGCCACAGGGGGTCGCAGTGTCGTCCAGCAAGAGCAGTACACCTACATGCGCTACCCGCTCCTGAAACTCGTCCAGGCGGCGCGGGCCACAGGCAAAGCGGCCGGGACGGGGATCACCGTCAAGTTGAACGCGGACGACACTGAAGTGGATACCGTTCGGGCCATCGCGCTTGGGATTCATCGCAAGTGGAGTGTGCATCCGGCGCATATCGAAGGGATTGCCCGTCATGCCGGCGCGTTTCCCTTGCCGCTCAGAAAGCACATCGCTTTCCCCGAAATCTCTCCTTTCGACTTCGCGCGACTCGAACGCCTGGCGCGGAAAGAGCAACCGATCCTCCCTCCCTTGGTCTTTGTCCCTCGGCCTGTGACGCTGTGTCGATCGGTCGTTACCGTCGCAGGGGATGATCTCGCAGGCCTGCAGGCCGCGCTCGCGTCGCCAGCCGATATGATAATTCTGGATGTAGACGGGACGGGAAGTCGTAACCGACAGGAGGCCCACCGAAAACTGGTTGAGGTTACGAGCGGGGCAGAGCGTCCCACCCAGGTGATAGCGATCCGAATGGGCCTGGAAGGGCCCGAAGCGGCTCAGGAGCTCCAGACGCTCCTTCAGCTCTTGAAGCCCCGGGTGCAGGCCCTCATTCTGCCTGCCGTGGATAGCCCCCGCGCTATCCGGCAAGCGGCTGGCCTCCTCACAAATGTCGAGCGGGAGGTCGGCCTGTCAATTGGCTCCCTCGCCTTAGGGGCCCGACTGACCAATCCCGAAACTGCGGAGCGAGCAGCCCATGTCATTGCCACCGCCAGCCGGCGGATGATGTGGCTGTTGCTCGATCTGCCAGAACCGCAGCCAAAGGAGGATCCTGCTGATCCCATCACAAAAGGGTATTATTACTACCGATCGGCGCTCGTGGCCGCCACGGCGGCGGCAGACATCGACGCCGTGGACAGCATGAGCGACGCCGAGCACCTTGACGAGGAGACGCTCTTTTCCGCCAATCTAGGCTTCCACGGTAAAGTTGTCACGCCGGATCAAGCACAGCATGTTAACGCCGTGATGAATCCCCCACGAGCCGGCGAGCGACCCAGCCAGCCGAAGGGACCGGCGGCGGAGGCTTTCAACGCCCGATGGATCAACTCGGTGGAACGAGCGCTCGAGATCCTGGAGCTCTATGCCACGGCTGACCAAGAGCGCAACCTGGGCGCGGTGGCATACAACGACCCGGTCACTGGCCAGGCTGAACTCGTGGATGCTGCGACCGCACGCATCTACTACCGGCAACTGGAGCGGGCCCTCAAGGCGAAGCAGCTCACCGATACCGAAGCAGGCCAGTACGTGGTGGCCCGGGAACGACTCCTCCTGGCACTCAGGCCAGGGGGGATGGAGCAGGTCGGGGAGGCAGTCTTTCCGGGCGAAAAGCTTCAAGGAAATGCCGTGACCGTTACGCCATGGATGATCCAGGCCTTCGCCAAGGCCTCGGGCGATCGCAACCGCTACCACCTGGACCGAGCTTATGCAGAACGGTCTCGCTTTAAGGGGTTGGTGGCCCACGGCTTGTTCACCGTCTGCCACGTGCTGGCGAGTCTGGGCCAGCGGCTGCCCGCCTACGCCGTTGATACCCTCGAGGCCCACTTCCGCGCCCCGGTCTATTTCGGGGACAGTCTCACCCCCGAGGCCGAGGTGCAGGAGACCCGCGACGGGGGCCAGGCCGTGTTGCGCGTCCGGGCGCTCAACCAAGACGGCACGGTGGTTTGCGAGGGGACCGTCACCCTCCATCCGGAGAAGCCCGGCGCCCTCCCCCCGCCTTCCCCTGCCGAGCTGCCGTGGCTAAAGCAGTGGGCGGCGGATGTGCCCCCCGCGGTGCCGGCCACGGTCTATGACTTCGCCACCCCGCAGGCCCCCCGCCACCAGACCTTCACCAAGGCGATCACCCCCGAATTGGTGCGCGCGACCCAGGCCCTCTTCGGCCCCCTGTACCCCCATCAGGTGAGCCCCTTGCTCGCCCTGGGGACGATGGCGATGACCTCCGCCGAAAGCTCGCCCGGCCACCTGTTGCTCACGGCACGGCTGTCGGAGCTCCGGCCCATCGAGGCCGGGGAAGAGCTGAGCCTGGCAGCTACAGCCCCGCCACCAGATCAGATCCGACGCTCACAAAAGGGGAAAGGGCCCCCGATCGTCCCCCTCGATATTGCAGTCAATAATCAGCGGGGTGTCGCCGTGATCAGGGGACAGGTGGTCAAGCTCATGGAAGAGCGGTAGGACGGGCGTAGCGAGGAGCACCCTTTGCAGACGCTGAAGCGCCCGCCGAGGCTGACGGACAAGATATGTTCGGCTGTTATTCCCCGGCGTACTTCGTGGATCTCGGACCGGGCCTTCCCCTTCCTTGCGCGCGCACTCCTCTGATGCCTCTTGCATGAGGAAACAGGGTAGACCTTAGGGGGGATGTCGTGCAGCAAATTATCGAGACTGTTCCAGGGTGTCCTGGGCCAGTCGGGCCTCCCGGGACCTGGGATACTTGGCCACGAGTTCCCGGAGTACTCCCTGCCCGAGAGATTTCTCCCCAAGCTCCAGATAGGCATAACCCTGCTTCAGCATCGCACTGGGGACCCTGGTGCTTCCCTGGTATCTCTTGATCAGCGTGTCAAACTCCCGGATCGCCTCGGGGTATTTCCCCTGGCTGTAATACGACTCGGCGAGCCAGTATTGGGCATTGGGGACCAGGCTGGTCTTTGGGTAGTAGGTCAGATAGTTACGGAAGCCTTTGATCGCTAGGTCATAATTTCCCTTAGTGTAATCAGTCAAGGCGTCCTTGTACACTTTCTCCGGTGAGGGAACGGGACCTTGCGTAGGGGTCGCGCCCGGAGCCGGAGGGAGTGGCGGTGAGGGAGGACTTCCACCAGGAGGAGCTCCACCGGGCGCGGCAGGTGGGACAGTAGCCGATGGAATACGGGGAGCGGTCCCGCCTGGCCGTACTGGCTCTCCTAGGAGGCGGGCTACCTTCATCTCAGCCTCATCCAGCCGTTGGCTAAGTTCGGACAGACGGTAATTGTTTTCCTCAATCTGGCCCTGAATCATTCGCGTTTCGGCCGCCAGCTCCTCAAGGCGAGCCACGGTATCGGTCCGTCGAACGGTCCGTCCCTCAACGCCAACGGGTTCCCCCTTCATGGCGCTGACTTCCCCGCGAAGGTTTTTGACGTTCCGTTCAAGACCGTCAAACTCCTCCCGAGTCACGACACAGGCACTGCTCAGTAAAGATACCCCTATCAGGAGCGACCCCGCGAAACGCCGGTGCATCATTGCCCCCATGATATCAACGACCCGAACCGTTCATCTCCCGTTGTGGAAGAGAGGCCGCGGAAGATTCCGCGACCTCCCCCTTTGGAAACCAGCCAGTATGGCCGTGAGCTACTGGGCAACGACAAAGTGTCCCCGGCGGTTCCATTTCCAGGCGGACTCATTATGCCCCAGGACAAAAGGTCGCTCCTCGCCGTAACTGATCGTCGAGATCCGCTCGGCATCTACACCCGCCCCCACCAGGTAGTCCTTGACCGCTCTGGCCCGGCGTTCGCCGAGCGCCAGATTGTACTCGTTAGTGCCCCGTTCATCGCAGTGCCCCTCGACGATGACGCGAATGTCGCTACTTTCGTTCAGCCACTGGATGTTATTGTCCAGGGTCGCCTTTGCATCGGGCGTGAGAATAGCCGCGTCGAAGTCGAAGAAGACGTCTCGGCCCTCTTTGGGCCTCTCTCCGGGCCCACCTGGTTTCGCAACACCAGGCGCTCCCGCTGCTGCCACCGGGCCTCCTGTCTGCACCTCAGGCTTCTTGGGACAGCCGGCCAAGAGCAGCGCTCCAGACAAGAAGAGGACCGAGCCCCACAGGGGTCCTCGCCAGCCGGCCATGGAGCAAGTGAGTCCTCTCCGCCCCAGTGTCCTCGCCTCTCGTCTCATCCGAGCCTCCCGCTATCCCGAACCAACCACCAATGGAAATGTCCTATTTCGCCACAATGAAGTGGTCCCGGCGGTTGCACTGCCATGCTTCTTCATTTTGCCCACGACAGAAGGGCCGCTCCTCGCCATAGCTGATCGTTTTGATTCGCTGAGGACTGATCCCCCCGGCCACCAGGTAGTCTAGGCCCGCTTTGGCCCGGCGTTCGCCGAGCGCCAGATTGTACTCGTTGGTGCCCCGGTCATCGCAGTGCCCCTCGATCACAATGCGAACGTCAGGATGGGCCTTGAGCCACTCAATGTTGCTATCCATCGGCCCCCTGGCGTCCTGCCGAATGAACGACTTGTCGAAGTCGAAAAAGATATCCTGTAGGGGGGCCTCCTCGACCACCACCACCTCTTCTTCCTTTTCCTTTTCCTTTTCCTTGACGGTGACAACCTCCTCACCCCGTCCCGTCTCTACCACCGGCTTCTTGGGACAGCCCGCCAAGAGCAGCGCTCCAGACAAGAAGAGGACCGACCCCCACAGGGGTCCTCGCCAGCCGGCCATGGAGCAAGTGAGTCCTCTCCGCCCCA
>CAZLDS010000045.1:0-21842 GCA_964558395.1 uncultured bacterium | reverse complement strand
GCTGCGCGTCCGTGTAGTAGGCCAGCGAGTCGTGATATTTTCCCATCAGCCGAGTCACGCCGCCCATCCCGCATAGACAGTATCCCACTCCGGAACGGTCTCCCTGCTGCGCGAATAGTGCCCTGGCCCGTTGAAAGGTGTCGAAGGCGTCGTTGAGGGTCCCGCGGATCCGTAAGGCGCCTGCCGTGGCCCACAGCACGTATGCCTCACCAGTCACATCGTGGGTCCTGCGGTAGGTCCGGCCCGCGCGGGCAAAAAGTTGTAGCGCCCCGTGGTAGTCCCCCAGCGCGCGGAGAGTCATGCCTAATCCGACCTGGGCATCTGCCCGATCGGCCGCCGTCCCGAGTGTGGCGGCCAGGGTCAGGGCCTGCTGATACTTGACTCGCGCCAAACGAAAGTTGCCGAGGAGTCGCAGGCAGTGGCCTTGGGCGACCAGGCACTGGAAGAATCCCTGCCGGTCGCCGGTGCGTTGGTAGAGCTTCGCGGCGTCTTGATAGGATTCCAGGGCCTGGCCGAACATGTCTGCTCGCCGCTGTTTTTCTCCCCGGCGAAAGATGGACGCTGGTTGTTGCCGGCGCATGGTCTCTCCTTGAGCCAGCTCTATCATACAAAAATAACTCTTGACAAGACAGGAACAGGACGGCTAATGTGATCGTGTTTTTGGTGGCCGGCTTGTTGTGGAATGTCAAACCGCACGGGCTTCACAAACGGCCTGTGCGGTTTTTTTGTGCGGGGAAGCCTCGGAGGATCCTGAAGAGAAAGGAGGGGGAAAGGAACGTGCGACAGACAGGTACGGTGAAGTGGTTCAACGACGCCAAAGGCTACGGATTCATCGAGCGACCGGACGGTCCCGATGTTTTTGTGCACTATTCGGCGATCCAGGGCGACGGATTTAAGACCCTGACCGAGGGGCAATCAGTTGAGTTCGACGTCGTGGACGGACCGAAAGGCAAACAGGCGGCGAACGTCGTCCGGCTATAGGGAATCGCCACGAGCTTTGGCACAAAGGGCCTCGAAACTTTCGAGGCCCTTTTGCTTTTCTCCACCGCAATGGTCGCACCATACGGTCGTACGGTGAGAGCCACGGACGTTCGCGTCAGAGTCGTTCGACAAATTCGGCGATCTCGGTGATCCTGACCCCCTCGACGGCAATCTCAGGGGCATAGACGATCTCGTCGGCTCCCCAGGCAAAGGTCCCGACCCGTTCCCGGCCAATCCCCACGATGGCGTTCAGGATCTGCAGAATGTTATCGTTAATCCGGACGGCGTTGGGTTTCAGTGGACTGGCAAGCCTGCCGTCTTTGATCAGAAAAGAATCCCCGATCACGGTGCACGTGAAATCCCCGGCGGCCAACCCGTTGATGGGATACGTATACCAGATGCGGCCAATGTAGAGTCCGTCTCCGACGAGCGTACGAAGTTGCCGGGAGCCGTAGGTCTTCCTCCCTTCGAGAACCACATTGGTCGCGGCGATGCCGGGCGGGGCATCGAAGTGGTGACCCCCGTCGCCTCCGACGCGGAAGCCGTTGCGCGGGATCAGGGCCTGTCGGACCTGGCGGGGCTCACATCCCAGCTTTTCCTTTCCCTGAGGATCGCGAAGGAGCCGCTGGGTCTCGTAGAAGTTGCTCAGGAGCCCGACCAGCTTCCCCCCGCGGATGAGATCGGTGCGACCAGTCGGAAGACCTTCACAGGAAACGCCTTTGCTGCCAGCCAGACCTCCTGCAGCCCCATGATCGTACAGGGTCATCTGTTCTGAGGCCACGTGTTGGTTCATCCGCCCTTGAAAGGGAGAACTCCCCGCATAGAACGTACTGGTGGTCAGGCCGGGGAGGATCAAATGTGTCACGAGATCGGTCACCGCCTGCGGGCCCAGGATCACGCGGTAGCTTCCCGACCGAATGCGGCTGCCGCCGATCGCGGTAATGGCGGCCCGGGCCGCCTGCGCGCCCGCCGCACCGGTGAAATCCTTGAGGTGTGTCCCGGCGGACCACCCGCTCCCCTTGGCCTGCAAGCGTTCCACCATGGCGGTGAGAAAGGCAAGGATCCGCGTCGATTCGTCGGTCTGGACTTGCGGAATACGCGTGGAAGCGATGGCAATCCGTTCCTGGGTTATGGTGACGTCCCCACTCACGATAAGGCCCAGGGAGGGGACCTGCCGCTTGCCCCAGGCCCGCTGCGCCAGAGCACGCGAGCCGAGGAACGTTCGGAGCGCCGCCCGGATGGCCTTCCATCCCGCCTTGACCAGATCGATATCCCGGAGGTTCATGAGCGCGGAGTCGTGATGGCGCCGCCGCGGTCGTACGGTCTTCGTGGCTCTGGGCAACGAGACGAATTCAGGATCCGAGACCGCAGCCTGTCGGGCCTTTCCGAGTGCCCGGTGTACAGCCTCGATCGTCAGGTCACTCGGTTCACTGCCAAATCCGACGCGCATTCCCGTGGGAGTTCGAAAAACCGCTCGAATTCCGATCCCATACGCAAAGGCAGACTTGGGCTCTTCCACGCCATTACAGGGGAGGTGGGAAGTGTAGTGCAGTCGCGCGAGCAGTTGCGTGTTGGCGGCCGCAAAGATTTCCGCTTCCTGAACATCCTTCACAGACCGCACCGCGCGTAGCGCCTGATGCACGGTCCGGCGTAACTCTTCTCGGGAAGTCATCCGCCTCCTCCAGTGAGCCGCGCCCATCCCCGCATCGTGGGCCCGCCGTTCCCGAGACGTTTTGTTTGCATGGGTTGTCCCTTGCCGCAATTCGCAATGGGGAAGAGGTGAAAGTCGTCCCCCACGGCATCGATCGACAGCAGATAGTCTTTCGAGTCGGCCATGATCCCGCCGTCCCGGTACACCGGGCCCAACTCCCCCTGACGGATTGCGTAGATCTTGCGGGCGGAGATGCGGAAATTCTCGCGGGACTCGGCGATGGAGGGTATCTTGTGGCCCACGACATAGTACCCACTCTCCACCTCTCGGATCATATCTTGGGGCGACCGGTTTCCCGGGGCGAAGACCGTATTGGACATCCGAATGAGGGGAACCAGAAAGGCCTCGGTCGCCTTCGCGTGGCCGTTCGGCTCGGCCCCCAGGATGGCAGCGGTCTGGCGGCTGTTCATAAATCCCTGGAAAATCCCCTGATCGATGTGGGTCACCCGCTTCGCCGGCGTTCCCTCGTCGTCGTAGCGGTAGTGCCCATATCCTGGCAGGGAGGGATCGGAGTAGGCAGTGACGACCGGAGACGCGATTGGCCGGCCGATCTGGTGGATGGCGAGGTCCTGGAGGAGCCAGGAGCGGCCGGCATACGCCGTCTCCATTTTCAAGGCCCGGTCAAGCTCCGTGGGGTGGCCGATGATCTCGTGGCACAACAGTGTGTTGAAATGGGGATCGGTCACCACGACGACGGGATCGGGCGTCGTGGGACAGGGCGGAGCGGTACAGAGCTCGAGCGTCTCCCGCGCGAGTTCCCGTGCAAAGGTGGTCAGATCGGGATGGCGGACCCATTCGTCAGCCACGCCATGAAGCAGCACTTCAAACCCCCGCTGAGCTCCGATGGCGTCCCAGTCTTCCTGCACGACCCCGTTTCGCTCAGCCACCACATAGCAACTCCCTTCGGTCAGCGCCCCACTCTGGTCGATCACCGTTCCCTCGGAGCTGACAAAGAGGTGTCGGCTGAGCTGGGTGAAACTCGTCAGATGGTTATACCGAATGGCCGGATCGAGACCCGTGACCTTTCGCGAGACTTCCGTGGTGTGATGGATGATCTCTGACAGGGGGACTGATCGGGGATCGATCTGAAAGCCGGCCGGCACGTTTTCCTGTCGGATCGGGATGGGAGCCAGGGTCGTGCTGGTGAGGCTCTTCCCCAGACCGGCTGTCTGTCGCTTCAACGCGATCTTTTGAGCGGCGCTTGCCATCGCACGGGCGGTGGCGTGACCGAGTCCTTCTCGGACGATCTCGGGGACCACGCTGACCTCCTTGGCCCCCAGGAGACGGCCGTAGTATCCGGAGGCGAGCATCTTCCCGCCCGCCAACGCCCGGATCCCAAGGCTCATCGTGGCGTCCCGACTTCCCTGCTTGCTCTGACCGTTTTCGGCGGTCGCCGCCTGGACCTCTTTCACCTCAAGACGGCAATCGGCGTATATGAGACCTCGAAGCTCCCGGCGGACCTGATTGATCTGACTGGCGAGCGCAGGTTTCAAGCGGTCGAGAACCTCGACGGTGATGGGCGTGGTCATGAATTGTCTCCTCGGTATCCTCTGAATTCACCGCTCGATTTTTTTGCGAAGGTGGGCTAGCCGCGTTGATCGTTCCTTTCCTCAGGGCGGATCGGGACGAGCCCCTCCTGCTCGATGAAGGGCCGGAATTTCTCGTACAGGTCGCGGAGTTTGGCCTTGTAATACTCCACATTCTCATCAGGCCGCTCTGGATCCCACTGCGAAGCCAGCTTGGCGGCCTCATGGACCTTGAGCTTCGTCTTCTGACCCGCGACGTAATACGAGATTTGGTCGCCGGGCTGGTACGGCCGCGCCGACTTCAGGGCGAGCTCGTAGTGGGCCGCCGGGTTTCGCTTCTTCCCTTTCACTTTTTGCTGGTAGGTCTCGAGGGAATCCTGCAGGGTTTCGGTCTTCATGAACATCTGGACAGGAAATCGGTGGGCATCGAAGTCTTTGACGTATCGCTCGGTGAGCTCCTGGACCTTGTCTCGTTCCCCGCGAAGCAGAAAGCGCATCATTTCTTCCATCCACTGCCGTTGAAACAGCTCGAGGCCGCGTGATCGGAGGCCCGAGCCCTTGATGATGAGCTTTCCGTGCTCGTCCAAGAGGGCGTAGTTTTTCATTTTGTAGCTAAACATGGACCGGTACCGGCCGGCGAGCTCGAGGCGGATGCCCTCCGGCAACGTCGCGGCGAGGCCCTCGAGGAGTCGATTCTCTGCGCCCACTTCACTCTCGGCAGGCAGCGTGAAGTAGAGGCCGTCCGTATCGACCTCGATGATCCGGCATCCCTGGTTCTCCAGCCAGTCCACGATTCCCGTGATGAGCTCGCGGCCGATGCTCGTGACCCGATTGGCCTGCACGAAGTCGTTGAAATGGCCCATGGGAAAGCCCAGGTACCCATAGAAGGAGTTGATCAGGATTTTGAAAGTGGACTGCAGAGCCTCGACATAGACGCGCTCCTCCTCGTGTTCCGCCTCGCGGCTCCGGCGCTTGGCCTCCACCCGGAAATCTTTGAGGTCCTGCAGCAGTGTGGGGAAGATCCCCAATGTGTCGGTGGTGGGAAAGCACCGGTAATGGAGCATGATGGAAGGGTACAGAGAGGTGACGTCGCAGTGAAGAATGTGGGATGCCACCCCCTGATACCGAACATCGGTGTAGCCGCCCAGCACCTCAGTTCCCGCGGAGGGGGCTGGAATGCTGTGACGCTGGCGGAGGTATTCCCGGATGAGCAGGGCATCAATCTTGGTCGCGTTTCCCCGGAGGAGCACGTTCTGGTAGCTCAAGGGGAACATCTGCGCCTGTACGAAATAACTCGGAGAGAGGAGGGCAGCGATGGCTCGCGTCTCCCGGACATCATCTAAGGCGTATTGCACGAGGGCCTTCGGGTCATGGTCGAAATGCCAGCTGATCTTTTCTGGTGCGATGTAGGTTCGGTCTGCAGCCGTCACTTCAAAATGCCGCGCCACGTCCTTGAGGCCATAACTTTCCAGATCCCGGGCGCTGACATCGTAATGCTGGGCCAGGATCCATGTATCCACGATGTGACGGCCGAAAATTTCGTATTTCCGGTAGGTAATGGCCCGCTCGGCGATCTGCATCCGCGAGGCATGTCCCTTGAGGGGGCTCCCGTCTCGTCCCAGGAGGAGCGGAATGCGGTGTCGCTTGGCGCGCGCTTCGATGTACTCGAGGTCGAAGCGAAACAGGTTGTGCCCCTCGATCACGTCCGGGTCCCGCTCATGGATCAGGCGGACCATCGCGTCCAACATCTCTGGCTCGGTCATTTCCCTGCCTGACAGGACTATTTCCCAGCCCGTCGAGTCGCTGAATGCGATGGCGATGATCCGATCGGCCTCCCGAGCCGGATTGGGGAATTCGAATCCCTCGCCACAGTAGACCTCGATGTCCATTTGTAAGCGGGTGAGATCGTGAAAACCCGTCTCGAGGAAGTGCGTTTGCCCCGACGCGATGAGGTACTGCTGGACCGGGTCGCTCAAGTAAAAGTAAGGGGCGTCCGGAGCGGTCGGGTTCTTTCCCGTGATCCGCTGAAGGTACTGCCGGGCTTTCTGGAGGTCCGCGAGGTCTGGGACCCGGGCCAGGTAGCGGAAGAGGTTCTCCCCCTGGAGGGCCTCAATCTCGACCTCTACCGGAAAGTTGGTCAGCAGGCCGGTATCGGCGAGGAGAAGAAACGGGGAAAAAGAGGACAGGGTCGACGTGACTCGGCCGTTTTTTTTGGAAAAAATGCGGACTTGGGCTGGCCCCTCCATCTCGAAGGCGATGAGGCGCGGCGTGGCGGCGTGACCAAAGAGGACCGTATTCGTATCAAAGGTCACGTCTAGAAACTCGACCAAAGGCCCTGCAGGAGCGCGTTTTCACGACTGTGAGCGATTATAGCAGGCGTGCTGATGTGTCACCAGGAAGAATTACGCCGGGCTTTCCCGTTGACATCAATGTGCCCTTCCGTTAGCCTCGTTGCGTCTGTGCAACAGAGAGCCGCGCGAGGACTAAACCGGGATATCGCTGGGTGGTTGCTTCGCAAAAGGTCCCCAGGGTTCGACCGTGGAAAAGAACGGCCCGAGAGGCGGCGCCATCAAGGGGAGCGAAGTGAGTGTGCCGTGCCGCGTGGTCCGTTCGGTGGTGCACCGGCCCGAGGTCGATCCGGAGGGGGAGCGGGTGTTGATCTACCGAACCGGGTTAGAATATGTCGATCTCTCGGACGAAACACTGGGACTGCTCAATGATTACATCGTGACGGGCTGGGAAATCCCCACGGACCGTCTGCCGAGGCGTAACGCCGCTCGTCGCGTGGAGGCTGATGCATGCTGCCGTCGAATCGGCTGGCCCTCAAGGAGTGGGCGGTCGTCGTGGCGGCCTTGATAGAGGGGCGACAGATCTTCCTCCTCCGCAAGGGCGGGATCGCCGACGCCGAGCGTGCGTTTCGTGTGGAGCAGCCGGAGTTCTCACTCTATCCAACCTTCCTTCATCAGGACAAACAGTTCATTCGTCCCGAGCTTCACCCCACCTTCGATCAGATCGTGATGCGGGCGGAGGCGTTTGGCCAAGCACGGATCGAGTCTTACGCCCTCGTGGATGAGGTGATCCGCGTTGCGGATCTGATGGCTCTCCACAGATTGGAGACCTACCACATCTGGACCCCGGCGTACGTCAACCTCCGGTATGAATATAGGCCCGACAGTCCCCTGTACCTCCTCCTCCTGCGGGTCAACCGCCTCCCCCAGCCAGTCGCGTTTGAAGAGACACAAACCTATCGCGGTTGCAAATCGTGGGTCACCCTGGATTTTGCAATCGACACCGCCGGCGCCACGCCGGTCATGACTGACGCGGAGTTCAAGGACCAATGCCGCGCCATCCGTGAAACTCTGCACGCGTAGAGCGCAGGCATGCTCCAGCCGGACATTCAAAAGTACCTGCAGCAGTGGGTCCCCGATCGGGATGCGATCCTCGAGGAGATGGAGGCGCTGGCCGCTCGCCGACGCTTTCCCATCGTGGGGCCAATCGCCGGACGCATCCTCGCCCAGCTCGCTCGTATTGTAGCGGCCGCGCGGATCCTCGAGCTGGGGTCGGGCTTTGGGTACTCCGCGTATTGGCTCGCGAGGGCTCTCCCCCCGGATAGTCGTGTGGTGGCGATCGAGCGGTCAGGCGAGAATGCCCGCCTAGGGCAAGAGTACCTCACGCGGGGAGGACTGGCACACAAGGTGGAGTTTGTCGTCGGCGATGCCTTACAGGTCATCGCGGGAATGCCGGGTCCCTTTGATTTCATCTTCGTGGATGTGGATAAGGAGCAGTACCCGGCATCCCTTCGCCTGACGCTTCCCCGCCTGAGGGTCGGGGGCTTGTTGGTTACGGATAATATGCTGTGGAGCGGACGAGTGGTTGCGGCTGAGCCGGCTGAAGCGAGTACCCGAGGCATCCAGCAGTACACGCGCCTCCTCTACGAGACCCCCGGCCTGTACACCACCATTCTGCCGGTGCGAGACGGGCTCGCGGTCAGCCTCAAACTCGAAGCATCAGCGTAGAGTCGAGAGTCGAGAGTTCAGGGTCCAAAGTCATAGACTCGAAAATCGTGACGGATGAAATTCTCAGCTCTAAACTCTTGACTCTCAGCTCTCGACCCTCGATTATGAGCTCTCCACCCTGAACCCTGAACTATGAACCCTGACCCCCGCATAGAGATTCCCATCTTTCCATTGCCCAATGTGGTCTTCTTTCCCCACACGCACTTGTCGTTACATATCTTTGAGCCGCGCTACCGCCAGATGCTTGCCGACTGTCTCGCTGGTGAGAAGCGGTTGGCCGTCGTGCTCTTGAAGCCCGGGTGGGAGGCCGACTACTATGGCCGTCCGCCGGTCCATACGGTGGCAGGTGCGGGGGAAATTGTCCGGTCCAAGCGACGGCCTGATGGCCGCTCGGACATCCTGCTCAAGGGACTCGGAAGAATTCTGATCGAAGACGAGCTGCCGTCACCCAAACCATATCGCGTTGCTCGCGCGTCGTGGCTTCAGGACCTCTATCCCGCCCAAGGCGACGCCCAAGGCGAGGAACCGCTGGCGCCCCAAACCGAGCGCCTTCGCCAGATGTGTGCCCAACTCCTCTCGACGTTGCCCCAACCTGTTCCGGGGTTGGTCGAGCTGCTCACGGACCGTGATCGGCCCGGTACGTTCGTCGATCGGGTGTGCAGTCTGGTGGTGCATGAGATGGAGACGCGGCAGCATCTGTTGGAACTCAGTGATGTGCAGCAGCGGTTGACCGAAGTGATGAGTCTGGTTGAGCGATTGGTGCGGCGCATGGAGCGTGGCACCCCCGGCGCGCGCGCCCGCTGGAACTAATCCCCCTTGCTCTTGACTCACCTTCCTGGGGAGACGTGCACACGCACGTGATTCAGCGTGGCCCTTCACCGACGTGCCGTTCCGTAGCCATGCGCTTGAGCGTCACGCGGTCGACCTTGCCGGTGGGATTGAGCGGCATCTCGTCGAGAAACTCGATCTCTTCGGGCGCCTTGTACCCGACGCGGGCGCGGGCAAGGTGAATCAATTCCTGAACAGTCGGCCGCGCGGCACCCTCCTTGAGCGTGACATAGGCGCGGACGTTCTCGCCGTGCACGAGATCGTGGACCCCCACGACACCGACATTGTCCACCGCCGGATGCTCGAGCAGCGCTTCCTCGACCTCCTGGGGAGAGATGTTCGAGCCATCGTGCACGATGATCTGTTTCTTGCGCCCGTAGAACCATAAATACCCATCCGTATCGGCCTTCATGAGATCGCCTGAATCGAGCCACCCGTCTTGGAACACCGCCTCGGTGGCGGCTGGATCGTTCCAGTACCCGACGGTGGCGCTCCGTGTCTTGATCCAGAGGCGTCCTGCCGTGCCGGTCGGCACTTCCCTGCCGTTGTCGTCACGAAGAGACAGCGCGACGCCCGGCACCGCTTGCCCAACCGAACCGAGCTTGATGACCCCAGAAGGCGGATTGAACGCGGTAAGACCGACTTCCGTCATACCGTAGCCCTCGTCGATCACCAGACCGGTCAACGCGGTGAACTCGCGCTCGAGCTCGGCCGGGACCTTGTCGGCCCCCGATCGGCAGAGTCGCAGCGATTTGAAGTCATCCGCCCTGGCGCCGCCATCGCGAACCAGATGAAGCAGTGTGGTGGGCAGCATACAGAGCACCGTCGGCCGGTCTTCACGCAGGAGCGGCAGCAGCTCATGGCTATCGAACGTTCTGGCGACGATGACGCGCGCACCGACGGTCAGGGCGCTGAAGGAGAAGATAAACCCCCCGATATGCGAGAGCGACGAACCGGGCAGCATCACATCGTCCCCGGTGAGCTCAAAGGCCGCGGCAATACTGGCGGACATCCAGCCCAGCGTCTCGAGAGAGTGGGTGACGCCCTTGGCCGGGCCGGTGCTGCCCGACGTGAAGAAGATGCACGCGGGCGCGGTTGGCTTAGGAATCGAAAGTTCACTGCTCGACGGGGTCGGCTCGACCAACTCCTCGAAGCGCGGGCTTGAGCCATCGCTGGCTTCATAGCTGATGCGGCCCCGCGGCAGGCGTTGGGCGAAGGTGCTCGCGGCGAGGTCGTGATCCCGCTCGGCGTGGGCCAAAAGGATCGACGCCTCGCTGATGGCGAGCGCGTGGTCGATTTCCGGTGGCATGTAGCGGTAGTTGAGCGGCATCGCCACGAGCCCCGCCTTCAGACAGGCGAGGTAATGAATCAGCAGGGCGGCGCGGTTGGGCATGAGGGAGGCGACCCGGTCGCCCGGGTGTAACCCCAGGCCCAGGAGGTTGACGGCCAGGTTGGTGCTGGCCCTGTCGAGCTCGCCCCAGGTCCAGCGGGTCACGGCCGAGACCAGCGCCACGGCGTCCGGATCGCTCGCGAGCCCCCGACCCAGCAGATCGGAAATCTGGATCGGCGCATGGAGTGGTGCTCCGGTCAGTGGCACCTCGCCCTCCTCCAATGATGGTGGAACCCGGGATCCGATGGATCCGCGTTCGTCTCGATGAGGCGCTTGCGTGTGCGGGACGCGGCTGCTATTTATCGAAGCAGATCACGGCGAGCAAGTCATCCGGTGTTCGGAACAGGAGCCGATCCTGGCGAAATCCTGCCTCCCGCCCCAGGACCTGCCATCCAACCACCGTTTCGGGAAGGTCGCACTGCCGGATGTGCATGACGATCATGTCGTGTTCGTCGGTGGAAACCGCTGTCCAGCGTGCGCGAATGATACTCTCAATGCGGTCATACCATCTCTCTCGGCTCTCGCCTTCGCGCATTGCCGGTTCGAAGATCAGGAATCGTCCGCCCGCCGCCATCGCGTCGTGGATCTCGCGCATGATTTCCTGCTTATCGGGCGTCTCGAGATGGTGCAACGACAGGCCGAACCAGACCACGTCCGCCGGCTCGGGCCGCTTCCGGATGGCCTCCACGAAGTCGGCCTGCTCCAGGTCGATTTCGCAGTCCAGCTCCTCCAGATTCTGGGCGGCCAGCTCGAGGGCCTGTGCAGATAGATCGATCCCGTGATAGTGCGTGACTCGGGTCCCCACCAGGGCACCGACAGACTCCTTTGCGTCGCCGCACGCCAAGTCCAGAAACGAGAACGGCCTGTCGACCTCGTCCAGCAACAGACGCCTTAGAGTGCCATACGCTTCGCGATGATATATGTGGTTCGCGTCGACCTTACGGCGGTAGGTTGCCCATTGCATCCGGAAGAGCTGCGTGGCCGCTTCGTCCAGGGCGGCATCGCCAACGTACGTATGGTGGATCTTCACCATGAGATTAGCCCCTTATGGTCTTCGGTGTCGGGATTATACTTGCAGGGTTTTGCGTGTCAAGGAGCGCGTTTGAGGCACGAAGGGTTACTGCGGCGCATGGAGCGTGGCACCCCCGGTGCCCGCGCCCGCTGGAACTGACCCCCGCTCCTGTTTCCTAGGAGTCTACGGGAGATCTTAGCTCATCTATTGAGGAGTAATCCTCTCAATGCGAACCGCCCGAGCGATCCCCCCTCAGTTTTCCAACCCATCCCACCGGAGGACCTTGACAAGGTCTCTGGAAAGCGGCGAGAATCGGGGCGTCCATTGGAAGCTTCCGGGCCGGCATATGCCGAACAGCATCCTCAAAGATTACGCCGTAGAGCGAAACCATGAGGCGGAGTTTTCGGATGTACCCACGGGAGATAATAAATCTATTTCCACCGTTCCCGAGGAACTCGATGGTCTTTGTCGCGATGAGTTTCGATCGACGATTTGATGAAAATTGGGAAGAAATAATTCTGCCGGCCGTTCGCGAAGTAGAGTGGCAAGGACAGAGGCTAGAGGCCCAGCGCATCGACCTATCGAAGAAAAGTGACTCCATAATAACGGAGATCGTCCAGTGTATTAGCCAGAGCCTCTTGGTTCTTGCCGATATAACTACCATTGGTCACCTTGAGGGCGAGGGAGGCGGACTGCGGCCAATACGAAACGGAAACGTACTCTATGAAGTTGGTCTAGCTCATGCTGCGAGGTTGCCTGAGGAGGTCTTGCTGGTCCGAGCGGATAATGATCGCCTTGATTTCGATATTGCAGGCGTTCGTGTCCATGCGTATGAGGCAGAAAACCGGGAGGCTTCAAGGGTGCTGATCCGCGATCTCATCATTGACGCCTTGGGGTCGGTTGACTTACGAAAGAGCCTGGCCATAGAGCGAGGTGTACAATCCCTGGATGTAAGCATGTACCTTCTGCTCCAGGAATCCCTACAGGATGTTCCACATCCGCACATCAAAACGTTCGGGGATGCCCTGGCATCTGTCGAACGAATTGCTGCTATCAACCGCCTGCTCAGCGCGGAAATGTTCCAAGCAACTTTCAAGCCTCTGACGGCCGAGATGTTCAATGAACCGGTCGCGAACTGGATCACGTACCGGTCGACCTCTTACGGACGCACCGTCTTTGCAGAAGCTCGTAATCGACAAAAGTTCGGTGAAGCTCTCGACGCTTGGCTAAAAACCGAGGAGGGTCAAAAGTGGTTCAAAGCCCGGAGAGATTCAGGGGAAAAGACGCGGTAAGGCCATAAGGGGGGCGAGAAGCTGCGGGCCCTTCAGTCTCACGGAAGAAATTCTGGAAAGAACTGATTCTTATTGTCCTTTCTAGGCCGGCCTCGACTGCGGCGGGAGATGGAAGGGAAACGGGGGCGGTAGCGGCTGCGTGCGGGAAACTAAACCTTCTTCCGTGCAAGCTGCCCTTTTTTTTCGCGCGGCATGGCCTTGATCCGCGCCTCCCGGACGAGGGCCTCGGACCGGGGCAGGCCGTTTTCCTCATAGAGCAGTTCGACCGGCAGGCGACTCCGGGTGTACGCGGCGCCCTTTCCCGTCTGGTGCTTCCTCAGGCGCTCCCGCACGTCCTTAGCGATTCCCGTGTAGTAGGTCCCGTCCCCGCAGCGCAGGATGTAGACCGACCATGTGGTCGCCTGCCGCCGGGGGTCCTTTTTCATCCGCTGGAGCATTCTCAAGTACTTCGGCTTCATACCCGGCCATTATAGCCGATTGAACATGCAAGGTCATCGCCCTTGAGAAGGGTGAAACCAGCGAACGGTGGGGCGACCTCTGGAACACCGGCAGAAATATTGTCCTTGACAAGCGATAGGATGGCGATACAAAGTCGGGCATTTGAGGCGACCCTTCGGGTTGTCGCGTGAGTAGGTTATTAGGTTAGGGGAGTCACTCCCCGAGACAAATTAGTGAACCTCGGGCGAAGAATAGCCCCGGGCCCACCGCAGGCGCAATCGACGGCGCACCACCCATTCCGACGCCTTCGCGAGCGGAGCACAACCCGCGAAGGCGTTCTGTTTTTTGTCCGGCCTGACAACCCTTCACCTTTTCGTGTGCCTGGTCGAGGGGTGTTCTGCCTCCATTCGCCTCAGCCGCCAGGTGGCGGCGTCGGTGCGGGTGATGCCCTCTTTGGCTTTGCGGATGGCCGGCGAGGGCATTGGTGTGTGCGAGGGAAAAGAGAGGGGTCGGGTCGGAACGGTCGAGGGCCTATGTGAATGCCTTTGTCTACTGAAAGTCACAAACGGAAGCTCTCCGCCATCCTGAGCGCCAACGCCAAGGGATACAGCAGCCTCATGGAAGACGATGAGGCCGGGACGCTCCAGACTCTGAAGGCTCACCGCGGCGTGATGTGTGCGCTGATAGAGAAGCACCAGGGTCGAGTTCTGTCCACTGCCGGGGACGACCTGCTCGCCGAGTTCGCGAGCGTGGTGGATGCCGTGCGGTCCGCGATCGAAATCCAGAAGGCGCTCAAAGCGCGGAACGAAGAGCTGCCAGCCGAGCGCAGGATGCCCTTTGGCATCGGGGTCAATCTTGGGGATGTCATCGAGGAAGGGGGGAATATCTATGGCGATGGAGTCAACGTCGCCGCCCGGCTGGAGAGCCTGGCTGATGGAGGGGACATTTGCATTTCCCGGAGCGTCCACGACCAGGTCAAGAACAAGTTGGACGTCGGGTATCAGTTCCTGGGAAAGCATCGGGTCGAGAAGGTTTTCGAACGCGTCCAGGTCTATCGGGTCGTGTTGGAGGTGGATTCCGTCAGGAAGGTGGTCGGCGGGATCAGGGCAAGGCTGAAGCGGTGGCAGAAGGTGGTTTTGGCGAGCGTGGCGCTGCTGCAGGTGATAGGGGTCGTGGTATTCAGGGAATATTTCGAAGATTATTTCAACCGGGCCACTTCCCCTCCGGTGCAGGTCGCCTCCGTGGAGAAGGCGGCCTTGCCGCTTCCCGATAAGCCTTCCATCGTCGTGCTTCCGCTTGAGAACTTGACCGGCGATCCCAAACAGGAGTATTTCACGGACGGGTTCACCGATCAGATCATCACGTCCCTCTCCCAGATCTCGTCCCTGTTCGTCATCTCCCGGACCTCGGCGTTTGCCTACAAGGGCAAGCCGGTGGACCTCCGGCAGGTGGGAGAGACCCTCGGGGTCCGGTATGTGCTGGAAGGGAGCGTGCAGCAATCCAGCCGGCGGATCCGGATCAACGTCAAGCTGACCGACGCCACATCGGATCAAACGATATGGGCCGAATCCTACGATCGGGACCTGCATGACATCTTTGCCCTTCAAGATGAGGTCATTCTGAGGATCACATCGGCGTTGTCCGTAAAGCTGACCCGCGGAGAGCAGGCCCGGGTGTGGGCGCAAGGCACGAAGAATCTCGAAGCCTACCTGATGTTCATGGAGGCCCGCGGACATGTTTTCAAGGGAAGTCGGGAGGGCATTGCCCTGGCACGCCGTGTGGCGGAGGAAACGATTGCCCTGGATCCGCACTACGCAGACGCGTACGTGTTGTTGGCATACGCCCACATACAAGAGGTGTTTTTCGGGATGAGCAAATCCCCCAAGGACTCCATAGCGAAGGGCATCGAATTGGCGCACAAGGCCCTGGCGATAAATGACTCGCTGGCCGACGCGCACAGCAGGTTGGGCGTGCTCTACGCATTTGTCGGGAAGCACGACGAGGGAATCGTCGAGGCGGAGCGAGGCGTGGAGCTCGACCCCAATTCGGCCACAGCGAATTATACACTGGCCGCGGTGCTCCGCTTCGCCGGGAAATCGGAGGAGGCCCTTCCGGCGATGAAAAGGGCATTGCGCCTTGAGCCGCTTGCTCCGGACCTTATGGTTCAAAATCTGGCATTGATCTACTTCCAGATAGGAAATTGCAAGGAAGCCATCGCGACGAGCGAGAGGGGACGTCAGCATCAGCCTGACAATCTGATGGTTCGTGTCATCTCGGCCGTCGTCTATGCAGGATGCGACAGGGAGGAGGAGGCGAAGAAAGAAGCAGCGGAAATCCGCAGAATAAATCCCAAGTTCACCGTGGACGCCTTTGCGAAGGTGCTCCCGTATAAGGATCAGCAGTATGAAGCTTGGACCGTCAATGCGCTCCGCAAGGCGGGCGTGCCTTAAGAGTGACAAGGTGATCTAGAGGAGACTGGGAATAGACCGATTGGTTAGGCGTGACCGGCCGTCACGCTGAGACCGTTAGGGGGTCGGGTGCCATTGGTGTCCGACCCTTTGCTTTGCCCACAGGGAATCAAAAACCAGCAAAGTTTTGATCAAGCGAGGGGTCCCTACACGGGTCAGCGGCTGAAACGCGCTACCAGGACGGTACGGTCGGCGCTGGAGGGCTTAACTTTCGTGTCCCTGGCTCTTTATCCAGTCAGCAATAGCATTGACGACATCCTCGTTTTCGTAGATGCGGCTGTGGGCTAGTTTGGCAGTCGGCAGGCGGGGTCCAGGCGTGCTGACTTGAAAGACTCGCGCTTCACCCGGAGGAGAGGCCTCTGCGGTGGTCTCGAATTCGAAGCTCAGAAGCATCGCATCGAACCCGAAGGCATAGTGTGAAGACCATATCAGGCCTAGGATGAAGCAGGCAAACCACCCAAATGGCAGGAGCACGAATGCCGTAAAGGCGATCAACCACGCTATCAATAATTTAGGGAAATGTGTTTTGAAAATGGTTGCCAACCACAGAACCCATTGAAGGTGATTTGTGAAAAGGAAGTCCACTTTATCCCACGGCAGCAGGGTAAACGCCAGGAACCATATCAATAGACCCAGACTGACAAAGAGATACGTGGCCGTGAATGCCCGATCGACCCTCGAATAGGCGAAGTCCCAGAAGTTCCAGATCCGTCTGAGGATCCAGGTGAAGAACTGGGAGGCCGCAAGGACTCCTGACGCTTCGTCGCCGCTGGGACGGACGATGAGTAGCTTCCTGGTATCTAGTACAGGAAGGCGCAGGGACTCCACCAGCTCGCTTCGCCCGCGTTGGGTCTTCAAAAACTTCCACAGGCCCAAGTGCTCGTCCCTTTCCTTCAGCAGGGACCAGAGTAGCAAGAACATGGGTGGCAGAAAAGGCAGCGCCCCGGTCCAAAACAGGCCCAAAAAAAGACCGGGCAGACCCGATAACAGCCTGCTGCCATAAATAATGAAGCCTCCCGCGGTCCCCAATATCGCAGCTGCCACGTAGATCCCGGCAACCACAAGTAGCCTTCGTCGAAGATGGCGGGGCCGAACCTCCACGAATGGCGTGGCTAAACAAACGAGGCCATCAATGCGTGCCCGGAGTTCATCATCCTGAAGAGCGTAGAGGGCGACGTTGCCACCATGGCTGTGGGCAATGACCACATGTCTTGACTGAGGAGCACCTTCGAATTCGGTCCTCAGGTACTCACTGAGCTCCTCGCCTGCGTGCAGCCGATGCGTATGAGAGTTCTTACCGCTCCATTCGAACCGCCGGAAGTTGAGTGGCGTGTTCAGTTTCTCCTGAAGCCGTCTCCGAAAAACCGAGCCTTCGTGCGTCCAGCCCCCTTCACGGGCCCAAGTCCCGTGGATGAGCGTGATGATGTAGGCGGGATTTCCGTGGTCCGTCTGGGGATCCTTCTGGTCTGTCATGGCATCCTCGTCGAGATTTGCGCGCGCCACACTGGGGACGGCCAAGCTCTCTCCCACGGGGCAAGTAGCCTGGGACGGCACCGAGACGACGTGCTCGATGAAGTCCCGGGCAGGCGCGTGCCCAATCCGATGCTGAGGAGCGAGAGTTGAACCCCACGAGGGTTGCCCCTCAACAGATTTTGAGTGTAACCCTCGGTAGAGCAAATTCAATAAGTTCCAACACTTGGGTGTGCAGGACGCGGCAAAATATATCATTTCGTGACCGAAAAACGCAACCTATCCGCAACCAATTTGGCAATCATCCCCCGCGGTCGTCCACGAGGGAGTCCCGGTCCACCCCTACAGCTCATGCTCAGAGTGGGGAGACCAGCATCTCCGCTTGGGGTGTGTGCAACAAATGTTCACACCGTGACATAAAATGTCAGGCATACGAGCTGCAAGTAACCGCCGACCTTCCGTAACTATTTAATTTACAAGGCGAGTCGACCACACGTGGGTCGTGGTACGCCCCTTGCCCCCTATTAGGAGCGTTGGACGGGGAAACCCTTGAGGAGGGAACGCCAGCAGGCGGAGGAGGTGACCCCGTGGCGAAGGAAGAATCAGGAAGTCGCATGGTCAGTCGTTGCCTCATTGGGAGTCTTCTAATCGGCCTGAGCCTTCTCATTTGCGGGCCGACCTTCGCCACCGACGGAGTGCTCCTGCTCGGCTCGCCTCAGCCGCCAGGCCCGCGGCGTCGGTACTGATGATGCCCTCGTTGGCTTTACGGATGGCCGGCGAGGGCATTCGTATGTGCGGGGACCCCCGGGCGGAGATGCAGCCTATCCGGAATAGGGAGAAAAGAAGCGACAAATGGAACCAGTTGATCCAGTGCAGGCTGGAAATAGGCTCAGTGGCTAGGCGTGACCGGCCGTCACGCGTAGCGAAAGGAGGTTGAAATGTCAGTCCGCAGCTCGCGCTTTCCCAAATTCCTCGCGTTTGTTTTGTGTTGTGCATTCGTGGTTTCAGCGCCCAGGCCGGCTTCGGCACAGATAGCAAGGCTAGAGCTGTACACGCTTCAGACACAGACCCCAACGAATCAGGAGTTCTTAACCGGTAGGAAGGACTCCAAGCCGGCCACGATTAGTGGGGAGCTTCGGATCCCCCGACCCGGGAAGGATCGGTTGCCTGCAGTAGTGCTGCTTCACAGCTCGGCTGGGATTACCCGGCAAGTTGATAATTGGGCGAGGGAGTTCAACGCTCTTGGGGTGGCGACCTTCATTGTCGATAGCTTTACAGGGCGGGGAGTCGTCAAAACCATCTACGATCAAGACCAACTGAGTCGTTTGGTGCAGATCGTTGACGCGTATCGTGCGTTGGAGCTTCTGTCCAAGCACCCCCGAATCGACTCTGGACGGGTGATGGTCATGGGGTTTTCGCGAGGCGCTGCCGCCGCCCATTACTCCGCGGTCAAGCGGTTCTGGGCGATGCATCGCCCTGGAGGCGGCCTGGAGTTCGCCGGGTACATCGCACTCTACCCGACGTGTAACACAGCGTTTGTCGGTGGACTCGACGTGGTCGACAAACCGGTCCGGATATACCACGGTGTCGCGGACAACTACGCCTCGATCGCACAGTGCCGCGCATACGTCAACCGGCTGAAAGCTGCGGGGAAGGACATATCGCTCACCGAGTACCCCGAGGCGGGTCACGTCTTCGACAACCCCGCGCTCAAAAAGCCACTCAAGCTCCCCAAGGCGCAAACGATGCGTAATTGCCCTCCCCTCGAAGAAGCGCCAGATGGTCAGATCATTAATAGCCAGACGAAGCAGCCGTTCACGTGGGCTGGCGATCCTTGCGTAGAACACGGAACTACTGTCGCCTACAACCCGAAAGCGCACGCGGACGTGGTGAAGGCGGTAAAAGAGTTCGTAACCATCACATTGCAGCCCAAGTGAGCGTTGGGGACTATCCGACCTCTCGCGAGACGGGTTGGCTCACTGGCTAGACTGCACGAAACAACCCCGGAGGAAAAACCCAAGGTGGTTCCTATACGGTAAGGCCAGCTTGAGACCGTTACGGGGTCGGGTGCCATTGGTGCCCGACCCTTTGCTTTGCCAACAGATCCGCTTCAGGGCCGACAGCAGGATGTTGACGTGATTCTCTGTGCTGCTACACCCCATCAACCCGATGATCTGAGAGATAATTGAACCTATCCTATTCCCGTCTCCTTCCGTAATGGGATTATACTGACCAGTGTATGGCGGCAACGGCGATTACCGGAGGATCTTGACAAGTCCGTGGGGACCGGCAAGAATCGGCGTATAGGTTCGAAGTCGTGAGGACCGGATTATGGCGCTTTCTCGGGTTAATCCAGTCGGTTGCACAGAGATCCCACCGGGCTTCCAGCCTCGGCGGCGGCGCTATTCGCGTACGGCGCGCGTGGTGGCGACCGCAGTCCTTGCCCTCTTCGTCTTGGTTGTCACCGTCACCACGGTGGTCAGCCTCGGTGCCTACTGCCTCACCTCGGACGCCTCGAACACCTCAGGCTTGTCTCAGAGCGACCTCAGACCGTAGGAAGCTATCTCGCCGCTCCTGCACGCATTGCTGATAGCTGAATAATTCCCGCTATGAGGTATCATGTCGAAAGACTGGTCCGGCGAGGGGCGGTGACGATCTTTTAACAAAGGGCGGGAATGTAACGATGGCGATGGAAACGGGCTGTCTTCAGCTGGAAACTATAGGGTATCGCGGGCAGACGGTGCCGTATGAGATTCCCTTCGTGGCGTTCCCCACGACGTCCGGCAGGTTCATCATCCAGGCGCCCGGGACGGGGGAGAGAAAGGAAGGCACGGGGAATCGCTACGTGCGCCTTGCCGAATACCTGCAGACCCAGAGCACCGCCACCTTCGTGACCTTCAACCCGCCCCCGCCCGATGGCCAGTTTGACCACCCGGACGAGCCGTATTCTTATCTGGGGGCGAGCTGGAACCGGATTTACGTCGAGGGTATGGCTTTTCTTGTGGAGCACTGCCTGGCACGCTCGAAGGACCTCTGCGGCGTCACCGACCCTGACGTGTACCTGGCCGGTTTCTCTTCCGGGGGATCAGTGGTCGTGACCGTGGCCTCCTTCTTTCCGGCGGTGAAAAAGATCCTCTTGGTCTCGACGTACGACAGCATGGGTGTGGGATCCATGGGATGGTACTTCCTGAGTGGCCTGCGCCGCTACACGGGAGAGGTGTACGTGGCCTATGGAGAGCAGGACGCGCCGGCAGCGATGCTCGCCATGACCCTGCCTGTCCTGGCCCGGAGTGCCAGCGCGATCCACGCGCGGGGCGTCCCCGACTGCGGACACACCTTTGACGGGGAGACGAACGGCAGGATCCTCAGCAACGCCTACCGATGGGCCTTTGCCGGGGACGACACCTTCCCCTCGGCGGATGGCGGCATCCCCCTGTCCGAATGATCTCCCGTCCGACCCCGGCTTCCCCTTAGAAGTAGTATCGCCAGTCGAATGCCATCCGCAGACCGAGGAGCCAGATGGTCCCCACATCTGGCTCTGGCGCTCCGGCCGGACTCACGACCGACACGGAGGTCGGCACTTCGAACCCCGTGAAGAGTTGCAACACGAGGCTTGCACTCTGGTCCTGCGAAAAGGTCCGGAACGGACGGTACTCGAGCACCGGGAACTCGAAACGTATCGATTGAAGATCAATCAACGTGGAACCCTCACCGGGGCGCGTTGGGGGTATGATCAGGCGGTCCTCATTATCAAGGCCGTAAAACGAGACACCCACCTCGCGCCCTAGCACAAACTGAAAGCGCCCCAGGGGGGTTGCAATCCCCGTCTGCCACGGAATGAGACCTCCGTTGCTGGCCACCACGGCCATCTTGGCATACGTGTCGGGATCAAATGCCAGGAGCGGCGACGCCAAGAGCAGGTCCCCGGGAATGAGCCAGAACGGCATACGCAGGCGGGCGGTAAAGCCGGACCGCGATGGGATCGCGGCGGTAATCCCGCCCCCCTGAGCAAACTGCGGGTCCTCACTGATTTTCATCGACGATGCCGAGTCCAGGCGGACCCCGAGGTCCAGGAACACCAGCCCGTCACCCGCTTCACCCAGGACACCTTCCAGTCCGAAGCCCAAACGTACCGCTCCTTCCAGGCTGCCGATGGCGCCCGTAGTGGATTGCGTGGACCCGAACCCGCCGCTCACTCCGATCCCGCTCGCCCCCGCGACGAAGCCGATGAAGGGGCCCACTTCCGCCCGAAACCGGGGAAGGTCGCCCGGCCCGGGCCCCAACCCCGGCACCGGTACGTCTTCAATGACCGCCACGAACAGGGGGCGGAGACTGGGGTGCGCCTTACGCGCAGGCATCGTGATCGACGTGCAGACGTTGAAGCTATCCGGTAGGAGCGGCGCCGCTGGATCGTACGGGAGCCCGGCCGCCGGTCCCCGACCGCTCGCCGCATCGAGAATCTGTTCAAGACTTTCGCGTACGGCGACTGCGGCACGCTCGGCGTCCTCCGGGCGCATATACGCGTCACCCACGAGGACAGTCGATTTCCCCGCCCAACGCTTGGCTTCCAGGCCATATTCATTGTAATAATCATGGGTCCCTTTTCGCAGGGAAGCGTTGCCCCATGTGCCGGCCACGTGGCCGGCCGCGTAGGTGTCTTCGAGAAAGTGGAGCGCAAAAGCCTCGTCGGCAAGGACGGCAAGGGCAAGC
>CAZLDS010000044.1:0-22273 GCA_964558395.1 uncultured bacterium | reverse complement strand
AGTATTCGCTGGATCTCGATGTCTTTGCGTATGTCGAGGTGACCGACTACGGCGAATTCCTCGAAGTCGCCGAGGATCTCAATCTCCGGATCATGGACATTGTGGCCGCGGCGGGCTCGAACTTTGCGTTTCCTTCCCAAATGACCTATATCCAGCGGGCGGACAAACTCAATGACGATCTCGCCCGAGCCGCGGAGGCACAGGTGAATGAGTGGAGAAAGCAGCAGGCGCTGTACCTCCCAAGCTTTCCGTCGGAGAAAATTGCGGAGCTAACCGGCTCGCTGGATTATCCGCCGACGGGGTCCCCGAGCGCGGCTGCGCGTACATAAGGCAGAGGTTCTCAGGAAGGAGGAAACAGATGAAGGACACCATGAAAGAAGGGATTGAGTACACCCATAGATACCGGGTCCCGGAGAACAAGACGGTTCCATACATTTACCCTGAGGCGAAAGTGTACCAGGAAATGCCCAAGGTGTTCGCCACGGGGTTTATGGTCGCTCTGATCGAGTGGGCATGCATCGAAGCGTTGGCACCTCACATGGAACCGGGGCACGGGAGCGTAGGGACACTCATACACGTCACCCACTCGGCAGCGACGCCTCCGGGGATGGAGGTGACGGTCCATGTGCGGTGCACACGCGTAGACGGCCAGCGCACCACGTGGGAGATCGAGGCCAGAGACGAAGTCGATGTGATCAGCCAGGGAACGCATGAAAGGTTTTCCATCGACTTTGCCAGGTTCAACGCCCGCGTAGCCAAAAAGGCAAAGGGGGGTTCATGACACTGGAGGAACGGGTGCGATGGAGACTAACCTGACACAACGCCGGTGCGTGACTCAGTCAGAATGCTTTCTCGTGGAGTGCACAATATGCAACCCCACGAGTCGCGCGATCAACACGACCAAATACATTTGGCCGAGGATCGCCTCCACAATCGATAAGGTTCTCGCGTGAGGGGCGAGGGGGGTGATGTCCCCGTACCCCAAAGTCGTTAGGTTGACGAAGCTGTAGTACATCATCTGCGGAACCCGTGCCTCCATTCTGCCATGCCCGATCATAAAGGACCCAGGCCAAAGGTCCTCCACGAGGGCAAAAAAAATACCCCACGTTAATCCAATCAGCAGGTAGACGCAGATCGCTCCGGCTATTTTGTTCGCCGTCACCTCGTCACCCCGAAAGACATGGACGACTATGACACTTCCTGTAAAGATAAAGAACAGGGCAGTCATGCTTTCGACCCCGAAAAACACGAATGAAACATTCACAAAATACCTCGACCAATGGATGGCAAGGGTGGGAAGCGCGAGAAGCAAGGCAATGATGAAGAGCTGCTTCTTCTGGCTGACCGCATATATGCCTGAGAGAAGAATTGCAGACAGGATGATGTCCAAGAGTCTAGCGCCCAGGATACTCCCTTGGGCAAACGGATACAGGAGAAATATGAGGAGCAGCGACGCCAACAAGTAAAAGTAGTTGCCCTGCGGTAAGGGTAGAGGTCGTTTTCCAGCCATTTCATCCTCTCTTTGATGCACCTTTACGAGATTTACGGCCGGACAATCGGATCACCCGCTACATGATCATAGCCCGAGGTGCGCGTCAACTCGTAAAATTGCGAGGTATTGGCGGGGAAGCTTTATCGGCAGGGGGGAAAATAGGTGGCGAGGCAAGAACCTGACTGTCATGGACCCAAGACGATTCCCGCCTCACCAGAGCGAAAGGATTTGTAGCGCGGTTGAGCATCCTATGCCGATCGAGAGGAGGCCGGCAAGGACCCTGGCTCCTCTATGAAGCCGTTCGAAGCGCCCGAGCGTGAGGAGAAAGGGCAGCCCGACGAGCGCGCTGACCGTCAACATCCCCACAATCGATCCCAGACCGAAGGTCAAAATATACAGGACCCCCATCAGCGGGGATCGAATGGTGCTGAGGACGAGGACCAGCAGGGCCACGCTCCCGGCCAAGCCATGAACCATGCCGACCAAGAGCGGCTTTCGGACATGTGGCGCCTGGTGCTCATGGGTATGGGCTTCCGTCGCCTCATGGGCATGGAAGTGAATATGCGTTTCATCGCTATGGCGATGGTAGTGGGCGTGGATTCGCTTTCTTTTATACTTCCACAGGATCTGAACCCCGAGAAGGATGAGGATGAGGCCGACGAGGACCTCTGCGGAGAGCGCCACCCACGGGGGCACGGCAACGCCGAATAGGAGCACGACCAGGCCGACAACGAGAAGCGTCGCGGTATGTCCGATGCCCCAGACGATACCGATGATCAAGGATTGGATGAGGCTCCGGGTCTCGCTGACGATGGTGGAAACAGCCACGACATGGTCGGCATCGAGGGCATGCTCCATGCCCAGGAGCAAGCCGACGGTCATCAGCGGAAAGGGGTTCATGGTGTCAGTATCGCGCGGGCTGCCTCGACCGCTGCCGCCATGATATCGCCCACAGGCGTCTTCCCTGTCTCGGCCAGCCGCCGGCAATCCTCATATTCAGGAGCCACATGGATCGGACGGCCCTGAAGCCGCCCAACCTTGACGCGCACCTCTCCAAACCGCGTCTGGACCGTAAGGGTCTCGCGGGGAAGTGTCTGTCGGTGCATCCTCTTGGATCTGACCCCAAAGGTGCTACTGAAGTTCAAGAGGATGGGCCCGACGCTGCCTTCGAGCCCGGCTGGAACGATAGCCGAGACGACCGTGGCAGGCCGTGATTTCTTCATGATGATCGGTGTGAGGAACACCTCAAGGGCCCCGGCCTCGAAGAGGGCATTCATCAACGGCTCGTAGAGTTGCGGGTTCATGTCGTCAATGTTCGTCTCCAGGACTGCGATCTCATCGCTGACCAGACCGCCAATCCTCTTGCCAACGATCAGGCGGAGCAAGTTCGCCCGGGCCGGAAGTTCCAGGCCTCCCGCCCCGTAGCCGACCTGATCAACCTGGAGGGGAGGGAGGGCCCCGAACACCTTGGCGACCGTCGTGATGATGGCTGCCCCGGTCGGCGTGGTAAGTTCTGCCTCGACCGGGCTTCCATAGATGGGGATGCCTCGAAGAAGGGCGGCAGTTCCTGGAGCCGGTACCGGCATCTCTCCGTGGGCCGCCCGGATCTTCCCCCCGCCCAAATTCAGGGCTGACGCATAGACCTCGTTGATCCCCAGGGCGTTGAGCCCGATGATGGCTCCCGTCACGTCCACGATCGTGTCTACGGCTCCGACCTCGTGGAAATGAATCCGCTCCACCGGGACCCCGTGAACGGACGCCTCCGCTTCTCCGAGTCGCTCGAAAATTCGGCGCGCCGGCGTCAGCACCTCTGCATCAAGCTCGCTTTTTTCGAGGAGAGCGAGAATGTCCGAAAGATGTCGATGGGAATGGGGCTCTGGGGGGGTGATCACCTGGACCCGGGTCCCCACAAAGTTCCCCCGCCTGACCTTCTCCGTTTTGAGATCAACACCAGAAAGATTGAGTTGTGCAATCCCGGACCGGAGCACCTCCACGGGGAGACCGACATCTACCAGGGCCCCCAGGATCATGTCACCGCTGATCCCGCTATAGCAATCGAAATAGGCGATCCGCATGAGGCAGCTTGTCAGCCGTCAGCCATCAGCAGTCAGCAATAACCAGTCAACAGCGGGCTACTGACTACTAAGCGCTTCTTGTTCGCCGACGAGGTTGATCCGGTGGGCGAGTACACCTGCGCCAAAGCCGTTGTCAATGTTGACCACCGCCGTCCCGGCGGCGCAGGAGTTGAGCATGGTCAAAAGGGCGGCGAGCCCGCCGAAGCTCGCTCCATACCCCACGCTCGTGGGAACGGCGATGAGCGGCTTCGCCGTCAGTCCTCCCACGACGCTGGGGAGGGCCCCATCCATTCCCGCCACCACGACGAGGACCCGGGCCCTCTGAAGGTCATCCCACCTGTGAAGTACCCGGTGCAGTCCCGCCACGCCCACATCGTACAGTTTTTCGACCCGACTTCCCAAGAAATCGGCGGTCACCGCCGCCTCCTCGGCGACCGGGATGTCGGCGGTCCCAGCGCTTGTCACGAGGACCGTGCCGGTCGTCGAGGGCCGCTGCTCCCGGCGGACCACGACCGTGCGGGCGAGCGCATTGTACTCGGCGGATCCTTCGATTTCCGCGATCGCGCCATACATTTCCTCGGTAGCCCGGGTGGCCAGCAGGCTATTGTGCTGGCCGAGCAATCGGGTGGCAATTTCAGCGATCTGTTCGATCGTCTTCCCGGAACAATAAATGACCTCGGGAAAGCCCTGGCGGAGGCTCCGGTGATTGTCGAGGGTCGCGAATCCCATCTCCTCGTACGGCAAACGCTTCAACCGCTCCAGGGCCTCTTCTGCTGACAGATCCCCCTCGCTCACCGCCTTCAATACAGCCTTCATCCGTGTTCCATCCATTCCCGTGGTCCCTCGAGTATTAGCGGACGAAAAGACTTTGGTCCAAGCAATGCAAGTCCATCACTCGCCGACATCTCCGACCCGCACTCGGATATGCGGGATATTTCGCGTCGCCTTTTACGCTGCGGCGAACACCTTCCCAGCTTCGACGAGGGAACCGGTGTTCCCTTTGAATGCGTCCCTCAGTCCCACGAAACGCTCAGCAGCGGCGCGTGGAACAAGGTCACGGGTGAACGCGACGATGACCAGTATCTGGCCTCCAGCGTACCCCCCTCCCACACCAAAAACCGTCTTCACGTTATAGCCGGACACAAAGTCTTGCGCCGGAATGATCTTCCTCCCCTGGTGATCCGTCGTTTCGGCGGCATTCTCGACGAAGAAAAGACCGGCCGCACGATCCATCTTTTTCACGATTTCCGGATCCTGGGTGTCGACCCAATCCAAGGGGAGCCCCAACTCCTTGAGTAGACGGGAAATCATCGGAATGGCGTCGACGAAAGCCGCAGAGGTCAGGGGGATTCCAACATGGCCTTTGGACTTGCGGCGGTCGTTCCAGTCAGCCTCCTTGCCGTGGGTGCCGATGAGCGAGAGGACCGGCGTCGTGTCCTTCAAATCGGAGACCGCGCCGGCTGACTCGACCAGGTTCTTCACGAACGCCTTGTTCGGCCCGGGTAACGCACCGAACGGAACCGTAACATAGACTCGAGCCAAAACCACCGACTCCTGAAATTGCGTATGTAGCGCAGTGGCCAGCTCCTGCGCAGCTTCCTCCAGGACCTTTGATTGCTTGACGCGTGGCTCTACTTTCGTCCAGAGTTCGGTAATCGAGGCCGCCGTTGCCTGTTCTATTTTCATGATTACCCCTCCCTTCCTTCTCCATTCCCTCGCAGGTTCAACAGATTCAATCTCTCTGCCGCGGCCCGTGCGGGCTCGTTCAAGGACCCGGTTCGGTACCCCTGTAGGTCGACGGCGACATGGACAAAGCCTGCTGCTCGAAAGCGCCGGACGATCTCATCGCGCGCCTCGGGAACAAACAGTCGAGGTAGCTCCTCCCGCCCAACCTCAATGCGTGCGACGGTGTCATGATACCGAACCCGGCAGACGCGGAACCCCAATTCGCGCAGGACGCCCTCGCAGCGCGCCACTTGGGTGAGCCGCTCAGGCGTAATCTCGACCCCGTACGGAAACCGACTGGATAGACACGCGAGGGCAGGCTTGTCCCAGACCGGGAGATCGATCCGACGGGCCCCCTCGCGAATATCCGCCTTGGTGAATCCGAGCTCATCGAGGGGGGAACGTACGCCGTACTCGCGCGCGGCCTTGCGACCAGGACGGTGATCGCCCCGGTCATCCACGTTGAAGCCGTCGAGGACGTGCGGAATCCCGAGACGTCGGGCCTGCTCAATGGCTGTGCTATATAGTTCGGTCTTGCAGAAGTAACAGCGATTCGCTGGGTTGGCGGCGTACCGCGGATCGTCGAGTTCATGCGTCTCCACAAGGAGGTGTCGTGCTCCAAGTTGCTCGGCTAAGCGCTGTGCAGCGGTTTTTTCATCAGGAGCAAGGCTGGGAGACACCGCGGTCAGCGCCGTCGCACCCTTGCCCAGGCTGCGGACCGATTCGGCGAGCAGGAAGCTCGAATCCACCCCTCCCGAGAAACAGACGACGACCCGCTCCATTTCCCGAAGGAGGCTTCGCAGTTTCACAATCTTTGCATCAAGGGAAGGCACAACAGTAACCCTGTAAGGGGGGATCGTGTCCAGAATCCTCGCCAAACGCCCACAGGTTTTCTCAGAGAGGGTGGCCTCTTTATTACTACAAAACCGCCCTTCCGTCCACTCTATTTCCTCAGGAATCCACCAGCGGGCGATGGTGTCTCCTCTCGACAAGAGTGGACTCTTGACAGTCCTCGCTCGCTCAGGGATACTTGGCCTCCACGTCGAAACCATGGAACGAAACGGATACGATCGTCGGCGCATCAAGAACAAAGACATTGAAAAAGTCGTGCGGTGGGTCGTAGGGGACATTCAAGGCTGCGCCCGCGAATTCGAGCGGCTTCTGGAGGTGATCCGCTTTCGCCCCGGCCAGGACGAGTTGTGGTGCGTGGGGGATCTTATCAATCGGGGTCCCGATTCACTGGTGGTGTTGCGCCTCTGGCAAAGCATCGGCGGACGCGCAGTCCTCGGTAACCACGAAGTCAACGCACTGCTGTCATTCTCTGGAGCGAGACCCAAGAGGCTCGCGCGGCTCCAGGATCTTTTTCAGACCCCAGACGCGGAGGAATTGCTGCGGGCATTGCGCAATCTGCCGGTTCTCGTGCACCTCCCATCCGCTGGGAGAGGGCCCGATGCGTGGCTTGTTCATGCGGGTCTCGATCCCCGCTGGACCGACCTGACCGAGGCTGCCACGAGGATCAATGCAGGTCCCCACGACGACGCGTGGCTCCAGAGCGAGCCGGTCGCTTTCGTCACCAATGTCCGTTGCTGTACCGCGAACGGAATGCGATCCCGCCACACTGGTCCGCCCGAAGCATGCCCTGCTCCGTTCCGGCCCTGGTATACTTTTTATTCCGGGCAAACGCTGGTGGTGCACGGACACTGGGCTGACAGGGGATACTACCGGACCGATCGCACGATGGGTCTTGACTCGCGATGTGTCTACGGTGGTATGCTCAGTGCGTGGTGCCAAGAGGAGGATCGAGTCGTCCAAGTCCCGTCCCGGGAGCGACCATGATTGCGCGTGTCTCCGCGCTGGGGACAGCGATCCTCTTACCTTTATTTTTTCGCGTCTCCCGCGCCAGCTGGATGAACGTATCCTGGGCGGCTTGCCACCCTTCCCCCTCGCGCGGAGTGCGGCGCACGTAAGTGCCGTCGGGCCCACAGTCCCACGCGGAACAGTTGTCGGCATGGTAAACCTCCAGGATCTCGTCTAAGTCCTGTTTCAACGTCCCGTCCAAAATGGGAACTGCAACCTCGACCCGGTTGGTCAGATTCCGCCTCATCCAATCGGCTGAAGCAATAAAATACTCGGGATCCCCGCCGTTCCAAAATCGATAAATCCGACTGTGCTCCAGAAACCGGTCCACAACACTAAACACACGAGTGTTCTCGGACAGCCCCGGCACGCCGGGCCGGAGGACACACTTGCCGCGCACGTTGAGCTGGATGGGCACGCCCGCCTGACTGGCGAGATAGAGCTCCCGGACAAACTCGGGGTCCTGAAGTTGATTCATCTTGGCGTCGATGCCGCAGGCTCGACCTGCGCGGGCGTGTTCCACCTCTCGACGGATAAGTTCGATGAAGCGTCTCCGCATTGTCACCGGGGCGACAATCATCTTCCGGATGTTGTCGTACGGAGTCGTGCCGGTCAAGGCATTAAACATCGTCGCGACATCCTCACACATCTCGGGATCGCACGTTAGCAAACCGAGATCCTCGTAGATCTTGGCGGTGCCCGTGTGGTAGTTCCCCGTGCCAATATGAGCATATCGACGGATGCGCTCACCCTCCTCGCGCACTACCAGACCCAGCTTGACGTGGATTTTCAGGCGCTCGACGCCGTAGGCCACGTGGGCCCCCTCGTTCTCGAGATATCGTGCCCAGGCGATGTTCGGCGCCTCGTCAAACCGTGCCGTCACCTCGACCACGACCGCGACCTGCTTTCCGCGTCGGGCCGCCTCGGCGAGCGCCTTGACGATGGGCGAATCGCTACTGGTGCGATAAATCGTCAGTTTGATCGCCAGGACGGCCGGATCCACCGCAGCCGATTCCAGGAAACGCAGAACCGATCTGTCGAAGCTATGGTACGGGTGGTGCAGAAGAATGTCGCCACGGTCGATCTCTTCGAAGATGGCCTGGGGGTTGGCAGCCCGGAGAAGCCGGAGACGGGGGTGGGTAACGGGTTCGTGGGGCGGGAAATAAAGATCCTCGCGGTCCGGAATCTTCAACTGCAAGAGATCGCACAGGCCGAGGAAGGAGTCCGTCGGATACAAGTCTTCGACCCCGATCCGGAGTTGTCTGGCGAGCCACTCTTGAAACTTCCTGGGCATCGAAGGGTCGAGCTGGAGCCGCACGACACCCGCAAATCGCCGTGCTTTTAGCTCGCTACTCACCTGCTCGATTACGCCGCCCGGTTTATCCAGTGCATCGTCCTCGGCCAGTTCCGCGGTGGCGTCCGACTCTCCTTCCGCCCCACGGGTGACCCGGAATAAGTGAACGGCAAGTGGCGGATTGGACGAATCCAGCAAATCGAAGTTGGCCGTGATGACCTGTTCCAGTGGCGTAAAACCGGCACCGCCCGGTAACGGAACCCAGCGGGGACGGTTGTTCGGTATCTTGATGCGAATGAAGCGATCCCGTCCTCCATAGTCGTCGGGCACTACCACGGCTAAGTTGAGTCCGAGACTACTGATAAAGGGAAACGGGTGCTCCGAATCGACCGCCAGCGGGGTCAGGATGGGAAGAACGGACTGTCGAAAATATTCACGCAAGGAGTCTTTCTGCTGGACGCTCAACACCGCGTAATCCAGAATCGGGAAGCCCTCGTTTTCCATGTGCGGCCTGAGCTCCCCCTCTATCACCCTCCCGATCCGTCTCATCTGTTGGAGGATTTCCTTTCGACACGCCTCAAACTCCTCTTGGAGCCGAAGGCCCTCGCCGGAAGGTTTAAGTGACAGTTTTCGGATGTCTCGTTTGATACCGCTCATCCGTTTCATGAAGAACTCGTCGTGCAGCATCCCGGTGATGCCGATGAATTTGACCCGTTCCACCAAGGGGACGTTGGGATCCTCGGCAAGCGCGATGACCCGTCCGACAAAGTTGAGCCAGCTCAACTCTCGGTCGATATAAGCTTCGGGAGAGTCTGGGCCAATCGGGTAAGTTACTATTTCAGACATGGTGACTTCCTGACGGATGGCGAGGCTCCTTGTTACGCGGGGAGCAAACTATACTAAACCCTCCCTGCGATGTCAAGGTAAGAATCTACTCATAGGGGATCTTCACAAAAACTTCATATCTTAAAATTGCCGGACAAGGTATGATCGACCCTTGAAATGCGGGGACATACCACTCCTCTTGCCGAGACACTTGCCGCAGCCGACCTTGGCTCGAACAGTTTCCATTTAATCGTAGCCCGCCTCAATGCCGATGATCTGATCATTCTCGACAGGCTGCGCGAGATGGTGCAGCTCGCCACCGGACTCGATCGATCGAGGCGCCTGAGCAAGGATGCGATGCTGCGCGCCCTCGATTGTCTCCGTCGATTTGGCGAGCGAATACGGCATATGCCACCCTACGCCGTCCGCGCCGTCGGCACCAATACCCTGCGCACCGCCAAGAACGCGCGGCAGTTTTTGACGGAGGCAGAGGAGGTCTTGGGCCATCCGATCGAGACGATCTCCGGAATCGAAGAGGCGCGGCTCATCTATCTTGGCGTCGCCCAGACCGTGGCCAACCCTGCCTGCCGCCTGCTCGTGCTGGACATCGGCGGTGGCAGCACGGAACTGATCATCGGCGAGCGATTTCAGCCCATCCAGATGGAGAGTCTCTATCTCGGGTGCATATCCATGAGCCGCACCTTCTTTGGCGACGGGGAGATTAGTCCAGCGAGATGGAGGCGAGCGGAATTGGCCGCTCTGCGGGAATTTGAGCCGCTGAAAACGAGGTTTCCCAACACCGGTTGGGAGCAGGCTGTCGGTTCCTCGGGGACCGTGCGAGCCGCGGACGCGGTCGCCCGTGGCCAGGCCTGGAGTGAAGAAGGAATCACGCGTCCGGCCCTCGAGCGACTGCGTGACAGTGCGTTTAAGGCCGGACATATCGATCGGTGGCGTCCCGCCGGTCTCGATCCGGAGCGCCGCGCGGTCTTTCCGGGGGGCCTGGTGCTACTGTGTGCCGCCTTCGAGACGCTCGGCGTTCAACGGATGCAGGTCTCGGACGGCGCGCTGCGCGAGGGGCTGCTCTACGATCTTCTCGGTCGGATGGAAGAAGAGGACATTCGCAGCCGAAGCGTGACGGCCCTTGCGGATCGCTTTCATGTGGACTGGAAGCAGGCGCACAGGGTGGAACAAACGGCGCTCCACTTCCTTTCCCAGGTAGCCGAGACCTGGAATCTCACTTCGAGACGCACGCAGCAGCTTCTCTCTTGGGGGGCGAAACTCCACGAAGTCGGGCTGGACATCGCCCATCAGCACTACCACAAACACGGCGCCTACATCGTCGCGGAGTCCGATCTGTTCGGCTTTTCTCGTGAGGAACAAAGGGTGCTTTCGACCTTGATCCGTGCTCACCGGCGCAAGTTTCCCGGTTCGGCCATCGCGGCATTGCCCCAGCGGCGCGTCGAGGAGGTGGAAAAGGCCGCCATCATCCTACGGCTCGCCGTGATTTTGCACCGGAGCCGCAGTCCCTATTTGATTCCCGCACCAACACTCAAGGCACACCGGAAAACCCTGAAGCTCACCTTCAAGGATGGATTGCTCGACGAGCATCCCCTCAAGAGGGCCGATCTGCAAGATGAACAAGCACACCTGCGCTCTGTCGGGTACCGGCTTGAGTTCACGTGACGCCGTCCGGCCATCCTATTGCAGACAGAAGCTTGGGGGACACCATCCACACGAGAGTCCCCTTCCCGAACCCGGCCTCTTTCCAGCGCGCAACGGCCAGGTCGATTCGTGCCATGGCCGCGGTGGGAAACTTCACCTTCGCATTTCCGATCAATCCTCCCGCCAAGAGCGACCAGGTCGGCTCATGGCCTGCCAGGAGAATGCTGTTCAGGGAATCCTGGCTCTCACGAATCAGATGCAGGACTTGCTCTGGAGAAGCCTCGTAGAGTTCTTCCGCAAATGTGATCGGGCAAGACCATTTTCCCGCCTTGGCCGCCAAGCGAACGGTCTCCTTCGCCCGAAGGGCCGATGAGCAAATGACCCGATCGGGCAGCTGGTCGAGGCTGGCGAGGTACCTTCCCATCAAGGAGGCGGCTTTTTCGCCGCGTTTGGCCAGGGGGCGATTACGGTCCGCCTCGTAGTCGGCGTCCCAGTCCGATTTCCCGTGCCGGAAAAGAAGAATCGTTTTCATGGGCACGGCTCCTCCGTGACCGTCAGACGCCGATTCTTTTCCGCGTCTCCACCAGGCGGCGGAGACGCTCCCGATTCTCGGTGCCGGAGAACTGGGTGAAACGCTCGTTGAACCCCTTGCGCTCCTTCGCCTGACGGACCTTCAACCACTTGACGACGGAGCGTATGGCCTCTCGCGATTCCCCAGTAGTGATTCCTTCGTTGGCCATCTGGCGGCCGAACTTTTTCATCGCCGCCTGTTGCACCCGGAGATCATTGAAGGTTCCCAGATTATCCTGAAGCCTCTTCAAATCTTTAACCAGGGGAGCGAGATCCTCCGGCTTGTACAGACTGCGGAAGAACTCCAGCAGGTAGCGCAACTTTTTGCACTCGATGCGCAGCCGGTGGAGAGCTTTCGCTGAAGAAGAAGAGTCGATCACCACCCCTTCCATGAGGACCCTCCGGAACCGGCGTTCGATCCGTTCCGAGGCGACACGGAGGATCGGCCGTCTGGCGTTCGGAAGCTTCGTCTTCGCCGGAACACTCTCTTCGAGGAACCCTCGCCACGAAAGAATCAAGGTCTGGTACCGCGCCGATTGCAGCGCCGTCGCGAAGCGGTCTTGTTCGATGCGGTGGCGGATCTGGAGGAACTGCCGCAGAGGAGTGAGATGGTGCTGGACCTTCTTATCGAAGCTGGCCTCGTATTCATCCACCCTCAAGAGGTGGACGTCCAGATCACGTTTCGGCCCCGAGACGCGGCTCAACCACGATAACTCCCGCCGGAAATGGTCGACCGTCTCCTCCGGGAATACCTCCCTGATCTGTGCCAGACAGGTCCGCGTGCGCCGTACGGCGACCCGGAAGTCGTGGAGAAACTCGGAATCGAGGTCCCGCCGTGTTCCCTCCTCGTTCATCTGAATTGTTTGGAGGAGCCTTCGGTGAATCCGCTTTGCCGCCTCATCGGCCCGCATCCGGGGGTCGAGCGAGAGCTCGAACTTGGACGAGTAGTCTCCGGGGGCCCTGCCGATGGCGGCAAGAGCAAGGGTGAGATCCGTGGATTCTTGCCGCCGTAGGTCCAGGTCCCTCTCGACGAAGCGAACAACCTGGCTGTAAGCCTTCGAGTTGCCCGCGACGGGAAAAAGGCGAACTCGAGGAGGCAAGGGGTGTCGTGGTCGAGCCTTGTTGGGAGCAGTCGCGGTTATCCGCTCGATGTCGACACGGACCAGCCGTTTCTGATTGCCGTCGAGCACCCACAGAGAGCTTGCGTCAATGTCTGTCTGGACCATCGGGAGCAGCCTTCGCATTTCGATCACGGGAGTCAGAGCATTGCGAAACGGACCTGGTGGGAGATCCCACGCGAAGGCGGGAGGGGAATCGGTCTTCTGTTGATGTCGGATCCGACCACCCGACTTCCAGACGACCAGCCGCTTCCCTTGGATCCGTTCCGCGTAGAGGACCCCTCCGTCCCGATAAAGGCGCCAGTCGAACGTATCGTAATACATCGTCCGTAACCGCGGTGGTGACGTACGCCTCGTTCGGAATCGGGCCCCTAGGGTCCGGCGGACCTTGGTGTATTTGGCGTCGGAGACCAGGGAATAGGTTCGGGGGAACCCGACCATCGGTGCAAACCCAAAGATGGCTTCGCCTGGCGGGACATACCCGCCGGCGCGGCGACCAAACGGTGAGGTGAATTTCGGCTATCTATTCCGCGTGTCAAGCGCGAGAACGAATTCTATTCGGGAGGGGTTACGCTGTCAAGTGGAAGGTCTCGCCTATGAACGCGTAGATAAGAAGAAAGTGTGAACACATATCCGTAACCCGGTAGTCGCTCACCTGTACTATTGAGCACTTAACAGTTTCTTCACCTTTCCCGCACGCTTGTTTGGACGGACGAGTGGAAGAGGGGGAACCGAACGATGACCGAATATCTCCTTCATGTCTCTGTTCCGCGTGCAACCTCACGAGCTACGGGAAGACAAAGATGCGGGATTCATTCCGAGCGGAATGACGGTGAGTCGGCCCGAGCTAGCCCCTTTATGGAAAACCGCACGACTGCGGAGAGACATGCCCGAAATAATTGAAAAAAGCTTCCAGCAGATATAGATCCTCTGAGGTACGGATTCTTCAATCGAGGCGCGCCACAATAGATCCAATGAGTTCTGGGACTTAGGCGGTGCACGACAGGGCTCCAGGAGCCCTGTCGTGACTACCTTTCACTGTGGACCGGATAGCCCGCGGCTCTCCAGCTGTCAATTCCGCCCGCAAGGATCTTCGCGTTTGTATACCCCTTTTCCCGGTACTCGGCTGCCCGACGGGCAGAGGTCGCATCCTTGGGTCAGGCGCAGTAAAAGATGATCTCCGCATCCTTCGAAAGAGACGATAGCATCGATTTCAAGGTCCCCAGCGAAATCGCTCCCTCGAGTCTTGCCCCTCTGAACGTGATCTCGTATGGGTAGGCGCAGACGAGCAGAGTATCTTTTCCCGACTCCACGCGGGCTCGCGCTTCTTCTGGACTGACGCTCTCTGACATCTTTCCTCCTTCATTTCAACTGTTGCTTTACCTTCTACTGATAATGGAAAGGAGCCACCGCGCAAACAAATCGTAATCTCGGAAGGCTGGACCGTCTGGCTTGTATGCGAGCAGGCCGTTCAGGACCTATCGCTCGAATCAGGTTAACTCCGGCGCCTCATATCGCACGGACGCGTTGCGAATCAGCTGTTCCAGTCGAGGAACCAGACTCCAGTATTCCTCGGGCCGGTCAATATCGTCCGTCCAGTCGGAGACCTCGGCGAAAAGGTGGCTTTGCGGCGGGTGATAGTAATACCAGTAATCCGGCTCGCGTGTCTGCGGGATCTTCAATAATGCCCGGTAGAGCTCCCAGATCTTCCTTCGCTCGTTGGGTCCGTTCAGCGTTTCACGGATGCACTCCAGCAATCTGTGTCCGGCGCTGACGGAGAAACGCAGACCGTAAATTTCCGGCCATGCTTTGCCGGTAAAAATGTTTGATCCCGTTTTGCCAAAGAGCTGGACAGGTTCTGTTTCGTCTACGCCGGTCTCTGCCAGCCACTGCATGGCCTGATCGCTGAAGACCACGTCACCGAGGAGGATCGTGGTCTGCTGACGCCACAAGGGCGATGTCGCAGCAATCGCTTCCAGGACCGTCTCCTGGTAGCGATCCGGCCAGAACGCTCGTTCATCGCCGACGACGTCTGCATCAGCGGAATAGATCGTCGGGCGCGGCTGGCCCGTCCGGCCCAGCTGCGCGCACGTGCGCCGGATCAGCGGCTGATCGAGAATAGGCGCCATCATCTTGCTCGAGTCCTGGCTCCAGCGCTCCTGCTTGCCGCCGGCAAGGATGATCAGGGCTTCCGTCATTGTTCCTGTTGTTATGAGCCACCAGTGCTGCAATGGCAGCCCGTGTAGAAGAGTGACCACTTCGGCCGCCCTGCGGTCGCCTTCGTGGAATGAGTTCTATTGACTATTCTGTCCGGGACAAATTGACCCTGGCGTCGCAGCGCAGTCGCCCATCCGTCGATTCCGTCGCAGTGAAGTGAAAGTGATAAGAATTCTCTTTTGGGGTGGCAGCAGGATAACGACGCGGGCGCTCCGAGTCAAGGAAAAACAGACGCCGAGATATACCATCCAACCAGAGGGCTGTGCACGCCGCGAGCGGAAGAGGCCCGTATCGAGTCAATCCTGATCAGGCGGCTCCGCCAAGCGCGAATCCGCCCATGGCGAGCCATCCGGCGGATACGCGAGCGTGTGACGGAGTTTCTCCAACCGCGCCTTCCCGAACTCCGGGAAGGGCAAATCATGGGCGGCGCGCCACGCCTCCACGGCCGCCTCCGCGGCTTTCGTGCGCTCGCGGTCCAACCCGTTGTCTCGGGCCTGGTAGACCGTCCGGGAGGGGAAGGCAAACCCTGTCCCGGCTTCCTCGACGACGCCCTTCATCCGGAGCAGGATATCCTCCCGGATGGCGAGGAATTCGTTATAGTCGCGGGTGGTGATGTAGGCGTAGATCTCGACGTTCAGGGACGAGTCGCCATAGCCTTTAAAGCGCGCGCGTACGGGCGAGTCCGCGATCCGGGGGTGGGCCACCAGCAGCTCGCGCAACTTGGCCAGCACGAACCGCAGCTGCTCGTCACTCGTCTCGTAGCGCAGGCCCAGCGTCGTCCGTAGCAGCATCCGGTCGCGGCGGGTGAGGTTGATAATTTGCATCTTCGAGAAGTCGGCGTTCGGGATCGTGGTCACGGTGCGATCGAGGCCGCGAATGCGCGTCGAGCGCAGGCCGATCTCTTCCACGAACCCGATGGCGGTGCCGTAGCGGCACAACTCGCCCACCCGGACCGGCCGGTCGGCATAGATATTGAGGCTGCCGATGAAATTCTCCACCGTATTCTGCGCCGCCAGGGCGAACGCGAGGCCGCCGACACCGAGGCCGGCGACGAGGCCGTACAGCGGTACGCCAAGCTGGCTACCGCCGTAAAACAGCAGGGCGATGGCGGCCCCGGCACCGACGACACGACCGGCGAGGCGCAACAGGTGGGCGTCGAGGCTCTCCGGCGAAATCTTCGGTGAGGCAATAATGGCCTCGGCAATCGCGAGCGCGACGAGGTAGGTGACCCAGATGGCTACCAGGTAGGAGACGGCCCGGATCAGGACCACGACGAACCACGCGCCCGCACCAGTCACGTTGATCTGATAGGTGATCAGGTAGTCGACGAGCGGCATGAGGAGGAAGACGCTCACCGGCACCACGAGGCGGCGCAGATAGGCGCGACACGACCGCTCCCGCAGCCCCCAACAGATCCGGCGGTGGAGGAGTGCGACAGCCCCGAACACCAGCAGCAGGAGCAGCGCCAGTGCGAGCCACTTCCACACGACCTGCCCGAACACGGGGGCCTTTGCCCAGGCGGGCGCCGCCTCGAGCCAGCCCGGCGGGATCAGCCAACCGGCGAATTCGAGTTGCATCCGATGGGGCATTTCCACCAGGATGTCACGCTGGGTGGCCAACTCGCGCGTGCGATCGTAGAACTCCTGTGCGCGGGCAACAGTGCTTGGGCTAAACAGAAATTCTCCCGCACGGGGTCCCTCCTCGACCCGGGCAATGGTGATCTCGGTATGGGGGATGGTCCAGCGCACCGGCTTCTTGCTGTCTGTGTCCGCGTAGGCCGCCGCATCCGGAATGGCATCCACGGGCGGGAGCTCAATCCGAAAGAGAACTTCCTTGAGCAGGATATAGGCGTCGATGCCCACCTCGGTACGGGCCGCCGGTGCCACCTCGCTCAGATCGAGAAGGCGAACGGCTTCGCCGACCGCTTGAACTAACTTTTGCTGCGCCGTCCTGCGAAGCCCCATCGCGCCCATCGAAGTATCCCGGTACGCGAGATAGCGGCGGGCCACCTCGTCACTTTCGGCGAAGAAACTCTCCATGGTCGCCCGGGGGCTGGACGTGTCCGGGGGCTCGAGAGGATACGGACCATCGGCGGCGGCGGCGACCGGCCCCAGCAGGAGCAGGGTGAGCCCGCAGACGCGGAAAAGGCATGCGGCCGCCCCCAGCCGTCGCCAGCGTCTCCCGCCGCTGGCTGATCGCACTATGAGAGCTTCACCGCTACGCATGTCGCACCTCCTATCATCGGACGTCGAGTGACCCAAGCCGTCGCGTCAGGCTCTCGCTTGGGGCCTCTCGAAGCCACACTCACCGCCTCTGTATCTTACGAGAAGCGGATGTGTTTTCCGGCCAGAGATCTGGGGCTTTCCGTGCCAGCTCGCCCTCGACTAATTTCGAGATCCAGGCTTGCTCCGTCGTGTCCTGGCGGACACAGTGCATCTTTATCGCCTTCTTGAGCGCACGCGTGACCCGAACATGAATCTGCGCTTTTTCATTGGGAGAACTCGCCATGTGGGACTCTCCGTTTTGTGGTATATTTGTAAGATGGTATATCTCTACCACAACTCCTTGTCAAGAGAAATCTGCCCCGCGCAACCCTTGTGTGTCACGAGGGCCTCTCAACGTGCCCTTTGCGCGACCCCAAAACGCACCCAATCCGTACCCGACTTGCATTCAGCAGGCCTGCCAGGTAGACTTCCACCACCCGCCCGTCTCCGCGGGACGAGTTCGATAAACCCACTCGCATCGTACAATCTATACAAGGAGAAACGCCATGAGCACGGTGACCGAAATCGCGCCGGATGTGTTTCGGGTGTCGATTTTTGTACCCCAGTTCAACCTCCAGTTCAATCATTTCCTCGTGAAAGACGATGAACCGCTGCTGTATCACACCGGCATGCGCGGGATGTTCCCCCAGGTGCGCGAAGCCGTGGCACGGATCATCCCACCCACTCAGATTCGCTGGATCGGCTTCAGCCACTTCGAGGTGGACGAATGCGGCGCGCTCAACGAATGGCTCGAAGTGGCGCCGTCGGCGCAGGCGGTGTGCAGTGTGGTGGGCGTCCTCGTCAACTTGAACGACTTCGCCTCGCGGCCCGCGCGCGGCCTGAAACCGGATGAAGTGCTGAACACAGGGAAATATCGGTATCGGTTCCGGAAGACACCGCATCTGCCGCATGGGTGGGACGCCGGCGTCCTCTTTGAAGAGACAAACCAAACGTTGCTCTGCTCAGACTTATTTCATCAGAACGGGGATGTGGAGGCGATCACGGAGTCGGACGTCGTCGAGCGGACACGCAGTGCCATGATCGAGTATCAGGCCGGCCCACTGATGGACTACATGCCCTATACGCCGAAGACGGAACGGCTACTGGAAGGCCTTGCTGCCCTCAAGCCAAAAACGATTGCGGCAATGCATGGCTCGACCTTCGTGGGCGACGGCGAGCGTGCACTGCGCGACTTGGCGGTGGTAATGCGCGAGGTGCTCGGCAGCGATAACGACACTCGCTGATCTGATGGTGGACCCATCTTTTAATTAATGCAACTTAATGGTCAGAACCGACGTAGCGCTCCACCAACCTGGGCCAGTCATCGCCACTCATGATCTCAAGCAAGGCCCTGTTCAGCGGTTCGCGGAGCGGGCTATCTTGAGGGATCCCCATGCTCACGTAATAATGATCGAAGGTTCCTGCCAGGACACGCACGCGGTGAGGGAACTCGGTTCTTGCCAGGTACTTCAATACTAACTCATTGTACACGAACGCATCGATTTCCTTTTCAACGATCGCCTGCAGACCATCCCGCTCATGCACAAAAGGCCGCACGGCGATCCCGCGCTCAATGAGAAACTCCAGGCTTTCCGATTCCGCCACAGCGCCAACGCGAACACTGGGCAGATCTCGCAGGCCTCGGACCTTGCCGCCTAACTCACCCACAGTGAGCGAGGTAGTGACGTGGGCCGTGAAGCTGGCGAACACAATAATTGCACTCAACATCCAGACAACCGCAACGATCCGCCCGCCCAACGTCTTTGGTGATTTGTCTCCGTAGCCCACCGTGGTCATAGTGACTACAGCCCACCAGATACCATGTTCGAGGCCCTTCACTATTCCGCCGCCGAACATTTCAGGGTTGTGGCGGTGCTCGAATAGCCACATCATTAAACCCATGATGACCCACAGCAGGATCAGGAGACCAATCACCTTTAGAAAACCCCATGAAAGAAAGTTTTCGGCAATGCGAAGCCACCTGGGAGCCGTGCTTCCTGCCGCGACCGCTATGGCCGACCCCGACCTTAAGAAGGGATGACTAAAGTCCATAATCATTTCTCGCTGGTTGGTGATCGCCACTGCAGTCATCACATCAAATTTTCCTTGTTCAAACGCGTCCAGCATTTCTTCGAGACTGCTGTATTCTCGCAGCCCATATTGAACCCCCAGTTTTTGAGCCACTTTGTGCCAGAGTTCGATGCTGAGACCCTCCCATTGACCATCTGCCGACTTCATCGCGGCGGGCGGCTCATCGATCGTTCCCACTCGCAGTTTACCTGGGGTGACGCTGCCCTCCTGCGCGCGTGCCTGCGCCGGCAACACTGTAACAACCCAAAGGACTGCGATTCCGACAACCCTTGCGACGCGCTTTTTATGATTCTGCGCCACGCTGTTCACGGGAGATCCCTCTTCGGCTTCGTTCCAGCAGGAAACGATCTGCGACCATCGGGAGGCGCGCATCCGTGCCTTGGAGGACACTTATTTGTCCGTGAGGATCGTTCGACTGAAAATCGGGGCTGGTCCCGTTTTTATCGGGGAAAAACCCACTCGCAACCACAAACGGGTGTCGGGCTCGGAGGCAGGCGAACTCGCTGATATGGTGCGCCCGAGAGGATGATGGCGTGCGTGCTCAGCCATAGCGGGGCGCAACGCCGCCATCGCCACAATTCACGTCTTCAGTGGATCAGCGCTGCTTCTGCCCTTCCTGCACGCCCTTCTGGTAGCCGCGCTCTTCGGCCTTCTTGTTCTGGTCGACGACAAGGCCGCCAAGCAGGCCCACGCCGGCCCCGATGCCGGCCCCGAGCGCAGGATTCCCGGCCATCGCTCCAATGGCCGCGCCACCGGCTGCGCCGATCGCCGTCCCGCTGACCGCCCGCTCCCCTGTGGTGGTCCCGCAGCCGACAAGCGAAATGGCCACGATCAGGATGGTCGTCACTGCCACATTTCTCAGATTCACGACACGCATCACTCTCCCTCCCGGCCCCGTTACTTCGGGCAGGGCCACTGTTGTACAATAAAGCGGGCCACCACGTCCTCGGGCGCATCTTTCTGGTACTGCCGGTTCTGTCGCGCCCAGGCGATGAACATCCGAACGGCCTCCGTGCGCGACGGCGCATTCTTCGGGAGACACACGACCGGATTTTGCTTGGTAAAAGCGACCAACGTGCGGTACGTCCCCAGCGCAAAGCCGATGCAAAAGTTGATCGCGGCTTGTGAGTTGGGATCGTTCTGGTCCACCGTGCACAGGTCGATCAGATCCTCTCCGCTGTCGAGGACAAAGTCGTCCGGCGTGAAGGCGCCAGACAACAAGACGCCTACCACTAGCATCACACCGACCCCTCCCAGCCTCCTCTTCATCACCAGCCTCCTCTTCATCACCAGCCTCCTCTTCATCGCCACCCTCCTTCCCCGTCCGACTCCTCGGCCATCATTCGTTGTCCAAGCCATCTCTTCAATCTTCGTGGGGGTCCTGACAAGCCAAAGATTCCTTTCATCGCCGTAATAGATACTAAGCTTACCGGCAGCACTCCCGCCGGTCAACTCGTAAAATTACGAGGTTTCCGTTTTGTTATAGCGGTACAGTTTTCGGGGGGGTCTGTAAGAACCGCGCGACCGACCTTGAGAGCGACGACGTCTTCAGGAGGCGCCAACGCGGTGGAGGCTTGCCAGCGATACGACCGCCAGGATCATGGCGGGCAAGGCCAGCGCGACGAAACCATGCTGCATCAGTGCCCAAGCACCCGCCGCGACGCCCACGAAGAACGTGACGAACACCGCCGGATAGTGCCATAGCTTGAATCGCGTCTCCAAGATCTCGATCGAGTTCGACAGATCGATCTTGCGTCCCAACCCGACCATGTCGACAGCGCTGACCATAAAATTCGTCAGGTTGCCCGTCATGAACTGCGTCGGCGGTCTCTTGGCCAGTACGAGGAAGAAGGTCGTGCCGTGAAACGACCCGACCATGACCGCCATGAACGCCACCAGGACGGTCGCGGGGGCATCGGCACTCGCCAGGGGTTCCTCGATCATGCCGACCAACATGAAGGCCGCGACGAGCAAGGCCTCTATCCCAAAGAGGATTGACCGCGGCCGCCTTGCGCGTGCTTGCAGCTGGCGAATGATGACCGTCCACACGAAGGTGAGCACGAAGAAGCCGATCGCCACGACGACCTTTGTCACGTATACGCCGTCGCGGAGGAGCTCGACCACCAGGATAAGCACCGTTCCAGTGATGAAGAAGGTGAAGGTTCGGAACAGGCCGACGAAGCAAACCGCCTCGACATAACCGGCGACAAAGGACAACACGATCGGTAGCGCTCTATCGTCACCCTCCCGTGGCCTCGCTGTCTGCGGCCGGGGAAGCTCCTTAAAAAATGGCTGATCCGCGTCCGAAATCCGGCTCTCATCTATCAATCAACATGACCCCGGGATTCCTGGTCAAGCATTCCGCTTGCCTATGCGTTGCTCGACCGTGATCTTCCGATCGCACTTGGAGCAGCACTATTGCCAATCGGCTTTTTGGGGTCCTCTTCCGTGGCAGGTGGTGCGCCCAGGGTGATTCGAACACCCGACCTACGGATTCGTAGACCGGCGCGCGACACAATCAATTCAATAACTTCCAACACTTGAGTGTGCAGGACGCGGCAAAATGTACCATTTTGTACCCCAAAAACGCAACCTGTGCGCAATCTCTTGAACATCAAGAGAACACCTTCCCTGGCGATCTGATCCGCGGCCTGTTCAAAACGCCAGCCGCGCCCGCACACCAAATACTGCGATCAGGTCGTCGTCCGGGTTGAGTGCGGGGTTCACCAGCACCTGAATGTCCGGGGTGATGGTGAGTTGCGGCAACAGCAGCAACCGGTAGAAAAGCTCCACGGTGTACTGGTCGCGCAATCCAGAACCGAAAGTTTCCTCCGAGGGTTGGCCCCAGTTCAGCCCGATACCGATAGCCTCCTGAGCCTAGAGTGTGTTTTTGTAGATCTTGCCGTCCTTCATAATGATCTTGAGGTTGTCTTTGTTGGTCACCGCGGACAGGTCCTGCAACTGATTGCCCTCGACCAACAACAAATCCGCGTAGATGCCTTCCTTCACGACGCCAAGCGCAACCGGATAGGAAAGCGATACGGCAAGTCCCGCATGACTTTCAAATTCATACCGACGTGTCC
>CAZLDS010000043.1:0-22675 GCA_964558395.1 uncultured bacterium | reverse complement strand
TCATTGGGCCACCGGCACAGGAACCCCCCCTGGCATAGGGGATGCACCCCTCAGGAGAAATGCACCTTTTATTTTCATTAAGTTGTGATTACTGAACATATGCCAATTTTCGGTCGGTCTGGAGGCATCATCTTGCCCCGATCCGACGAATCGGCATCAGCAGTGAAACTGAGAACCCACCAAGGAGCCCTAACATGAAGGTCCAGCAAAATCTGAAGGAGGATGGTGGATTCGTCCTGATCATTGCGCTCTTCGTCATGGCCATCCTGGCCACGCTTGCCATCGGCTTCCTCTCAACCTCCGTGACCGAGACCACGATCGCCAGCAATTACACGAATCAGACCGAGGCCTTCTACGTGGCCGAGGCCGGTCTCGAATCAGGCATCGTGAACCTGCGGACGCTCCTGTCGACCACCGGGTTCCCTACCGATCCTGATCTGGCTGCGATCGCGCCCCCGGCGCTCACCGACCCGAACTACGCTTTCAGCACATTCCAGGTGGGGCGGGTCCGGGCGACGCCGCCGTATGATTATCTGACCATGATCGCCACCGGCCCGTACGCGGGGCTGAATGCCATCGCCACAGACTACCGGATCACCGCCGTTGTCACCGGGCCCCGGGCAAGCCGGGCCCAGCTCAGCCAGGTCATGAAGAACATGCAAATTCCCCTCTTTCAGTTCGGGGTTTTTTACGGGGAGGGAGTGGACTTCGAGGTCTATGCCGGGCCCACATTCACCTTTACGGGCCGGGCGCATGCCAACAGTAACATGTACATCTCCGATTCCGGCAGCAACGGAATGTTCTTTGACTCGTACGTCACGTCGGCGGGTAACTTCTACCGGCGCCGCAAGGACCAGGCGTGCTGCGTTCGGGCGGGCAATCCGGACGTCAAGGATGGCGGAGGAGTGTATCAGAGCCTCGACTTTGATCACGAGGTCAAGAACATCAGTGCCGATGGCAGCACGTGGGAGGCCGGTGACGTCGACTACTGGCGTACGGAGGCGCTCAATCGCTTTGACGGTAAGGTCCAGGATAGCGCCCACGGGGTGGAGATGATCAGGCCGCCCATCCCGGATGCACTCTACGACCCCAACAATGCAGATGTCTCGTCTCATCTGTTAATCGAAAAGGGGAGTGCTGGGGATTCGCCGGATCTTCAAGCGGCCAAGATGTACTACGAGGCGGGCCTCCGGATCGAAAACGGGGTGGCCACGGATAGCAGTGGCACTCCCGTGAACTTGACGACGTTGGGGTGTGATCCGCAGACGGTCACCACCACGACCTTCCACGATGCGCGTGAGCAGACAGACATGACCGTCACCGAGGTGGACGTGGGCAAGTTGAATGCCTGCGGCCAAGCACCAGCCAACGGGATCATGTACGTCTCCAAGGACGGAACCGGTGGAGGCGTCCGCCTGGTTAACGGCTCCGAGTTGCCGAGTCAGGGGCTGACCGTGGTCTCCGAAAATCCGATCTATATCCAGGGGGACTACAATACGGTGAACAAGGTCCCGGCCGCCGTGCTCGGCGATGCCATCACCGTCCTCTCCAACAACTGGGAGCCGTTTGATTACGACACCAAAGGGGATATAGCCACTTCGAGTCGGCAAGCCGCGGAGACCACGGTGAATGCCGCATTGGCCATGGGACCCCATGCGGAGGCGGCGCCGGGAGCCGGCAATGGCGAGTTCAACAATCTTATCCGGTTTCTCGAGGACTGGAAGGATGTAAATTTCAACTACAAGGGCTCGGTCGTCGCGCTCTGGCATAGCCAGCAGGCCACCGCGCCGTGGCGCTGCTGTGGAGACGACGGGGACAACTACTACCGGCCCCCCAACCGGAACTGGGGCTATGACACCCTCTTCGACACTAATCCCCCCCCAGGGACACCCATGGGGATCATCCAGACGCGAGGTCAGTGGTATTCCGGGGGATAAAACTGCTGTCAGCAATTATCCAGTATCTCGAACAGGCCACTATCCACCAATCACCGACGACCGGACACCAATTTTGCTGACCGCTGGCTGCTAATCGACCAATAGGGTTGACTTTTCGACGACCTTACAATTACTATTAGTAGTAAGGAACACATGTGGTGTGCCCATCACAATAGAGCCTAAGTTCCGAATATCTTGACAATGTCCGCCAATGGCGTTATATAGTGCCGCCACCAGCTGAGGATTCAAAAGCCCCTGGGCCTGAGGGTGGGCGTCCTCGCGTCGGCACTATTATGCTTTAATGGAAGGTTCACCGGTAACGGGGAGGTTGAAGGTTTGGAGGTGCCACGGCCAGTGGTCGACGCTCCGTGCGCAGTTCACGGTGAACCGGCGTAGGCACGTAGCTCAGGGGGAGAGCGCTTGCTTGACACGCAAGAGGTCGGCGGTTCAAGACCGCCCGTGCCTACCATCCCCCGCTCATGCATCCTTCGTGGATAATCATCGAGGTGTCACGGAGGACTCCGTGATGCCTTTTTTCTTGCGGAACGGGTAGGTGGCATGGGGCAAGTGGACGTGGTCGTCAATGGAGGGATCCGGCGGGTTGAGGAGGGACATCCCGTCTCGGACATTCTGCATCAGCTCGATGCGGATCTGAAGGGGCGAGTGGTGGCCGCGCGTCTTGATGGAAAGTCCGTAGATCTCTCCGCGGTGCCGCCCGCCGGGACGAAGGTGGAGTTGGTGCCGGCGGACTCGCCCGATGGGTTGTACATCCTGCGCCACAGTACCGCGCACCTCATGGCTGCCGCCGTCCAAAACCTGTATTCAGACGCCAAGTTCGCCATCGGGCCCCCCGTCGAACAAGGATTCTACTACGACATCGACCTGCCCAGGCCTTTACCAGCCGAGGAGCTTCCAGCCATCGAGGCAAAAATGCGAGAGCTTCAGGCGGCGCATCTTCCCTTTGAACGGGTAGAGATGCCGTTGGAAGAAGCCCTGCGGGTCATGATGGAGCGGGGGCAGACCTATAAGGTGGAGATCCTTGAGACGATCCGCCGTTACGGCAGCTCAAGGCCCGATGCGGTGGAAGAACTCAGGGAGGAGGCCGAGGGGGCCGGGCGGGTCAGCCTCTACCAGACCGGCTCGTTTCTTGACCTGTGCAAGGGCCCCCACGTTCCCGATACGTCATATCTGCAAGCCTTCAAGTTGACCCACATTGCGGGGGCCTACTGGCGCGGAGATGAGCACCGCCCCATGCTCACGAGGATCTATGGCACGGCCTTTCCCACGGCGGAAGCGCTCGAGCAACATCTCCATCGCCTCGAAGAGGCGAAGCGTCGGGATCACCGACGACTGGGCCGGGAGCTCGAACTGTTCAGCATCGAGGAAGAGATCGGGCCCGGCCTGGTCCTATGGCATCCCAAGGGTGCCCGAATCCGAGAGGCCATTGAGGCCTTCTGGCGGAAAGAGCACCACCGCAGGGGGTATCAGCTTGTCTACACCCCCCATGTGGCCCGGGCCCATCTCTGGGATGTCAGTGGGCATCTGAGCTGGTACCGGGACAATATGTTTTCGGGTGTAGAGGTCGAGGGGCAGGAGTACCTGGTCAAACCTATGAACTGCCCCTTTCACATCTTGATTTACCGCTCCCAGACGCGGAGCTACCGGGACTTGCCCCTCCGGCTCGGCGAGCTGGGGACCGTCTACCGCTACGAGCGGTCGGGTGTCCTGCATGGACTACTGCGAGTCCGGGGTTTCACCCAGGATGACGCGCATATCTTCTGCCTGCCGGACCAACTTGAGAGTGAGGTCGCTGATGTGCTGGAACTGGCACTGGGCATGCTCCGGGCCTTCGGGTTTACCGAACACCACCTGGTCCTTTCGGTGAGCGATCCAGACCAGATGTCCAAGTATGCCGGAAGCCTGGGGGAGTGGCAGCGGACGGAGTCGGCACTCGAGACCGTCCTCGAGAAGAGCGGGATGGTCTTTGATCGCGTCAAGGGAGAGGCGGCCTTTTACGGACCCAAGATCGATGTCTCGCTGGTCGATGTGCTAGGGCGGCAGTGGCAATGCGCAACCATTCAGGTCGATTTCAACATGCCGGCGCGGTTCGATCTCGGGTATATCGGAGAGGATGGGAAATCGCATCGACCCCTGATGATTCACCGAGCCTTGCTAGGGTCTCTGGAACGATTCTTTGGTATCTTGATCGAGCACCACGGCGGGGCATTTCCATTCTGGTTGGCTCCGGTTCAAGTGGCGATCCTCCCAGTGTCAGAGCGCCACGAGCCGTACGCGAAGCATGTGGCGGAGCGCTTAGCTGCCGCCGGGGTGCGGGTGGAGATCGATGATCGGAACGAGAAGGTGGGGTATCGGATCCGGCACGCAGAAGTGACGAAGGTTCCTTACATCGGCGTGGTGGGGGACCGCGAAGTGGAGCAGGAGTTGATTTCTGTGCGTGAACGGGGTCGCCGGGAACGGGGAGTGATGCCGCTGAAAACGCTGCTCGATGAAGTGCAGGAAGCCCTGCATCCCCGGTGAGTAGCCCCAGGCTGTGAGGACGGGGGGCGGGATCGAAAAGGGCCTGCGAATTAATGAGCGGATCAGGGTCCGGGAAATCCGAGTGATCAGCCAGGACGGGGTCCAGCTCGGGATTATGTCGCCGGAGGAGGCGCTGGAAAAGGCGCGGGGCCTCGGGCTCGACCTGGTTGAAGTTGCCCCCCAGGCGAAGCCGCCAGTCTGCCGAATCATGAATTACGGCAAGTATCGGTACGAGCAGTCGAAGAAAGCCAGGGAGGCAAAGAAGAAACAGGCAGTCGTTCAGGTCAAGGAGATCAAACTTCGGCCCAAGACCGATGAGCACGACTTTCAGTTCAAGGCACGTCACGTTGCACGGTTCCTCCGGTCCGGCAATAAGGCCAAGATCACCATGATGTTCCGCGGCAGGGAAATGGTGCATACCGAATTGGGGAAGCGGCATTTGGACCGTCTGGCCGAGGTCCTCAAGGACGTCGGACAGGTGGAGCAGTCCCCGAAACTCGAGGGGCGCAACATGACCATGATCCTCACTCCGCGATCGGATGTAAAGTCAGGGGAGGGAAGGAGGGACCCAGGGGGTAGCGAAGGAGTAGGCGATGCCCAAGCTCAAGACGCACCGCGGGGCAGCAAAGCGATTTAAAGTGACCGGGCGTGGAAAGGTTCGGCGCCGCAAGGCTGGAAAGAGCCACCTGCAAACCGGCAAGGCGGCGGACCAGCGCCGGCGCCTCCGCAAAGCGGATTTGGTCCATCCTTCGAACGTCAAGCGTGTCCGTCAGCTCATTCCTTACCTGTAGGGGTGGCGGGGAAAAGGAGCAGGAGGTATGGCGAGGGTTAAAGGCGGATACATCACCCGACGTCGCCGCGACCGGGTCCTCAAACAGGCTGAGGGGTTTTGGGGGAAGCGAAAGTCCAGCTATCGGACCGCCCAAGAGGCGGTGGACCGATCCCTGCGGTATGCCTACCGGGACCGGCGGAACCGAAAGCGTGAGTTCCGAAGACTCTGGGTAACCCGTATCAACGCAGCAGCGCGCCCACATGGTCTCTCTTACAGCCAGTTGATGGGAGGACTCAGGAAGGGCGGAGTTGTTCTCGACCGAAAAGCGCTGGCCGACTTGGCGGTGACGGATGCGGCCGCCTTTGGTCGCTTGGTGGCCGTGGCCAAGGGGGCGGTCGGCACGTAAGGAGAAACCGGGAGGTCTGGCCAAAGCCCCGATGGTCATCGGGGCTTTGGCATATCCGGAGGAGCGATGCCAGAAACCGGACAGATTGAGAAAGAGCTTCAGGAGCTCGAGGCCTGGGCGCTGCCGGCGATTGCGGGCGCCGAGGAACCTGAGGCGGTAGAACAAATTCGGATTCGGGTCCTGGGACGGAAGGGGCAGCTGACCGAGGTTCTTCGGAGCCTCAGCGCCCTGTCATCCGAGAAACGTCGCGAGGTCGGCCGGCAGGCGAACGCCCTCAAGGCTAAAATCGAGGCGGCGCTGCAGGAACGGCACGACGTTCTCCGAGCGGCCCTCCATGAAGGACTGGTTGTGCGTGATGCCATTGACATCACATTACCTGGCCGACCGGTCCGTCGTGGAAGCCTCCACCCCCTGATCGCCACCCTCTATGAACTTGTGGAAATTTTTCAGCACCTCGGTTTCTCGGTGGCCGAAGGGCCCGAAGTGGAGCTCGATTACTATAACTTCGAAGGGTTAAACATCCCGAAGGACCATCCGGCGAGAGACATGCAGGATACGTTCTATGTGACGGACGATGTCCTCCTTCGGACCCACACCTCGCCCGTACAGATCCGTGTGATGGAAGCGCAACCGCCCCCAGTCCGGGTCGTGGCCCCTGGGCGGGTCTACCGCCGGGATGCCGATCCGACCCATTCCCCGATGTTCCATCAGGTGGAGGGGCTTCTCGTGGATTATGGGGTGAGCTTTGCGGACCTCAAGGGAACCTTGCAGGCCTTTGTCGATCAGTTCTTTGAGGCCGGGACCCGGCTCCGGTTCCGTCCAAGCTTTTTCCCATTCACCGAGCCGAGTGCCGAGGTGGATATCGCGTGTATGATGTGCAAGGGGACCGGCTGCCGCGTCTGTAAAGGGAGTGGCTTCCTCGAGATTCTGGGATGCGGGATGGTGGATCCCGAGGTCTTCCGAATGGTCCGGTATGATCTGGAGATCACCGGCTTCGCCTTCGGCATGGGCGTGGAGCGCATCGCCATGCTGCGGTATGGGATCGATGACATTCGCCTCTTCTTTGAGAACGATCTTCGCTTCCTCCAGCAATTCCCCGCGTTGTAATCGTTCATCGTTCAGAGTTCATAGTTCATGGACGATGGACAACGCGTTAACATTGGCTTGAATCCTATGAACCCTCAACTCTCAACCCCGAACTCTGAACCAACCTGATGACGCGCACTTGCGTTGACCGTCGGCGGCATCGGCGGGAACCGGTTGCACTGATTACCGGCGCGGGGCGCGGCATCGGGCGCGCTACGGCGGAGGCCTTTGCGGCTCTGGGGTATCGGGTCGTCGTGGCAGAGATCGCTTCCTCCCTCGGGCGGCGTACGGAGCGGGCACTCGTGAGGAAAGGGGCCACGGCCCTCTTCCTCCACACCGACGTGGCAGATGCCGGGTCCGTCGGCCGGACTGTGCAACGCGTGCTCGGCCGCTTCGGACGCATCGACTGTGTGGTGAACAATGCGGGAGTATTAAGGGTCGCCCGGCTTAGCAACTTGTCCCTTCGCGATCTCGACTGCATGCTGGCGGTAAACCTTCGCGGGCCGCTCCTCTTCACTCGGGCCGTGCTTACCACCATGTGCCGTCAGCGATCGGGATCGGTGATCAACGTAGCCTCGCAGCTTGGCAAGGTCGGCGCGGGTGAATACGTCACCTATTGCGTGAGCAAGTTTGCGGTTGTCGGATTCACCGAGGCGCTCGCCGAAGAGTTGGCCGGCAGCGGCGTACGGGTCTGGGCGGTGTGTCCAGGCTTGGTCGACACGCCCATGGCTCGCCACGGGGTGAGCGTTTCCTCTCACGAGCGTGAGGAACTTATCAGGCCTGAGGTCGTAGCTCGCGTGATCGTGAGTCTTGCTATTGGACGGAGGCGCACGCCGAGTGGGGCGGCGGTAAATGTCCTCTAAAGGTGCGTGCATAGGTGAGGGTCTGGAGTCCAGAGTCGAGAGATGAGAGCTTGGAGGCCGAAGTTCGGGGAGGACAGACCGTGACTGAATCAGGGGAAAAAGAGCCGTCTCTCGACCCTCAACACTCAACTCTCAATCAAGAAGGTGCTGCACGCGTCGCCCAGTGGATGGCGGAGCGAGGTATCGCTGGCGAGTTGGTCTGTCCGGGTGAACCCACTCCGACGGTCGAAGCCGCCGCCACGGCACTGAGGGTGACGCCTGAGCAGGTAGTGAAATCGCTCCTCTTTCTCGTCGACGGCAATCCCTATTTGGTGATTGTGCGGGGCACGGCCCGGGTGAAGACAAAAAAGCTTCTCAATGGAGTCGGCGGGAGGAAGGCCCGCATTGCAACTCGTGAAGAAGTCGAGGCAATGACCGGCTTTCCGGTAGGGGGGACACCGCCGTTCGGCCATCGCAGGACTATGCCGGTCCTTATTGACCGCGGCGTGTTGGATTTGGAAGAGGTGTACGCGGGGGGTGGGGATACCGACGTCATGCTCCGCATCCGTTCGGCCGATCTTCTGCAGGTGGGGAGAGGCAGGGTTGCGGATGTGACGTAACGCTGGTTGATTGGTCACAGATGGCGTTGCGTGCCGGTGGCCTGGCAAATCTGATGCATGTCCTTCCAATCATACTGTGAGAAAAGATTGACGAAGTTTCCTTCAACATCTGCTGCCATTAATCGCAGCCGCTCGATTCTCTCCACCGTGCTGGGATGTGTGGAAACATACTTGAGGAATTGCGGCGTGTCCCCCTCTTTTTCTTTGAGCGACTCGAAAAACGTCGCCATGCCTTTGGGATCGATATTGGCCGCGACGAGCAGTCGAAACCCCTCCGCATCCGCCTCCTCCTCGTGATGGCGGCTATATCGGAGGACCCCGAGGGTCTGTGCTCCCTCAAGACCCCAGACCGACGTGTCGCCTCCACCTCCCGTGAGAGCGGTGATCAGGAGTCCTGTCGACGCATGCTGAATCATCATGCGCGTGGCATGACGCTTTTCGACGTGTTGCATCTCGTGGGCTAGAACGCCGGCCAGCTCTTCGGCGCTTTGGGTCTGGTCAAGTAAGCCCTTCAACACAACGATGTATCCCCCGGGGGCCGCGAAGGCATTCACGGTGGGGTTGTCGACGACGACGACGCGAAAGGTATAGGGGGAGTTCGGAAGAGCATCCGTGAGGATAGTCATGATTTCACCGATAGCTTGTGTCCGGGTCGGATCCGTGCATCGCCTCGAAGGCGGGGCCAGTTGTTCGACAACAGAATGGCCCAATTGCTCTTCCCATGAGACGGGGACGCGGCTGGCAACGAGGCCCGCCATCGCTGGGATGCCCCAAAGATATAGACCTAACGTAATTGCGATGACCGCAACGGCTGCCAAGACGGTCAGCTTAACTCGCATGTGCCGGCGGGCGGGGTTGTGGAACCGCGTGGCGACTTCCGGAGCGACCCGATACAGTTCGCTCAGGAACGCTGCATCTGAGACGAGGAGCACCTCTGTAATCTCGCCGCCTTTCTCGAGACGGACCTCTTCGCCCGCATAAAAACCCTGAGTCTGGCGGATCTCCTGAAACGGCCACCAGAGTGTCATTCCTTTCTCGGTGATGACTTCCAGGGCGCCCCGCATGACGCGGATCATCACGCGCTGGCGTGCGGCGGTCCGGCCGTCGAGGTAGTACCCTGCCCATTCGGTCTTCATCTGCGTCGTTCGCTCTTTCTTCCGCAGGTGGAAGCTGCCCAGGCCAAGGTGTGTGGCGCCGAATCACACGAGTGTGGCTCGGCCGTGGGGAATCGGAACAGCAAAGGCCGGATGCGGTTTACCCGAAGTCGAAGCCCGTGTCCATATCAAGAAAACTGGCGAGCCCTTCTCCCGTGGGAGAGGCATACTGGGCTTCTTGTTTGATCTCCGCGAGATCCAGAGAGCCCTCAAGGGTCAGATACTGGAAGGTGAACCGGGCGTTGCGGACGACGACCCACGGCCAGCCCAGGCCTAACGTGACGATCAACAGGAGAATGTTCCCCACCCAGAGCCAGAGGTAGGCGCCCCCCGTTATAGTGGAGCGAAACCGGGCATGGCCAATACTGGTATTGTCCCAGAAGTAGCGGTGTTTCTTGGCGTGAAACCACACCCAGTAGAGACCTAAGGTCGGAAGGGAGAGGAACAGCGCCAGGACATAGCTCCCGAAAAGATCACGCCCGTGTCCGTCGAAGTGAAATTTTTCGTTGCCGAAGTAGGAGTGGCTCACCATGAACTCGTGTTTCTTCGTTTCAAAGTACGGGTAGTACAACCCGAACGTCAGCATGGTGAGCATCTGCCCCTTCATGAGGAGCTTGAGGTATTCCATAACCTGGCCGCGGAAAGAGAAACGAATGCCCCGGAATGAGGTTCGGCTCAGACGATACCGGCGTGCCCCCACCTTAGCAATCGGGATGAACAAGAAGATTATGCCGTATGCGATCACCGTTGCGAAGACCTTCTCCCCCTCGCCCGCGCCCATGATGTTCGGTCCGATGAACAGCAAAAAGAGCGGGACGCCGAAGAACGCCACCGCCTTCAGGAAACCGATTAGTAGCTCTTTACCCGTCCCGTGGTAGGCGAACCGATCCCCCGCAAACTTCGTCTGACTCAGCACGTAACTTCGGACTTTGGTTTTTCCCCAGAAATAGTAGATCCCCAGTGTGAGGATCGTCAGAAACACGTTGACGATTTGAATCCCAAAGAGTGAACCTCCCGTCCCATGGAACGTGAGCCAGTGAATCTGGCTTTCGGCTGGTCCGGAGAATAGGGTTCCCCCACCCCCCGCATAGGGAGGTGGGTCCTGGACCGTGGTTGCAGAGCCGACCGGTGCCATGTACGCGGGTCTGTCCTCGATGATAGATGATGGTGGGGGTCCCTGGGATCGATAGATCGGGCCCGCTGGTGCTGGTCCGGGGGAGATCGGCCGGCTCGCCGTAGGCTGTGCGGCGGCGTAAGTTGGAGTAGGGGCTGGTGCGTCCAGCGCAGTGCCGCAGGATTTGCAGGTCTGACGAGACATCTGCATGAGCTTGCATTTTGGACATGTTACGCCGACCATCTGGGCTGTCTCCATCTCCTTTCTTTTCTTTGGGGGGATCTGGGACCCCCCGTGTCCTCCCCTTCCAGCAATTACCGGGGGGGCTCTGTTGGCCAGCAGATGAGTGCAAGAATCGGTCCAGAGGCCCCCCTTCAACGAGGCTTCCAGGCTCCCCTGAGTAGGCGGGCAGGGGTATCGCCATCCGACGAGACAAGGCCGTGGGTCTGCTCTCAGCGAGGGGTCAGGGGGAGCGGGACTCATAGCGGGATTAACACCTTGACACGCGAACTTCGGCCATGCGATTTTCAGCCGGGAAGGGGGTCCTCGTCGCATGAAGGTCAGCTTCTCGTAGCCAGGTTTTAGGGCCGCTAGGAAACTGTTGAAATTCCTGGCGGCCTTTCTCTTTTTACAGGGTTACGATTGTGGCGACTTTAGGGGTGACAGTCCGCGATACGGCAAGACGGGAAGAAGAACTGCCACTAAAGTGCCACTCCCAAGGGGGGTAAATTGCGGCTGGCATGGAGCGGAGAAAAAAGGATTTGACATGCGAAAAACAAGTGTCCTACACTATAAATAGTGCTAGGTTCATTCAGCTACCACTATATATTGTAACATTGACTTTTGGAAGGCAACGCACTGAAACTAGATCTAGTGGTAGTGGGATTTTAATGGCTTTAGAATTAAATACTTACGAAAGGAGGTGAAAGAGGGGTGAAAACGAGGGAGAAGGGGACGCCGGACTGGCAATAGGAATGGTTGACTTTTGAGCAAGCACGGCAATTTTTGAAATGCTCGGAAATCACATTGCACCGACTCACACGGGACAAAAAGATTCCGTCGTATAAGCTGGGCGGTAATCTCCGGTACAAAATTAAAGATCTTCGGGAAACTTTGGAAAACTCAGTCAAGGGGCTGGGACGTTATGAAGAGTGAATCTCAAAAAATGGTGGTGGCTGCTGAAGCTTCGCTACTACGAACGATACACTACGGGGCCACTTAATGGGAACATGTCTAAGAAGATCGATCAACTAATTGTGAAATTAAACCACTAAGCCGGAGGGTTGGAGAGTATAACGAAATGAGCACGCTGCATCCGGAGCACCTTATTGACTTGCGTCGATCCAGACTTGAAGACGCAACGATCGAACACGCTGGTATCGAAAGTATTCGGCCCCACGACATTGCCAGGGAATTGGGACAGGAAGCCCCGCACGTCAGCTCAGCCTACCGCATTCCCTGCCCTGGCACTCCCTTCTACCGATGCCGGCTATTTCCCCCCTATAAGGACAAGGACGGCAAAACAGTCAAATACCTCCAGAAGAAGGGAACGGCCCCCCGGCTGTACATTCCGAGCCTTGTCCAGTCCATGCTGGGCGACCCGTCCGTGCCGCTCTGGATCGCCGAGGGAGAGAAGAAGGCATTGCGGGCGGCACAAGACGGCCTGTGCTGTGTTGGGGTCGGCGGGTGTTAGAACTGGAACAAGGACGGGAAACTCCTCCCCGGCTTCGATAGCATTGCCTTGGCCGACCGGGACGTGCGGCTGGCCTTCGACTCGGACATCTGGGGAAACCCCCACATTTTGAAGGCGTGCTACGCATTGGGAAGGGCACTCGAAGAACGGGGCGGGAAGGTGACGGTGGCCTACCTCACCCCTGAAGACGGACACAAGCGCGGCTTGGACGACTATTGGGACATTGGGGTTATCGACAAATTCCTTCCCCTCAAGCATAAAACCTTCAAGGTGGCGGCGGAGTGGTTTAGGGAGAAGCATAAAGACGAAGGATCAAAGGTCACGGTGGGGCAACAAATTCTCATATGCGAGCAGGAACTGTGGCACGACGAAGTCGAGGGCGGTAAACTCCTGGACTCTATCGAGAACACATTCAAGCGTTATGTAAAACTCCCCCCGCACGCCGAAACCGCTTTAGCGTTGTGGACACTGATGAGCTACTTTTACCCCGTGCTGGACCTCCTTCCGATCTTGGCCATCTTGGCCGAGACGATGCGGGCGGGCCGGTTTGCTCTCTCATGGTCCTTCCTCCTTCTTGGTTTGTTTCTGCTGCTAACGTCGCGGCTCACCCGCGGCGTTCGCGATCGCGTCGACGCCGTCGGGTGCGGCCGTATGTTATGCGGTTCGTGTTTGTTTCCTTCGTCCGGTGTCTACTCTTGCCCTATCAGCCCGCGTGCTTACGCGTGAAGGCGACAATCGTTTCGACGTACGCGTCTGGATGTGTTGTGTGCGGGATGTGTCCAGCACCCCGCAATGTGACGACTTCCGCGTGCGGAACCACCTCTGCGAGCCTGGCAACCACCGGCGCGAACGGCGGTGGGCTTTGGTCGCCAAGCGTGAGCAGGGCCGGCCTCGAGAAGCCTCGGATCCATTCAACGTCGAAGGCACGCTGCTCCGGGTCGTTCGCTTCATCGAGGAAGGTCGCTGCGTTCTCGATAGCCGTTTGCCTGACCTCGGGCGGCAGTTGAGCCCATGTGCCGGGTCCGAGCGCCACGGTCTCCATAAACTGCTCGGCGGCACCGGCGTGGTCCCCGGAGGCGATCCGCTCAACTACGGCACCGATCTTCCGGTTGACCGCCCCGAGCGCTGGCACCAGGGCGGGATCGTGAGCGAGCAGCGAGAACAGCGGCGGCTCGTGCGCGATGAGGCCTCGGAAGAGGCCAGGACGCTCGGCGGCGAGTCGGAGTGCAATCGAGGCGCCGAAAGAGTTCCCGGCTACCCACGCTGGCGCGAGCCCCAGCTGCTCGATCAGAGCTGCCAGGTCCGCGACATCCTCGCGAACGCTGCCCTGTCCGGCGGGGCGTTCGCTCTGGCTGTGCCCGCGGCGGTCATACGTGAGGACCCGAAACGACTCGGCCAAGGGCGGAACGACCAGGTCCCAGTCGTGGTGGGAGTCCCACGACCCATGCACCAGAACGAGGGGAATGTCCCGGGTGCCCTGGAGTTCGTAATAGAGCCGAACGCCATTCGCTCGCGCTGTCGCCATGCTTGCACTCCTCCTCGCAAAGAGGTTAGTTCGATCATGGCGCGAACGGAACTTGTGCGATCGTCCGCATACGCCAAGCCTGAGCTGCTGCCGGAAACGGGAGTACAGCGGACGCTGGAGGCAGTCAGCTCGAGGCCCTTGTTAGATGGCCCTTTGAGACACCTCGATCGGATGACCTGCGCCTCTACATGCCCGGAGGGAGAGTGCTGCTGTTCCAGATGTCGCGGACCATCCGCCAGGTATCCCCGAGTTTCCGCTGGTACACCGTGATGTACTTGCCAATGTCTGCAGCGCTTCCTCGGATGCTACGTCTGGATATGCTCCGACGGCTACCCTCTCTCGACAGGTGATGACGCAGGAGTCATAGTCTCCCGGGGGCGACGCTGCTCCAAAAACGTTCTCAATATACGGCCTCGCACATCGCCGGCCTGTTGGGTGCGGACCTTGAAGATACCGTGGATGATCAGCCGGTCGTCCCTTTGATAGAACCCCACTTCGATGACATCATGACCTTCCTTGGTAATGGCCGTGCGCATGTCCTCCTCAATAGTACCAAGGCGAGTAAAAGGTGGGCTCTCGTAGGCCACGACCTCGTCAGTAATCTGCTCGCCGTAGATGACCAGGGGGCTGTTGACAAGCGTGAAGTTTGGGACCTTGAGGATACGGCCCGTGCGGACGCTGGGCAGGCGTTCGCCATCGCCCACCTCGTGTAAGGACGTGCGGATGGCGCCGACGCTGATAACATCGCCTTTGATCGTGATCGCCGGCGTGATCAGGACTTTGATACGGACGCCAGGATTGACCTGACGAATACGTCGCAGAATGAACCCTCCCAGCAGGCTGGCGAAGTAGTCCTTGAAGACGAGAGAGATACCTGTGGCCGCGATGATGATGCTAAGGATCGAGATCAGTGTTTGGTTCTCCACGGACTCCAATCTCGATCTGGCCGTCAAGTCGTGACGGGCGTTGGAGGGTTGAATTTCCGGCGATCAAGACGCCACCGGACGGTGAACTTGTCAATTTCACGGCCCCGGTATCTAATCTCCAGCAACTCCATCCCACAGCCGGGACACAACATCCGGTGGACCTCATTGGACGACTGCTGTTTCTCTTCCCGAAGTTTTTCATCCGGCCTCTGGCGGCTCATGGGGCTGTTTCCTCTCCTATGTGTTGTCGGCGACGTCACGCGACCCAGCGGACGTAGCTCCAGTCGATTCTAGTGTTTTGTTCCCGACAAGGGTGGCACAGGCGATTGCCCGGCCCGGCGCTCTTGAACGAGTGCCCACACTTTAGGCAAGCCAGCTTCCTCCAGGCCTTCCCTCGCCACTTGGTCAACCGATATTGAACTCGCCTTTTCCTCAATATGTTTTGGCTGCCTATGGTCGTGTTGCTGCCCCGGTCCTCAGGACAAAGTTCATTCCCAATCCCTTCCGTTCGCTCCTACCGTTATGCTCCCCTTTGGAGCTTATGATTCGTCAGTGAATACAGCACGCTGATGGCGACGGCGCTCAGGGCCAAAAGTGGAGCCGCTTTCTTCATGGCGTTCGCTCCTTTCGAAAAGATTGGCTTTCTCCTTCCCCGTGGTTGAAAGATCGGGGATCCGTGCGGAGACCCAGGAAGGTTTCCCGGGCCCCCCCGCACAGATGCCCTAGCGACTAGGAATCACCCTGCCCTATCCGCTTAACGATCGTCTTGGCGATTAGTTTGCCGTCCGCCTCGGCATAGGTAATATCTACCCAATCATCCTGCTCGAGATCAGCCAGGTGGGTGACCGCCTGGTCATCCACGCTAAACATCACCTCTTGTGCCCGTAGCCACCCCGTCTTCTTAACGGTCAGTGTTCTCGTCTCGTAATTCACTGAGACTACCCTACCCGTGAGGATCTTCAGTGCCACCGGCATAGAGGTCCCAGTGCGGCCAGAGTCCACATACCTGCCGGCCACCGGTTCATCGGCCGGACTGCTCCCGGCCAACAGCGGGCTCGTGAAGGAGAGCATCGCCAAGGCAGCAATCAGGAACGTCAAGTTCCTCATCTCATTTCCCCTCCCTTCCTGCAACGGCTCGTCTCATTAGGGCGAGCTCGACACTCTCTAAAAGCTCTTCGAGATCGTGCGGCTTGGTGACGACAGTGAAGGCTCCGAGTTCCTGAGCTTTGGTGACCGCTCCATGCGCCGGAAAGCCGGTCCGAAGTATCACCTCCACTCCCAACGACCGTTGTCGGATCCGTTGCAAGAGGTGCAACCCATCCAGCACCGGCATGTTCAGATCCGTGATCACGAGTTCGTACCCGGGCTCTCCCTGCAAGAGGCTCCAGGCCTCTTCGCCATCGGCGGCGCTTTGGACGCCGTATCCCTTCCCCTCCAGGAGCACCGCTAGAAACTCTCGCGTAGTCTCATCGTCATCGACCACCAGTATCCTGGCCTTTTCTTCTGCATTCGCCATTCCCTGAAGCCTCCTGAAGTCGGAGAGGGGCAACCTGTGTGCCAAGGCGACCCGCGTCCTGGAGTCCCGTTGCAATTCATCGTGAATAAAGGGGGAGATTTCAATAGGGTCGGGGAACTATCGAACCATTGAACCTGCATCCGTAACCAAACAGCCTCACTCCTCCTTTCTTCTCTGACGGGACGTCAAGCATTGCGGCATGTTTACGCAGGTGTGGCCCGCGGTATCAGACTGGGGCAATCTGCCGCACTTTCATTGCCTGCCACCCAAGGCCATTGTGGCTCGCGGCACAACATTTGTGGGCCCCGGCTAGTCGACATTTCTTTCAACTCAGAGCCGCTTGCTACAAGACGTACCACAGTTCTTTTGAATGGTCACCCCATGGGATCTCAGTGATATTCAGATGAGGAAAATGTGAGGCAGGACGCCACACGGCGGTCCGGCGGGCCTCACCTGTTGGAAGTCGCGGAATGAAAAGAGGCTGTGGCCGGCAGATCCGAGCTTGCGTGAGGCAGTGTGGCTCATAGCCTCACACCGAGTCCAACGTCTTCTCCTGTCCGCGATCGAAGTATCATCATGAAAATGCCGGACCGAGCACATCTTTTCGTTCTTTCCAAACGTGATGGCATGGAAGTTGCCCCTTTTCGCCGCAAAAAAACCGGAAGGAGGTGAAATAGATGCGAAAGGGTTCGAAGTGGATTGCTCTGATTGCGACCGGGCTTTTCCTCGTTAGTGTCCTGACCTTCCCCGTTCAGGCCGCGACACCTGAAGCGCTCGAGGCTTACAGTGGGTTTGTACAGGAGGTCATGACCGAGGACGGGCAAATCGGTCCCGATGACCGGCACTTTCTGGATGAGAAGAGAGACGAACTTGCCCTGACGGACGAGGAAGCCAACAGTATCGAAGAGGAGGTTCGTCTCGCTCGTAAGAGTGCGCCGAGTCCCCAGGAAGGTCAGAATAAGTACTGATCTCAGGGATCTTGACATGTGATCAAAGGTGCCTTCCCGTCTGCGGGAAGGCACCTTTTTTTGCCATTATTCGATATGGCACAAATGACAACTTCTAACTGGACCAGCTCATCGAAACGGATAGGTACCTCACCCGGAACGTAGGAAAGTGAGACAAGAAGCCTCACGACAAAGCCAGCCGCCTCATCTTTTGAAAGAGTTGGAATCCACAGATGAAGCCGGAGATCGGCGTGAGGTCGCGTGAGGCGGTATGGTTCATCAGTCGCTTCGACGCCCAGGGCTCTTTTTCATGGGCTCATCGCAGTATCATCTTGAAAATCATGGACCAAAGGTATCTCTCCCGGTAGCCCCTGTTTTCATAAAACGGATGGCATGGAAGTTACCCTTTTCCAACGACAGGAAGAAAGAATGAACCAAAAAAGAAAAGGTGAAAAGGAGGTGAGATACATGCGAAGCAGTTCGAAGTGGATTTCTCTAGCCGTGGCAACATGCTTTCTGGGCGGTCTGCTGGTTTCCCCGGTGTCCGCGAGAGAGACCTTCATGGATGCCGAGGAAATTCAGGCGAGCGATGTCGACCTAAAACCGGGGCCCAACCTCCTCCGCGAGCAGGAGGCGGATTCCGGCGAACATCAGGCTGCCGATCTGACGAGGTAGGCATGGCTGATGTCTGACCACAGGTGCTTCCTCAGGAGCGCGAGGAGGCACCTGTTTTTGTGGGGCAGGATGCCACACTTTACACTTTCCCGCCACAAGCCTTAAATCTGCTTGATTTTCTTACAAGAATCAAGGCAAGCCCTTGGGTGACCGTGGGGCAAAGAGACGCGCAATTGCGCCCCGGCCCGAATTCCCCGGTCTCATAATTCCCGGGAAGCCTTTAATTTCAAATAAATTGCGATGGTTAAATTGGGCCTCCCCCGGACCGACTGTGGCACGTCGTTTGCCCAATGAATCCCGTCACGAGAAGGCTTCGAACGGACTGACAGTCTCTATCTATGGCAGAGAGAGGAGGTGGAACGGGAATGAAGGGCAAGAAGGGGATTCGTCATCAGACGCGACGACAGAAGAAGCTGCAGCCTTCCGGCGAGAAGCGTTGGAACGGCCGCCCAATGCCCCATGCACCACAGACCAAGTCCAGGGACAAGTAGTCGCACCCGCCGCGTCCCGGAAGAGAAGGAGAATGCGCCGATGGCACATGGCGGTGGCATGAACGGCACCTACTAAACAGCATGGGTAGGCCATTCCATGGCCCCCTGGCTCTGTACAAAAGCCCCTCGGATGACTCCGGGGGCTTTTCCTTTCCCCAGAGAATGTTTTGCACTTCATCGGCCGGAGGGATAGGATAAGCCGACTGGATAGACCCGTCGGCTTTGGAGGGAGCATCCCGAGATGGCAGTTTTCAGCCGGCCTGTTAGTCTCCGAACCAAGGTTATCTCCTTAATCATTCTCATTGTGGCAGTCGTGCTGACCACTTCCACATACCTCAGCGTACGGCTATCGGAGAAATTGCTCGTGCAGGAGGTGAAAGAGAACGCGATCACGCTCGCCAGTGAGCTCGCGGCAGGCTTTTGGACCCGAGGTGACCTCGACGACGCATCCACCTTGAAGGCGGGAATCGAAGAGGTCATGCAACTACGCCCCCTCGTAAGGCGGATCGAAGTGTATGCCCTCTCCGCGCAAGGTCTCAGCCTCGTGGCTTCCAGCTCCGCGAAGGGGGGGTTTCGCCAACCCCTGAAGGCTCCTCCCCCGCAGGTGACGGCTAACCTCGGTCGAGACAGTGGCGGTCGGTTCTGGGAAGTCATTACCCCGATTCGCGTCGGGGATGAAGTGGCCGGCGCCCTGCGGCTCAAGGTCTCCCTGAAAAATGCCGACGAGCTCGCGACGACGACACGGCTCCACTTCTTCCTGGTGATGAGTGGAGCGGTGGTGCTGATCGTGGGCCTCTTAGGTATTTTCTTTCATCGCGCGGTGGACAAGCCCGTCCGAGAGCTCGTCCGGACTATGGAGAGGGTCGAGGCAGGAGAGCTCTCTGCGCGAACCCGGAGTGCCCCGGGGGATGAGATTGGCCAACTGGGACAGAATCTCAATCGTATGCTCGGTCAGATCGAGGAAAGCTATCAACAAAATGTAGAGCTACTGCGCCAGATCAACGACTTCAACGTGGAGCTCAAGGGTAAGGTGCAGGTTGCAACCCAGGAACTCGAGACGCGAAACGAAGATCTCAGGCGGACCAATGAGCTGCTCTTCGATGCCCAGGTTCAGCTCAGCCGCTCCGAACGACTGGCCATGGTGGGCGAGATGGCGGCTACGGTGGCCCACGAGATCGGAACCCCGCTCAGCTCCATCTCTGGCCACGTTCAACTCCTCCTTCAGGAGCCCGGCTTGGATCCCACAACGACGTCGCGGCTCAAGATCGTCGAAGGCCAGATTGCCAGAACCGTAGACATCCTTCAGGGGATCCTCAACCTTTCCCGCCAGCCGGGACCTGCCCTGAGGCCGCTTGACGTGAACAGCCTACTCAAGGAGATTCTGGGCCTGACCTGGCCGGGGCTCGACCTGAAGAACGTTACTGTGAAGGAACGCTTCAGCGAAAACCTACCCCCTGTCCAGGGTGATGCGCACCAGCTCCAACAGGTGTTTCTAAACCTAATTGTCAACGCTGTAGATGCCATGCCCCATGGGGGAGAGCTTCGCGTCGAAACGGATTCTGTCAAGCCCCGGCCGGAAACGAAAGACTCACGACGGGTCCGGATTCAGATCACGGATTCGGGGTGTGGCATCGCCTCCCAGGATCAGAAGCGGATTTTTGAGCCCTTCTTCACCACGAAGGACCTCGGGAAGGGTGCCGGATTGGGACTGGCCGTCTCTCAGCGCATTCTCAAAGCCCATCAGGGGACGATTGAGGTGAGAAGTCAGGTGGGAGTGGGAAGCACCTTTGTGATTTTCCTGCCGGCCGAGGAGATAAGATCCGATGCCCGCTCAAGCTAATGTGTTGGTGGTTGACGACGACCCTGTCGCATGTGACCTCCTGAAGGAGGTGCTGTTGAAAGAGGGCTACGTCGTTGATGTAGCCGGGGGCGGGCGGGAGGCCATACACAAGGGGAAGGATATCCTGTTTGATGTCGTGATGGCGGATGTGCGGATGCCAGACGTGGATGGGTTAGAGGTGCTTCGAACCTTCAAGGCTTCCTCCCCCGACACTATCGTCATTGTCATGACCGCCTTTGGCTCCGTCGAGACGGCCATCGAGGCCATCAAGGAGGGGGCGTACGATTATGTAAGCAAGCCCTTCAAGATCGACGAGATCACGATTGCGATCAAGAGGGCCCTGGAGCGCCGGAGACTCATTCAGGAAAACCTACGCTTCCGCCGCGAAATGAAGGAGAAGCATCGCGTCGACCGTATGGTGGGCACATCTGCCCCAATGCTAGAGGTGTACAAGGCGGTCGCCCGGGTCGCGCCGAGCCGCAGCACTGTCCTCATTCGGGGAGAAAGCGGTACGGGGAAGGAACTCATCGCAAGGGCCATCCATTACAACAGTCCCCGGGGGGACCGTCCGTTCGTGGCGATCGACTGCGGGGCATTGGTGGAAACCCTTTTGGAGAGTGAGCTATTTGGCCATGTCAAGGGGGCTTTTACCGGGGCAATCTCCTCTAAGTGGGGGCTGTTTGAGCAGGCCAATGGTGGAACCTGTTTCCTGGATGAGATTGGCGACATCAGCCTCAACACACAAGCCAAGCTGCTTCGAGTCCTGGAAGAACACGAGATCAAACGGGTCGGCGGGACCGACAGCGTCAAGGTGGACGTCAGGGTTATTGCCGCAACGAACAAAGACCTCGAGGCCATGGCCCGCGCGGCAAAGTTCCGCGAGGACCTGTACTACCGCCTTAACGTGGTCACGATTGCTCTGCCGCCCTTGAGAGACCGGCGAGAGGACATCCCGCTATTGGCAGTCCATTTCTTACGAAAATACGCCAATGAAAATAATAAGGCTATTTCACACGTCTCCGCGGAAGCCATGACCCTCCTGGAGGAATACAGCTGGCCTGGAAATGTGAGGGAACTCGAGAACGTTATCGAGCGGGCAGTCACACTCACCTCGAACCCCGTCCTCCTCCCCGAGGATCTTCCCCCAAAGCTGAAAGAAGGTTTAGGAGGGAATGAGAAGGGGGACCGCTTGACGCGGCCTTTAACCCTCAGGGAAGTCGAACGCCGGCATATCCAAAGGGTGCTCAGGGAAGCGAGAGGGAACAAAAAGCTGGCCGCTGAACTGCTTGGCATCAATCGGAGGACGCTCTATCGGATAGCGCAGCGGTACGGGCTAGAGTTGGGGTCCTCGGAAGACTAAGACGCCGCATCTCTCTTGTAGACAGTTTCAGCATCTACCCGCGAGCAGAAACCGAGCGTGGCCTTTCGCCAACCCGGGGATGCGAGTCAGAAGTGATGATCGTCTGGATCTGGGTCGGGTTCCTGCTCTTTGTGGTTTTGATGCTGGCGCTCGACCTCGGGGTCTTCCATCGGAAGGCCCATATCATCTCGACGACAGAGGCGCTGGCGTGGACCGCTTTCTGGGTTATGCTGGCGCTCGCATTCAACGCGGGTATTTATTTCATCTACGAGCACAATTGGCTCGGAGTCGGCCAGACGCTCACGGGCAGGCAAGCCGCCCTCCAATTCTTCACCGGCTATCTCATCGAGAAGTCCCTGAGCCTTGACAATATCTTCGTCATCGCCTTGATCTTTACGTACTTCCGCGTTCCCCTCATGTATCAGCACCGCGTGCTCTTCTGGGGTATCCTCGGCGCACTGGTGATGCGAGGCCTCATGATCGCTGCGGGTGCCGCCCTCATCGCCCGATTCGACTGGATCGTCTACGTCTTTGGCGGCCTGCTCATCGTCGCGGCCGGCAGAATGCTCTTGACCAGGAAGGAGAGCCTCGAACCGGGCAAGAATCTTGCCGTGGCCCTGGTGCGGCGAATCTATCCTGTGACGCCAGACTACGATGCCCAGCATTTTTTCACGAAACTAAACGAAAAGCGCGCCGTCACGCCCCTATTTTTGGCGCTGGTCATGATCGAGAGCGCGGATGTGTTGTTCGCCATCGACTCGATTCCGGCCATCTTTGCTGTCACGAGGGATCCACTTCTTGTGTTCACCTCCAACGTATTCGCGATTCTCGGCCTCCGGTCCTTGTACTTCGCGCTGGCCGCGATCATGGAGAAGTTTCGATTTTTGAAGATTAGTTTGGTGATCCTTCTGGCCTTTGTTGGGGTCAAGATGATGCTTTCCCATCACTACCGGATCCCAACGGCCGCATCGCTTGCCATCATCGTGGGAATCTTAGCCGTAGGCGTGCTGACATCCGTCGTCAGGGTGCGACCCAAGACCGCAACTCCGGCCTCTCCCGTCACAGACGAGCTCGTGGAACTAGCGCTGGTGACCTATCAGAACGTTAAAAAGATCGTGATCCTGATACTCGGGACGAGTGTGTTGTTGGTGGGTGTGGCGATGATCGTGCTACCCGGCCCGGCAACCCTGGTGATACCCGCGGGGTTGGCAATCCTGGCAACACAGTTCGCGT
>CAZLDS010000042.1:0-24663 GCA_964558395.1 uncultured bacterium | reverse complement strand
ACGAACTGAATCCTCCTGCCGCGCCCTTTCCCGAGTTCCACAACGTCTACATCGACCCGGACAGCTACGCGCATTGGAAGAAGACGGGCAAATTCCGTGAGGGGACCATTCTGGTCAAGGAGCTCGTCAGTGTCGGCTCGAAGGCGGCCCCAAGTGGCAAGGGGTACTTCATGGGCGAGTTCGTCGGGCTGGAGGCGACCGTGAAGAGTGCCAAGCGGTTCCCGAAGGAGCCAGGCAACTGGGGCTACTTCACCTTTAGCCACGAGCCTCCCCCCTATCCCGCGACGGCGAAGCTCCAACCAACGGCAACGTGCAATGCCTGCCACCAGCCTAATGCTGCAGATGACTGGGTCTTCACGCAGTATTACCCGGTACTGCGAGCGGCGAAGGGAAAATAGGCACAGCGAGACATGCGGCTCCTTTGCTGAGCACAGGGGGCGTTAACGCCCCCTGTGCCCCTTGGAAAGTAATCCCTGGATGGGCCAACAGCGATGAACAGTCAATGGATTAACGAGGAGGCCAATGATGAAAGCGCCACTTTGTAGACTGGAAGACATTCCCGAGGACGGAACGAAGACCGTGGACTTCTTCGGACGCGAGGCCCTGACCTTCAAGGTCGAGGGTATGTCCAAGGTTGTTCTGAACATCTGCATGCACCTGGGCGTCCCAATGAAGCGGGAGGGCGATAAGCTGGTGTGCCAGTGGCACGGCGCGGAGTTTGATTGTGCACCCGGCAACCGTCGAAGGGTCTGGCCGCACCAGACGCGAAGCTGATCTTCCTTCCGATACGCATTGAAGACGGGGAGCTGACTTACGTTTTCGGGGAATGAACATATAAGAATTGCTCCTTGTCTCAGTTAGTTAATCAACCAGCAACCGCGAACCAGAGTATTCAACAATGTTGAAGTGAGAGTAGCTTAATGGCATGGACAGAGGGGGACTGACATGGCACTTCCGGACCCTGGCACGACGATTGACCCAGAGCGCACGGCGCTCGTCATCACCGGCCCGCAGAATGATTTCCTGAGTCCTAACGGCGTCACCTGGGCGTGATCGGAGTCGCCACCACGGTCCGCGACGATACGAAAGGCAAATTCGCGAAGAGCATCGGGGCTGACCTGGTGATCAACACGCGGAAAGAAGATTTTGTCGGGCGCGTGAAGGCATGGACTGGCGGCCGTGGCCCTGATGTGGTGACCGATGTCCTCTGAGGCACCGTGCTGCGCAAGAGCATCGAGGCCATCAGGCCTCGCGGTGTGGTCGTCGCGTATGGCTTCGCGCCAGGCCCGGAGGTCACATTCGACATCCGTAGCCTGTTCTTTGCCGAGAAGCAGTTGCGTGGAACGATGGCGAGCGATATCGAGGACCTCATGTGGGGCCTGGAACAGGTCCATACAGGCAGGATTAGGCCGTTGCTGGACCGAACACTTCCGCTCAGTCAGGCCGCAGAGGACCATCGGCTCATCGCGACGATCAGGTTACCCGTAACCTCGTCCTGCTGCCCTGGGCCGAATGATCCCGCTCTTCCCGTGGTTGGTGCTGACCCTAATGGTGGCAGGCTGACTACGGGAGGGAACGGGCACGGAACAAGAGGATTCCAGACTGACGGGAGGAACACCATGTGCATCACCCTAACAGATGAGAACTTCGATGCCGAGGTGCTCAAGAAGCCAGGGTCGGTCCTGGTGATCTTTTCGGCCGACTGGTGCGGTCCCTGTCATATGATGGGGCCGGTAATCGCGGAACTGGCGGCTGATTGTGAAGGGGCTCAAGGTGGGAAACTTGGATATTGACCACAGTCCTCGGATTGCCGCACAATATAGCATCCGCTCGACTCCTACCCTGCTCTTCTTCAGGAATGGGCAGCTTGTGGATCACGTGGTCGGCGTAGCGCCGAAGCGAGTGCTTGCTGAGAAACTCCACGCCCTGCTCCGGCGGGCACAAGCCCAATTGCGTCTTCTCGATTTGGGCATATAGGAGGAACAAGGAATGAAGCTTCTGTCGGTGAATGTTTCGCTGCCCAAGGAAGTTCCATACATGGGCAAGACGACCACGACAGGCATTTTCAAAGAGCCCGTGCCTGGTCGGGTCATGCTTCGAACCTTGAATCTGGAAGGGGACGGGCAAGCCGACCTCAAGGCCCACGGCGGCATGTATAAAGCTGCCTATGTATACTCTATAGAGAACTACGACTATTGGAAACGCGATCTGGGACGCACCGACTTTACCTTTGGACAGTTCGGCGAGAATTTCACCGTCGAGGGGATGCTGGATCACGCCGTGTACGTCGGAGACCAGTTTCGCGTAGGCACCGCGCTGGTTGAGGTCACGCAGCCACGCGTTCCATGCTTCAAACTTGGAATCAAAATGGGAATGCCACAATTTCCCAAGATGTTCTTGGCCAGCGGCCGCCCGGGTTTTTACTTGCGCGTGCTGGAAGAGGGAGAAGTCGGTGCCGGCGATGTCGTGGATCGCGTCAAGACTGATCTCGAACGCATGACGGTGCGGGATGTGTGCCATCTACTCTATTTCGACCCGAAGAACGTAGAGGGGGCCAAAAGGGCGCTCCGCATCCAGGCGCTCTCACGCGGATGGCGACGGTCGTTTGAAGAACGCTTGACCAAAGCCGGTGTCCCCCTTGATCCAAGTGAGGAACCCAAAGAGGGGAAAGAGTGCTGTGGGCCTTGAGGCACATACGAGTCCCCTGGGCATGAAACATCACGGGCGCCGAGGTTGCCCCCGACGCCCATGGCTGTTTGCGGTGCGCGTGAGTGCTTTTACTCTAGCTCATCAATGTTGTACTGGATCGGTTCCCCCCACCATCCTTGCGCTTTGGCCAGTTTTTCCTCTTCCTTCGTCAAACGGGGCTTCTCGCCGCCCCGGGTCGAGTATCTCAGGTGGGACCACGAGGCAAAGTGGGGGCCGCCTTGGGGAATATCATACTTGCTTGCACATGCGCCGAGGCCTGTGGTGATAAAAAATCCCACAACGACCAACCCGACTTTCTTTCGCATAGTCACCCTCCCTTTTGCATGTTGAAGGTTTGCCTGGCTTTCTACCCATCTACCTACCGCGGCCGAACTGCTGAAGTGCGACACAATAGCCATAATGTCAGACGTCTTCTTGCAGGATTTGGTAACTATTTGCAGGAACAGTACCAACACCCAACAAAGTAGCGAGTCAAGATGTGCAGGCCGTGCGTTTATGAGAACTTGAGACGACTGGGGTTACCGCGGACAGGTCTACTTGTGTGCCGAGAAATCGTGAAAATCCTGCATCATCATTATGTCATCCAGTGCGCAAGAGCCTGACTCTAAATACGGCATGGAGCTCGCGCAGTTTTTGCACGTTTTACTGGTCCCCCGCCACCGCTCCCATCCAGGTGGTGTCTCCCCCTGTCGTGACCGCGAGGTGGACCATAGCGCTCTTGGGTCCGGCCCCATGCCAATGCTTCTCACCCGGAGCAATGTATACGATATCTCCCGGACCGATCTCCATCCCCGGCTCACCCGATTTCCGGACGTGGCCACTCCCCGCCACAACATAGAGTGTCTGTTCACCTTCATGGGCGTGCCAGTGGGTCCGGGATCCGGGTTCGAAACACACGAGGAATAGCCGCATGCCACCCGGCCGCTGGGCCGTGAGCACCCTATCTACCCAGACCGTTCCAGTGAATCTCTCACCGCGTTGAGCGTCGCTCTCGTCTGCTCGAATCACTCTCATAAAGCCCCCCTTACGCAACGGCACCTGCCGAGGAAACCGATTAAAAACCACCCCCGAACCCTGTGGTCCCAGACCCCTTCGGAGAAAGCGTATATTTGATCACGCTGATGCTAAGAACCTCGGGAGGCTTCGTGCTCGGGCCACGAAGATACCTGACATACACCCTCTGGCCAGTTTGCAATCCATGGACCGTTGAGATGCCGGGGCCTCCGACTCCAGTGAGCGGGGCCAACTTGAACCACTGTTTCCGGGCGTCGGGTTTGCCAGCAACGGCAATCAATCCCTGGTCCTTTTCGATCTGGACAATTTCTCCACGGAGATCACCGACCCGGCCGGCCGGCGCAGGTTGACTAATCGCACAGGCGCCACAGACCAGCGGTAACATAGCGGCAAAGACGATTCTTTTACACTTCACGGCTTCCCCCCTCACCCCCCTCCTTCCTTCGATTGTGGGGACTCGGAGAAATTGGTATCATCATGTCATGCTACCAGCCCACACCATCCCCGTCCAGTTTTTCGAGACGGCAGCCCGCTTCCACGACCGGGTCGCCTTCCAGATCGAGCGGGAAGGACGATACGTCCGCTTCAGTTATGATGACGTCGCGGATCAGACGCGTCGGCTCGCACGCTTCCTCCGCCGGTGTCAGCTCAAACCCGGGGATCGCGTGGCCCTCCTCTCCGAGAATCGGCCGGAGTGGTGCCTAGCCTATCTGGGAATCGTTGCTGCGGGAGCCACCGTGGTCCCCCTCGATGCGCAACTGGGCCAAGAGGAAGTCGAGAATCTTCTTCGCCACTCAGAGAGCCGGGCCGTGATTGTCTCAGAAGCCGAACTGGACAAGGTAAGTCCCCTCATTGCTCGCCTCCCGTTTCCTCCCGACGTCATCCTCTTAGACGATAAGGCCGCTGCGGGGTTCCACTCTCTCTCCGAGATTCTCCAAAGCACCGAAGAGGATGCGCTCCCGTCTCCTTCACCCGAAGCGATCGCCTCAATCCTTTACACCTCGGGGACCACGGGAACCCCCAAAGGGGTGATGCTTAGCCATAGCAATCTCGTCTCGAACTGCCTGGCCGCGCAGGAGCTCAAGGTGGTGGGACCCGAGGATAATGTGTTGGCGATCCTCCCGCTCCACCACGTGTACCCCTTCATGGTTACTTTTCTTTTCCCGGCTCTCTGTGGGGCCCGAGTCACATTCCTGCAAAGCTTGAAGCCCCCCGATCTGCTGCAGTGTATGCAGGAGACCGGGGTCACGATCCTGCCCGGAGTTCCCCAGCTCTTGGCCCTTCTGCATCGGGGAATCTTTCAGGAGATCAACAAGAAGCCCCGACCAATTCGACTCCTGTTTCATCTCCTCCTAGATCTCGCCGGCGCCACGAGACGTGTTTTCGGGAGGAACGTTGGCCCCTTTGTGTTCCCCCAAATCCATCGTCGCTTCGGCGGCAGGTTGCGCGCCATCACGAGTGGGGGTGCCAAGCTGGATCCCGCGATCGGCCGGGACTTTGACCGGCTCGGCTTCACGGTCCTCGAAGGCTATGGCCTCACCGAGACATCCCCCGGAGTCACCTTTACTCGACCGGAAAAGCCCAAGTTCGAGTCCGTCGGCGTAGCACTGCCCGGCGTCCACGTACGGATCATGGAGCCGGACTCGGAGGGCATCGGCGAGATCGCCATACAGGGCCCTAATGTGATGCAGGGCTATTTCAAGGACCCGGAAGGAACGGCCGAGACCTTTCGAGACGGCTGGTTTCTCTCGGGGGACCTCGGGTACCTCGACCCCGACGGGTACCTCTTCATCACCGGGCGAGTCAAGGAGCTCATAGTTCTCTCTACCGGAAAGAACATCTACCCCGAGGAGATCGAGGCCCACTTCCTGAAGAGTCCCTATATCAAAGAGATCTGTCTTGTCGGGAGCGAGGAGCTCGGCGATCCTCGGTCCGAGGAACTGATCGCCCTGGTCGTTCCCAACTTCGAGCACTTCAGGGCTCAACGGCTCACCAATGCCGAAGAAATGGTCCGATGGGATATGGAAAACCTCTCCCGGCAGCTACCCGCGTATAAACGTCCCACCCGGCTACATATCGTGAAGGACCCTTTCCCCCGGACCCGGTTGGGCAAGATCCAACGCCACCTGGTTCGAGAGGTGTCCGGCACGGCAGAGGCCGTGGAAGCGAAACCGGATGAGGAACGACCCCCCTCTGAAACAGATCAAGCCCTGTGGGAGAGCCCAGTCACGCGCAAGATCCTCACGGCGCTGCCCCTGCTCAGCCGCAAGAAGCAAGGCATCCGTCTCGAGGATAACCTCGAACTGGACCTGGGGCTCGATTCGTTATCCCGAGTCCAGCTCGGGGTGACCCTCGAGGAACTGTTCGGCATCGACATCCCGGCAGAGAGCGCTTCCGAAATGTTTACGGTGCGCGACGTTGTGTTGAAGTTACAGGAGTCTCTTGGACAACACCCGGAGACCATGAAACGAGAAGAGAAAGCCCGTCGGCCCACCTGGAGCAAAATCCTCGAAGGTGAGCCACCCGGGCCAGTCCTGGCCGACATCGCGGCAGCCAACAAGCCCTGGGCCCGTGCTGTTTCCTTCATTTCCCATAAGCTCCTCCGATTTCTTTTCTGGTTTCTTTGCCGGTTACGGGTCCACGGCTTAGACCACCTCCCGGATCGGGGCCCCTATCTGGTCACCCCCAATCATGCGAGCTACATCGATGGATTCGCCATCGGTGCCGCCGTGCCCTTTCAGCTTCTCCGTCACCTCCACTTTCTGGGCTTTCAGCAGTTCTTCCGGAATCGTGTCACCGCCATGTTCGGCATCGCGTATCGCGTCATCCAAGTCGATGCCGATACCTACCTGTTCCAGGCCCTCCGCACCGCGGCCCATGTCTTGAGGCAGGGGGAGATCCTCTGCGTCTTTCCGGAGGGGGCCCGTTCTATTGACGGCGAGATCAAGTCTTTCAAGAAGGGCGTCGCCATCTTGGCCAAAGAACTGAATATTCCCTTGCTCCCAGTCCGGATCGTCGGCTCTTTCGAGGTCTGGCCCCGAGGGAGAAGCTACCCGCGACCCCACCCCCTCACAATCATCTTTGGCCCACTGGTGACCGTACAGGAACTCCTGTCCCAAGAGCCGGTCCCCAATGGGGCCGACGAGTATGATGTCATTGCCGGTCGCCTCCAGAAGAGGGTTGGCGCCTTGAGTACGGAAGTGGGAGCGGACAAGTGATCCAACGCGACCGCATGCGAGACCATTTCCTGACGCTCGTGCGCATCGACAGTCACTCCCGAAGGGAGCGGGACGTGGCGATACATCTCAAGGACGAGTTGATTCGCCTGGGAGCCGAGGTCCGCTTTGACCAAGCGGATCAGATGGTCAGAGGCACCGTCGGAAATCTCATCGCGCGCATCCCCGGGAACCAATCAGGAGTCGCCCCCTTCCTGCTCTGTGCCCACATGGATACCGTCGGCCCCGGCGAAGGGATCACACCCCGGGTAGAGGAAGACACCATCACAAGCGACGGATCCACAATCCTCGGGGCGGACGACAAGAGCGGCATTGCCATCATCTGCGAGGTGTTGCGGGTCATCAAGCAAGAAGCAATTCCTCATGGAGAGATCGAGATCGCCTTTACCGTCTGCGAAGAGACCGGACTTCAAGGGGCGAGGTACCTCGATGTCTCCCGCCTCCACGCCCGCACCGGTCTCGTCCTCGATAGTAGTAATCCCGACCACCTGATCACTCGGGCCCCGTGCGCCAACAGGCTACAGTTCACCGTCCGGGGTCTCGAGGCCCACGCCGGCGTCGCCCCAGAGAAAGGGATTAATGCGATCCTGATCGCCAGTGAGGCCATTGCCGTGATGCGGCTCGGCCGCCTGGACGACGAGACCACAGCCAACATCGGCATCATCGAGGGTGGCAACGCCATCAATATTGTCCCCAACGCTGTGACGGTCCGGGGGGAGGCACGGAGCCACGACGAAGCCAAGCTGACCGCCCAGACCGAGCACATGATCCACTGCTTCCAGATGGCGGCAGCACGGCACGAGCGCACCCTCGACGGCGAGGTCCGGCGCGCCCAAGTGACCTATGAGGTCCAGCGGGACTACGATCGGCTCTTCATCCCCGAGGAGGCTCGGATTATACAACTGGTTCGGGAGGCGGCCCGTACCCTGGGACGCGAGATCACCCTTTGGCGAACGGGTGGCGCCTCTGACGCCAATATCCTCTGCGCCAAGGGACTCGAGGTAGCCAATCTGGGGACCGGGCAGCAAGAGGTCCACACGGTGCGAGAACACCTCCGACTCAGCGAGATGGTTCGTTCCGCAGAGCTCGTCCTAGAAACGCTCAAGCGTCACGCCAGCACGAGCTAGCAGGAACGCGAGCCAGAGGGGAGGCAGGTGCTATGTATACCGTGACCAGCATCATGAAGAGCCCGGTGGTAAGTATCGAAGGCAACAAGTCCGTGGCAGAGGGGCTGCACCAGATGCAAGAGAAGGGCATCTCGAGCATCTTGGTCACCCCTGCCGCGACGGGGGAGCCGCGGGGGATCATGACAAAGCGGGACATCATCTCCAAGGTAGTCTCCCAAGGGAGAGACCCAGAGAAGCTCAAGGTCCGGGACGTCATGACCGCAGGGCTGATCACGGTGCCCCCGGACTGTCCTCTCCGGGACGCGGCTGCATTGATGATTGAGAAGGGAATCCGGCGGGTCTTGGTGAGTCGAGGCGACGACATCATGGGAATCGTGAGCGATACGGATGTATTCCGGGCGGTAGAGGAGGCGGGATGGGGGCAGGACTACTGAGACGCTTCCGCGTCGATTTTCACGTACGCTGCCAGGATGTCGGTCTTGGTGATGATGCCTACCAGGCGATTCGCGTGAACTACGGGAAGGCTGCCGATCCGCCGTTCGAGGACAAGGCGGGCGGCATCGGCGATTGAGGTTTCTGGAGTCACGGTGATTACCTGTTTCGTCATGATATCCTGCACTGCAATCCTCTCGAGCGCGTCATGGGGATCTTGATCTCTGGACCCCGATGTCAGGGCCGACGGAAAGACCAATCGGACATCTCTGTCGGTGATGATGCCCACGAGCTTCTCCCTGTCGACCACTGGCAGATGGTTGATCCGATGCTCCCGGAGGAGTCCCCACGCGGTCCGCACGCTATCCGTAGGGCGGACCAAAATCAACGTCCTCTTCATCCGCTCGGCAACCTGTATCGCACCACCCAACATCACGTCTCCACGGTGCGTTTACTGCCAACGCCGCGGTCGTTCCTGCGAATTGTGCGCATAAGATAACAACCCGTTTCGTCAGGGTCAAGCAAATCCGTCGAAGAAAGTTGACGCATCGCTCAGCCTATCAGACATTGCACTCTCTCGGACGATCCGGTATGCTGATTCGGAATCGCCCAACCGACTCCCATGGAAGAGTCATGAATGTCCAGCAACAACGGATTCTAGACGATTTCGTCAGCGATTGGCGGGAGCAGTAATTTGATGCCTGCGGTGGAGACGTGTGACGCCTTCCCAATCTCTGCAACCGAAACCCTCACGATCTTACAAGAGATAGCGCAGGCGGACCTCGTCAAGCTGCACCGGCGGCAGGCGGGGCCCTCAGGAAGAGCAGGCTCTCTGGGCCATTCACGAACTCCAAGAACTGAGGGAGACGCGTGCGTGAACCATTGCTGATCTCGTCGGACGGAGAGCGCGTCGACGGGATGTTGCACGTACCAGGTCCGGGGCGGTGGCCCTGCGCGATCACCGCCCACGGTCTATTCAGCACTAAGACAAGCGACAAGTTTCTGCTCATCGCCGCACGACTCACCGCCGCGGGGTTTGCGTGTGTCCGTTTCGACTTCCGAGGCTGTGGGGAGAGTGGCGGAGAACTGAAAGACACGACCGTGTCCGGCCGGATCAGGGATCTGAAAGCGGTCCTGACATCCCTCGAGGACCACCACGCGCTGGATGGACGCCGCTTCCTTATGGGAAGCAGCCTCGGCGGGTACGTGAGCCTCTTTGTATCCGCCGGGCAGCACGACGTACGGGCTACAGCTGTGTGGGCAACCCCTGCTCAACTTCGAGATCTCGAAGGGCGCAAGGACAACTTACAATCGTTCGGGCTCGGGGAGTCCTTCTTCCGAGAGTTGGCAGAGGGGAGCTTCGTCGAGGCGCCAAGTGGTGTCCCGCGGTGTCTGATTATTCATGGCGAAGAAGACGAATTGGTTCCCTGCTCCCACGCCCAAACCCTGTACAAACGCGCCAAGGAGCCCAAGGTGTTAGAGATCCTCCCAGAAGCGGACCACCGACTCACCGACGCCCAAGACCGAGAGCGGGCCGTCCGCCTGACCGCCGATTGGTTCAAGAGGCACCTGTGATCGAGAAAGAGGAAATCCGCCGCATCATCACCAGCCGTCAAAGGCGGTCCCTGCCCCCCGAGGAAAAACGGCGGGCAGCGGTCCTGGTCGCTCTTTATAAGGAGGGAGGGAGGTTCCTGATACTCCTCGCCAAGCGAACGGAGCATCTGAAGTTCCATCAAGGACAAATCGCCTTTCCCGGCGGGACCTGGCATCCCGGAGATGCCAACCCTATCGCCACGGCCTTGAGAGAGGCCCACGAAGAGGTGGGCATCCGTCCCGAGGATGTGGACGTGCTGGGCGAGTTGGATGATACCTCTACCGCCACGTCGAATTTCCTCATCACTCCCGTGGTCGGAATCATTCCCCCATCGTATCCTTTCCAGATCGACGCGGGGGAGGTTGCCGAACTTCTCACGCTTCCCCTCGAGACTCTCCGAGACCCTGACGCCTTCCAGGAAGAGATATGGGACAGCGACGGGCGCAACCTTCACGTCTTCGTCCACCGGGCAGGCTCGAACATTATCTGGGGAGCCACCGCCAGGATCCTCCTCCACCTCGGGGAAATCCTCTTCCCCGCTCATGCGGGGCACTGAGGGACAAACATCGGTGAAGAATCTGGGGATGATCAGTCTATTGCTGTTCGATGTGGACGGAACCCTTATCCTGACTGGGGGCGCAGGAATTCGATCGTTTCAACGCACCTTCCGCGAGCTATTTGGGCAGGAAGCGATCATCGACGGGATTCGGTTTCATGGCCGAACCGACCCTGAGATTGTCGAGGATATCTTTATGCAGGGTTTGAACCGGTCGCCGACCCCGCAGGAGCTCGAAGCAATCTGCACGCGGTATCTCGATTATCTCGCAGAGGAAGTGCGTTACTCGCCGGGCTATCGGGTCATGCCGGGTCTTCCCGACCTCTTGGACATTCTCGCCGCTCGTCCTGAGGTCCGGATGGGCCTGGCCACGGGGAATCTGGAAGGTGCGGCCAGGATCAAACTGAGCCGGGCCGGCATGAACAGCTACTTTTCTTTCGGGGGGTATGGCTCCGACGCCAAGGACCGAACCGCATTGATCAAAAAGGCAATCGAGAGAGGCAGGACTCTTCTCAACCGGTCGGACGAGGCGGTGAGGGTGTTCGTCATCGGTGACACCGACCTCGATGTCGTCTGCGGCCGAGCAGCCGGGGGAACGACCGTCGCCGTGGCGACGGGGGGTGACTCCTGGGAGACATTGGCTCAGGCGTCGCCCGACTATTTGCTCAAAGACTTCAGGCGCCCCGCGGAGTTCCTAGCCATCCTCAGCGAGTCGGGCTAAACATCTCTGCACCTATCCGACGACGTCCTCGCCCCCATCGACACCGATCACGTTACCGGTCATCCAGTGAGTTTCCGGTTGGCTCAAGGCAACGATTCCGGCTGCCACATCGGCGCAAGTCGTTAGGCGGCGAAAGGGATTCCGCTGAGTGGCCACTTCGATCATTTTCTCGTGACCGGGGATCTTCCGCAGTGCGGGAGTATCGGTCACCCCGGCACGGACGGCATTGACCGCAATCCCCATCGGCGCCAATTCCAGGGCCAGCTGTCGCACGTGCGATTCCAAAGCGGCCTTGGCGGCAGAGACAGCGCCATACGTGTGCCAGACCCGCTGTCCTCCGGAGCTGGTCATCGCAAAGACCCTTCCCCCTTCTCGCATCAGTCCTCGCCAGACGAGATCCTGTATCCAGTAGACCAGACTGTGTGCCATTACATCAACGGTCATGTCCAGTTGCGCTTTATTGATGGCCTCGGCGGGATTCGGCGCGACGAAGGGCTTCAGGGTCCCGAACGCCAAGGAGTGGAGGAAAACCTTGACTCCCCCCTCTTCAGCTCGCTCCTTTAAAATCTTCCCCACTTTCTCTAACGCCCCCCGGCGCTTCTCTTCATCGGCGGCATTCATGTTAAGGAAACGCGCTTCCCGTCCCATCCCTTGTATCTCTCCGACGATCCGCTCCACATTGGCGAGGGTAGCCTTTCGATCCAGGTGAACACCGAAGATATGCATCCCGGCTCGAGCCAAGGCCAGGCTTGTGGCCTCCCCGAACCCACTCGACGCTCCCAGCACTAGAGCCCAACCGTTCAACCGGCCACTCACCGTTCCCTCCTCTGCTTCACTCCACCCACTTTCCGCAGGCCGAAAGGCACGCCGGATTCTATCCAAGGGTCCTTCCAAAATCAATGTCAAACGGCCTCGCTCTTGGTCATCACGGACCATCTAACCTACAAAGCACAGCTCTACCTGATGCGGTAAGACCCTTCTTTCGAATCCCCATTGAAGCAAGGTCTCCATAGCCTGCCGTCCTTCCTGTCCGCAAGCCAGAGTGAGCTTGTTGACATACATCCCCACAAAAGTATCGGTGGAGGACTGATCCATCCCACGCGCAAAATCAAGAGCGTACGCTAAAGCCTCTTGTCGATGCGCGAGGGCATATTCAATGCTCGCTTGGAGGAGAAGTGCAATCTGTTTCATCCTGGCCTCTCCCAGGTCCCGTCGGACGACATTCACCCCGAGGGGCAGCGGAAGCCCCGTCTGCTCATACCACCAGGCTCCCAGATCCAAACTCTTCACTAACCCGTGATCCGCGTATGTGAGCTGTCCTTCATGGATGATGACGCCAGCAGCGTATCGTCCCGCGACTACTGCACCGAGAATCTGCTCGAATGGCAGGACCGCATACGCAAACTCCCCCAAGCACACCTGCAGGGTGAGAAACGCAGTTGTAAGTGTTCCAGGGACCGCGATGGTTTCGCGGCGGAGCACATCGAGGTCGAGCGGGCTTTGCGACACGACAATCGGTCCGTACTGCCGTCCCATGCTGGCACCGTGAGGGAGCAGGGCGTACTTATCAGCCACATATGCGTACGCATGCAGCGATAAGGCCGTGACGGGAAGCCTGCCCTCCATCGCCCAGCGATTCAGCGTCTCAATGTCGCTGAGTACGTGGCGGAACTCGAGATTACCCGTCTCGATCTTCCCTGCCGTGACCGCATAGAACATGAACGCGTCGTCCGCGTCCGGACTATGCCCCACCTCAATAATGGTTCGTGGTTCAGGGTTCATGGTTGAGGGTTCAGCGTTCAGGGTAAATTCGTCGTCTCCTCGAGCCTTTCCGGGTCACGGTCATCTCATCGTATCTCCGGGCTTCATATCGACCACCTTCAGTCCCCGAATCGCCTTGGTCAGCTGTTTGAGCTTTCCCGGCGTTCCTGTGAGTGGAGGAAAGGTGCCGTAGTGCATCGGGATGACCCACCGGGGCTTCAAAAGCCGACAGGCGTAGGCCGCCTCTTTCGGGGACATGGTGAAGAGATCCCCAATGGGAAGAAAACAGAGTTGGGGATGGTAAAGGTCCGCAATGAGCCGCATATCTCCGAACACCTGGGTGTCCCCTGCATGATAGAAGGTGAAACCGTTTTCTAAGGTGACGACATACCCCGCAGGATCGCCCCCACAAATGAGGCGACCGTCCTCGTCCTGAACCCCCGAGCTGTGGAAGGCCTGCACCATGGTCACTTTGATGCCGTTGATCTGTTGGGTTCCGCCCATGTTCATGGGGAGTGCATTCGCAACGCCGCGGCTGCCGAGGAACGTGGCGATCTCAAAAATAGCCACGACCTTTGGGTTGTGCGCTTTGGCCAAGGCAACCGCATCAGCCATATGGTCAAAGTGACCGTGGGTGATGAGCATAAGATCGATCTTGTCCACCGTCTTGAGATGGTCCGGACAGGCAGGGTTTCCCATGACCCAGGGGTCAATCATGATATGCACGCCCTTTGGGCTCACGACCTTGAAGGTGCTGTGCCCGTACCACGTAACGGAGCAGTCTCTCTTGAGTATCATGACGAACCTCCCTCTTTAGGACAACAGTCCCTTCGTGATCACATTTCCTAGAAGAAGAAACACTTATGTCACGCGCCTGGCGTGGTTCGACGCACCATCTGAGCGAACGTAGAAGCTCAAGAAACCTTCTCTCATCGAACGCCGTGGCTCTTCGGAATGCCACAGACGTATGAGCAGTAAATTCTAAATAGGGGGTTATTTTGCAGCCCGCCTACGGGGTATCAGGGATCTCGTCTTTTGTGACAAGATTGAGGAAGTGTCTCTGGTCCCGTTCTTTTGGTATTTCCTTTGATAGCACTTGATAGAGGTCCTTGGTACTCGATGTATTTTTCGCTGCCTTTTTCACGAGAACCTTGGCTACTGGCCCGACATACACGGCCAGGCGCTCCTCCGCCTTTCTTAATACCTCGGGTTCCCAAGTGGAAACCGTTCCTGAGCGCTGATCTCCCTTGAAAGGCGCACCGACCTCATGTCTATCTGCAGCCTGGTACGATCCTTGAGTCGAAGGTCGTTGAGTCTGACCCCGCACGAGTCGTTTGCCGAGGAAAATGTTCTTTTCTCTCTCTGTAGGCACATATTCTGCAAGCAGTTGGTATAGTTCCTCGATATCCGACGCTTTTCGCGCGGTCCTTTTTGCGAGGACCTTCGCCAGTGGTCCAATATGGAGCGCAAGGTTGTCCTCGACGATCCCTAAAACGTCCGGCTGCCAATCAAAAACCGCGGTAGGGGAATCATCTTTTTTGGCCGACCTAACCGCTTCTTCTTCAGTTGCACCCACGAGTTTTTCCCGTGCTTCTGACACCTGCGATATGGTGGCCTCTCCGAGCCGCAACACTTCATATACAGAATGCTCCCTGACGTGCTTATCTTGACGTACCCCCTCATACCGGAAGAGCTGGGCGAAGTCATCCGAGAGACACGAAATTACATCATAGAAAGAGCGAGACGCAAGAATCTGGTTGGGTTGGGCAAAATTCATCACCCTATATGCCATGTTGATTCCATCGCCAACCGCATTGATCTGCCCAGTAATATTCTCCACGAGCTTGACCGCACCAAGATTAATACCAATGCGAACCAGGAATGGACTTACCGCCTCATCCATTTCATGCTTGAAGGCATCTCGCAAATTTAGGGCAGCGAATAGCGCTTCTTCCGGATCCCCAAGGAAGCACAATGCAGCACCATCTCCCGAATCGACGATGATCCTATCGTGCTCAGGCACAGATTTGACAGCTTCATCAATTGCAATTTTGAGGCGTTTCTTGATTCCTATTTGCTTTCTTACAGACCGTTTTGTGTAGTCAACAACATCCAGGAACACCACACTGCACAACCAGGTTCTCGTCTGTTTCTCCATGATCCGTCTCCACGCGTCCGATGTGTTCTACTCTTCCAACATCTTCATGGCCTTTTCAAGGCTTCTGCGCATCCGATTGAACGAAACCGCTAAGCTCGCAATTTCGTCCTTGCCACTCTCTGCAAATTCCGGTGCATCGAGTTTGCCCACACTGACTTGATCAGCAATCCGTGACATATTTGTCACGGGCTTGACCACGATGTTGCCCAGCATCACATTGAGAATGATGGCGACTATAGTAAATATCCCGACCAGCGTCGCCATAAAGGTGAAAAAGGTACTATTGGCTTTTTGGAATGGTACCGACGTGGGGACAGATACGATCTGTGCCCCTACTACCTCGTTCAGTTTCCAGCCGAAACCATTCGCTGGCCCGTAAAGCGCCAACAGCGTTTTGGGGGCCGCTTCTACGGTGCTGTGGCACGTCAGACATCCTCGATCCTTGATTTGAATGGGACGTGCGAGGTATAGAGATCTGCCAGTAGGGGTTTCCCGCTCACCGATAATTTCTCCCCACTGTGAATTATTTCTGAACTCTCCAACAATATCTGCCTCCCAATCGACAGCTCTATTTCGGGGGTTCGTGGGGTTCAAAGTGGCTTCTTTATACGTGTACTCAGGATGGTTCTGTCGAAGTTGATGAAAGGCCTGAGTAGCCGCATACGCAGGTACCGATTGAGGAAGAAATGCACGCTTGAGCTGCATGCTTAGTAGGGGTTTTATTTCGCCAATCGTATAGCCGCGAATCGCCATCGCAGCTTCCATCATCATCCCCGCTTGCTGAATGACCTCCTCACGAGCATTTTTTTGCAGGATTTTGTATGATAAGAGGCCAGTAACGAGCAGGCCCACCGAAAACACGCCAACCAACACCAAGTTAAATTTTGTTTTCAGTTTCATGGCATTCCTCTATACTGTGAGATACGGCCACCGAGTAACCCGGACAGACTTACTTACAGCGAAGCAAGGCTGCGTAGGCTTCGCGGAACCCCATCAAGCTGAAGGTGACAGAATACGTCTGTGTTGCAGGCCAGGTTGGCCAGAACCGTAATTGAACCTTGGCGGTAACTCCTGCCTTAAACTGATTGATAATTTTTACAATTTCGCGTTCAAACAATGCCGTCTTCTCCATAGAGACTTTATCCATCCTTATGAATCCATATCCATCAACTTGCAATCCAACGTCCGAGAAATTTGGATCAATATTGGACTCCGTCATAATGAGCAACGACTTGTCATCAAGTCGCATAAATGCCTCGGTGTCCTGGTAACCATCATAGAGAGTCTTCTTTTCTGACTGAAGAATACAACGGGGTTGGTTTCTCTCGCCACGGATGCGTTTCACGGTCCAGTCTGCACTTGCCATGCCGCGGAGCAGAATGGTTATGATGGTCGCAACCGGCAGTGTGACCCTCAATTTCCGACGCATCGCTCGGTCCCATCTCGAAACAGACCCTGAAGCCTTGCGTCACCTGTCTCCTAACAGCCGGGTCCGCGTGAGGCCTTGCAGTCCCACACTTGTGAATACAAAGGATTGTAGAACGCGAGTTGTACGTCCTCGGCCAGTATCTCGATCACGGCTATCCCTGTGAGGTGATATTGGACGGCTGAAGTCGGGGGTTTCCAGACCCTGCGCCAGATCCGTCACAGCATGGGTGAGTCGACCTGGGAGGTCTTGGCGTAAGCGGTACGAAGAGGAACCCCGCCCCCGACTGTGCGTGTGAGTCCCCCACGGGGACCCTCAGCGTAGTAGGGCCCAATCGCTAAGTCAAGAAAATTTCAGGCAGGGACGCTCAGGACGGCTCGACGAGCAGCGAGATGATCTGACCGGTTTTGACCTGGAGGAGCCCACGCTCCCTGATTCGCAGGGCCGGGACCGCTGTGAAGGTAAGGGCCTGCAGTGTCAGGAGGGGATCCTGGAGATGGGAGCCCAGATCCCTGATGGTTCGCTTGATCTGATTCATCCTTTCCGCCAAGATCCGGACCGGCTCTTCGCTGATGATGCCGCCGATCGGCAGAGCGAGCTCCGCCACCACGTCCCCGTCAACGATCACGACAAATCCGCCACCGATCTCGACCAACCGGTTCAGGGCCCGAGCGATGTCCAAATCGCTCAGCCCGATGGCCACCAAATTGCTCGTGTCGTAAGAGAGGCTCGAGGCAAGCGCCCCCTTGTGAAGGCCGAATCCCTTGATGAATCCCACTGTCCGCTGGCCAAGCCCCCACCGGTCAAAAACAGCGGCTTTCAGCACGTCCGCCCGATGATCCGCAACCACGTCTCCTCCCTCGACCGGCAGGGACACGATGAGTTCCCGCGTCACAATGGGGCCAGCAATGTCCACCACTCGCACCTTCGTCCAGCCGCCCAAACGGTCAGCGGGGATCTTCAGATCCGCGGCCGTGAGTGGGTGCGGCAGCGAGGGGCCGGGGAGCACTGCGCGAAGGCGAGAGTTCCTCCTGATCTTCACCAGATTCCGCCCTTCCCATGCGACGATCTTCCCCTTACTGATCACTACCTGGGGTTCCATCCGCTTCAGGTCCGGAATCACAAGGAGATTGGCGTATTTCCCAGGCCCAATGCCTCCTGCGATGTGGTCAATACCGAAATGTTCTGCACAGGTCAGGGTCGCCGCGCGCACGGCTGCAACCGGGTCGAGACCGAGCTCAATGGCCCGGCGGACCGCGTGATCCATGCCGCCACGACGCACGAGGTCATCGGGCCATACGGTATCGGTCACCAGGATCAAGCGCCGGAAGTCGAGTCCAGATGGAATCACCCCGCTCAGGGCGCCGAGGTCCTGACGGACCGAACCCTCCCTCACCATGGTATGCAATCCGAGGCGAAGCCGCTCGGTGACTTCCTCGGCCGTGATCGGCTCGTGGCACGAGCCGACCCCGAGGCCGACAAACCGCTGAAGCTTCCACCCCCGGGCTCCGGCGGCGTGCCCTTCCACTTGCTTGTGGAGGCGACGAGCCTTTTCAATCAAGGTCAGGAGGTCAGGGGGGTGTCCCAGTGCCAGATGCCAGTAAACCTCTCCCAACCCGAGCACCAAAGGATGCTCCAATAGTTCCGCGACCTCCTGTGATGAGATGGCCGGCTGACCGGCGCCCCGGTCAGAACAGAGAACGGAGATACAGGGCGCAGTGGTGTAAACGAGAATCGGTAACTCGTCGAGGCCGTCGAGAAAAGCACGGAATGCGGCGGCCCCACCCACATTCGCGGCGTGGACCAACTCCGTGATCACGGTGGTCAGGCCCAACGGGATGGCTGCGTACAAGTATTCGTGGAGGCTCTGAATATTATCGAGGTGGGTGTGACCCTCAATCAGGCCGGGCGTGAGATATTTGCCTTGTGCCTCGACAATCTCGGTTTCGGGACCAACCGTATGGTTCAGGTCGGGGCCCACGGCCGCAATACGTTCGCCGCGAACGGCCACGCCCCAGCCTTCAAGCAGCTCCCCCGTATAGACATTGAGAAGTGTGGTGCCTTGGACAACCAGATTCGCCGGGCCGTCTGCCGTACCCTTGTGCAACACCTTTCCCAGTCGCGGACCCTCCCCCCGAAGAAAAAAACCCCTTGGGACCTGCAACGACTCTCTTCGGGCCCCAGAGGTCAGAGCTTCAGTTCAGCATGCCGATCAGGCGGTGCAGCTCGCGCCGGGCCGAGAGGTGATCGGGCTCAAACGTCAACGCCTTCCGGATCTCGGCAATGGCCTCCTCAACCTGCCCCTTTCTCGAGTACAGGCGTGCCAGATTGATATGCGGGTAGTGCCGTGGCTCGTACCGCTTGGCCTCGATGGCCTTCAAAAGCCACGGGATCGCCTCGTCGTAATCTCCCTTTTCCATCATGTAGACCCCGATATCGTTGTACGGGTTCCCGAAATCGGGGTCAACCTGTATGGCGATCTCGCACTCCCGGATCGCCTCATCAATCTTCCCCTGAAAGCTATACGCCCACCCCAAAAAGGTGTGCGCTTCTGCCGTGGGATAGAGCTCGATGGAGCGGTGGTAGCTCTCGATCGCGGCGTCTAAATCGCCGCCCATCTGATGTCGGTAGCCTTCCTGGAAGAAAAACTCTGCCTGTTCCAGGCGAGCAGGATCCGTCATCCTTTTGTTCCCCCTTTTCCGCCAGGATCTGGACCCAAGCGCTGGTTAACACACAATCCGCATACTGTCAAGACGGGCAAAATCCGTCGGGAACCAAGGCCCAGCACCCGATCCAGGAAGGGCTGGACGAGCCCAGGGCAGAAGTACGTTCACCCCCTCCTTCCTCGCCCGTGGCCAACGGGTCCTGTCGCCCGGCAGCCCCACCGTCCTCGCATCACCCATCCCCCAGTGGGGCCCTTCCGCTGCGGGCGGTGGGGCGCCCCACCTGGCGCCACCAGTTGGCCGGAAGGGCGAGGGGAGCCGGGCCTCGACCCGGCGGAACCCTGGTTTGCCGGTGGCCAGGGGGCGCCTCCCACCGGAGCGCAGTGGAAGGTGGGGGATGGCCCTCCTGCTGCTATGGCGAAAACCGTCCGGCGCGGAAGTACAGCGTTCCGCCACACCACCCCATGGAATTGTTCCGCCGGGGAAGACCCAGTCCCCGAGCCCTTCCAGATTCGGAAGAAATTAGCGGTGCGCGGCCGACGAAGCGTCGGCGAGGGCGATGCGTTCGAGGACAGGAGGGTGCGTGTACAGAAAGAGCACGGCCCAGCTGGGCGGCATAATATCGGACAAGTTAGACCGAGCCAAGTCCACCTCAACCTTAATATACGCCTCCCGATTTCCGCTCAGCTGTAGGGCCGCGAGGTCCGCCTGGCGCTCGAAATGGCAAGAGATGGCATTCTGCAGCGGGAGGGTCGCCAGGCTGAGCACGAGAAGGGTGAGCACGAACAGAGGAAGCCCGGCGGGGTCGGCCGGATACGCAAGGAGACCGCGGGCGGTCCCCCACTGGAGGACAAGGGCGGCGATCCCGAGCGCGAAAAGCAGACCCAGGATGGAGAGCCCGACCCCCTTCCAGATGTGATGATGTATCCGGTGACCCATCTCGTGGGCCAGGACGACCTCCACCTCGTCCGGAGCGGATCGTTTGAGGAGCGTGTCATAGAGGACAATGCGCTTGGTCCGCCCAAAGCCGGTGACATAGGCGTTGCCTTTCACGGTCCTCCGGCTCGCATCCACCTCCAATACCTGTTCCACGGGAATCTCTGCCCGATCCGCCAGTCTCAGAACCCGGCCCTTGAGGTCGGCATCCTTGAGCGGCGTGAAGGTGTGAAAGATCGGATCGATGACGACCGGGGCCAGGAAAGTGAGAAGGATGATCAAGACTCCAAGTACCCCCGTTGCCGGAATGAACCAGCGATGGGGAGACCAATGAATAAAAACGTAGAGCACGTTTACGGCCGGTAAAAGCAGACTGATCTGTAAGAGCAGTCCCTTTCCCCAGTCCTCGAACCATCCGCCGAGTGCCTGGGTCGAGAGGCCAAACGCGTGCTCCCGCACATAGCCTCCGTACAGATCGAGCGGAAGAAGGACAATCCGAAAGAGCAACAAGAGGCAGGCGGCATAGAGGGTCAGCGTGAGCCATGGGCGGTGGCCGGCCCAGACCGCGGTGAGATCTCGCAATGCTCGAGAAAGGGGTGTAAAGGTGAACAGAATAAAGAAGCCGAGCGTCATCGCGCTGCGGACGCCGAAGAGGACGTATCGTCCTCCCATGTAGCTCTTACCGCGCGCAATTTCGTCCGCTGTAAAGTACCGGAGTGCCATGTCCTTGATCGGGGAACCTGAGCTGCCACAGGTCATCTCAGCCAGTACGAAGCCGAGGCACACGACCACGATCGTGGCAACCGCGGGACGTATCACAGAGAGTCCACGCCATCCTCGGAACATTTTCATTGATGTCCATCTTTCCACCCGGGCCAGTGTTTGTCCAGAATGTCGCCAACCATCTTCTGAACATCCTGCCAACGGAGATCACGATCGTTTTTGTATTTAAGTATAACCGCGTTCAGGTCCTTCGCGACGTCTTGGGCTTTGCGCTCGACCGGAGTGGTAGGGCCTCCCGGCTTGAGGTACTTTTCCAGGTTAAATCTGATGTTGCTCAAATACTGAATCTCGTCGGCCTTGAGCAACTTTCGGTCACCGAGCGCGAGGGGGTCAAATACACCACTCAGGGATGTGGCCTTTGCCACTTCCTCAAGATCGTATCGCGCATTCTCGAGCGCGCGCTCAATTCTCGTGGCTGCACCCGCGTCTGCCGCGACGAATCCGCATACGACAACTGAAAGGCCGACGACGACACCTCGACCTACGCATGGCCAGATCATCGCAATCCTCCTCCTCAGATGACGACACTGGAACGAGAAATCATCCCGTGCCGATAAGTTTCCGGAACGCGGCTTCGTCCAAGACGAGGATCGCCAAACGCCGGGCGTCATCGTATTTCGAGCCGGGGTCCCTGCCCACGATCACATAATCTGTCTTCTTGCTGACAGAGGACGTGACGCGACCTCCCAGGCGGGTGATAACGGACCTGGCCTCGTCGCGGCTGAAGCCCTCGAGTGTTCCGGTGAGCACGAAAGTCTTGCCGGCGAGTGGCCTCTCTCTGAGTCCGGCCGTTTCTTCAGTCATCCTCACGCCAACCGCCTGTAGGCGCTCAATGACTCGCCGGTTCTCCTTCTGTGCGAAAAACTCGGCTGCGGCCGCCGCGATGCGCGGACCGATGCCGTAAATACCGGCGAGTTCCTCTTCCGCGGCCGCGCAAAGCTTCTTCATGCTCCCATAATGTTGGGCAAAGAGCGACGCCGCGTGCTCGCCGACGTAGCGAATGCCGAGTGCGAAAAGCAGCCGCGCAAGCCCCCGCTTCTTGGTCCCTTGAATGGCGTCGTACAGGTTCGTTGCCGACTTCTCGGCCAACCGCTCGAGGTTTGCCAGCGTCTCGACGTCCAGATGATACAGGTCGGCGAAATCCTTGACCAATCCGCGATCCACTAACTGATTTACGACTTTTTCGCCGAGATGTTCAATGTCCATGGCCCGCCGCGACCCAAAATGAAACAGCCGCTCCTTGAGCTGCGCCGGGCAGGCCACATTGCTGCACCGCCAGACGACCTCGCCCTCGGGCCGGTAGGCATGTCCCCCGCACACCGGACAGCGAGCGGGCATCTTGAATTTGCGACGGGACTTGTGTTCTGACTCGGGCACCACCTCGACCACATGCGGGATCACGTCCCCTGCGCGTTCGATCACCACCAGGTCTCCTTCGCGTACGTCGAGACGCGCGATCTCGTCCGCATTGTGGAGTGTCGTGCGACTGATGGTGGCGCCAGCAATTTCCACGGGATCCACCTCGGCCGACGGCGTCAACGCCCCCGTCCGGCCAACATTAATTCTGATACGCCGGACCCGCGTCCGGGCCTGCTGCGACTTGAACTTGAAGGCAATGGCCCACCGAGGATGGTGGGCGGTGGCTCCGAGGGCCTCTTGCTGTTCTAAACCGTTCACCTTGAGGACGACCCCATCCGTCTCGTATCCCAGCTCGTCACGTTTCTTCTCCATCTCGCGGTGGTAGGCGATGGCCGCGTCGAGATTGCGGCAGAGCCGTGCCTCCTTGCTCACCGGCAGGCCGGAGCTCCGGAACGCCTGAAGTACTTCCCAGTGGGTGAGAAGGCTCGGCGAAGGGGTCGCCGTCGCGAGCCCGTACAGGACGACGTCCAGCGGACGCTTGGCCGTGATCGAGCTGTCCTTCTGGCGGACCGATCCGGCCGCCGCGTTGCGCGGGTTCGCAAAGACGGCTTCTCCGCCCTCCTCCAGTTCGCGGTTGAGCTTCTGAAAGGCGGGCCGCCACATGAAAACCTCGCCACGCACCTCGAGATGCTCGGTCCGGGCCAGCGGCGCCTGCAGGGTCTTGGGGAGGTTCCGGATGGTCCGCAGATTGTGCGTCACGTCCTCGCCCACACGGCCGTCGCCGCGGGTGGCCCCGCGTACGAAGAGCTCGTTCCGATAGACTAGGGCCACCGCCAGACCGTCGATCTTGGGCTCGCAGACATACTCAAACGTCGCGTCGGGGAGGACTCGCTTGATGCGGGCCTCAAATTCACGAATCTCTTCTTCCGTGCTGGCATTATCCAGAGACAGCATGGGGCTACTGTGCTTGACGGGAGCAAAGCCCTCGGCCACCTCCCCGCCGACCCGTTGCGTGGGGGAATCGGGGGTGACAAGCTCAGGATGCTGCTCTTCCAGCCTCTTGAGTTCCTTGAACAGCTTGTCGTACTCGGCATCGGAAACCTCGGGGCGGGCAAGGACATAATACAGATAGTCGTGGTGGCGGATGAGCCGCTGCAGCTCTTCCATCCTCGCCTTTGCCTTCTTGAGATCGGTCATATCCCTACCCCTGCCCTTGCTCCAAGTCTTTGCTTTCTGAGTATTACCAAAGTGTCCCTGAGGATGCAACAACCCTCCCCCTCACCCCTGGCGTGCGCACGAGGGATCGCCGACCGCGGGGGCGGCAAAAAGCCCCTTGACAGGGTCGTCCCTCTGATTTAAGATATCGGTGCCTTTTAAACGGACCCCGCGAGGTCCGTAAGGGAGCATGAATGAACCTTTCAATTGTAGTGTACGGAATAGTGAACCTCCTCACCCGAGGGTGAGGAGGTTTTTTTATGCCTGTTGAGGCCGTCATGGACGTCCGTAAGAAGGCACAGATCATGGACGCAACAGCGATCCAGCGAGCCCTGACGCGGGTCGCCCACGAGATCGTGGAGAAAAACAAGGGGACGGCCGACCTGGTCCTGGTCGGCCTCCGCAGCCGGGGTGTGGATCTCGCCCGCCGGCTCTCCCAGCGTCTGAGGCAGATTGACGGGGTAGAGGTCCCGGTGGGAGCCCTCGATATCACCCTGTATCGGGATGACCTGGGCAAGGTCGGTCCCCAGCCCACCGTGAGAAAAACCGAGATCCCCTTCTCTATCGAAAAGAAGAAGGTGATTTTGGTCGATGACGTCCTATACACGGGTCGGACGACTCGGGCGGCCCTGGACGGCCTCATGGATTTGGGGCGTCCCCGGGTGATCCAGCTCGCGGTCCTCGTCGATCGAGGCCACCGCGAACTGCCAATCCGAGCCGATTATGTCGGAAAGAACGTCCCGACGGCGAAGTCCGAGCAAGTCCAGGTGATGCTCCAGGAAGAGGATGGCGTGGACGGCGTGGTGATCCTGAACAAGAACGAGGATCTATGACCAACGACCGCCGACCGGAAAACGGACAACGATCATCGAGTTCTTGCGGTCACCGGACATCGGTGATCGGTGAACTGAGCATAGGATGACGCTGAAGCGAAAAGATCTCTTAACGATCCGTGAACTGGAGCCGGAAGAGA
>CAZLDS010000041.1:0-25416 GCA_964558395.1 uncultured bacterium | reverse complement strand
TGAAGGTATTGATTTTGCTGAGTCTTACGCATGATTCGTAATCAGCAGGTCAGGAGTTCAACCGTCCTCGCCGGCTCCAGCAGTTTCGGTCTCTTCCGAAAAGGCTCCCTTGCCTAGACGCCCGGCCCTTCATGCGCGACGTTGGCTGACATGAGAGCGTCCTTCGCCATGTTTGCTGCAGTAGTTCTGTTATCGCTGGTCGGCTGCTGGGGGGAGCAGCAGGAGGTCTCGTACGATTCGTTTGCTGCCGCGGAAGTCGCGGGCGCAGTGAAGCGTGGTTGGATTCCCGAATGGCTGCCAAGGAGTGTGAACGATTTGAAGGAAAAACACGACCTTGACACGAATAGCAGCATTCTGCGGTTTGCCTATCCCGCCACAGAGAAATGGACGCCTTCGACCATATGCGCCCAAGTTACCGCGTCGCAAGTTCGGGCGCCCGGGGTGAAAGCGTCTTGGTGGCCAAACGATGTTCCACCTTCGAGCGTCGCAACTCCTCGTCACTCATACTATGCGTGCGGTAAGGAGTTCCTGGCCGTTGATATGGTGCGAGGCGAGGGCTTCTATTGGAGGCCTTAATGTCAGCTAACCGCCCAGTCAACGCGGACGTGCGCGCGAGCACCCCGCCAGCCTTGCCTTCGCATCCTCCTTGGATGCAGGTGTCCCCGCCGTCTGCTGCAGCGCATGGTTAGGCGTTGCGGCTGAGCCAGTCCGCGAAACGCGTCGGACCGACGCGTGGATTGTCGCCGGGCGTTAGGCTTTGGTCGTTCACTGCTATGCCGAAATAGAGCGCCTTGGGATCGGCGATTACCGTCCGTGCGTCCCCGGTTGCGCTCAGGAATTGCCGCACGAGGTCGTCTTGCCGGATCAGTTCGGGCCCGGCCAGCTCGACCGTGCCGTTCAATGGCTCCGAGAGGGCCGCTTCGGCCATGCCGGCGGCGACATCATCCGACACAATGGGCTGCATGAGAACCGGTGGAAGCCGAACCGTCTGCCCTTGAGTCGCCGCTTGGGCGATGCCGCCCACGAACTCGAAGAACTGCGTGGCGCGGACAATCGTGTAAGGAATTGGGGACGCCTTGATCAGTTTTTCCTGCGCCATCTTCGCGCGGAAGTAACCGCTCCCGAGCAGGCGGTCGGTGCCGACAACCGACAACGCCACATGATGGCCGACGCCCGCGGCGGCTTCCGCGGCCAGGAGGTTGCGACCCGACGTTTCGAAAAACTCCAGGACTGCCTTGTCCTCCCAGGCGGGTGCATTCGCGACATCGACAACGACCTGCGCGCCGGCGAGCGCTTGCGCCAGCCCCTCGCCGGTGACTGCGTTGATTCCTTTCGAAGGGGAGGCGGCCACGACCTCATGGCCCTTGTCGCGAAGGTGCTTTACGACTTTGGTTCCGATAAGTCCAGTCCCGCCGATGACCACGATTTTCATTGTCGACTCCTTTCATTTTTGCTTCTCATATTTGGCCCTTGTGTCTCCCCTCCGTAATCCGGAGAGGAATGGCCGTGAACTCTCGAACTTAGATCGGACCTGCAATTCTCATTCGGTGTTTCTGCCGTAAGCCGTTCCGGCGGTCACTTCACCGGCACTAGTATCGGGCCCCCTTTGGCCTTGACCAAGATGACCAACATTTTGGCCGGCCTGGTCTTGCTTGCGTTCCGGCCCACGACATGAACATCGGCGGGCCCCTCGTAAAACGTCTGTCCCGGCGTTAGCGTCACTTCTTTTCCGCCTTTCAGCTGCATTACAACGGAGCCTTCCAGCACGTAGACAAACGCTTGCGCATGGTGCCGATGCACAGGGTCTGACCAGCCCGGCGGGTACTCCACGGTAATCATTGAGACTTCCTTGCCTGGATTGTCCTTCAGATCTTTCGACATGAGCGTCGCGATGTTAAGCTGCTGAGCCGCCACCGTGCTCGTCATGAGGGAAAGCAGAAACAATGAAATTATCATTCTCTTCATCGCTGATCCTCCAGTTCGTCATGCCTTCCGCTCGGATAGCCGGGAGCGGGAGTCGAGCCCGCACGGGCGCGAAGGCCCGGCACCATGTTTTCGACTACTTAGCTGTCTCGCCCACCTCGACCGTTAGTAGCTCAAAATCCTCGGTGCTAGGAGTGGTGTCAGTTGCTCTCGGGATCAGACAAAGGTTACTGGTTGTAATCCGTACCGCGGTCGATACAGGATGGTAAAAGGATACGCATAGCCGTACTGAAAATCAAAACGCCCTCCCAGGCCATACTCCACCCGAGAAAGCGTCTTGGTCTGTGATGCGCCGTCGATTGTGCCGGAGGTGGGCTAGGAAATATGCCTACCCCGCGTCCATCCCTGCTCCCCCTGGAGAAGGCTCAAATATCCCTCCAGGCTGCGGGCGATGTCAAGCGTCTTGTACGACACCCACTGGTTGTCGTGGGCACGGCCTCAAGCGCCTGAAAGGATTACAACTACAAATCTTCAGCAAAGGGTTACTGGTTGTAATCTACACCTGCCCGATACAGTTTGGTGAAGGTTAGACGATTGGGATCCCCGGTTCTGCCTACCAGATATTGGATGCGCAGCGGGCGGGCCATGGTGGGAAGTTACCCCCAAAGAAAATGTGTCAACAAAAGATTTGACCCCTTCCCGATAGACCCCTTCCCTCGACAAAGCCAGCGCAAGAGGCCGGTCATGCCTAAATGAGCCACTTCTTCCATCGTAACCAACCCCATGAGGCAGTGGCGAGTACGATGAGGGCACCTACGACAATCCAGAAACCCGCGGGGGTATGCGATTCCGGGATCCCCGCTACGTTCATCCCCAGCAGTCCTGTGACAAAGGTCAGCGGCAGAAACACCGTGGCGACAATGGTCAGATTGTAGGTTGCTCGTGCCATGGTTTGTGACGCCCGGGCTTCGATGAGGTCGTGTAGTAACACCGTCCGCTCACGGCAATCTTGCAGGCTGTTCAGGTAGCGCGCCAGGAGCTCCCCTGCTCCGTCAAGTGCGCGGCGTTCTTCAGGGCTCGTATTGATCGTCGGATCGGAGACGATCAACTTGAGGATGGTTTGAAAAGGAGATAGATAGCGACTTACGCGAAATACCTCACGACGTAAGGCATTCAAGGACTCACTACGTGAGTCGCCGCTATCCCCAAGCACACTGTCCTCCAGTTCGGCGGTTTCCTCGGAGATCCGGGTAATCAGCGGCTCCAGACGCTTTTTTACGCATACGATTGCAAAAGCCAGAAACTCAAGTGGAGTCCTAGGTCCAGTGCCTGCTTTCACATGGCTGCGGACTTCTTCGAGCGCCATGAATTTTCCGGAGCGCACGCTGATGACACGCTTCTGCTCCAGGAACAACGCGAGGGTGACTACATCGTCGCCTGCCAACTCACTGGCGGGGTCGATAGTACACACGCTCACTAGCAAGCCCTGCTCCACGCTCTCACGCCTGGTAAACTTCCCGGGATTAATGAGCTGGGATGTCACATGGTCGCTGAGACCGCTCTGGGTCGACAGCCAGTGGGTTCCCGCTGGATCGGAAACGTCGATGTCCACCCATGTAACATCCCCCACTCCGGCTGCACCTTTACCGGCCCTAAGTGTCAGTAACTCATACATTGGCCACCTCTCCAATAAAGAACTGGAACGTTTGTGGCACTCATCTCCCGGATAACGGGCTGAGGCTGAGCTGAAACCACGGCGCCAACGCCGATGCAGACAACCACCGGCTGAAAAACCGAAACAAATTTGTTATCTACTGAATAGCTCTTTTGTCCGGAAACCATTGAACCACATTCTCTCTTTGCGGTCCGCAATGATCCCAGGGGATCTGATTATTGAGCGGGGTGGTCAAGCGCTCGCACGGCGTCGGCGATATCGCGGCTCAGGCGTGCGACCGCGCGACTGTGAGCGGCGACGAGGGCGTCGAAGCCTTTGTCCGCCGCCGACTCGCGCACGGTCGTGCGGCCCGTGTGCGACTTTCCGTCCTTGGTGCGGCTGACCGTCCAGACCGCATCCAGTGTCGCCGCCTCGCCCAGCGCCGAGTCGAAGCGTTGCACCTCGATGTCGGCGCGATAGTCGGCGTCCCCGCTCAGGGTCACGCGCGCCGTGCCCAGCATCGCGACAAGGTTTTCGGCCGCGGAGGAACACCTCTTCTCTCCCGCGTTTCACCGGGCCTTTGATCTGGCGGTCAGGCGGGCTGGGCTGAAAGACCTCCGCTTTCACGATCTGCGACGGACGGCCGCCAGCTACCTCATCATGTCTGGGGCTGACCCGAAGAGCGTCCAGGAAATCCTGGGCCACAAGGATATGCGAATGACGATGGATGTGTATACCCGGGTGAGTAAGGCCCATGTGAAAGAGGCGGTTGCGCGGTTGCGGCTCCCAGCATTGGGAGAAGAGGCCCAGGAGGCCTCGGGAACGATTCCTTCTTACAATAGACTTACAGTGGGTGGGATGGAATCGTCTAAGTAGTGGTGGCCCCAGCGGGATTCGAACCCGCGTTTCCGCCTTGAGAGGGCGGCGTCCTAGGCCGGGCTAGACGATGGGGCCTCAGGTGGCAGGGATGGCTGCGGGGCGAGGACTCGAACCTCGACAACCTGATCCAGAGTCAGGCGGACTACCATTATCCGACCCCGCAAGGGAATCAAAAAGAGGCCCGGATTCAACGAATCCGGGCGGGGGATAATGTCAATATTGTCGAGGGGTACCCTAAAGTCAAGCCGAAAATGGGTTTCCTTGTTCGTGCAACGTAATGATTTTGGTCACCTCGAAGGCCTTCACACCCCCAGGGGTTTGGATTCGGACCTCGTCCCCTTCCTGTCGGCCTATCAATCCACGGCCAATCGGCGAGGCGGTGGAGATCCACCCCTTTTCGCCGTTACTCTCCTCGGGCGTGACAAGCTTGATCACCCGTTCCCCGCCTTGGTCGGTGTCGCGCAGGTGTACGACCGAGCCGAACCCTATCCGATCCTGGGGGACCGATTTCGGGTCAATCGCAGAGAGGGAAGCGATACGCTGCTGTAAGGAGACGATCCGAGCCTGGACGAATCCCTGCCGCTCTTTGATTGCGTGGAATTCAGCATTTTCGTTGATATCCCCGAGGCTGCGGGCCGCCTCAATCTTCTGCGGGATATCAACCTTGAGCTCTTTTTTCAAGGTGCTGAGTTCCCTTCGAAGACTGCCGAACAGCTCTTGGAGACCCATGTACGGCCCTCCCTCCCAGAAAGGGGTCCTTTCCGGTTATCGTTGCGAGACCGACTCGAGGCGCTCTAAACAAATCTCGCGGCCGACAAGCTCCATCACGTGAAACAGCGGGGGGCTTACGGTCCGACCGGTCAGCGCGACCCGCGTTGGCTGAGCCACGTCGCCGAGCTTGAGCCTCTTCTCGACCGCATAATCCCGGTAGATTTTTTCGAGGCTGGAGAGATCGAAACTGCTCAGCGTCTGCAGTCTGTCGTGAAGTTCCCGGACGTGGGCCAAGGCTTCGCCCTCAAGATACGTTTTCACAGCCTTGGCGTCATAGTCGATCGGGACACGAAAGAGGAACCGGGACGACTCGGCGAGTTCCACTACCGTCTTGGCCCGCTCCCGAAATGTGTGGATGACTGCCTCCCAAAAAGTCCCCCCCTTGCCCGAACTCGACCAGCCAGCGGCCTTCGCCTCGATCTCGTCCGCTGAGATACCGACCTGCCGATAGAAGGAAATCAGCAGATCCGCCAGGCGCTTCGGATCCGCTTCGCGGATGTAATGGGCGTTTAGCCAATCCAGTTTGGCCTGATCGAAGATGGCCGAGGTGTTGCCGACCCGGGTGATATCGAAGTATCGAACGAGTTCGTCCCGAGTGAAGATTTCTTGATCGCCGTGGGACCATCCTAAACGGACGAGGTAATTCACCATCGCCTCTGGGAGATAACCAAGGTCTCGAAATGCCAACACCGAGTCTGCTCCATGGCGTTTGGATAGCCGCGTGCGATCCGATCCCAGAATCAAAGGAACGTGGGCAAATCGAGGCAAGAGAAAGTTGAGCGCCCGGTAGACCTGGATCTGTTTTGGGGTGTTGGAGAGATGATCATCCCCCCGAATCACATGGGTGACCCGTAGCAGCGCATCATCCACCACGACGGCAAAGTTGTATGTCGGTAGTCCGTCCGAGCGCACCAGGATGAAGTCATCCAGTTCCGCATGGTCGAAGCGAACCTCTCCGTGGATGAGATCCTCGACAATCGTGACACCCTCATCACTCACGCGAAGGCGTAGAGCGCAAGGTGTCCCGGTCTCGGGCCGCCGGTCTCGGCAGCGGCCGTCGTATCGGGGCGACTGCCCCGACTGAAGCGCCTCTTTTCGTCGCTCCTCGAGCTCCTCCGGTGTGCAAAAGCATCGATAGGCCTTCCCATCTGTCAGCAACCGATTGGCATACTCCCGGTAGATCGAAAGCCGTGTCGCCTGCCGATAGGGTATCTCATCCCAATCGAGCTCAAGCCATTGTAAGCTTTCAATGATCGCCTCGACTGACTCTTCCGTCGAGCGCTCCACGTCGGTGTCCTCGATTCTGAGAAAAAACGTCCCGCCGTGATGTCTGGCAAAGAGCCAGTTGTACAGCGCAGTCCGCGCTCCTCCCACGTGGAGATGCCCGGTAGGGGACGGTGCAAATCGCACACGGACCTGCTCGTTCATCGTCGCCTCGTTTGGCTCATCACCGCCGCCGGGGTTCGGGCTGAGTCATCGCCCAAAGCAGATCGTTGACGAGGTGCAGAAGCTTGTCCAACCGGAAAGGCTTCTCAAGCAGCCGATCGACCCCCGACGCTTCCTGCTCCGCCTGACTTAGGGCCGCGTTCCACCCGGTGCACAGGATGACCTTGACCCTAGGGTGGACCTCCCGGATCTTACGGGCCACCTCCAACCCGGTGAGATCTGGCATGCCGAGGTCCGTAATCACCACGTCGAAGGGCTCTGACCGAAACGCCTCAACGCCTTCTGTCCCCGACCCCACTCCCGCTGCCATATGCCCTTCCAGCCTCAGGAGGTTGGTCACCACGTCTCTCAGTTGCGGTTCGTCGTCGATCACGAGCACGCGCCCAGTCCGGCCCCCTACCGGCGCGCGAAGGGCTTGAGGGCCAGTCGGAAGTTCCGCCGGGACTGGGAAGGCGATGTAAAAGGTGCTGCCCCGCCCCAACTCACTCTCCACGGTGATGGAGCCGCCGTGGCGGGCGACGACCCCGTAAGAGGTACTGAGGCCCAGGCCGGTTCCTTTCACCCCCTTGGTGGTGAAGAAGGGATCGAATATCTTCTGTCGCACCTCTTCGGTCATCCCGACCCCATCGTCCTCAAAGATCACCTCAATCCTTGGCCCCTCATACCCGCTCGGCTCACATCGGGTCCGTATGCGAAGACACCCACCGGTTGGCATGGCATCAAGCGCATTGAGCACCACGTTGGTAAAGACCTCCCGGAGCTCTGCAGGATTCCCCGTAATCTGGGGGACCTCCGCGAGTTCCGTGAGAACCTCAATCTTCATCCCCTTGAGCTCGGCTTCGTCCTTCCATCGGGCCTGCGTGAACTGCAGGACTTCAGTGATGACCCGATTGGCATCGACGGCAACCATCGGCTCGGGTGCTCCCGTTCGGGCGAAGTCCTGAAGCCGACGGACCGTGCTGGCCCCATCCAGCGCCGATTGCTGAATGCTTTCCAGCCACCGCCTCAACTCACCATCTTCAGCCTTCCGCAAGAGCAGATCGGTCCTCGCCACGATGGCCGCCAGCACATTATTGATATTATGCACCACCCCAGCTGCAAGTGTCCCGAGGGCGGCCAGTTTTTCCGAACGCATGACCTGTTCGTCCCACTGCTTCCGTTCCGTGATGTCGGTGACCAACACAACTGTCCCGAGAAACTCCCCCATGGATCCCCACCGCGGCGTACTGCTCACGAGGGCCGAAAAGGCACTGCCATCCTTTCGTGTCACCCGGGTCTCAAAGACAGAACCACGGTCCCGTTGCATGAGAGCCAGGTCATTCGTACGGATCCCCGGTGGGGGCTGGGCGGCTGGACCCTCCGATGCCGGGTACCCGAGCATCTCATAGACGCGGCGGTTTCCAAATTCCCATCGTCCCTCGGCATCCAATACCAGGATGCCCACATCCATGGCATCAATCAGGGTGTTACTCAGGTCTCGGACCTCCTGAGAACGCTCTCGCGCCACGGCGTCCACGTGTTCGATCGTTCGCCCCACGAGTTGACCCACCGTCTGGAGGAACCGAAGGTCGCGAGGAGCAAAGTGTCCTCGCCGGCGGCTGTATAGGGCCAGAAATCCGGCCCCCTTCGTCCCGACGGTTACCGGCACGCTCGCGAACGATCGAATTTTCTGCTCGCCCGCCGGCACGGGACAGTCCGGTGGGAGGTCATCGAAGAGGAGCGTCTCGCGGCATGGATTGAGATCTCCCTGGCCGATCCCCTCCGGATGGGAAGGACTCCACGGGTCCACCCACGCTGCCCGACCGCGACACACGGCAGGCATGAAGGCGTCGGCCGTCTCTGCCCAGATCCAGAGGACCCCCGTCTCTGCCTCCAACAGTCCCACCATTTGATCGAGGACGGAGCCGAAGACAGTCTCGTAATCCCGGCCGCCTGGGGAATGCATGTCAAATACCATAACACCCTCTGCCCGGGGACGCTATTCCCGCGCCCCATTCACGGTATCCCCTCATACTTGACGGTGACCGACCAGGCTGCCTATAGTGAGAAACGGATGAGATCGAACCACCACCCTGCCAGCACGTCGGGGACGACGAATGGAACCAGGAGCCGACCTTCACCTGCATTCCTGCTTCTCGGACGGGACCTTTACCCCGCGGGAGATTGTTACCCGGGCGGCCCGCCACGGTGTCAGACCAATTGCGCTCACCGACCATGATACCGTTGCCGGAATCCCTGAGGCAATTCAAGCAGGGGCTGAGATGAACGTCGAGGTTATCCCAGGGGTCGAGCTCTCGGTGCACGAGGCCAATCAGGAGATGCATATCCTCGGCTACTTCATCCAGTGGGAAGAGACGACCTTCCAGAGGACCCTCGATTTCCTGCATACTGGCCGTCGGAACAGGCTCGAGGAAATCCTTAAACGCCTGCACGGACTGGGAATCTCGCTTCCCCTTGGCGAAGTCCTCCAGATCGCTGGCAAAGGAACTGTCGGAAGGCTGCACGTGGCCCGGGCGCTCCTTGCGCGACGGGCCGTGGGCAATCTGGACCAAGCCTTCGACCGCTTTCTCGCCCGGAATCGGCCAGCCTATGTGGAACGGACCGGATTCACCGCCACGCAGGCCATCAGGGCCATCAGGCAAGCCGGCGGGATCGCCGTTCTGGCCCATCCAGACAGCAGCGCGCTGGGCCGCCTTTCCGATCTCATGGACGTCGGTCTCCAGGGGATCGAAGTCTTCCATCCTTCGCACCGCTCCGAAGAGGTCTTTACGCTCACCCGCATGGCCACAGAACATGGTCTGCTCATCACGGGCGGGTCTGATTGTCACGGCCTCGCCAAAGGGGAAGCCCGCTTGGGCCAGACCCGTCTTCCCCTGGCATACGTCGAACATCTACGCCAGGCTATCCCTCCTAGGCACCCAACATCTAACAATACCTAACACCTTCACTTGCCTTCGGCCTCGTCGATCAGCATGACGGGAATCCCATCTCGAATGGGATACCGAAGGCCGCATGCTTGGCAGACGATCCGCTCGCCCGGTTCATCGAGCCGGACCTTTCCCTTGCAGGCGGGACAGGCCAGAATCTCCAAAAATTCCTTATCGATCATCGTTCCTCCCTTTTGACAGCGTTTCGGGGATCCGTTACCATCCGGCATCCCGTCTCCTCTACTGACCTCATGAGCTCCGTCCCAGGGACGACTACAAGATCATCCAGGATGCGAAAAGGGTATTTGTCCGACTTGGCCGTCCGCCCCCAGACCGCATCGTTGATGACTTGGTGGTCCTCACCCCGGATGGTCTTGACGCCTTCCGGGTCATGGTACGTGATGCCCTCTAACCGCGCGATGATCTTGTCGGTATCCAAAGAGCCTACCTCTTCGATGACCCGTTTCAGAAGATAAATCGCCGCATAGCTGGACAGAGCGACATCGGCCGGATACTCACCGTAGAGGGTCCGATAGGCGTCTACAAAGACTTGATTTTCGATCCCATCTGGGTACAGGAACCAGTAGCGAGCCGATACCCACAGCCCGCCCGGCATCTCGCTCCCCAAGGGGCCCAGCACGGCTAAGGAAGCGCCCGCCGGGTTGACAAAGAACTTCACCCGTTCAAAGAAGCCTGAGGACTGCGCCTGCCTGATGAAGGTCACGAGATCTCTGCCTGACAAGGTGGACCAGACGGCATCCGCCTTCGCCCTGATCGCAGCGTCAAGGGTCTGCCTGTAATCGGACGCCCAGGATTTGACCAAGGATTCCCCGAGAAACACCACGTCTGGCTTGACCTTCCGAAGGGTCACCCGAAATGCTTCCCAGGAACTCAACCCCGACTCAGAGTCCGGCACGATGCCATACCACCGCTTGGCCATCTTGTTTTTCACCACAATCGCCGCCGCACGAGCATCCATGACGGCGTTGTTCACGACCCGAAACGCGTACCGGTGACAGGCCTGTCCAGTCAACGGCTCGGCATCTGCGTGTGTGAAGAGAATGATTTTGCGATGGTTTTTCGCTTCCGCGCTCACGGCCAAGGCGACGCTCGACGAATCGAGTCCCATCAGAAAGTCGACATGATCTTTGAGAATGTACCTACGAGCCTCCTCTACGCCGGTCGCAGTGCTGCCCTCGTGGGTCACAATCACTTGAAGCATTCGCCCCAGAATCCCCCCTCGCTCGTTGATCTCCTTTTCGGCCATCCTCGCACCCTGAGAGCCATGCCTGCCGTATTCCGCCTCTGGACCAGTGAGCTGGAACAGGGCCCCAATCTTGATGGGTGGCTTGTCTTGGACCCAACCGAAATCAGGAAGGAGGGCCCAAGCCAAAACCAACGCTATCAGCAGCACACACGGATGATACTTTCTCGGCACCATCATCTCCCGGGAGATTGTACCGCGCAAATCGGGTGAAAATCGGTTCCATAAGAGGGTGAAAGACGCAGCCTTGTCAAGCCTTTTCCCCCCGCGACCGAGCCTTGACAGCATGGCCGAGTCCATCGAGGCACATAATCAGGCCGTCCTCCACCGGCCCGGCATAGTAGTGACGTCTCCGCCCTACCACGGTGAAACCGAAGGCTCGATACAATCCCTGGGCCGTCAGATTCGACACGCGAACCTCGAGGGTGGCGGTTTCGGCCCCTCGTCTGGACGCTCGAGCGAGAGCGGAGCGAACGAGCTGCCTTCCCACACTCTGGCGTCGCACGCGCGGGTCGACCGCAACATTGCTGATGTGAAACACCCCCTCCAGAACCGATCCGAAAAGGTATCCTAAAACCGTACCATCCCCGGCCCGCGCCACCAGGACCAGAGAAAACTCCGGGGCCAGTTCCGCCTGAAACATCTCTCGGGTCCAAGGGTGCGTAAAGGAGGCTGCCTCGATTCGGAGTACCGCGTCGAGGTCTTCTGGCTGCAACTCCTCAATACTGCAATTCGCCTCGGGCATCCTCAGTCCGTTTTTCGCCGTTTCAGCTCGGCCTCCGGGGGGCGAACGTATCGCGGGATCAACTCCTCCACCGGGTCTTTTTCCCCTCTGAGGAGCCGCTGCCGTCCCAAATCTGCTACGGCCGCCGGAGACATGCCTCGGGAGTTCGGGGGCGGGATGGCCAGCTTCCCAAGGGTCTGCTGTAAGAACGTCCCGTACACGGGCCATCCATCGCCGACGAAAAGCGTGGGCTGGTGAACCCGCTCGACCAGGGCCTCGGGTACGAGTGCTGTTTCCTCCATCACACAAACCAACTCAACACCACGGTACTCGAATAGGGCGCTGTAGACCTCCTTCTTTCGCGCATCCAGGATGGAGCAAATGGGATAGCGGCAATAGGGAATACTCCAAGCCACGGCCCGCAGTGTGGGGATCCCCACCACCGGCTTCCCCGTCGCCAGCGCAAGCCCTTTCACGGTGCTCAGGCCTATCCTGAGGCCCGTAAAGGAACCGGGACCGATGGAGACTGCCAGCCCCTCTACCTCGGACATCGTGATCCGCGCATCCTGCAACACCTGGTCGACCGCGGGCATGAGGCGTTCAGCATAGGTGGCTTCCACGTTGAGGATGTATTCCGCGATGACCCTATCCCCCCCAATCAACGCTACCCCCCCTTGTAAACTCGCCGTCTCGATCCCGAGGACAATCACTTGTGCATTTGCCTCCTTTAAGAATGCAATATTATCACCCTCCAAACCACGCCGCAAGGAACCCCCTTTACCTCTTGCCCCCCTGGGACGGAAACCGGACGGTGGTAAAGACGGCGAGGCCCGTCACGAGGAGGCACAGGAGGGTGATGACAGCGAAGCGATACTTGTCTTGCCCGTAGCCTCGGAACAGAAAAAGTGTGCCTGACCACAGAAGAGGGCCGACCACCGACGCGGCCTTTCCCGTGACCCCATACAGGCCGAAGAACTCCCCGATCTTTTCATGGGGGACCAGGAGTAGTAAGCAGACACGTGCGACGACCCAAACCCCTCCCAGCCCCGCACCCGCCAAAACCCCGACCCCGTAGAACAATGTCGGAGATCGCACCAGGAAGGCAAGGATGAGGGTCACGACCCACTGGGAGAGGACAAGGATCATGATGGACTTCACTGGCTTACGATCCGCGAGCCAGCCGTAGACATACGATCCGACGATCGCGGCTACGGCCGAGATGGCAATAAGCAAATTGATAGCCGTCTGGGTCGAAAAACCGACGGCCTGTTCCGCGTAGATGGCCATCACCAGGATCATCGTATGCATCACATCGGTATAGAGGAAGTTGGCCACGAGAAACCTCAAGAGATCGCGATGGGCCGGAAGGGAACGCAGCGTCCGGAGGACTTCCCGGACGGTCCCCTGCCCTTCAGCGGCTTCTTGGAGCCGCCGCGGTTCATGCACCCACAAGAAGACCGGCAAAGCAAAGAGGAAAAAGAGAAGCGCCGTCGGGAGGAAGGCATTCACTCGGATCGGGCCAGTCCCCTCGAGCGTTTCTACGCTCAAAAAATCCACCACCCCTTGGAGCAACGAAGGGAGCCATCTGTACGCGGCGGGGTCGACGAAGGGGAGAACCAGGTACATGCCCAGGATCGCGCCCGCGTAGCCCAGCGCCACGCCGAACCCCGACACCCGACCCCGATTTTCCTCACGGCTCACCGTAGGGAGTAAGGCGTTATAGAAGACGAGGCTCACCTGGTACGAAAAATTGGCCAGGGCAAACACGATCAAGGCTGACCCGGCGTGTCTGGTCCACGCGAGGAGCGCTGTCGTGGTGATACACAGGGCCGTGAAGCCCAGCAGGAACGGCTTCTGCCCTCCCTGATCTGCGAGGTGACCCAGGAACGGGGCCACGAGGGCGACCGCCAGCATCGAGAGAGCGAAGGTCGGAGGATAGAGATATTCCCCCCCTTGGAGGTCGGTAGAGATCCAGAGGGCAAAATAGAGAGAGACGATATTCAGGGAGAATATCGTGTTGGCAAAATCATAAAGGGACCACGAGATGACGGGCAATGACCAGAGCTTCTCAGTCATGGCCCGGGGTCTCCGCCCCCTTATCGGCGGGCAAAACCCGCAAATCGAGGCTTCCCGTACTGATCGAAGATCACCTCCAGAAGAAAGGGGCGCCTCCCCTCGATCTGGCCGAACTGCAGATCAAAGTATTCCACGACCGTGCCACTTCCATCGTCCCTGACGCTGACGACCGGGAAACGGGCGAACCGCCGGAACAACACCACCAGGTCTTCCTCCTCGGCCCGCCAGAGCAGAGAGGTATCCCGAGGCGGGTGGTATACGCGAAACGGCCGATCCTGGCCGTCCAAGATCGAGAAGATGCTTTGATACGTGGCCTCCTCCGTAGCCACCACGCCTGACCAGCGGAGGGGGCCAAAGGGCATGGGGAAGGCAGCCAGTTTCGTGGCGTGTAACCCTTCCCGCGCGACGCGGCCACTGAGACGAGCGAGCGCTATCTGGTGAGTCGCCGCCGCGAGGAGTACATAACCGGTGACTAGGACGAGCGCCGCACGCGCAATCCGGATCGATTGCGGCTTGAAAAGATAGGATAGGAGAATGCCGACAATGATGATCCCGGATACGAAAACATCAATAATAAAAAGAGTGTCCCACGCAATACGCTGATCGCTGAACGGAAGGAAGATCCTGGTCCCATAGCTCGTCAAGAGATCCGTCACAATGTGGACCAGGACGCCGAGGTAGCAGAGTCCGGCGAGTCGCCAATAATGTTTGTACGCGCTGAAGCGATAGAAGAGGGCGGCGAGTACCAAGGCCAATATGGCCCCGCCGAAAAAGGAGTGCGTGATACCCCGATGATGCGACAGGTAAAAGGCGGTATCCCTGAGGCGCGCCAGTCCGTCCGCGTCACCGGCGACGGCACTGACCGTGAGGGCCACGGTGGCCACCGACCCCATCCGCTGTCGAAATCCCGCCTGGGCAATCAAGGTCCCTGCCAGGCCGGTCGTGACCGTATCCATTACGATCCCTTCTCGAGTATTGGGGCCTTCGGCACATCCAGATATGACATTCCTACCTTACAAAACGCACTCCCCATCTGGCAAGGGGAGAAGGCGTACACTTCCTCGATTGGGCGGCGCCCAATGACACGGGCTCCTCATTCATTTGTTTTACCACGCAAAGGCCACGAGTGGTTTCCCCTTGACCTCGCCTGTTTGTCTCAATAGACTGGTGAAGAATTCTGAATTCCAGGCCCCGTTCATCTCTTTCCATTCAGCCGCCACGTGGAGATATCCTTCACCCTTCCGATAGGGCAAGGTGTCCCTCATGGCACGGCAAAACCCGCAGTGAAAGGAGGAAAGCCATGGCCTACGAGTGGAAGTTCAACCCACGTCCGTATTCCGATGACGATGCAAAGAAATTGCTTTCCAGCGTCATCAGCCCCGAAACCACCGATTGGCATTACAATACCCACCATAAGGGGTACGTGACGGCGCTGAATAATATCGAAAAGGGGCTCGAGACAGCGGATCGCGCCGCCGCGAATGGGAACTACAGCATCATCGGCGAGCTCAAGCGGCGCTTCACCTGGAACCACGCCGGGGCTCTTCTTCACGATATCTACTGGGACGTGATGGGCGGAGATGGAGACCCCAAGAAAGGCTCCGACGTCTCACAGGCGATCGCAAAGGAATTCGGCTCCTTCGACGCGTGGAAGGCCGACTTCAAGGCGGCCGGGATTTCCGCGAAGCTGAGTGGATGGGTCCTGCTGGTCTATGATGGCCTCTGGTCTCGCCGCCTCTTGAATGTGCTGGTCGACGAGCATCAGTACGGAGCCATTTGGGGAGGCGTCCCGCTAATCGCCTGCGATGTCTTCGAGCATGCCTACTACCACAAGGACGGCCCCGGGCGAGCGAAATACATCGACAATTTCATCGGGAATCTGAACTGGGGCCGCATCAACGATCGCTTTAAGAAATTCGTCCGTTGATAGGATATGAAAACACCACGGGCCCCTGCACAGCCCTGCAGGGGCCCGTCTTTTTCCCTATTGTGTCCCTATCCCAACCCGCGGGAGTCAGCTCCGTTTGCCGATCGCCACGTAGAAGAAGTTATCCCCTCGATGGATCAAGACGAGATGCGTTGGCCGGGTCCATCCCTTCAGGGCCCGGTGTACCTCTTTGACGGTCTTGACCGGCGCGTGATCCACTTCCGTCACCACGTCCCCCGGGCGGACGCCAGCTCGGGCCCCGGAGCTCCCCTGGATCACGTCGGTCACGACGACCCCCTTCTCCACGTTCAACTTGAACTCCTTGGCTTTCTCAGGTGTCACCTCCGCAAGCGTGAGACCCAAGACCTCATTCGGAATTGGCTCCGGAGACTTCTCGGGACGCGCCACCACCTGGAAGTCCTCGTCGAACTCTCCCACCACGGCGGATACGCTCTGCACCTCACCCCGACGGAGGATCTTAATTGTGACGTTGGTCCCCACCGGCACGCGGGCTACGCCTTGCTGAAGACTGCGAACATCGGTAATGGCCGTGCCGTCGAATTCCAGGATGACGTCCCCACGCTTGAGTCCGGCCCTCTCGGCAGCCATTCCGGGGAGAATATTTGTGACCAAAGCACCCTTCTTGCCGTCCATTCCCAACGCCTGCGCCAAGGGACCGTTCACATCCTGGATGCCGACCCCCAAGAAGCCCCACGCAACTTCACCGCGCTCCCGCAGCTGGAGAAGGATCGACTTGGCCAGGTTGATCGGAATGGCGAAACCAATTCGCTGGCGTGGAATAATCGCGGTATTGATCCCGACCACTTCCCCCCGGATATTCACGAGGGGACCCCCGCTGTTTCCTGGATTGATCGAGGCGTCGGTCTGGATGTAATCGTCGAAGAAGCCGAAGCGTCCAAAGCCATGTCCCTTCCGGCTCACCACTCCGACGCTGACCGAGTGTTCCAACCCAAAGGGATTTCCTACGGCCAAAACCAGCTCCCCGATCTTCACTTGATCCGAGTCGCCTAGGGAGAGGACCGGGAGGGAATCCTCGGCATCGATCTTCAAAAGTGCAAGATCGGTCCGACGATCTTTGCCCACGACCTTGGCGGGGAGCGTCCGGCCATCATACAGTTCCACATCCACCGCTTGGGCTTTGGCGACGACATGATGGTTGGTCAAAATGTAGCCGTCCTGACTGACGATGAATCCTGAACCCACCCCTGGACGCTCCGGTCGTTCCTCAGGAACCGGGGGATGGTCGGGCGGGAGCGGTTCTCGCTCCCCCTTCTCAACCCCGATCTGTACCACCGCTGGCTGGACCACGGTCACCAGCTGGGTGAGAGACTGGTTCAACTGTACAAGATCCGAACTGGGTTCAGTGAGCTGCGACCCCTCACGCCAGAATCGCTCCCCGGCCTGCGCCATCAAGGGATCGAGTGCGAGACAGGCAACAGTGGCGATCCCCGCGGCAGCCACCCAGACTCGATTTATTCCGCGTGCGCGCATCTCTCTCTCCTCACCACCCAAGATACCATAACCTGGAATCCGGGCACACGCAACAGAAAAGCCTCATCGGCGCCACCTAATCGCGAGAGTCTTGACCAGCGACTCAAAACGATGCCCGTAGCCGACCAGCATAAGACTGCGCCGCCTCATTCCCTCCCTCCCTAACACGACGTCGAGCCGTTCCTCCGGAAGTTTTTGCCCCACCTTCTCGGCTGCCTCGATAACGGTCACCCCCTCTCCATAGAGCATCTCCTCCCATCCGATTCCGTCCAACTCCTTCTCGTCCCAAAGACGATAGAGATCAAGATGATAGATCGGGTGCCGTCCTTTGTACTCGTGCACCAAGGTGAAGGTGGGGCTTCGGACCCCTCGCCCCTGCGGGAGGCCCAATCCTTCGGCGATCCCGCGAGCGAAAAGGGTCTTCCCGGCCCCCATCTCTCCCGTGAGACACACCGCGTCTCCCGGCTTCAGGCGTCGCCCCACCCAGACCCCGAGCCGCCGCGTCTCAGCCGGAGAGGTTGAAATCACGGTAAAATCTTTCCGCGCCATCAACGGCCGACCTCTTGTGAGGAAATAGCCGCAGCCCGCGGAAATTGTGCTATACTCTCTCCCTTGAAGGGCATGACAGGAGAAACCCCCACGGAGGATCCACGATGCAAAGCGGAAAAACGTGGCCCCTCGTTCTTTCGCTGACCGTGCTTCTCAGCGTTGCGGTCCAAGTACGGGCGCAGACCTCAGGCTTCACGGTCGACGCGAAGGCGGCTGTCCTGATGGATGCCACGTCCGGCCAGGTCCTCTTCGAGCAGAATGCAACCGCCCGGATCGCCCCCGCGAGCCTCACGAAGATCATGACCGTATATCTGGCCTACGACGCCCTCCAGGACGGGACAGTTCACCTCCACGACCCCGTTTCCGTCAGTAAGCAAGCCTCAGGGATGGGGGGGTCCCAAATCTTTCTCAAGCCAGGAGACCGGATCACCTTTCGAGGCCTCCTCCAAGGGGTGGCTATTTCGTCCGGGAATGACGCCACCATCGCGATTGCAGAACATCTAGCCGGATTTCCGGCCGCCTTCGTGAATCGAATGAACGCCAAGGCGGATAAGCTGGGTCTCACCAATACCCACTTCCAGAACCCCCACGGCCTGTCGGCCACAGACCAATATGCCACGGCCCTCGATGTGGCCCACCTGACTCTTCACCTCATTCAGGACCATCCGGACGTCCTCGAGCTCCACTCCATGAAGTCGTTCGAGCACAACGGGATCACCCAACACAATCGGAATCGCCTCCTCTGGAGAGACGCCCGGGTCAACGGCCTCAAGACTGGTTGGTTGAAAGAAGCTGGTTATCATATCACGGCAACGGCACACGAGGAGGAGCGACAACTCATCGCCGTAGTCTTGGGGGCCCGCAGCGAACGGGCCCGGGAGGACATCGCGCTCCGCCTACTCAACTACGGATTCAAGAATTTTCACAATGTGCAATTCTTCACCAAAGGCGAACGGGTCAAGAATCTTCCCGTGTGGAAGGGGACGAAAGATCTCCTCGGTATCTACGCCAACGGACCCGGCATTGTCGCCGTGAAGAACGGAAACCCCCCGCCCACCTTGACCTACGACCTTCCGGACAAGCTCATCGCCCCCGTCTCTGAAGGACAGAAACTCGGCGAGGCCTTGATCATAGCGGAGGGACAGGAAATCGCCCGCATAGAGCTCGTCGCCCAGACTCCAGTCCCGCAGGCGGGGCTCTTGAAGCGTGTGCTCCATAGTATCCTTCTCCTCTTCTACTAAAGGAACGATGCCTCGACCCGATCGACCCTTCGTCTGGCTGGGCCTGCTGTGTCTGGCAGAGATCGGGACCATGCAGGTCTTCATGAACTACCCCGCCATCCTCCCACTGCTCCAGGAGGAATGGCGTCTGAACGCGAGCCAGGGCGGGGCCATCTTTTCGGCGTATTGGGTCGGATACCTCGGTTCCGTCCTTTTCCTCACCTCCCTTACCGATCGCGTAAGTCCGAGACGGATCTATTGCCTTTCCGCCCTCTGGGCGACGATAGCCAACCTCGCCTTTACCTGGTGGGCCCAGAGCTTCTTCTCCGCTTTCTTCTTTCGGATGCTGACTGGCATAGGCCTCGCCGGCACCTATGCCCCAGGGATGAAACTCGTCGCCGAGCGGTTCTCCGAAGAAAGCCGGGGACTCGCCATGGGCATTTACACGAGCTGTTTCAGTCTCGGGGCCAGCGTATCCCTCTTCCTAACCGGCATCTTGACTTTTCACCTCTCGTGGCGATGGGCCTTTTTCTTTTCGTCAGCAGGACCCTTATTCGGAGCCGCCATCGCGTTTCTGAGTGTCCGAGGCCACGCCCCGACAGTCGCACGCTCAACCAGCATTGGCCCGGCGCACGTGTTCCGTAACCCGCAGGCGCTCCTCGTCATTACCGCGTATTCTGGCCACAGTTGGGAACTCTTTGGTCTCCGGGCTTGGATCGTCACCTTTCTCGCCGCTTGTCTCTTGCAGACGGGAATCCCGCTCGGTTCCGCAACCGACCTGGCATCTCGTTACGCGGCCGTCGTCCTACTGCTCGGGGCAGGCGCAAGCCTGCTGGGTGGTTGGTGGTCGGACCGATGGGGGCGTGGTAGGATTATCCTCCTGGCCTCGCTTGTTTCGAGCCCTCTCACCTTTCTCTTGGGCTGGACGTTCCCCCTCCCCTTCCCCATTGTCCTCGCGCTCGTCGTCCTGCTGGGAATCGCGATCATGCTCGACTCGTCTACCCTCTCGACGGCCGTGACTGAGGTCGCCCACCCCGAGTTCGTCGGATCGACGCTGGCTCTCCACTCCTTCTCGGCATTCCTGGCCGCCGCCATCTCGCCAATGGTATTCGGAGCTGTGCTCGACCTGGTAGGCTCCGGAACAGCTCACCGCTCTTCCGTGACCGGATGGGGCCTCGCCTTCACCGCCATGGCCTTGGGTGCCTTTGTGGTTCCGCTCGCTATCGCGCGCCTGAAAAGATCTCGGGAACTCCCTCCGTCCTTTTTCCCGAGTCGCGCAAACAGCGGCCCTGGGACATAGAAGACAGACGCTGCGAACTTTTTCGATGAAGAGGCGTTTTCCAGGTAAGCAATGGGGGAAGGACGTGTGAAGAAACGTGCTCCCCTACTTGAAACCATGGATCGCGTCGGGGAGCTTCTCCAAAAGGTCGCTAGCAATCATGGCCTCGGGACCGAGTTGCTGGCAGGCAAGATCGCCCGCCAACCCGTGGAGGTAGACCCCCGCCGCCGAGGCCAGGGCTGGTGTGATCCCTTGGCTCAACAGCCCGGCGATTATGCCAGTCAGGACATCGCCGGCTCCTCCCGTCGCCATCCCCGGATTCCCCGTTGGATTGATGTGGACTGCACCACCCGGTTCAGCGATGAGGGTGTGGGCCCCCTTGAGCACGAGATACACGTTGTAGGTTGAGGTCACTTTCTGGGCAATGGGGATCCGCTTCTCGATGACCTCCTCCCTCGGCACCATGAGCAGCCGGCTCAATTCTCCCGGGTGCGGTGTGAGGATCACCGGAACCGAGGCTTTCGAGAGGACCTCCGGCTGGCGGGCCAGGGCGGTGATCCCATCCGCATCAATGACCAGAGGAATCTTGGCGGATTGGACCAAGGCTGTGACGAGACGGGCCGTCTCGGGATGGGTGGACAGACCTGGCCCCAGGGCGAGAACCCGCTTTCCCTCCATCAAACTTACGAGAGCATCCCTCGCCTCGAAGGCGACGGTTCGTTCCTCGGTCTCGGGAAGTCCCACGGTCATCACCTCGGTGAGCTTCACCTCCATGAGATCGTTCAGCCCCTCGGGAAGCGCTAGCGTGACAAGCCCCGCGCCCGCCCGCAAGGCGCCGAGGCTGCTGAGGGCCGCGGCCCCTGTCTTGCCAGGCGACCCAGCGAGGACGAGGACATGGCCGTAGATTCCCTTGTGCGCCTCCGGGTCCCGTGCCGGGAAGGCGGCTCTCACCTCTGCCTCCTCAATGAGATGCACCGGCAGCTTGGGATCGGTCAGCAAAACCCGCGGGATGCCGATATCCACCACCCGGACTTCTCCCGCAAACTGAGCCGCTGGGTAGAGAAGTAGGCTTCGCTTGGGCAGCGCGAAAGTCAGGGTCATTTGCGCGTGAATGCACGGGTCTTGGACCCGACCATCGTCCGAGCCGAGACCCGAGGGGAGATCCAAAGCAATCACGGGTCGCCCGAGTCTATTCAAGGTTTGGATCACTTCAGCAGAGATGCCCCGCGCTGGGCCGGTGAGGCCGGTTCCGAGGATGGCATCGACGATCACATCGGAGGTAGCTAAAGCCTCCCGGTGTCCCTGAAAGTCCCGGGATGTAACCACCTCGGCAAGCGGAATCCCTGCCTTCTGCGCAATCCCCAGGTTGGTCGCGGCGTCCCCTTTTAGCTCGTCCTTTTTGGCCAGCAGGAGCACCTGGACGGTGGCACCGCGATTGGCAAGGTGCCGGGCCACTACCAGTCCGTCGCCGCCGTTATTCCCCTTGCCGCACACCACCGCTATCCGAGATCGATACAGCGTAGGGAAGTACCGTTCCATCTCGCGGACGGCGCCGGCCCCGGCATTCTCCATGAGGATCAACGAAGAAATCCCGTGCTCAGCCTCGGCCCGGCGATCCAGCTCTTGCATCTCTTTGGCCGTGACGACCTTCATAATGCCTCGGCAATCAGCCCTCAGCAGCCAGCGGTCCGCCCAAGGAAATCAAACCCGACAGCCGACGGCGGACTGCTGACAGCTTCCAATGTCACTCGGTCGCGACGACAAAGGCGACCGCGTAATCCCCGTCGTGGCTCAAGCTCAGATGAAAGTGACGTAATCCCCGTTCTTCCGCCAAAAGGCGGGCCCGTCCGGACAAGCGGACTGCCGGTGCCTGGCCCCGCGGTCCAACGACCTCTATCTCTCGCCAGGCAATCCCCATACCCCATCCGGTCCCCAAGGCTTTCAGGACGGCCTCCTTGGCGGCAAACCGCGACGCAAAGTGCACCTCCGGGAAGGGACGCTGCTCACCCTCAGTCCTCTCTTCCGATGAGTAGAGCCGGCCATACAACCGATCCCGATAACGGGCTAACGCCGCCCGCATTCGAGGAATGGAAACGAGGTCTGTACCGATAGCGACGATCACGAGTGTGTGGCTCCCCGGATAAGATCGAGCATCTCCCGGACGGCCCGATCGATTCCTACCAGGGCTGCCCGGGAAACGATACTGTGACCGATGTTCAACTCTTCCACCTCGGGGATCGCTGCCACCGCCTGCACATTCTGGTAATTTAAGCCGTGGCCGGCAGCGATCCGCAGACCAAGACCTCTTCCCAAACGTGCCGCCTCCATGATCCTGAGAAGGGTCGCCTGTTGTTCAGGCCCCGTCTTGGCTTCGGCATACTGTCCCGTATGAATCTCCACGAATGGGACTCCCGTGCGCTTCGCGGCCTTGACCTGCTCAGCAAGCGCATCGATGAAGAGGCTGACGGTGATTCCGTCCTCGGTCAGCGTCCGGGCCACGCGAGCAATCCGCTCCTCCTGCCCGGCCACATCGAGGCCCCCTTCAGTCGTGAGCTCCTCGCGTCGCTCGGGGACGAGCGTGGCAACCTCTGGAACTACTTCCAAGGCGACCTTGACCATTTCCTTCGTTGCAGCCATTTCGAGGTTGAGCTGGGTTTTCACCACCGCTCGGAGCAGCCGCACGTCGCGATCCTGGATGTGACGTCGGTCCTCCCGGAGATGGACAATAATACCTGCGGCTCCAGCCACCTCCGCGAGAATGGCTGCAGCCACCGGATCAGGCTCCGATCCCCCTCGCGCCTGCCGGATTGTGGCGATATGATCAACATTTACCCCCAACCGTGGTTTCATAATCTACACTAACCGATAAGCATAAAGAGACCAGACACATGAGACCGGAGACCAAAGGGCTCGACGTAGAGAAGACGACTTTCTTCATCCGCAGTCCGCCATTCCGAATTTCCCATCTCCAGTCTCTGGTTTCCCATCTCTAGTCTGAAATTTAGTGCCCTAACTCCTTCTCGATGGCATCCGCGATCGACCTCGCCTGGCGCTCTACCTGCTCAGCGTCCCGACCTTCAACCATGACCCTGGCCAACCGCTCAGTCCCGGAATAGCGCACCATGACCCGTCCGCTGCCATCCAGCTGAGCCTCAGCCTCGGCTATCGCCGCTCGAACGGTAGGGATGGATCCAAGATCGGGCTTATCTACAACCCGGACATTGATCAGAACTTGAGGACACGTGGTCATACACTGCCGAAGCCGTGACAGAGACTCTTGCCGCCTGACCATCAACGAGAGAACCTGAAGCGCGGTCACCACACCGTCTCCCGTCGTATTATGATCGAGAAAGACGCAGTGCCCAGACTGCTCGCCCCCCACATTGTACCCATGGCGGACCATTTCCTCTAAGACATAGCGGTCCCCCACAGGGGTCCGTATAATCCGAATTCCCGCCTCTCTCAGGCAGAGTTCGAGCCCGATGTTGCTCATCACCGTCGCCACAACGGTATTCGACCGAAGGAGGTCCCGGCTCTTGAGGTCCAGGGCACACAACGCCAAGATATGATCTCCATCCAACACCGTTCCAGTCTCGTCCACCAAAATGGCCCGATCCCCGTCGCCATCGTGAGAGATGCCGATATCCGCCTTGTGCTTCAGCACCGCATGCCTCACCACTTCTGGATAGAGGGAACCGCAGCGATCGTTGATATTGACCCCATTGGGCTGGACGTTCAGCGAGATAACCCCTGCGCCGAGCTCCCTGAGAATCGTAGGCGCCACCTTGTATGTAGCCCCGTGGGCGCAGTCCACCACCACCTTGAGTCCGCGAAACGACAGGCCCTTGGGGACGGTCCCTTTAACAAACTCAATATACCGGCCAGCCGCGTCATTGATACGATAGGCCTTGCCGATTTCGGTGGCCAGCGGGCGCAGTCTTTCAATTTCCCCATTGATGATTAACGCCTCCATCCGTTCTTCCATCTCATCCGGAAGTTTGAATCCATCTCCAGAGAAGAACTTAATGCCATTGTCCTCAAAGGGATTGTGTGAAGCGGAGATAACGATACCTGCATCCGCCCGCAGGCTCCGGGTGATGAAGGCAATGCCCGGCGTGGGCAGGGGACCGACCAGCAGGACATCCACACCCATCGAGCAGATCCCGGAAGTCAGGGCGCACTCCAACATGTATCCGTGGAGGCGGGTGTCCTTCCCGATCACGATCTTGTGTCTCCCTGATTTCGTCTTGAAGAGATATGCCGCCGCCCGACCAAGCTTAACCACGGTCTCTGGAGTCATGGGTTCTTCGTTGGCGACGCCGCGTACTCCGTCGGTCCCAAAGAGCTTCCCCACGAAATCCCTTCCTTCCTGTCGTCGTCTGTTCGGCGGGGCTTATCGCGCCGCGAACCCTATGTGTCCTCGCAATTGCGGTCGGACCGAGACACAACAATGGGTGACGACCTCGTCATGATTCCCGTGCTTTTCGAATGGCGTCTGTCATCCGCACAACCCGGGCCATCGCCCGGACATCGTGGATCCGTACGATATGGGCCCCCTGCCAGATGGCAACGGCGACCGCCGCTGCCGTTCCCTCCAACCGGTCCTCCACGGGAAGATCCAGGACATTGCCTATAAAGGACTTTCGGGACGGCCCAACCAGGAGCGGCTTTTCCAACACGTGCAGCTCCGCGAGGCGCTTCAAAAGAAGAAGATTATGCTCTACACGCTTCCCGAAGCCGATCCCAGGATCCACCACAATGGCCTCCGGATGCACTCCGCGCGCTTCGGCCAGGAGGACACTTTGCCGAAGACATTCCCGAACCTCCGCGACCACATCGGTGTATCTCGGATCCTCTTGCATGGTTCGCGGGGTTCCCCGCATGTGCATGAGCACGAGACCGGCGCCGGCCTCTGCTACAACCGCCCCCAGACGCGGATCGAGGCTGAGCGCGCTTACGTCATTGATGAGGTCTACTCCCTCCGCCAATACCACAGCCGCCACGGCGGCCTTGTACGTATCCACGGAGATGGGAACGGAAAGCTTCTTGATCAACCGCCGTACGGGGGGAAGGATTCGGCGAAGCTCCTCCTCGGCCGAGACCGGCTCAGCGCTGGGTCGTGTCGACTCTCCGCCAACGTCGATGACATCGGCCCCCTCCTCGATCATCTGATGCGCGTACTCTACCGCCCGGTCCGGGTCGAGATACCGTCCCCCGTCGGAAAAAGAATCGGGGGTCACATTGAGGACCCCCATGATCTGTGTC
>CAZLDS010000040.1:0-25884 GCA_964558395.1 uncultured bacterium | reverse complement strand
TGAAGGTATTGATTTTGCTGAGTCTTACGCATGATTCGTAATCAGCAGGTCAGGAATTCGACCCTCTTCGCCAGCTGTAACAACCCCAGGCGTATATATTCACCCATGCATATATGTGCCGGCGCGGTCTCGATCAGCTGCCGGCCCGAGTGTAAGTCTATTGTAAGAAGCTAAGGCAGAAAATTACCATATATCGCAGAAAATCCCCATGCGCTCCATACAGCCTGGAAACCGGGAAGACCCAGAATTGTAACGAGCGACAGGCCAAGAGCTTGTCTGGGTTAGATTTACCGGAACGGCCCCGAACGCCCTCTCAAGGCGGAAACGCGGGTTCGAATCCCGCTGGGGCCACCAGGAAAATTAACCACTTACATATTTTTGCTCGATTGCCTCGACCGACTGTGAGTTATGTATGACACGATTCGGCGAGTTGAGGTGATGCACGACCTCTCGAAGGTGGGATTGACTCACGCGGCGGATCCAGCGCCCCTTGATCTTCACTCCGTAATACCACGTTTTGCCAACTTGGTAGAGATAGCCTATCGCTCAGTCCCCTCCCCCCTCATTGACAAAACACGTATTACATGTGGCTCTGCTACGAACACCATAAGCGCGAAAGGTAATCTTTTATATCAATGCCAACAGCCTAAATACGGCCTACTATCGAAACTGTTTTAGCTCCTGCTCGACGATTTCCCTCAGTCCTCCACACACTTTATTTACACGCTCGAAAAAGGGGTTCATCGTCCCGTAATGCCCTCTATAAATATCCGTCATATGAATTGCCTGCCGAAGTTCCTCAAGGCCAGTGCGAATTTGCTCAGGGAATCGGAATTCGTTTCCAGTCGTGAAGGTACGAAACTCTTCAAGCGCAGCATCGGTGGCCTTCATACTCTCTTGAGTTCGCTGACCCTCCGCTTCTGTCCGTGCGGTTTTTATCGTCATTACCTGGATCATCTTGGCGAGATGGGTGGGGGGATATATAATTAAGAGTCGATACAGCTCGTGGAGTCGATTCTCGTCTTCCTTCCTTCTTTGCCGCCGTTTCTTCCACCACCACTCTTTAAGGATCTCGTCAGTGGCTAAACTAAAGAACAATACAACGGCGAGGATGATGTAGATGTTCAGAGCCTCACTCAATCCAAAGTTCATTACACTTCCCCTCGTGTTCGGGAACCTGCCGGGGCCATCTTACTTCTTCCGCTTCGGATTAATCCACAACCAGCCCGTTGGGATGCTAGCAGAGTTAGCAGGGACGTTCTATGAAAATCTTCCGGCCGCAACCCCGCCTCTCAGGCCAGGGTAACCACAAGGTCCCGGAGGCGTCGGTCACGCTCCTCTTTGTGGTCCTGGCCTGCTTCTCGGCCTCGCGCTTTCTCTCTCGAAAGGCGGCCTTCTGACAACGATCACCACAGTCGTCCGCATTGGCCTGCCTAGGCGTTTTGGTTCCGATCCCGGTGACATCCCGGCCGTCCTGGACGAACACATCCGCCCGCCCGAGGACCTGACCCTCAGTTTAGCGCACCCCAGGGGGGAAAGGCCGTGAGCAATGACCCATCGATCGGGTTGGTGGACAGCCGGTTCCGGGTATACGACTACGAGAACCTCTACATCTGCGATGCCAGCGTCTTTCCCACGACCATTCGGATCAATCCAAAACTCACGATCATGGCGCTGGCCGATTACTTTTCCCATCTCCGCGTCCTCTAGCAGGTCACTATTTTTCCTCCACCACCGGTCGGCGCTCGTCGCCGCGCATGTTCACGCCTGGACGGGCGGGCCGAATGATGGCCCACGTCCGGTCGAGCTCGATATCCAGGAGCGGCTCGGTCTTTGGCACGGGCCTTCCGGGTTGGACCTCGAACGCCGCTACCGCCTCTTCCGGCTCGTTGCCATAGTAGGCCCAATGGCTGGCGAACCGGGAACTGACGTAAGTGGGTCCCACCTGCAATGTCCACCAGTTCTTGACCTGCTCTTCGTCGCCTTCGAGGGCCGCGAGAGGATAGCCCCAGATGGCACCCCACAGTGTCCAGAACCCGTGGAAAACGGCGGCGGGAACCCCGATCACAATCCCGCCCAGAACGTCGGCAGCACTCACCCCCTCTTGCTCTTTCTCCACGTACGGCTTGTTGTGTACAGTAAACTGCTGCCTTCCGGATGTCGCGCAGGCCGTCAGTACGAGCGCGATTAACATAGACGCGAGTGTTTGTCTCATGACTTCTTCCTCCAACAAAAGTGGGTGACGGTTTTCTCAATGTTAAGGCACCCGCTATCTTTGCATACATCCTCACCCAAAAGGAAATTTTTGTCAGACATCTAGTTCCTCGGTTCGGAAACGTCAGGAAGTACCTTTCGGTTAGCAAGGTTCCCCTCGAGGGATGTCTGATTTATGCTTGACAGATCGTAGGACGATTGGATATGCAAGCTGCACCTGGGGGGTTTACTGCGTTGAGTGGTCTGGGAGGCGCGAGCAGCATGGTCAGGCGAAACTCTCGCAGATTCTTCTTGATGTTTACTTTGCTCTTCTGTGGGATGCCTTTAAGTGTGAGCCTGCCGGCGAGTGCCCAGGACCTGCCCCTCGACAAGATTATCCTCCCAAAAGAGTTTACGATTCGCGTCTATGGGGACGATGTGCCCGGTGCGCGGTCGATGACGTTGAGTCCGAACCGGACGCTCTTTGTCGGGACACGCGGCGCGGGAAAGGTCTACGCCGTGCTGGACCTGGACGGCGACAACAAAGCAGAAAAGGTCATCACGATTGCCCGGGGATTGAATTCGCCAAACGGCGTTGCCTTTCGCTACGGGGCTTTATATGTTGCCGAGATCAACCGGGTCCTACGATACGATAATATCGAAACCCGCCTCACTGATCCACCGCCGCCCGTCGTGGTAAACGACACTTTTCCCCGCGATGCGCTTCATGGCTGGAAGTTCATTCGCTTCGGACCAGACGGGATGTTGTACGTTCCCGTGGGTGCCCCGTGTAATATCTGTAAGCAAAGGGATGAACGGTACGCCTCCATTACGCGGATGAAACCGGATGGCACGGGACGCGAGGTTTTCGCTCACGGGGTGCGGAACACGGTGGGGTTTGATTGGCATCCCCAAACAAAGGAGCTGTGGTTTACCGACAATGGGCGCGACTGGATGGGTGATAATCTGCCACCGGACGAGCTGAACCATGCCCCGCAAGAGGGGCTACACTTTGGGTTTCCCTATTGTCATGGGAGGAACGTTGTTGATCCTGAATTCGGCAGGCAACACCAGTGCCAAGAATTCATACCACCGGCGATAGAGCTCGGCCCGCATGTGGCTTCGCTCGGGATGCGCTTCTATACCGGCACGATGTTTCCGGACAAGTATCGCAACCAGATCTTTATTGCCGAACATGGGTCCTGGAATCGCAGCACACCCATTGGATATCGCATTACATTTGTGCAACTCGACAAGAACCACGCGGTGACATACGAAGTCTTTGCCCAGGGTTGGCTCCAAGGCCGCACGGCGTGGGGGCGCCCCGTCGATGTGCAAGTGATGCCTGATGGCGCGCTCTTGGTCTCGGACGATTTCGCGGGTACCATCTACCGAATCAGTTATGGCGAGTAGGAGAGTACAGTCAAGAGCGTTCAGAATATACAAAATGTGCAGTGTCTTCGGGCTGGGGGAGCGGAATAGCTGAAGTGGACGGGTCCTCGTGGCCTGTCCGGACGTCAATGGATCGATAATCGAAACCGGTTTGTCGCCAGGCCAGCTCAATCCGGCTGAGGATTCGGAAGATCGTGGTCAGGTTTGGATTATAGCGTACGGCGAAGCGGCACGCTTTCGAGTTGTAGCGGACGTCGAGGACGCCGTCGAGTTCCTGGATGAGCCTCCCGAGTCTCTCGGATGGGTGGTCTTGGTTGCCGTGTGAATGCTCAAGACCGTTTACACGCAATGTGATCTCTAGATTCATAGGGGTCTTCCTCCTTCCGGTGTTCCCAACGGTCTGTTGCACATTCTGTCCCAAGTGCCGCTGCGACCCATGAGGTCGCCCTCGTCGTGAGAAAAAGGGAAGGGCGTTTTCACTGCAGATTTCGCAAATTGGCCCATGTCTTGCTAGGAAGTCCTATCACCCCGAGTTCCCGGGTGAACTTTCATGGAGGAAAGGCGATGGACCGGCGAGTCAAGTTCCTTATTTGTCTCGTAGTTATCAGCACTCTGGTTGTGGCTTGTGGAACGACCCGCGAGGTCAGCCAGGAAGACAAGACACGGAGAGATTTCAAGGTTCTCCTCGCCGAACGGCAAGTGGCCCGGCGGCGAGAGACCGCCAAAGAGTGCCGCAAGCAGGGGGTAGATCTGCCCGATAAGTACGAGGAAAAGGGGGGTGGCATGTTGGAAGAATACGTCGATGGTTACGCCCCGTGCGGAGTCCCTGCACAGGAGCGGATGCGACGCGCCGAGGCTGACTTCCGCGAGACCTGGAAGGTCGTAGTGGCCAAGCCGGTTCCCCTTGAATACGAGTGGCTGCTGGCGGTAAAGAGCCGGATCGCTGGCTGGCTCGATGTGGGAGGCCTCACTCCCGAGGAGGCTCGTAAGGTTTTGCGCGAGGCCCAGTGGGTCCTCGTGGGGTGGGACGATTCTGGAAACCCAGGTACAGCGCCGGACCGCGGTTCGTCGGGAGCTGCAACCCACTACTTTGCCAGTTTCGACACTGCTCTCAATCAGGCGCTTGCGGCTGACGGCATCGCCTGCCGCAATGGTGGGGAAAAGGAGGCCTGTTTCTAGGCATTCTTCTTGTCCTCGGCGGGGCGCGTGACGCCTCGGGGGCGATAAATGGCTCGTGGCTTCGTACATGACGAAATGTCCATAGAGGATTGACGCTGTGACAAATTGGCAGACAGTCGCATATGCGCACGGTGGTTCTGGCCTGCGCCATGCGTGATCGAGTTCTCGTCCGAGGTAATTGTGGGAGAAAAAGGGTACACAATTCTGATCTTGACTGACCTCAGCGCCCGTGCCCGACAGCTCCGGGTCAGCCAGCTGATGTTGAGTGGGGCTCTTGTCGGCGGGACATTCGCCCTTCTGATGATCGGCTATCTCTTCTACCATTACATTGCATTTCAGTCGCACGATGGGGAACTGGAGCGCCTGCGCCAGACGGTGAAGGCACAGCAAGGCGTGGTTACTCGCCTGGAGACCCTGGGGCAAGAGGTCAGCCGCCTTCGCAACTTTGATCGCCAAATCCGCCGCCTCGCCGGCATGGAGGAGGGGGAGAGCGCCATGGCGATGGGCGGCGGGACTGGTGATTTCGAGCAGGCCCTCGCCTCGGGAGAGCAGGCGGACAATGAGCAACTCGTCGACCAGCTCTATCAGGACCTGCAGCAGCTCGAGCGCGAGGTGGCCCTGCGGGCCGAGAGCCTCGAGGCGGTGACCACGTACCTCAACCAGCAGAAGGACCGGCTGGCCGCGACGCCGTCCATCTTCCCAATCAAGGGCTATGTGAGCTCCGGGTTTGGCCCTCGTATTTCCCCCTTCACGGGACGGCACCAGCAGCACACCGGCATCGACGTTGCCGCCCGTCGGGGAACGCCTATTTTGGCGGCGGCCGACGGCGTGGTGACCTTCTCAGGTGGACTGGCTGGCTACGGGCGAGCCATCGTAATTACCCACGGCTTCGGCTTTAAGACCTTCTACGGGCACAATCAAGAGAACAAAGTCCACAAGGGCCAGCAGGTGAAGCGAGGGCAGGTGATTGGCACCGTCGGAAATTCCGGCTACAGCACCGGCTCTCATGTGCACTATGAGGTCCTCGTCAAAGGGACCCCCGTAAACCCCATGAAATACATTATCGACGAGACCCGGCGGGCCGGCGTGCTGAGGGCCAAGTAGACGGCCCTCCTATCCTTCCTCCATTTAAGATGTCTGCCCCAACCTCTCTGAACACCTCTGCACCCGATACTACAATTCACCACTGAAGTCCGCGTGAAGCTGAATCGGGCACCTTGGACACAGAGGCAATTTCTATTGTAAAAGGCCTGCCCAGTCGTGGCACACAAGTTGCACCGTTCCTTCTCGGAGGTGATAAAATGATAGACAGGCGCATAGTGTGTGCGGTTATGGCTTCTTTCCTGCTCGTGCCGAGCATGGCCCCGGCTGGGTCCCGATCCCCGACGGAACGTGTGCAGGCAGCTGTTCTAGAGATGCAGAATGCCATCCCGGAGCAACGTGAGGGAGAGGTCCTCACTCCGGAACAGGCTGAACAGGTCTCGCGCCTCATCGGGAACCACTTCGACTTCCCAAAGCTGGCCCGGATGGTGCTCGGTCGGCATTGGAAGAAGCGGACGCCGGCGGAGCAGAAGGAATTCGTGAGTCTCTTCACGGAACTCCTTGAGCGGTCCCACATGATGAAAATGTCGACCCAGGCCAAGGCAGAGCAGCGTTTTGTCGGTGAAGAGGTCAAGGAGGATCAGGCTGTCGTTCAGGCCATCGCGAAGGTGGACGACAGTGAAATCCCTGTTGAGTACATTCTTGGGCAACAGAATGGCACATGGAAAATCTACGACCTCGGTGTCGACGGCACGCGGCTTTCCCAGATCTACCGGTCGCAGTTCAACAAGGTCATTAGTAAGGGCTCCTACGACGATCTGATCCGCCGGATGAAGATAAAACTGGAAGAGATTGAGTTGGACCAGGAAATTACCCGTGCATCCTATTCACAGGTGAGCCAGCGCAGTTGGTGATCCTCGAACCTTTCTGCGGGCATTACGGCCGAGGGCTCGTCCCCTAACCACGCCTCAACGCTTTACCTCGTCGGCCTGTCCTCCAAAGAACCCCCCGGAGATGTTTTTCGCCGGGGTCTTTTCGATATAATACCGCTGAACCGCCAAAAGGAGTGATCACGTCGGGAGAGGTGATGGCCGCCGAGAGGGAACGTTTGAGGCAGTGGCTTCAAGGAAAAATTGAGGCGGGTAAGGCCGCAGAAGAGGCCCGATACATTACCCTGGAGGAGTTGGCGGGGCGTCTCGAATTCGATGTCGTGTATCTGTATGCGCTCCATCACGAGACCGCCCTGCTCCGGCTCATCATCATGCCGGATGGGCGGGGTCACGTGCGACGGGACGAGGTCCTTAATCTGCTTCGACGGAATGCAACGCGGTCCGGTCTTCCCTCCTCACTTGATCAACCCTTTCACCGTCCGGAACACCTGGCTGGGGAGATTGCCATTCCGCTCGGGGACTTTCTAGTCCTCATTCAGCAAGGTGAGGTGGGCGTCGTGCGAATTGACACATTCCTACGTATGCCGGAAGAAGAAATGAAGCGCCTCGTTCGAGAAATCGAGCAGGGATACTCACTCGTCATCCTTCAGCCGGTCCAGGAGGGGGCCCGCGTTGTTCCCTTTTTCCTCGTTCGGACGGTGGGCCCGGCGGAAGCTCGTTCCAAGCAGCCAGACGAAGACACCGATCACGTTTGCCCCCAAGAAAAGGCTCAGGGCGACCTTCACCTGGCCGTGGATGAAAAAAAGAAAGGCCATGGCGAAGAGGGCAATCATCACGGTGCCGCCCCAGACCCAGACTGCCGCGTGTAGCGTCATGATGCCTCCCAACCTGTGGGGGGCATTGTATTGCCGGGAGGCTGTCGGATGCAAGTGTCCCTTGCAAAAATCTACTTGCAGAAACTGCTGATTTCTTGTTATATGTCCGCAATTTGTGCAGTGTAGTTGAGCGAGTCCCCCTTGAGCTTAAGGCTCCGGGAAATGGAGGTGGCGCGAGGGGCAGTCCAGCGGAGGCAACAATGCTGATGACGCCGGTAAGTTACACGTTAGCTGTGGGGGCGGCCGAGGGTGTCACGCCTTTGAATGCCTTCGATAATGCCCTACTAGCCGCAGGAATTGGCAACATAAATTTGTTGAAGGTAAGTAGCATTTTGCCGCCTGGTGTCAAGTATGTAGAGGCGTTCCAGATCGCTCCAGGGTCGCTCGTGCCGACGGCCTACTGCACCGTGACCTCGGGGGTCCCCGGCGAGCGCATTGCGGCGGCGGTGGGCGTTGGCCTATGCGGAGAGAGCTTTGGCGTCATCATGGAGTATGAGGGAACGGGGACCCGGGAAGAGGCTGAGGCCGAAGTGGGCCGCATGCTTCACGCGGCGTTCGAGTGGCGGCAGATGAAGCTTGACGAAGTCAGGATCCGTGGCGTGGACTACCACGTAAAAACCATCGGATCGGTCGTGGCCGCTGCGATCTTGTGGTACTAGCTTCGGTTCAGGGTTCATAGTTCAGAGTGCAGGAGGGACTTTCCCAGCATTACCATGAACCATGAACCGTGAACGAGCCCGAAGGGTAACATGATGGAGTTTTGGTTCACCGAGAAACAAACAGAAAACATCGGACTCAGTCTCCGGGTGCGGGAGAGTCTCCTGGTGGAGCAAACGCCTTTCCAGCAACTGGCTGTTCTCGACACCTACCTGTACGGCCGGATGTTGGTTCTCGATGGGGCGATCCAGACCACCGAAGAGGATGAGTTTGTCTATCATGAAATGATCACGCATGTTCCCTTGATTACCCATCCTCACCCCCGAGAGGTGCTCGTGATCGGGGGGGGCGACGGCGGAACGGTCCGGGAGATCGTGAAACACCCCGATGTCTCACGCGTCCGTCTGGTGGAGATTGACGACCGCGTCGTGGACGCCGCCCGCCGCTTTCTGCCGAGTCTCAGCCAGGCCCTGGATGATCCTCGAGCAGAGGTCATCATTGCGAATGGGGTCGAGTATGTCCGGGCAACGCGCGAGGCGTGCGATGTGATCGTCATCGATTCCACTGATCCGGTCGGTCCCGCGGTGAAGTTGTTCGAGGCAGACTTTTACCGAGCGGTGCACGATGCCCTGAACCCTGAAGGGCTATTCGTCGCCCAATCGAAATCGCCGTATCTCGATCGAGATTTCATTCGCGAGATCCTCGCTATCGTGCGTTCCCTCTTCCCTATATCCCTCATGTACACCGCCGCGATACCAACCTATCCGAGCGGGTTCTGGAGCTTCGTACTTGGGTCGAAGCAGCACCATCCGCGCACCTTCGACGAGGGCCGGGCGGAGAAGCTTGACACCCGCTATTACTCCCCCGAGATCCATCGAGCCGCGTTTACCCTTCCCCGAGAGATCCGGGGTGACCTCACCCAGGGCGAATGATGCGACGGAAGAGTCCTGGGGTTATTCTCTTGGGGGTCCCTCTCGATCTCACATCCTCATATCGCACCGGAACGAGATTTGCGCCTCAGCAGATCCGGGCGGCAGAAGCGAGTCTCGAAGATTACAGTGTGGCGCTTGGCCGGGATGTCCAGCAGATCAAGGTGATCGATCGCGGGGACCTCGAGCTGCCGCCTGGGAACCTTGAAAAGGGTCTGGCGCGGATTGAAGAAGAGGCGGCGATCGCCCTGGACAAAGGTATGGCGTGTGTGGCCTTGGGAGGAGAACACCTCATTACCCTCCCCCTGGTGAAGGTCGTTCTTGCGAAGTATCCAGACCTCGTTGTCCTTCAGTTAGATGCGCATGCGGACGTGGCGGACCGTTACGGCGGAGAGTCGCTGACGCATGCGACGGTGATGAGGCGCGTGGTAGAGCTCTTAGGCCCAGGGCGGCTCGTTCAGCTCGGAATCCGGTCCGCCGCCCCCGAAGAGGCAGCCTTTGCCGGTGAGCAGACGCATTTTTTTGCTGGACCGCCCCCAGACATGGAAGGCGTTGTGGGTCTCCTCACGGGGAGGCCGGTCTATCTCACCATCGATATTGACGTCGTCGATCCGGCCTTTGCACCGGGGGTGAGTTACCCCGAACCTGGGGGATGGAGCAGTCGTGAGCTTTTCCAGGTTCTTGGCCAGATGGCCAACCTTGATGTCGTGAGCATGGACCTCGTCGAGGTCTGCCCCCCCTATGACTCCGCCGGTATTACCGCGGCGCTGGCGGCCAAAGTCCTGCGTGAGTCTCTCGTTACCTTCTTTTACCCACGCTAACCGCGATGCCCTTGCAGATCATTGACCGCCTCTCTCAGGTCGAAACCCTCGTCCGTGTGTTCCCCCGCAGCGGTGGAGGAAGACCCACGTCAGAGGAGGGGAAACCGTGTGTCTCCTTGCCGTCGCAGCGGCCAGCAAGTACCTTCGTGTGTTCAAGCTGACTACCGCTTGCTCAGAGCGAACAACTATCAGTACGCGACAATGAGGGGGGTCTTTCTTGAGCCGCCCTCTAGGCCTCTCCGGTGACCTGAAAAATCAGCGTCCTGCGTCGGGGCCGCGTGTCAAAATCCACGAGGACCAGTTGCTGCCACGTGCCAAGCAGCGGTGTCCTGTCCCGAAAGGGGATGGGAAGCGCGGGCTTAAGGAGGGCAGCCCGGAGGTGGCTGGCGCCGTTGTCATCGCCCCACGTCGCGTGATGATGATAATCCCGGCGCTCTGGGAGGATCTCGTCGAAGAATTCCTGGAGGTCCCGGAGCATCCCCGGCTCGAACTCTACTGTCGTGACGCCGGCGGTTGAGCCCGGGACGAAGACCAGGACCTGGCCTTCCCGGATCCCGCTCTGCTGAATCGTCTCGCGCAGGGGAATAGTCAGGTCGTGGACGTCGCAGTGTCCCTTTGTCCGTATCGTGAGTTCAGTTGTCCGTATCATGCGAGAACCCTCCAAAGCTCAACTCTCTGGCAATCCATCAACTGTCTCCCCCATCATGCACCCCGTACTGTCCCCGTAAGGACAAGTAGAGTACCTGACAAATTACCTCCTGCGTTGTGAACTCTTCGTACTTCTCTAGCAGCACGAGATTCTGAATGTCATTCGCGATCACCCAGTGCTATCAACTTGCCGCCGATCTTGAGTTGTTCGACTAACGGAGGAGGAATCTGCGGACACGCCGCCGTCATACAAATGCTATCGTACGGCAACATATCGGGATACCCCCATGCGCCGTCCCGGCTCAGGAGAATAATCTCCGTATAACCTGCCTGTACGAGGTTTTCTTTGGCGAATTTGAAGGTCAGCGGGTCGATCTCGATCGAGACAACGAGACCGCCTTCCCCAACGACCTCCCTGGCCAAAGCGGTACCATACCCGGACCCCAGTCCTACTTCGAGGAATGTGTCCCCTGCATCCAAGTCCAAGGGCTCGTAAAACAGGGGATAGCTGTGTGGACACGATATCGTCGCTTTCTCCCCAGGAAGCGGGAGCGGTACCTCCCGGTAGGCATAGTCCCTATACGGCGCGGGGATAAAATCATCTCTCGGAACCTTCAGCATGGCGACTCGAAGCCGCTCCGATCGCAGAAATCCCCGTTGGATAAGGTCGTTAACCTTCTCCTCTCTTTCCCTGCGAAACTCTTCTCGGGTTTTCTCGGACTCTTTCGGTGGGGGGACAAGCCAACCGTCCATTGCTTACGCTATGTACGACGCACGGAGATGCGTGCCCCGCAGAACTTTAGTGGGAGAGAAACTCAATTTGGTACATCGCCGCTTCGTCAGGCTCGACGTTGGGGATGATCACTCGAAAGGGGCGTGTGACACCGAATTTGAACTCGTCAATGGCGAAGTTGTTGGCGCCAAGGTAGGTGCAGTCGGCATCGAAGAGTTGGACCTTGAAGAGGGCAAAGGTGAAGAACCCTTGGAGGTTGTTGAAAATCTCCCCTTGGACCAACACACCCTGCGGATGTGGAGCGATGCGGACATTGCGCACCGCGAATTGGTTACCGCGGCTCCAGCCACCTCCGCTAGAGATGTCAAGAAATTCTCTCTGAGCGGTCGGATCGTCAGAAAAAGGGAATCCACAGGTCCCTCCGAAATCGCTGGCCAGGGCCGGATGAGTTCCGCCGAGAAAGAGGACGAGTAGCAAAGTGAATATGGTCATCACGAAAAACCTCCCTCTCTTCTAGGGCGCCATGAAGAAGACCATTTCTACCCAGGGGGTGCATTCAGAGCATCCGCGCTCTTTTGGAGAAAGATGACACCATCCTTCGTCCAAGGGACATACTATTGAAAGATGGCGACGATGGTCAAGAAGTTCTCGACCGGGATCCTCGCGCCTTCCCATGATGGGCACAATGTGACCTCATCCGGCATTTGGCATCACACCTCTCTATTCTACATGTTGCCTTGCGTTCGTCTCCCGATAACTCGAATGCGGTATGTTAAAGTTGACCGGAAGGAACATGTTCCGCGTGAGAAGGCGTTTCGTTTGTCTGGCGGATTTAGATGCTTGGGTCTTCGCTTTCTCAGCAAGTCTCTTCCTGTCCCCACATCCCTCTGATCGAATGACCCCTAGTTTTACGTTTCAGCTGGGCCGGCCGATATGGAACAAATGTGAACAACAATTGCCTCTATCTCCCTCTCAGCCCTCACATCCCCCAATGAGGAGTTTATTTTTAGTAAGTTAGCAAATTCAAACGCGCCTGGTCAGCCCCCTCAGGGTGGAAACGCGGCTTCGAATCCCGCTAGAGCCACCGCGAGACCCGATGCCTGAAAAATGCCCCATGTTCAGCCTTGGCGGAACATGATAATCTTGCCGATAAGCAGGTCCTCGAAAAAATAATTCTGTTGGCACCTCCAATAATAAGCCGCTTAAAGCATTGGGGAGATGCTGTCATGGGGACACAGAGGTTTGGACTGGTAATCTCGTTCACTCGCGCGGTTGGAGCATCGCACGACGCCTCTAGGCGGGGTGGGGGTATGTGGGCGATCCGGGCCTCGGGGTGGACCCATGCCCACGTCCGGTCGATCTTGATGGTCCCCGTTTAAGTGAAGGAGGGGGACGCCAGGGTGTCACAGGCTTGTGGGAGCGCCGAAGGGGGAAGTCCTGTTTTGCCTTGACTGGAGGAAGTGGGCGATGGGAGGATAGGTGTTCGGAGATGGGAGCTCGATCAGGTCCGAGCCGCGTTAGGGAGCACCTGCCAGGGCGCGCGACGGCTTGGCGATCTAGGGCGTCCGAAACGACACCCCAAGGGTCTCCCTTGGGGCCGCGGATTGGAGAATTCCCGCTTGGTGAGGGCCCCGGCGGCCAACCAGCCGCAAGTGGCTAAGAGGTGACGATCGTTGGGGAGTCCGGCTTGAAGTGCCCGGTGATTGACCTTGAAAGTGGGTGGCGAAGAGGCAGGAAACCTGGAAAAGTAGAAAGAATGCCAGGGCGACAATGGAGCGTGGGGTTACAATTACTAGGGTATTGACTTATATCGGGACCTTCGCCGGCCTCTGTGCGGCCCACCTTTATTTACGTGGTTCCACATGGCAAGGCAGCGCCGAGTACCACGCGGTGGTGGAGGCACTTGCCACGCTGCTAGCGCTGTTAGTCGGCGTTATGGCTCTAGTGCTCTTTAACCACGCGAAAACCGGCCTCTATTTTTTCATAGGAGCTGGCTTCCTGGGTGCAGGTTTGCTTGACGGATATCATGCAATCGCAAGCTCTCCCATGTTTGCAGACTTTCTGCTTTCGACCTTTCCATCGCTGATCGTGTGGAGTGGGATCGCCTCGAGCGTGATCTTGTCTGTGTCCTTGTGGCTCAGCTCGCGCGCCTGGAAGAGAGAGGAAAGTATAGGCGAGCAAGGAAGAATCAGAGGGTACATGATTTACTTGCCTCCGGCCCTATTAACCTTGGCGGGCTTCCTCTTCTTGGCGTTCTTCCTCTTGGGGCCACCGAATTATCCAAAGATCGTCATTGAGCGGCCGCAAGACTTTGTGCCCGCGTTCTTTTTTCTTTTGGCTCTTGTCGGATACTTGCGTAAGGGGTACTGGAGACACGACGTTTTCGAACATTGGCTGGTTCTCTCTCTCATCGCTGGTTTTGCCAGTCAGGCCATGTTTATGTCATTTTCCCGCCATTTGTTCGATGAGATGTCCGCCGCCGGCCACCTTCTCAAGATCGCCAGCTACTCTTTTGTAGTTACAGGCTTGGTGTTTAGTGTGCATCATCTGTTCAGGCGGGCGGAAGATATGGACGAGGAGATGGCCGGGGTTAACCAGACACTTCAGGGAAAAATCGCCCAGCGTGATGAGGCATACAAGGCACTGCAAAAAGCGCATGATGCGGCAGAAATATGGATTCTGGAACGCACCGCAGAAATAGCGCAGACTAACAAAACGCTAGAGACAGAGATCGCTGAGCGCAGGCGGGCGGAAGCGGCCTTGCGGGAGAGCGAAGAGAGGTTCCGTAAGATCTTTGACGAAGGCCCGCTCGGGATGGCGATTGTTGACTTTGACTATCGATTTGTCACTGTCAATAATGCCTTGTGCCGGATGGTGGGATATTCAGAGCAGGAACTTACCGGAATGACTATCGCTGGGATTACGCATCCAGAGGACATCGAAGAGGATGGACAACTTGCGGATTTCAGCGACCAGATACCACGTCTTAACGTCGAAAAGCGGTGGGTTAAGAAAGGTGGAGAGACTGTCTGGATCGCCTTTACAGCTACCGTCGTCCGTAATGAAGACGGCAAGCCCCTGTATGGTCTGGCGATGATAGAGGAGATTACCGAGCGCAAACAGGTCGAGGAGGCTGCTGAAAATGTTCAAGAGGTTTTCTGGATTACCTCCCTCAGCCCTACCAAGGTGTCCTACGTGAGCCGTGCTTACGAGCAGATTTGGGGCCGCACGCGTGAGAGTTTGTACAAACAGTGTTTGCCTTGGCTGGACGGTATCCATCCAGAAGATCAGGCGCGCGTTCTTGGCGCCATCAGGAAGCAGTCCTCTCGAGAGGTCAGTGTAGAGTATCGGATCGTACGGCCCGAAGGGGCGATCTGCTGGATCTGGGGACGTACCTTTCCGATACGGAACGAGCGTGGGGAAGTCTCACGCATCATTGGTGTCGCCACAGACGTGACCGAGCGCAAGAGACTAGAAAAGGAGATTCTGGAAATCAGTGCGCGTGAACAACGGCGAATCGGGCAAGATCTCCACGATGGACTCGGTCAACACCTGACCGGCGTCGCCTTCCTCAGCAAGGTGTTGGAGCAGAAGCTCGCCGTAAGGTCATTGGAGGAGAGTGCCGAGGCAGCCGAGATTGCCACCCTGGTCAACCAGGCAGTCACCCAGACCCGCGATCTAGCCCGGGGACTCTGTCCGGTAAAGCTGGAGGGAGATGGCCTGGTGCAAGCGCTACAGGAATTGGCTATCAAGATGGAAAGTCTCTTCCACATCACCTGCCTTTTCCAGTGCGAGATCCCTGTCCTTATTCATGACAATGCAGTCGCCACACACCTTTACTATATCGCGCAAGAAGCTGCCACCAATGCTATCAAGCATGGGAAAGCCCGGCATATTGTAATCGGCCTGACGGCGGCACAGGATCGGCTCATCCTGATGGTGAAAGATGATGGGATCGGCTTTGCTGCAACAGAGGAGAAGAAGGCAGGAATGGGGTTGCACATTATGAACTACCGTGCGAGCATGATCGATGCCTACCTCGCAATTCATCCAGATGCGGAGGGGGGGACCGTTGTGACCTGCTCGCTTCAACACAGGGAGATACGTCCTCATGACAAGAAGAAGACTACAAGAAAGAAGAGCAAGTCCGCGAGGGTCGAAAAGGAAGGACGTCCCTATCACAAAACCAGAACCAGAGCCCGAGCAAAATAAAACCAGTATCCTCATAGTAGATGATCACCCAATCCTGCGACATGGGCTTGCCCTGCTAATCAATCAGGAACCTGACCTGAGCGTTTGCGGAGAAGCCGAAGACGCGTACGAGGCGATTGAGGCTGTCGGGACCCTGAAGCCTGAATTGATCATCGTGGATATTTCGCTGCAAACTACCGACGGCATTGAACTTATCAAGAGAATCAAGGCGAAAGACGAATCATTATTCATTCTAGTCCTCTCCATGCACGATGAAGCCCTGTATGCCGAACGGGCACTTCGAGCAGGGGCCAGAGGGTATATCATGAAGCAAGAGGCGAATGAACAGGTGGTAGCGGCGATTCGACAAGTCCTCAGCGGAGAGGTCTATATAAGCGATAAGATGAAAACGAAACTGCTGCGAAAAATGGTCGATCTTCGTCCCAGCGTAGGTGGCACGCTCATCGAGGCTCTCAGCGACCGTGAATTAGAAGTGTTTCGATTGATCGGACGAGGGTACCGAACGCGCCAGATCGCGGAGATGCTCCATGTGAGTGTCAAAACGGTTGAGTCTTACCGTGAGAACATCAAGCACAAGCTGAAACTTAGCGATGCTACTGAACTGCTCCAACAGGCCATTCAGTGGGGACGAAGCGAGTAGTCCGACTGACGTAAGACTTCCGCGCCCTCCTTCATGCGGCATCACGTCCGTTCAGAGACGTCTAGTACGGGTTGTTCTGGCACGTACTGGTGATTGCTGCGTAACTTGTAACTCCCTCTGCATTTAGCTTCCCTTCGTTTTGGCCGCAAGAGCCTGACCTCCGATCCGCGCCTATCCTTCTGCGATTATGGCGTAAGGGGTTCTCCCCCTGGCAAACCCCAGAAATTTCCCCGATATGAAAATTAGATTGGCCCCTGATTGTCAAAGGAATGGGTTCTTAGTATTAGTATAAAAGAATTAGTAAATGGGTGGACAGCCTCCCAGGAAGTGAGACTTAAGTTTCAATGCGCAACATGGAAACAGAACGGCATATTCGGGTAGTGATCGTCGATGATCACGGGCTCTTTCGTGAAGGGATTCGCCTAATTCTCAGCGGGGAAGAGGGGATCGCGCTCGTAGGCGAGGCTGCCCAAGGACTCGGGGCAATCGAGCTTCTGAACCAGCTTCAGCCTGACGTGGTCCTCCTCGGCACCGCCATGCCGGGCATAGATGGCATCGAGTTCATCGGGGCCCTCAGGCAAAGCAGCCCGGCGACCAAGCTGCTCATACTTACGGGGGAACGGGATGACGCCCTGATTTTCAAGGCGCTAAGGGCGGGAGCCAAGGGCTACGTTTCGAAGGATGCGAACGGCTCCTATCTTTCTCGGGCGATTCAGGCGGTTCACCATGGCGAACTATGGGTCGAGCGGAGTCTGGTCACTCGACTCGTAGAGGCATGGTCCGTCACGGCGGAAGATCGTCCCGGAAGGGAGGTGCGGGGGTTGACAGCGAGGGAGGAGGAAATCCTTCGTCTCCTCAGCTCGGGCGGGACGAATAAGGAAATCGCTCATGCCCTCTTCATCAGTGAAAAAACAGTGAAGGCCCATTTAAATAACATCTTCCGGAAGCTTCACGTCACCCGTCGGCTCCAAGCCGGTCTGATCGCAGCCCAGCGCGGTCTAGGTCTTCCTGGTCGAGGAGCCTCGGGACAATCGACGCAAGCCGACGCAGGGGTTCATTGGAGGAATCGTTCCGGACTCAATCAGAGATCCTCGGTCTCTCGACGTACAAAAACGTCGAATCCATAGGCTTTTTTGCAAGAAGTAGGACCGAAGGTTGATTTCCAAATCCATGCAGGGTCATAGAGATCATTTTAGAGTGTCGTTTGGGTTCCCGGCCATTTCTTTTCTTCCTGTCAGGTATCGACGCTGGCCGCAAAGGAGAAAGGGTCGGCTCGCGGGGGAGACGAAGGTTTAGGAGGTTTAAAGGTGGATAAGGAAAAGATAGCGACGATGTCACCACGAGACTTACTTCACGTCGTTTTTAAACGAAAAATCCAGATCCTTGTCTTTTTTGGGGCCACAGTCTCCATCGTTGCCGTTGCCTCCTTCATGGCCACACCCACGTACGAGGCCACCGCACAGCTTCTGGTCAAAGTCGGAATGGAAGCTGTTTACGCGCCGGTTCTTCCCATGGGCGACACACAACCGATAGTCAGGGTTAGCCGTCAGGAACAAATAAATTCAGAAATCGAAATTCTCAGGAGTCGATTTCTGGCCGAGAAGGTGATGGAGTCCCTAGGACCTGAGGGTTTATACAAAGACTCAGATAACACAAGCGAGGGAGGGTCTCTGGGGCGGCTATTTCATACCGCGGATGCCACACAATCTCCCGCTCAGAATTCAGTCAGCAGTACACAGACAGCGATAGATACGCTTCAACAAAGTACCGTGGTTGAGCCAGTCACGGACTCTAATGTTATCACCGTCCGTTTCAGGCATAGTGACCCGGAATTGGCCGCCAAAGTTGCTAACACCTTGGTGAAGGTCTATCTCGATCGGCATCTTCAGGTCTACCAAAACCCTCAATCCTCCGCGTTTTTGGGCAAACAATACCAGATCTTACAAGACGAACTGAAGCAGGCGGAAGAAAATCTGAATAACTTCAAAAAAGAGCACGACTTGATTTCCCTTCAGGAGGAACGGAGTCTTCTCCTCACACAGGAGGCCAACCTTCGCACCGCGCTGAATCAGACCCTGAGCGAGGAAGCCGAGATGCAGAACCGACTTCAGAATCCTGTCCCAGACGCCAGGCTTCATGAAAGATTAGTCGAGCTGGAGCTCAAGGAACACGAGCTCCTCACCAAATATACCGACGAAAGCCGGTTAGTTCAGGGCATTCGGAACGAGATCGAGATGCTCCATCAGAAACTGGCTGAGCAAGCGAGCACCGAAATGAACGCCTTGAGAGCCAGGAAACACACGCAGCTTGGACAACTAGCGGACTACCAAAAGAGGCTCGAAGAGCTCAACCAGATCGAAACGGAGTTCAACAAGTTTCAGCAGGAAGTCGAGGTCGACCGGCAAAACGCCCGGCTTTATCTCGGCAAGTTCAAAGAATCCCGCCTCTCGAATGCGATTGAGGCGGATAAGACTGCCACCGCCGCCATAATTGAACCGGCCAGTCCCCCGCTCAGGCCCGTGAGTCCCAAGATCCGTCTGAACATGATACTTGCCACCTTCCTGGGAGGAATCGGAGCCTTCGGGCTGGCATTCTTTTCGGAGTATCTGGGAGACAGCCTGGAAACGGCCGAGGATGTGGAAAATCACCTCGACGTGCCAGTCTTAGCCTCGATCCCGGAGTCGAAGACGTGAGGAACAGATCCCGAAACGTCTTGAGATGTGAGCGATGTATTGTAACTTCTTCGGGTTTACCGAAAAACCGTTTGATGTGACCCCGGATCCGAAGTTTCTCTACCTGAGCTCGGGTCATCGGGAGAGTCTCGCGTCCCTTATCTACGGGATCCGCGAGCGCAGAGGATTCATGACCGTTGTAGGCGAGGTTGGCACGGGCAAAACTACGCTGCTCAACGCCGTCCTGGACCAGCTCGATCAGAAAGTCCGCGTGGCCTTCATCTTTAATACGTGCATAACCTTTAACGAGATGCTGACTTTGGCGCTGCGGGACCTGAAACTAGTAGGCCCAGAAGAGACGGTGTCCAAAGTGGAAGCCCTAAGTCGTCTGAAGGGTTTTGCCATTCACGAATTGTCCCGCGCAGGGAATGTGGTTCTTATCGTGGACGAAGCGCAGAACCTAGAGCCCTCCGCCATGGAAAACGTGAGACTCCTTTCCAATCTCGAGACGCGCAAGCACAAACTGATCCAGATCGTTCTCTGTGGACAACCCGAATTGGACGTCAAGCTGAGTCAGCCAGAACTGCGGCAACTTAGTCAGCGAATCAGTATGAGACGGTATATCACCCCCCTCTGCGAAGAAGAAACCTACGAATACATCCAGCATCGCTTGAATGTAGCGAACTACAGCGGCCCTGCTTTGTTTGACCGTGGCGCTCAGCAGTTGATCTGGGAATACTGCGGAGGAGTACCCCGAAAGATCAATCTGCTGTGCGACAACGCTCTGCTGATTGGATACGCCTTGCGCCAAAAGACGATCGAGACGACGGTGATTGAGGAAGTGATTAAAGATCTTTCCTGGAGTCCTTTTGTTAGCGTCAAGGAACCCCAGGCGACGGCCTCGGTTCAGGCCTCTCCCCAACAAGAGAAGACCTCCTATGTTAGCGTCAAGGAACCCCAGGCGATGGGGTCGGTTCAGGCCTCTCCCCAAGTGCAAGAGAAGACCTCCTATTCTCGGTTCGCCACAGCTGCGATCTCGGTCGTTGCTTCCTGTGCCATGTTTCTGGCCTTTCTGCTGGGCTTCGTTGCATCAAGTGGCTCGTGGCCTAGTCTGGAAATCAGCCGACCCATTCCCCTTTTGCTTAAAATGTGGGCCGAGGTTTCGGGCCAGGAGGACCCCCTTCGAGGATCGGACAATGCGGTGGCAAAAATTGAGAATCGGGAACCATCTCCAAGCGAGGTGGGTGAGTCGCCGATCAGGGAAGCCCCGGTTGTGACCGTCAAAAAAGGGGACAACCTCTTCTGGATCATCACGGATGCCTACGGAAGATACGACATGGGCCTCCTTGGTGCTGTCCTCCAGGAAAATCCCCAGATCCTGAACCCGGACCAGATCATGGTGGACCAGGTCATCAAACTGCCGGAAAGGAAATCCCCACGGGGGATGGTGATGGGAAGAACGCATGAGGCCCTTGAATGAAACGTCATCACTGTGGAGCTGCATGTTATGTACTGTAGCTTCTTCGGATTTTCTCAAAAGCCTTTTGACCTGACGCCTGACCCGAAGTTCCTCTATCTGACACCTAGTCATCGGGAGGCGCTCGCGAGCCTCATCTACGGGATCCACGAAAGAAGAGGGTTCATGGCCATGGTGGGCGAGGTCGGTACGGGCAAAACCACCCTGCTTAACACCGTACTAGGTGAACTCGAAAAAGAGCTAGAGGTCCGCGTAGGGTTTATCTTCAATCCCAGCGTTACCTTTCACGGAATGCTCACTATGGCCCTCATCGATCTAGGCCTGGCAAAGCCAAAGGAGCACCTCTCCAAGACCAAAGCCCTACATCGGCTAAACGAGTTTGCCATCCGTCAGTTGTCCCGAGGCGGCAATGTGGTGCTCTTGGTGGACGAAGCCCAGAATCTGGACCGCTCCGCGATGGAAAACCTTAGGCTTCTCTCAAACCTGGAGACCTACAGGAACAAGGTCATCCAGGTGGTCCTGTCCGGGCAGCCCGAACTCGACGCAAAGTTGAATAGCCCCGAACTCCTTCAGCTCAATCAGCGGATTAGTCTGAAGCGACACATCACCGCACTCTCGGAGGCAGAAACATATGGGTACATCCAGCATCGCTTGCGCGTGGCCGACTACAGCGGTCCTGCGCTGTTTGACCTGCAGACCCAGCAATTGATTTGGGAATACTCTGGGGGAGTGCCCCGAAGAATCAATATAGTCTGCGATAATGCCCTCCTGATCGGATTTGCCTTGCGGAAAAAAACGGTCGACAGGAGTGTCATTGAGGAAGCCATTAAGGATCTCACGTGGAGCCCCTTTGCCGGGTCCAGTGACGTGCCTGCAACGATCGCCACTGAGACCCATACAGTGACTCCTGTTGCGGACAACCCAACGAGCCCGGTTAAGATTACTTCCCAGTTACCAGAGCGGACATCCAGTTTTCGATTGGCCAGGATTGCGAGGTTGCTACTCACTTCACCAGAGCGGGCATCCGGTTTTCGATTGGCCAGGACTGCGACCTTGATACTCGCTGCCGGCGTCATCTTCTTTGGGGGTTTTTTCCTGGGAAGTTCGCGATCTATCCAGCGGGTCCGCAGACCCATTCCCGTAGCGGCAAAAAACCAAATCGACGTTTCAAGTCAGCAGGGTGGCTCTCAGTTAAACACGGTCGTTGAATCTACTCTTGTTTTTCAAGAGGGTGGGGATGCCATGGCGAGCACACAAACCTCGAAGCCACGCTTTCACGAAATGAATGCATCACCGAGGAAGGAAAATCGGGTTGTAGTGACAAAAAACGGGGAGAATCTCTCTCAGATTATCCTCCAAGCCTATGGGAGATACAACACGGCGGTACTTGGTGCTGTCCTCCAGGAAAACCCTGAAATTCGGGATCCGGACCGAATCACGGCGGGACAGATGATTAAGCTGCCTGAAATGAACTAGGAGCGAAAGCGTACCATGGGGAAATCGCACGAGGCCCTTGAATGGGCGGAAAAGGAATATTTCGCTAGCCACCGGGAGACGTTGCCCGTACCCCTACCGAAAGGACCGGTGCCATCCCGGCCACGCTGGACCCTCCTCCCGCCGCCAAAACCGTACCAGGATCTCAAGATAAATCTACTAAACCGATATCATGATGGCTCTGTCAAGAGTGTTCTCTTTGTCGGCGCCACCGGGGGCGAGGGTGTGTCTACAGCGGCCGCCAATTTTGCGATCGCCTTGGCGATGGATTCCCGGATCAAAGTTCTTGTGATCGATGCGAATCTGCAGACTCCCAGGCTCCATACCGCGTTCAAAATCGATCCCATCCCCGGCTTGTCGGATCTTCTGACCATGAATGGTCGCGGGCGCCGCCCCGTCAAGCTAGGGCCCGGGAACCTCCGCGTCATTCCCTGTGGTAGACCCTATGCTGAGCAGCATGCGCTTTTTGAATCCCACAAGTTTGAGGAGTTTCTGAGGAGAATGAGGGAAAAGCACGATTACGTGATCTTTGACGGACCCCCAATCCACGGCTCGTCCGAGTGCCGGGTCCTCTGCGCTAAGGTTGATGGCGTGGTTCTGGTGATCGAGTCCGGGAAGATCCGCCGGCAGGTTGCCATCAGCGCCAAAAAGCAACTTGTAGAGGCCGGGGGACGGGTCCTCGGCGTGGTCCTCGATAAGAGGAGATTCTACATCCCTGATTTTATTTATAGGCGGCTTTAGTCAAAAACTTACTCAGAGACTACTCATAGCAATAGGGGGCCTGTGTTGCATCGTCTGCATCAGACAGCGACACCTTTGGCGCGATACGGGGATGCGGCACCGGAAGGACACGGGAAACACAATATGCGATGCGTGGGTGAACGAATTGAACGTCCCTGGGGGGCGGCAACGACCTGCGCGAGACGGACATTATTCGCCTGGAAGATGATTTCGGCCGTCCCACGACATCTCAGCCGGAGCGGAATAGCCGAGATGAAGCAGCTGAGTTGAGGTAAAGGGTGAAGGCGAGATCGCAGCATTTCTATATCTTTGAGAAGCGATTAGGGTGGCGTTACATCACTGGAACGAATTAAGCCTTAGGGACCCCCCGACTAACCCAGGGCTGTGCACGGAAAGACTGATGCAATTTCTAGTCACCGTGCGGGGTGGCCTGACCGAAAAGCGGTCACTGAATTGCCCAGAACGGTCGCAACTTCTTGAAAGTAAAGGTGGTCATCGTTGGTACACCTTTTGCGGAGGGGCCTTGCGGAGACGAACGATCACGCAGTCGGATCTGCAAGCGGTGAAGGCGACCACTCAACACAAGAACCACGGACATGAGAAAAAAACTTCTGACACCCTCGATCGAGATTGGGAGAGATAGCGATGAAACACGTTAGGAAAATTCACAATTCCGTTATGGCAACAACTGTCCTTGGGATGGTCGTCTCTGTCCTCATAGGCTGTAGTGCACAACGAATCGGCAGCACACAGGCCCCCGTGATCGGTTCCAGATCTATGCCGTTTGAGGTACCACGAGACTACCGCCTCCAGGCGGGCGATGAAATGGATATCAAGTTCTTCTTCAACCCTGAACTCAATGAAACGGTCTTCGTGCGACCGGATGGCAAGATTTCTTTGCAACTCATCGACGATGTCCAGGCAGCCGGATTGACCCCGTCAGAGTTGGACAAAGTTCTCTCCGGGGCCTACGCCAAGGAGCTGAGAAAACCCGAGGTGACGGTTATCGTAAGGTCTTTTACGGGCCAACAGGTCTATGTGGGAGGGGAAGTTCAAAAACCGGGGCCCGTTGTGCTTACACCGGGTATGACGGCTTTGCAGGCCGTGATCAATGCCGGAGGCTTTCAGGACACAGCCAAACTTGAGGAAGTACTTGTCATCAGAAATGGCCGGGCCGACGCGCCCATTCCGATCAGAGCAAACTTGACACAACCCATCACGAGCGACGTCATGCTTCAGTCCCACGACGTCGTGTACGTCCCCCGGACTTGGATCGCTGATGCCAACTTGTTTGTGAAGCAATACATCGAGGGTCTCCTTATGTTCAGAGGATGGGGTATTTCACTGAGAAATAAGCAGTTCTAGTAACAACGCATATGTATTGTGATTGACCTCCGCATGAGCGCGGAGTGGCGCAGAGACCGAAGAGTGCCAAGTGTCTCACGATCGATCGGGAACGAAAGTAAGAGGGTATTTCCCCCTTTGCCCGGCCGTGCGGACTGTACGCCAGGATTGGTGGTCGGAACGCACAAGGAGCACCCCCGGGAAAGTGGAGACACGATTTCGCCCGCAGGCAAGGTGATTAGCTGAATCACCAGGTAGCGGGGGAACCGGTCGGATAATAGAGATCGAAGCCCGGTGACATCGCCGGGAGGATGAATCTGTAACTGAGACGGCGAAGCCATGCGTGCAACCCTTGAGAACGGCGTTTGCTGGTATGCTATCAAGACACGGTCGCGGCACGAGAAACTGGTGACTCAGCAGCTCCTCTCGCGGCACCTTGAGACTTTCCTCCCTCTCGTAGATCGCCGCCGGCGATGGAAGGATCGTTGGAAGCATGTCAGCTTTCCCCTATTCCCAGGCTACTGCTTTGTCCGCTTTCCGTATCAGGATCGGCTAAAGGTCCTCTCCGCCGTTGGCGTGGTGCAAATTCTTGGAATCAATGGCTATCCCGTCCCGATTCCCGATCACGAGATTGAATCAATCCGTCAACTGGTCACGAGTATCCTTCCCCTGGATCCCCATCCGTACCTCAAAGAGGGGATGGAGGTCGAGGTGGTCCGGGGGCCCCTCACCGGGGTCCGCGGGGTCCTGGTCCGGAAAGGAACACGCGCCCGGCTGGTCGTGGCAATTCACCTGATTCAGCAGGCCGCATCCGTGGAACTAGATGCTGGTGACGTCCGGTCGGTGGCATAAGCAAACTCCGCCTTCCGTGTAACATTAAATCAAAAACTCACTGTGCTTCAGAAAGTAAGAACGGATTCCCGCGATCCTAGACTCTACCGCGAATGGGTGGACAGGCAAACGCTCGCGGACCTGGTCAGGCTTTCGGACCGTCTAGCGGGGCTCAAAGTCGGGCATGTCAACGCCACTGCTAGGGGGGGCGGGGTCGCAGAGATACTAAAGAGCCTGGTCCCGCTCATGAACGGCTTGGGGATCAAGACTGACTGGTATTGCATGGGGGCAAATGGCAACTTCTTCAACGTGACCAAGAACATCCACAATAGCCTCCAGGGGGGAACCTGGCAGTTTGATTCCAAGACGCACGAGACCTTTTTGCTGCAAAACCGGCGGATTGCCGCGGACATTCAGGGACTCGATATCGACGTATGGATCGTACATGATCCGCAGCCCTGTCCGATCAGGGTGGGTGTGCACCCATTTCGCCAAGCCATCTGGCACTGCCACATCGACACGTCTACGCCCAACCGGGCCGTGTGGAACTATCTATACCGCTACCTCCAGGGATATGATCGGTTGGTGTTTTGCCTGCCGGAGTATGTGAATGGGTCGGCGCCCCCAGAGAAAGTGAGGTTTCTGCGGCCGGCCATTGATCCGCTCACAATAAAGAACCAATCCCTGCCGATGGCCCAAGCAAAGGCAATTCTTGCCCGGCTTGACATTGATCCCGAGCGCCCATTGATCAGCCAGGTGGCTCGCTTTGATCCGTGGAAGGATCCGCTTGGAGTCATTGACGCCTACCGGATGGCCCAACAGGAGATTTCTGGTCTGCAACTGGCGTTGGTCGGGGTCATTGAGGCGCAGGACGATCCCGAAGCCCAGCGCGTACTCAAAGAGGTGGAAAAGTATAGGGAAGGGGATCCGGATATCCATCTCTTTTCCGACCCTCAGCAGGTAGGGCATCTCGAGGTGAACGCTTTTCAGACGGCGTCTGATGTGGTGTTGCAGAAGTCCATCCGAGAAGGATTTGGCCTCACCGTGGCCGAGGCGATGTGGAAGGGGACCTCTGTCATCGGGGGAAACTGCGGGGGGATTCGTGTGCAGGTCGA
>CAZLDS010000039.1:0-26567 GCA_964558395.1 uncultured bacterium | reverse complement strand
GGCCAATGAGCTTTTTTACAAAGAGCGTCAACAGTTGGATCTCCTCTTCGTTATCGAGACCTATGGCCATAGCAGTGTCGTGTTCCACCAAGATCGGCGGTTCCTTCCTACGGCGGTCGCGGAGTACTCGACGGGCGACTTGACTGGGGGACCTGTCTTGAGGTTTCGTTTCGGCCAAGAGACTCGCCTCTACGTGCTGGAGCTGTCACTGTTTTACTCGCGAGACCCCCGGACCACCCGCAATCCCCTCGAGATCCTGAACATCTTTTGTTGAGACGCAGGAACGTGGCGAAAACTTAAGGGGGAAGAGATTATCTCAGGCGTCCGGTCTCATCGGGATGGAGAACCCTAGGGGGTTTGTGTAGGAAGACAGGACACCCCCCGTGTTTAAATACCGCACAGCCTTCCCAGCCGCCTACCACGCCTTCCTTTATTTTTCAACGGGTTAGCGAGCGGTCGGTTCTGGCATAAGCATTGCGAGCATTCATATCTTACTCGCCACTTTCAGGGAGGAGGAAGATTATGTCTAAGTATGCCACAATGGGCGGGTGCCCACGGTTCGAAGCTAGCATGCCCGTCCTGTGCACTGCGCCAGGCCGCGGGCGCTCCGTGGCGAAACGGCTCGCCGGCAAGACCCGGAGCGTCAGCGTCGGCGGACTCGCGCTGGTGCTACCCGAAGCGCTCACAAGCGGGACTCCCGTGCTGGTGCGCGTGTGGCAGGGTGATCCGTTACGAGGCCTGATTGTGTGGGTTGGCCCGGGTATCCAAGCGGACCTGCGCACGACCTTTCCCCACGGCGTCGCCTTCGAGCAGCCGGTCGAGTCAGCGCTGCTCAACCAATGGTTGTCTCAGGTCAAGAAACACCGCCAGGCCCGGAGCCCGGTCCGATTTGGCGTTGAATACATTCACGCAGGTGTTTTTGGTCGAGGGACGTGCCTCAATCTAAGCCTCGGAGGAATGTTCGTCGCGGCCAGCAACCCGGCTCCCGCCGGCACGGAGATCGTACTCGGCTTTATGTTACCGGGCCTGTCCGATCCCCTCTCGTTCCGCGGGAGAGTTGTGTGGACACAAAGCCAGGAGGCAGGGTCAGGGCCGGTCAGCGGGATGGGAGTATGCTTCCTCGATCCCAAGCCATCAGAAGCTGCCTTGATCGGGATGGTGGTGGATCACCTGTGGGTTGAAGAACTCCGTTCGCCGGATCACCTCCGGTCAGGCGTTTCCTAATTGATGATCCCAATCAAGAAACAACCTGGGATGTGTCGGCCGCTTGGGTCTTGCGGAGGCACCTCTTGGTTCCGCCTGCCGAACGATATGCCACGCGGCCGGGTGAGGATGGACGGGGCATCGGGGGAATTTCACTCCCTTGTTCACGATGACCTCGTAGCCGCAGTCGGTGCAGCGGTACGTTCCGGGGCGTGAGTTGATTTGATTGGGTGACGCCATGACCTCGTGGCTCTCTTCCTCACCTGGCGCCGTTGCGCACAGGGGATAAAGGTTGCGGCGCGATTCTTAAGTCGCCGAGCAATAGGATGCCAATGGTAAGTCCTCGAAAGTATGAAGTCGATCAGCGCAAACTGTGGGCACGACGTTGGAAATTTTCCCACCGGCCGGTGAAATTCCCCGACATCAAGAACTCCGAACCGCACATCGAGACGGCGCCCCATTCCGCTTGAGATTTTCTCGGCCTCGGCAGCGCGCGCTGCAGCGGTTCATCGCCAAGAAGAATGACATTGCCGAACTGCAGAGAAAAATCGAAGGCCTCGACAAGGAACAAAAGGAAATCTTTAACGACCAGCAGCGCGTGCGCCAGAACCTGGGGCGGCTGGGGCGGACTGCGGAAGAAAAGACCCTACGACTCCGTTATATTCGCCAACTCGAGGAACAAGAGGATCGTCTCGGAGTGCTTCGCGCGGAACGTGCTCGGCTGGAGGATCAGCGGACCGTGGCACAGCGGCAGCTCCACGAGATGCTCGAAAAGATCGCCTTCGACCGCCAAGTCTAAGGCTGACCGTTGACCGGTCAGCCCGTTCATGGCGGACGGTTCATAGTTCATGGTCAAGAGTGAGTAAGAGTGATGTCTATATCCAGTTTGGTCTAACCCTGAACTATGATCCCGAAACCCTGAACCGTCATCGGGGGCCTTGCTTGTCTGTGGAGGCCGCTTCCTTGAGGTACTTGTAGAAGTCGCTGTCCGTGGTGAGGATCAGCACCGAGTTTTCGTTCTGTCCTTCCTTGTATGCCTCTAACGTGCGGGAAAAGGTATAGAATTCCGGGTCCTTGTTGAACGCGTTGCCGTAGATTTTGGTCGCCTCGGCATCTGCCTTCCCCCGAACCTCCTGGGCCCGCCGGTACGCGGTCGAACGAATCTGGCGAAGTTCCTTCTCCATGTTTCCCAGGATCTCGGCATTCCGCCCCTCGCCTTCGGAGCGGAACTGGGCGGCGATCCGTTTCCGCTCTGAGATCATGCGGGCGTAGACCTTCTCCCGGACACTTTCGATGTAATTCAGGCGCTTGATCCGCACATCCACCAGCTCGATGCCGTATTGGGGCGTGATCTTGCGGGCCCCAGTCAGAATGGCCCGGGTGATCTCCTCGCGCCCCCGCGTGATCTCTTTCTTAAGCTCTTGCTCCCGTTCTTCTGGGACTTCTTCGAGCACCTCTCTTTTCGGGGTGACCCACGAGGTGCTGCGCACCAGCTCCACCAGCTCGTTGCCCGAGACCTGGTCGCGGACCACCGAGTCGATGATGTCGTCGAGACGCGACTGGGCCCCGCTCTCCGTCGCCACACTCTCGAGGAATTTTCTTGCATCGGCGATCCGCCAGCGGGCCGTCGTGTCCAGCAAAATGAACTCGCGCCCTTTGGTCGGGATCTGGTCGGGGTCGCCGTCCCAGATGAGGAGCCGCTTCTCAAAGCGGCGCACATTCTGGATGAACGGAAGCTTGAAATGGAGTCCCGCCGCGGTGACCGGGTCCCCGACAGGCTTCCCAAACTGCAGGACGATGGCCTGCTGACCCTCTTCCACGGTATAGAACGCACCCGACACGACCAGAAGGACGAGGACGACCAGGACAACAACCGCGATCCGCACCGCCCGCGTCATGGCTGCTTCCCCTCCGGCGCCGGCTTCAGGCCTGAATCCAGGGAGAGCCAGGGAATCAGCGCCTTTTGGTCGGCATCCACGATGTACAGGGACTTCGCTTCGGGGAGGATCACGGTCAACGCCTCGAGATAGAGCCGCTTGCGCGTAACCTCGGGGGCCTTCTGGTATTCCGCCAGTATGGCCTGGAAGCGGTTTGCCTCACCCTTGGCCCGGTTTACACGCTCGAGACCATAACCCTCGGCCTCGGCGATGGTCCGGGCCGCCTCCCCCCGCGCCTTGGGAACCTCCTTGTTGGCCTGTTCCTGCGCTTCGTTGATTCGCCGCTCCTTATCCTGTCGCGCCTCGTTCACCTCGTTGAAGGCCGGCTTGACCGGATCCGGGGGGGTAACGTTCTGCAGCTCCACCGTCACGAGGCGGATCCCGGTCTGATACTCGTCGAGAATTTTTTGCATTTCGTCCTTCACCTCGGTCGCGATGGCGGCACGGCCAACGGTCAGGACGTCGCTCCCGAGCCGATTGCCCACCACGCGCCGCATCACCGCTTCGGAGACGTCTCGGATGGTGTCGATCGGCTCGCGGACTTGAAAGAGGAACTTCTCGGGTTCCGCGATGCGGTATTGGACGATCCACTCGACGTCGATGACGTTGAGATCCCCGGAGAGCATGAGGGACTCATCGTCGAACTGTCTCGGCGAGTAGAGGGTCCGCCGTCCTGGAACCTCGCTCCGGAATCCGAACTCCTCCTTGAGGACCCGCGCCGTGGGGACAAGGCGCACCGTCTCGATCCCATAGGGAATCTTGAAGTGGAGACCTGGGCCCGCCGTCCGGACGACCTTCCCGAACCGCTGGACGATGGCGGTCTCGTCCGGTTGGACGGTGTACCAGCTCGACCAGAGAAGGATCACGGCAAGCACCAGGACCACGATGCCCCCGATTCCCCCCAGGTTGGGCACTCGCCGCCCCTGGAATTGCCCGCGGAAGCGTTCGAAGGCATCCCGAAGGTCCAGGGGAGGCCGCCCGCCTCTTGGGCCCCAGTCCTGCGCGGTCATACAGTACCCCCTTTGGAAAAATGGAATGTGAATTGAACTTCCTTCGACCGTAGCACACTTACCCCCTCGGTGCAACCCGTCCGGGTGGTGCGTTCAGGCCCTATGCGGACTTAGAAGTCGCGTGAGAGACCGAGGCGCACGGGGTGCCAGAGGAACTAGCGCAAGGGGAGTTCACCGGGGGCCACCCCTTGGGGGACAAAAGCCTTGAGGGCGGGGAACGTCTCGGCAAGGGGTCGCGGAACCTTGCCAACCGGGAGCCCGAGGCGGTGTTTCAGCATGTGGGCATTCGCGGCTGCCTTGCCGCGCGGGTGATTATTGAAAAACACAAAGGTGATTCGGGTCTGGTCCACGAGCTTCTTGATCTGTGGCACCCACTCCTCGAGCTCTTTTTCGGTGTAGAAATAATCGTATCTTTCCTTTGCCTCTTTGTGCTGCCACCACGTCGCCGCCGCGCGGCCATGGAAACGCACGTAGCCGACGTCACTGGTCGCCTCGACCACCTTGGGCGGGAGCTTGGGAAGGTCCGGCTCGTCGACACAGCACAGCCCGATCTCCTGCTCTCGCAGAAACGCAAACACGGCGGGGGCGTACCATGAGTCGTTTCGAAACTCCACGACCAACGGGACCCCAGCGAGGACCTCCCGGAGGCGGAGGAGGTGTTCGCGGTTTTCCGTTTTGTTCCAGAAACCATAGGGGAACTGAGCCAGGATGCACCCCAGGGCGTCCCGGTCCTCGAGGACGCGGATGGCCTCGCGGAAGGCAGGGGCGGCCCCCTGGAAGTTTTCCCGCCGATGCGTCATGTCCGCATGGGCCTTGACACTGAAGGTAAACTGGCTGCCGGCCTTGCTGGCCATGGCCTCGAGCGTCCGTGGGCTAGGCATCTGGTAATAGGTATAGTTGATCTCTAGTGTGTCAAAGCACTCCGCATAAAAGCGGAGCATGTCCTGGTCGCGGAGTCGTTCCGGGTAAAAGGCCCCCTTCCAGTCCGCGTACTTGAATCCAGAGGTCCCGATTTTGACACCGTGGGCTGCGAGGGCTGTTCCCATATTATTCCACGCGCACCTGCCACCGCTCATATAACGTTTCGGGTATTTCTTGGATGAATCGCGAGGGCTTGAGGATGAGCTCCCGCTTTCGGAGGTCGGTGGTGCGTTGGGGATGGCAGAAATAGAGTTGGTCCTTTGCCCGCGTCGTCGCGACATAGAAGAGGCGTCGTTCTTCCTCGAGCCCTCCCTCCTCGCGAAGCGCCGCCGCCGACGGGAACCATCCATCGACCAGCCAGATGAGAAAAACCGCGGTCCACTCCAATCCCTTCGCCTGGTGAATGGAGGAGAGGATCAAGAGTTCATCCCGAGGCTCATCCCAGAACACGTCCTCCCCGGTGATCACCCCGAGAAGGGACAGGTCGGTGAGAAAGGCTTCCAGCGATTCGTAGCGCAGGGCGAAGGTCGCCAGTTGGTGCAGGTCTTCGATACGGGAGACCCAGTTGGTGTACCGGGTCTTCAGGTAATCCTGATAGCCGCCCTCGAGCGTTGATTCGATCATCTGCGCGGGGGCACGCGGGAGGGCAACGAGGCGTTCCAGCAGGGCCAGAAACTCCTGAAATCCTCGCCGCGCCCTGGGGGCCAGACGGGGCAAGAGCGCCCCGAGCGCGCCCACATTGAGTCGCTCGCTCTCGGCCGCTACCGCCTCCCAAATCTCATCGGCCGTCGCATTGCCGATGCCCGGGTGGAGCTTGACCGCCCGCTTCCAGGCCAGCTCATCCTTGGCGTTCGCCACGATCCTGAGATACGCGAGTGCGTCCTTGACGTGCGCCTGCTCGTAGAATCGGAGGCCAGATCGGATTTCAAAGGGGACGCCCCGGCGCGTCAACTCCAGCTGCAGCTGAATACTCTGGTAATGGGCGCGGTAGAGCACGGCCATCTCATGGAGCGGAATCCCTTCATCCCGAAGTTCGAGGATGCGTTGGACCACGAAGGCCGCCTGCTCGTCCTCATCGGTGAGGGGGGTGAGGGCCGGCTGAGGTCCGGACGGTCGCATGGCCGTCAGCGTCTTGTGGTATTGGTGGACGTTGTGGGTAATGCTGGCGTTGGCGAGCGTGAGCACTTCCGGGGTACTCCGGTAGTTGATCTCCAGCTTGTGGACCTGAGCGTCGGGGTACCGATCGGTGAAGTGGAGGATGTTGGCGTAGTTGGCACCCCGGAAGGCGAAGATCGACTGAGCGTCATCCCCCACGACCATGAGGTTGCGGTGATGAGAGGCGATCAAGTCGAGGATTTCACCCTGGAGCGCATTGGTGTCCTGATACTCGTCGCAGAGGACGTAGAGGAACCGCTGCCGGTAGGCCTCCAGCACGTCCGCATGATTGCGCAGCAGGCGAAGCCAGAGGCTGAGGAGGTCGTCGTAATCCACCAGATTATCCCGGAGCTTTCGCTGCTGATATCGGCGAGCGATCTCACCGATCTCCGCCTCAAAAAGGGTAAAGAACGGGTACCGCTCCTCGAGGACCTTGGCGATCGACCGCTCGGTGTTGGTGGCGGCGCTGATAATGTCCTGGAGGACATCCCCTCTCGGGAAGCGGTGTTTGGTCACCGCGATGGCGAGATCGGTCACGCACGCCTGAAGGAGGTCTTTGGCGTCCTCTCGGTCGAGGATCGTGTAATCGCTTGACAGGCCGACGAGACTCGCGTGGCGGCGCAGGACGAGATTGCCCACGTGGTGAAACGTGCCACCCCAGACCTGACGGCTGTCCCCCTGGCTGACCTCCGCGACACGCCGAAGCATCTCGCGGGCGGCCTTATTGGTGAACGTGACCAGCAAGATGCGGGAGGGACCTGTCCCTTGGTCGAGGAGATAGGCCACGCGGTACGTGATGACTCGGGTCTTGCCGCTCCCCGCACCCGCAATGACGAGGTGCGGGCCGGGGCCAGTCGTCACCGCCTGAAGTTGGGCGGGGTTGAGCTGACCCTCATAGGCCGAGAGTTCGACAGGGGCCTTCGGTGTCTTCAGAACGTATTTTTTCAGCGTGCTCTCCTCGCCGTCTCCAATGGCATGAGCATCCGTGGTCCCCGCATCAATCTTTCTTCCCGAGTTCCTTGAGTTGCATCTTGAATTTCTCGCAGGGGTCCATATCGTCTACGCGCGGCGTGAACCAGACATAGTCAAAGGGCAATGGACCATTCCCGAAAATTGAGGCGTACGCCGCGGGTTCCGTTTCGCTGGACTCCACCTCGAGCAAGGCCACGCTCGTGACCGTGCTCCCTGGCAGGCGGCTTTCCAGGTACACGGGGACGCCCCAGTCGGTGCGAACGTGCCCGATCCCCGCGATCAACACCGCCCCCCTCTCTCCTCCCGCCGCGGCGAGACGTTCCGCCATCTGGGCGTCCCGAGCCCTCTGCACGGTTATCATCGATTCGATCATCGCTTCAGAGGCGTAGCCACAGTGGGAATCGCGGATCTCGGCCGCCATCGCCTCGTGCGTATCGCGCGCGAGCGGCCGGTCAATGCCCAGTCGGGCCGCGAGCCCCGCCTCCAAACTCGTTGGCTCCTCGCGGCTTAGTGTTCGCACCATCTTGGAAGACAGGTTCGTTGCAACGATCGGCAACCGCGCGTCAAGGGCGACCTCGACGATCGGTTGATAGAGCGACCAGTCCGGCCAGCCGGAGTGGTCCCAGTTGACGGCGTCGGCGAGGCCGGCGGCGTCGGTCGGCGCGGCATCGAGATGCCGGTCAATTGCCCCCTGTTGATCGGTGTCAAACATCTCAAAACCCACGGCGGGATGGCGCCGGGCGGCGATGAGGGCGCGGAGTAGCCACGCCTGCAAGCGGTGGTGATCCGGACTGTCGTGCTTCTCACCTAATAACACGAACCGATTTTGCGCCAGACGCGCGACCAAGGTCCTATGAGCGATGAAACGACCGGCCCCGGCATCCCAGATCTGGCCGGCGAGCGGATGATTCCGCCCGACGGTGCTCTGCCACTTCTCCACCGGCCTGTTGGCATGCGCCGATCCGATGAGCAGGGAAGCCGTGACGAGGGTGACACTGCAGATGATATTCACGCACTGACGATTCACCAAGAAAGCCTACCACCTTCGGCGAAATTTCGCCACCCGGAGGTTCTCGGCGTTGGAATCGTCAGGGGTGGAGGGGGAGATGAGAGGCGCAGCTCACCGCTTCCTGAACTGGTAGACGATTTCCCCCGGCCGCACCAGGCCCAGGTCCCGGCGGGCGATCTCCTCGGCGTGCGAGGGATCACGGCGCATCCCCTCGACCTCCATCCGCAGCACAGCATTCTCGTGCCTGAGGGCCTCGATCTCCTGTTCCAGGTCCGCCTTGACTTGCCCCATTTGGTATAGCTGAAGCAGGCCCCGATCCCCGAGTAGAGACACCAGGAGGAGAAGCCCAAGGAAACAGAGGAGGAGGATCACGCTTGGCCGCCACGCTTTGATCTGTCGTTCCGTCGGATCCTGCTTTGGCATCACTCGGTTCTCAACGCACGAAAGGCCTCGGTCCCAGGAAAGCGGGCCGCCGTCCCTAACCGCTCTTCGATGCGGAGGAGCTGATTGTACTTTGCCGTCCGGTCCGTGCGGGACGTCGAGCCGGTCTTGATCTGTCCGGCGTTGACCGCCACCGTCAGATCCGCAATCGTGACATCCTCCGTCTCGCCGGAGCGATGAGAAATGACCGTCGCGTACCCCGCGCGCTTGGCCACAGCGATGGTTTCGAGCGTCTCGGTCAGGGTGCCGATCTGGTTGACTTTGATCAGGATGGCGTTCGCAACCCCTCGGGCGATGCCCTCACGGAGGATCGCCGCGTTGGTCACGAACAGGTCATCTGCGACGAGTTGGACCCGATCCCCGAGGGCCGTGGTGAGCAACTTCCATCCTTCCCAGTCTCCTTCGGCCATCCCATCCTCGATGGACACAATTGGATACTGCTGGACCCACCGGGTATAGAAGTCGACTATCTCTTCTCGGCTGAGCTCCTTCTTGGCGCCCGCGAGGAGATGATACCGATCCCCCTCGTAGAACTCGCTGGCCGCCGGGTCAAGGGCGAGAAAGACGTCCCGGCTGGCGTGGTAGCCGGCCTGCACGACGGCCTCGAGGATCACCTCGATGGCCTCTTCGTTTGAACGCAGATCGGGCGCAAAACCGCCCTCGTCTCCCACGGCGGTGTTGTAGCCTCGCTTCTTCAGGACCCCGCGTAGGCTATGGAAAACCTCCACGCCGATCCGGAGCGCTTCGGCGAACCGCGCGCCGCTCACAGGGACGATCATGAATTCTTGAAAGTCTACGTTGTTGTCGGCATGCTTTCCGCCATTGAGGATGTTGATGAGGGGAACAGGAAGGTCGCGGGCCGCCGCCCCTCCCAGATACTGGTAGAAGGGAAGACCGGCTTCCTCTGCTGCCGCCTTGGCCACGGCCAGGGACACCCCGAGGAGCGCGTTGGCCCCCAGTTTGCCTTTCGTCGGTGTGCCGTCTAACCGGCACAGGGTCTGGTCCACCTGGGATTGGTCGATCCCGTCCAATCCGATAACCGCTTGGGCGATGAGCGTATTGACATTCTCGACGGCCTTTCTGACTCCCTTCCCCCGGAACCGCTGAAGGTCACCGTCTCGAAGCTCTACCGCCTCTCGCTCCCCCGTAGATGCCCCCGAGGGGACTGCTGCCCGGCCTACGGCCCCGCTTTCGAGGCTGGCCTCGACCTCCACGGTCGGATTCCCGCGGGAATCCAGGATCTCTCGGGCGTGGATATGGATGATCTGACTCACGGACCCTCTCGTGCTATGTGCCGTACACCAGCTCGTGGGCCGCCTCGGTGAGGCGCTCCAGATCCTGATGTGCCGAAATGAATGCGCGTCATCGCCTCATCAAACCGTAGGAAGATTTGCGGCAGTATAGGAAGCCGACGTGTAAACTGTCAAGGTCAATCGCGCCGCGGGAAGTTTTGTGAAGCCGGCGGGGCTCGATGGAGGTGTGGGGTGTTCCAGGGGTCGGGCCGCCCCGCTGAGGCAAGAAATTTGCACGGAAATCCCGGGGGAGCCGCCGCGTTAGGGGTCTCGTGGCCTGGGAAATGTCTTGCGGGAAGCGTCGGTTTTCATTATACTTACGCCGTCTCTGGGGTGACACACGGGGCACAGGGGCCGGGAGTGGCCAACGAGCGAATTCTAGTTATACATCACGAGCAACCCGCGCGCAGCCAGCTCGCAGGGCTGCTCAGCCAGCGGGGTTTTCGGCCGCGGGAGGTCTCAACCGGCGCGGAGGCCTTGAAAAGGCTGGAAAAGGAAGACTACGCCGTCGTACTCCTTGATGTGGAGATGCCCCGGCCCGGCGCCGTTGACATCGTTGGGCAGCTCCTGCACATCAAACCGGAGCAGACCATCGTTGTGTTAGCCGCTCCTGGCACTGCGAAGGTGGACGCTGCCCTGACGAGGGGAGCGCACAGTGTCATCTTCAAGCCCATTCAAGCGGCCGATCTTGAGATCACCCTGCGAAACGCGCTAGAGCGATATGATCTCCAGCGGACCAATGCCCTGCTCCGCCAGGAGACACTCCAGGATGACCTGACGGGTGTCCTGAATCGGCGGTATCTCGACCGATATTTGGATGAGGAGATCGAGCGGGCCCGACGGTACAAACATACCTTCTCCCTCCTCTTCTTCGACCTGGATCACTTGAAAAACATTAACGACCAGTTTGGCCACCTGTCGGGGAGTCGGGTGCTGGTGGAGGTCGTGGACGTGATCAAGACAAAACTGCGGCGGGCAGATAAAATCTTTCGGTTCGGAGGGGATGAGTTCTGTGTCACGCTGCCCGAGACTGATCTAAAAGGAGCGGTGGGAACGGCGCACCGTCTTCGCCGGGCGATTCGGTCCCATCGGTTCCGTCCCGTGCAAGGGGTGGAGGCCTTATTGACCGCCAGCTTTGGCGTGGCCGCGTATCCCGATAACGGCGCGAGTGGGGAAGCCCTCTTGCAGCACGCCGACGCAGCCATGTACCTCGTCAAGAACGGGACGAGAGACGGGGTAGGAGTCAAGGAGGGCCCATGAAGCGCGTGAGCATTCTGGGCTCTACCGGTTCGATCGGACTGCAGGCTCTCGAAGTGATCCGAGCCCAGCCAGAGGACTTCCAGGTCGTGGCGATGGCGGCGCGGGGACAGCTCGATCTTTTGACGGCGCAGGTCCGAGAGTTTCGGCCGCACCTGGTTTCCGTGGGGACGCAGGAAGGTGCCCGGGAACTCGAGGAGAGGCTGCGCGGCTTCCCCGTCAAGATCTGTTACGGGACGGAGGGATTGGCCGACGTTGCGACCTACGCCGAAACGCAGCTCGTCCTGCTGGCGGTTCTAGGGGCGGCCGGGTTGGTGCCTGCTCTTGCGGCCGTCCGGGCCGGCAAGGACGTGGCCCTGGCAACCAAGGAAGCGTTGGTCATGGCCGGAGCCTTGCTGACGTCTGAGGCAGCTGCCCGCGGCGTCAGGCTGCTCCCGGTGGATAGTGAGCATTCAGCGATCTTTCAATGTTTGGAGGGAGGCGGCCGGCACGCGCTAAAACGGATTATTTTGACCGCATCCGGCGGGGCGCTGCGGCATGTTCCGAAAGAGCGACTCACCTCGGTCACGCCCGAGGAGGCGTTGAATCATCCGACCTGGAACATGGGGAAAAAGATCACCATTGATTCTGCGACGTTGATGAATAAGGGCCTCGAGGTGATCGAGGCGCGGTGGCTGTTTGATGTCGACGTCAAAAACGTGGACGTCATTATCCACCCGCAGTCCATCGTCCATTCCCTGATCGAGTATGTGGATGGCTCGATCCTGGCGCAGCTTTCGCCTCCTGATATGCGCCTCCCGATCCTCTATGCCCTCGGCTACCCGGCCCGTTTCGAAAATGTCTTCCCCACCCTGGATCTGGTGCGGGTGGCCTCGCTGACCTTTGAATCGATCGATCGAGAGCGGTTTCCGTGTCTCGGGTTTGCATATCAGGCAGTCGAGATGGGTGGGACGGCGCCGGCGGCCCTGAACGCCGCGAACGAGGTCGCAGTAGAACTCTTCCTCAACCGCGAGATTTCGTTCGGCCAGATCCCTGAGGTCATCGAGGTGGGACTACGGGCACACCAGCGGGGCCACGGCGAAAGTTTGGAGGAGATTCTGGCGGCGGATCAGGAAGTCCGAGCGCAGCTTTCCCGTAAGTACCGCGGAAATCAGGTGTCATGATGCTCACGACGGCTGTCTATTTTATCGTAGTCCTGGGACTCCTCATCTTCGTCCATGAGCTGGGACACTTTTTGGTGGCGAAGCGGGTGGGGGTTGGGGTTCTCAAGTTCTCTCTGGGTTTCGGGCGGCGGCTCTTTGGCTTCATGAAGGGGGAGACGGAGTACCTGGTGTCCGCCATCCCGCTGGGGGGCTATGTCAAGATGGTGGGGGAGGACCCGCGCGAGGTCGTCATTGACGACGCGGGTCAGGCCTACGATGGTGCAGGCCAACCCCTTGACCTGGAAAAATCCTTCGCGCACAAGTCGGTCGGGCGCCGGATTGCTATTGTAGTGGCCGGACCGGGAGCGAATTTTTTGTTAGCCATGGTCCTCTTCTGGGGGGTCTTCATGCTGATCGGTCGCCCGGTCTTCCCCCCGGTGGCTGGGAAACCAGAGGCGGACTCCGCAGCGGCCCTGGCTGGAATTCAGCCCGGGGATCGGATCGTGGCCGTAACGGGCAGGCCCGTGGAAATCTGGGAGGAGATCGACGAGGCGGTTGACGCTTCGAAGGGGAATCCCCTCAGACTCACCATTGATCGAGACGGCGTCCACCAGGAGATCACGGTCACGCCACGGCAGGAGGTCGTCACGGACTTCCTCGGCGATGAGCGGAAGGTGTGGACGATCGGGGTCGGGCCGTTTATCTCACCGACCGTCGGCCGACTGATGGAGGGTTTTCCCGCCGTCGCCGCGGGTCTCAGGGTTGGCGATCGCATCGTTGCTGTCAACGGCGAACTGGTCGAGACCTGGGGGGAGCTGGCCGAACGGATTCACACACAGGCTGAGCAAGAGGTGACCTTGACGGTGGAGCGGACGGGGGAACGCTTCTCAGTGACGATCACGCCAAAGGCCTCCATCCAGCAGGAAGCCACGGGCCGGACCGTGACGGTGGGACTGATCGGGATTGGCCCAGCAGCGGCGTCAGTGTACGAGCGCTTGGACCCACTGACTGCGTTCGTCAACGCCGGGGCTCAGACGTGGACCACAAGCGTGAAGATCCTGTGGGCGCTGTGGAAGATCGTGGAGGGGCGGATTTCTCCTCAGACGCTCGGGGGTCCGATCCTCATAGCGCAGATGACCGGCGAGCAGGCTCAGCAGGGATTGCTCAACCTCATCTCCTTCACCGCACTCCTCTCCATCAACCTGGCGGTGTTGAATCTCCTCCCCATCCCGATCTTGGACGGGGGGCATCTCTGCTTCTTCTTTATTGAATTACTGCGCGGCAGGCCGGTGAGCGTCCAGAAGCGAGAGTTCGCGCAGCGCGTGGGCCTGGTCCTCTTGGTAGCCTTGATGATCTTTGCCTTCTATAACGACATCTTTCGATTGCTCCAGGGTCCGTGATAGGGTATAGTTCACGCCTCGACGACCGACGACCGCAAGATCATGTATCTGTAGGTTCTCGGTTATCGGTCAACGACCAGGGAGAGGGGTAATGGTAGAGCGGCGGCAGACGCGGCAGATTCAGGTCGGTTCCGTCGATATTGGTGGGGATGCCCCGGTCTCGGTCCAGTCCATGACCAAGACCGATACCCGCAATGTCGAGGCCACCGTAGATCAGATCTGGGCGCTCGAGGCGGCAGGCTGCGAGTTGGTCCGGGTGGCGGTCCCAGATGAGGAGGCCGCAGCGGCCCTCCGTGAGATCCGCCCTCAAATCCGGATACCACTTATTGCGGATATCCACTTCAATTACCGGCTGGCCCTGCAAGCATTGGAGCAAGGGGTGGACGGCTTGCGCCTCAATCCAGGGAATATCGGGGCGCGCTGGAAGGTGGAGCAAGTCGTCCGGGCCGCCCGAGAACGTAAGGTTCCGATCCGCATCGGGGTGAACGCCGGCTCGTTGGAGAGGGAGCTCATGGCGAAGTATGGGAAACCCACGCCCGAGGCCATGGTCGAGAGCGCGTTGAGGCATATCCAGATTCTGGAGGACCTCGATTATCCCGAAATCAAAGTTTCCCTGAAAGCCTCCCACCCGGCGATGATGATTGCTGCCTACCGTCTGCTTGCCACGAAAGTGGATTATCCCTTTCACCTCGGGGTGACCGAGGCGGGGACCGCCTTTCCCGGTACTGTGAAATCTGCGGTGGGGATGGGCGCGCTCCTCTCTGCGGGAATCGGTGATACCATCCGGGTCTCCCTTACCGAGGACTGTGTCGAAGAGATCAAGGTCGGCTTCGAGATCTTGAAGGCGCTGGAACTGCGGGAGCGGGGGCTGAATATCATCGCCTGCCCGTCGTGCGGGCGTGTCGAGATTGATCTGATGGGCCTCACGAAGGAAGTGGAGCAGCGCTTGGCGGCCTTGGGCCTGAAGAAGGCGATGAACGTGGCCGTCATGGGATGTGCCGTGAACGGCCCGGGCGAGGCCCGAGGGGCAGATATCGGCATCGCTGGCGGCAACGGGGTCGGCATCCTCATCAAGAAGGGGCAGATCATCCGTAAGGTGAAAGAGGAAGAGCTCGCCGACGCCCTCGTGGAAGAGCTGCAGAAGATGGCGGAGTCCGGCGAAGCGGAAGATGCCTGCCGCGGCGCCGAGCATCTGCTTACGATACTTCCCAAGGAGTGAGTCCCGCCTTTTTTCTCACCTGACCATGCGGTGGAGTCGCCTGCTTATTCCCACCATCAGGGAGGATCCCGCCGATGCCGAGGCGGTGAGCCACAAGCTCATGATCCGGAGCGGGCTTGTCCGCCAGTTGGCCGCGGGGATTTATGTCTATCTTCCCCTCGGGCACCGCATCCTGGAAAAGGTGAATACGATCATCCGCGAAGAGATGGACCGCATCGGAGGGCAGGAGTTCACGTTGCCGGCGCTTCATCCCGCCGAAGTCTGGCAGCAGACCGGCCGCTGGGCTGAGATTGGCGACGAGATGTTCCGCCTCAAGGATCGCGGGAAGCGGGACATGTGCCTGGGGATGACCCACGAGGAAATCATCGCCTGGCTCGCCGCGAAGGAGATCCGCTCGTACCGAGAGCTTCCCCAGATCTGGTACCAGATCCAAGTCAAATTCCGGGATGAAGCCCGGCCCAAGAGCGGCGTCCTCCGGACCCGGGAGTTCCTGATGAAAGATTCGTACAGCCTGGATGTGGACGAAGAGGGGCTTCGGCAGAGCTACGCGCTGCACAAGGAAGCCTACGGCCGGATTTTTGACCGCTGCGGACTGACGTTTTACGTCGTGGAGTCCGATCCAGGCATGATGGGTGGGGCGGATTCACACGAATTTATGGCGCCGTCTCCCGCGGGAGAGGATGAGGTGGCGCTGTGCGGATCCTGTGGGTACGCGGCGAATGTCGAGCTGGCGGCGTCGAGGTCTGCTCCACCGACCTTCCCGGCGTGGTCGTCTCTCGAGGAGATCCGCACCCCGGAGGCCAGGAGCATCGAGGAGGTCTCGGCCTTCCTCCAGATCGATCCGCGTCTCACCCTGAAAAGCCTCATGGTCATCACGGCGAAAGGACCGCTCCTTTGCCTGCTCAGAGGGGATCAGTTACTCCACGAAAGGAAAGTACAGCGTCTCGTCGGCCCGTTCCGGCCCGCCCATCGCGACGAGGTGAAGGAGATTGCGGGCGTGGAGGTGGGCTTCTTGGGCCCCCTCAATATTGATGTCCCCTTGTTGGCCGACGGGGCCCTTGTCGAAGGGGTGTATGTGGCCGGGGCCAATCGAGAGGGGACCCACGTTCGGGGGCTAGTCCCTGGCACGCACGTGGGCGCGGAGTATGCCGATATTCATCGGGTGCAACCAGGGGATGCCTGCGTGAAGTGCGGCGGGCCTCTCACCGTCGAGCGGGTCATCGAAGTCGGGAATATCTTCCAGCTGGGCACCCGGTATTCCACGCCCCTGAAGGCAGTTTATCTCGACGAAAAGGGAGAGGACCGTCCGATCGTGATGGGGAGTTACGGAATCGGCCCGGCCCGGATTGTCGCCGCTGCGATTGAACAAAACTACGACGAGGACGGCACCATCTGGCCCGCGAGCATTGCCCCCTTCCAGGTGCACCTCGTCACGGTAAATGTCAAAGACACGGCAACGCGGAATCTCGGCGAGGAGCTCTACCGCGCGATCGAGGGAGCGGGTGTCGAGGTGCTCTACGACGACCGGGAGGAACGACCGGGCGTCAAATTCAAGGATGCAGACCTCCTCGGGGTTCCCTATCGGGTGACGGTGGGGAGCCGTGCGGTCCGGGAGGGGCACGTTGAGATTCGGAATCGTCGGACCAAAGAGGACTCGGTCGTGCCAGTTACGGAAACCCTCCCCCACATCCAGGTGCTTCTAAACCGCGCGGAGGGAGAGTGAGGGTTGAACCGTTACTCGTCGGAAGTACTCGTGTCGGCTTTACTCTTGTGCTCGTCGCCGCTTGCGTCGGCAGAGGTCTCGGTGTCCGCCTTCTCTTTTTTCAGTTTATGCCCTTTGGCGGTCTTTTTTTGTTGGTAATCGGTCGCGTAAAAGCCAGGGCCTTTAAACATCAGGCCGGGAGGCGAGAGGACCCGGTGAACGGGTCCGGAACAGGCCGTGCATGACGCAATCGGTTCATCGGAGAATTTCTGAATGACCTCAAAGGTGTGACCGCACTTCTCGCACTTGTACTCGTAGATCGGCACTGATAACTTCCCCCTTCTGGACGCGCGGTGGAAAAACTAACCGGCATTGATAGTATCTTCTCCCCGGCTTGTCAAGCCCTTTCTCCCCCGTGGGCGCGATGAGGCGTGAGTATCCACCCCATCCCATTGTCGCTGTTGGCGCCATTGTGACCAAGGCTGGCAAGGTCTTACTGGTCCGTCGCCAGCAGGAGCCCAGTCGGGGGCTTTGGAGCCTGCCTGGCGGCGCGGTCAAACTCGGAGAGGGACTGCGGGAGGCGGTTGTGCGCGAGGTCAAAGAGGAGTGCGGGATTGAGGTGACAGTGGAACAGATCGTCGAGGTGATGGACCGGATTTTCTTCGACCGCATTGGTCAGGTCCGCTATCACTATGTGATCGTCGACTTCCTGGCCCCCTGGCGGCGGGGGCGGTTGAAGGCCGCGTCGGATATCTCCGAGGCCGCGTGGGTCGACCCGAGTGCCATCAGGAATTTTGCTCTCACCGCGGGATTGGCGGCCGTGGTCGAGAAGGCCCTCGGCGTCAAACGCGGCGCAGGCCGGCCGCGGCGAAGGTAAGTTGGGCTCTTCGGCACGGGTCTCGGGCAGCAAGATCAACGCCAACCCCCTCGGTGCCGGACGGGGCCTGATTGACTCCCCTCGTGGCCCGTGTTACCATTATTATTCCTGTGATTTCGAGATGCTTCGACGCAGTTGGCCTGCACCTGATGCAAATTCTGGTGAATGGGAAAGAACGGGATGTGAGTGACGGGGTCACGGTTGCCCAGCTCTTGGAAGAGCTGCGTGTGCGTCCAGAGCGGGTGGCGGTCCTGGTCAACCAGGGGATTGTCAAGAAACCCTCCTACGCGTCCACAACGATCCGCGCGGGGGACGCGGTTGAGGTCCTCACGGTCATGGCAGGAGGGGCGGAGGAGCTGTGATGGTTGAATATGCGGAATACAAGGATGAACCGCTCCGATTTGGGGGAAGGGAATTCACCTCCCGCCTCATCGTCGGCAGTAGCAAGTACCCGGACTCTCAGACGATGCAAAAAGCCTGGGAGGCCTCCGGCGCAGAGATGATCACCGTGGCCATCCGGCGTATGAATCTGGCAACCGGAGGCTCCCTCTTGGATTACGTCGATCTCGACCGATACACGCTCCTCCCGAACACGGCGGGATGCTACACGGCGGAGGAGGCGATCAAGACGTCCTTCATCGCCCGCGAGATGGGGTTGTCCGACATGATCAAGCTCGAGGTCATCGGGGACGAAAAGACCCTCTTTCCCGATACCGCGGCGCTCGTGGAGGCGACGAAGGTACTGGTCAAAGAGGGTTTTATCGTGCTGCCGTACACCAACGACGACCCGATCGTTGCCAAGAAGCTCGAGGACGCGGGGGCAGCTGCGGTGATGCCCCTGGGGGCGCCCATCGGCTCTGGCCTCGGGATCCGGAACCCCTATAACATCAAGATCATCCTGGAAGTGGTTCGGGTGCCGGTCGTGGTCGATGCCGGCGTCGGGACTGCCTCTGATGCCACGATCGCTATGGAGCTGGGTTGTGAAGGTGTCTTGATGAATACCGGAATCGCGGCGGCGAAGGACCCGGTCACCATGGCGACGGCGATGCGGCAAGCGGTCGAGGCCGGACGACGGGCGTTTGTGGCCGGGCGCATGCCGAAAAAGCTGTACGCGTCTGCCTCCACCCCGCTCGAAGGGATGCCCGAGCTCTTGTAGTTTGGTTCACGGTTCAGGGTCGGCAGAACACGAATCGGCTGGTCCTCTGCTGAGCCAATACAGCTTGCCCGCTGATCCCATGCCACTCCCCCAAGAAGATCCCCGCAAATGGGGATTGTATGTCATCACCGATCGCACGCAGACCTTGGGCCGGTCGCTCGACGAGGTTGTGGGCGCCGGCATACGCGGAGGCGCGAGGGCCTTTCAGTTGCGCGAGAAGGACCTCGGGGCTGGGGAGCTGACGGCCCTGGCTGATCGGCTCCTTCGCCCCGTCCGTGCCGCCGGTGGCCTCCTCCTCATCAATGATCGGATCGACGTGACCCTGGCCATCGGCGCCGACGGGACGCATGTGAGCCAGCGGGGCTTTGCGCCTGCCATCGCTCGTCGCCTGCTCGGGCCAGCACGGCTGCTGGGGGTCTCGTGTCACTCGCTCGCGGAGGCTAAAGAAGCGCAGGACGGGGGCGCCGACTTCATCGTTCTTGGTCCTATTTTCTTCACGCCCTCCAAAGTCGTCTACGGTCCTCCCTTGGGCGTGGAACTCCTTCGGCAGGTCCGGCCGCGGATCCGTCTTCCCATCTTCGCCATTGGCGGCATCAACGCGGCGAACCGATCGGAGGTTCTACATGCCGGGGCCGACGGGGTCGCAGTCATCTCCGCGATCATGACTGCCGATGATGTCTCAACAGAGGTCAAGGCCTTGCTGCCGTAGGGGCAGGGCACGCCACAAAGAGAAAGAAAAAAGCCGGACGGCGTGTCCTTCCGGCTTTGTATCGTATGGGAATAAAGGCTAGTGCTCCGGTTCGCAAATGCCGTTACATATTGTCGTAAATGGGATCAGAAATATGGCTCGCTCAGCACTAGTCCTGCGTACATCGAAGGGCGTGTCCTGCGTACATCGAGGGACTAGCTAACGGCCTTCTTAAGATCTTTTCCTGCCTTGAACCGCGGAACCTTGGACGCTGGAATGCGAATGACCCTTCCCGTTCGAGGATTTCGACCGTTGCGGGCCGCGCGTCTGCCGACCGAAAACGTGCCGAAGCCGACCAATGTGACCTTCTTTCCTTTTTTGAGCGAATCCCGAATCGACTTCAGGGCACTCTCGAGCGCGACTTCCGCCGCCCGCTGGGTCATGCCTGAGCCCTTGGCCATTTTGGCGACAAGCTCCGCCTTGGTCATCCCTGGTCACCTCCTCTCACTTATCGACATTGAAGAGAATCAAAAGGATGGGAAATGAGGAATGTGATGGTAGGCGTATATCAAAACGCCCAGCGGACTGTCAAGGCAAAAGTCGTCACAAATCAAGACCGGGTGTGAGTTCACGACTTTTCCCGTCCGGTCCGCTGCGAGGAAGTTTGTTGCGCGAGTCGTCGGCGCCACTCGGCCAGCCGACGCTTGATTTCGGCTTCGTATCCTCGGTCTGTGGGCTCGTAGTACGTGCGGTCTTTCAGTTCCGGCGGGACGTGTTCTTGATCCACGAGGGCATCCGGCTCGTCATGGGCGTACCGGTAGCCGACCCCATACCCCATGTGCGTCATCAGGGGGGTCGGTGCGTTCCGGAGGTGGAGTGGCACGGGGGCCATGGGCGCCTGTTCTACATCGGTCCGGGCCTTTTCGTAGGCCCGGTAGACCGCATTGGACTTGGGGGCGGTGGCGAGGTAACAGACGCACTGGGCCAAGGCCAGCTCCCCCTCCGGACTTCCGAGGAAGTGGTACGCCTCCTTCGCCGCAACCGCCACCGAGAGCGCCGTCGGATCGGCGTTGCCGATGTCCTCCGACGCGACGCGAATCAGCCGCCTCGCGATGTAGAGGGGGTCTTCGCCCGCGGCCAGCATCCGGGCTAACCAATAGAGTGCCGCGTCGGGATCGCCGTCGCGCAGACTTTTGTGGAGGGCAGAGATGAGGGCGTAGTGCTCTTCCCCGCTCTTGTCGTAGAGGAGGCTGCGTCGTTGCGCTGCCTCTTCGACGGTCGGCAGGCTGATGTCGAGTGTTCCGTCTGTGCGCCGTGGGGCAATCTGGACGGCCAACTCTAATGTATTGAGGGCGGCCCGACCGTCCCCCGAGGCGTGGCGGAGCAGATGCTGCCGGCCCTCGGGGCTGAGTCGTGGCTGATCGGCGCCGACGCCGCGTTCCGGGTCCTCGAGGGCGCGCTGGACAATGCGATCCAGGTCGGCTTCCGCAAGCGGCTCGAGCCGAAAGACTTTGACCCGCGAGAGCAAGGGGGCAATGACCTCAAAAGACGGGTTTTCCGTGGTGGCCCCGATGAGGGTGATCATGCCTCGCTCGACGTGGAGGAGAAAGGCGTCCTGCTGCGCCTTATTGAATCGATGAATCTCGTCGACGAACAGGATGGTCCGCTGCCCTTCCCGCTGCTCATGCCACTCTGCCTGTTTGATCACGTCCTTGATTTCCTTGATCCCGGCCGTGACAGCGGAAAACGGGACGAAAGCAGCACGCATTCGCTCGGCGATCAGATACGCGAGGGTCGTCTTTCCCGAGCCGGGAGGACCCCAGAGGATCATCGACGGGATCTCCCCACGATCGAGGGCAAGGCGCAGCACGCGGCCCTCATCCAGCAGATGCCTTTGCCCCACGAACTCTTCCACCGTCTTCGGGCGCATCCGATCCGCGAGGGGTGCCCTCCCTTTGCGGTGCGGCTTTTTGACGGGTTCGAATAGCTCCATCAGGGACCGATCACCAACCACCATTCACGATTTGTGGGGACGTTCCCGCGCCTTAAACACGGGCTTGCGCTTCTCGAGGAAGGCCTGGGTCCCCTCCTGGGCATCCCCGGTGGCCACGGGAATGGCAAAGAGCGTCGCTTCGTAATCAAGCCCATCGTCCAAAGACATTTCGCATCCACGGTTCACCGCCTCGAGACACACTTCGAGGGCCACGGGTGACTTGGTGGCAAGGAGCTGGGCAAGCTTCTGCGCCTCGGGTATCAATTCTTTCGACGGAACAACCCTATTCACAACGCCGATCCGGTACGCCTCCTGCGCGTCGATCATCTCTCCCGTGAGGATCATCGCCATCGCGGACTTGCGCCCCACCTGGCGGGGGAGACGCTGGGTCCCCCCCCAGCAGGGGTTGAAGCCAATATTGACTTCCGGGTGACCGAATCGTGCGGTCTCGGCGGCGATGGCCAAGTGGCAGGCCTGCACTATCTCAAACCCGCCGCCCAACGCATAACCGTTGACCGCCGCGATCACCGGTTTTCCCAATCGCTCGATGAGGGTGATCAGCTCTTGTCCTCCGCGCGCAAATTGGTCCCGCGCATACGCCGCGCCAGGCGCGAGGCCGGATAGGATCTCGCGAATGTCACCGCCTGCTATGAAAGCCTTCTCCCCCGCCCCGGTCAGAATCACCACTCGCACGGCGGCATCATTGCGCGCCGTGACGAAGGCGTGCTCGAGTTCCCTCCTGGTGGCTTCCGTCAAGACATTGAGCGCCTCGGGTCGGTTGATGGTGATGGTCGTAATCCCGTCGGCGGTGTGGACGTCCAGATGCTCGTAGGCCATGATCTCCTCCTTCAGCGGGTCTGAGGACAAAACGCATCACACGCTGTGCGTGGTCTTCAGTGGATATCGAACCTCTGCGAGGAGAGGACATGACCATCCGGGTCCACGGCCTCCACCTCCCATGATCCAATCCAGTCTTGCAAGATCTGTTTGCGGCTCCAGGTCCGCCAGTGGTTGGCCTCGATCACTAAGGGAATCTCCGCGACCCGTTGCCCGTTGTAGGACCAGATGTGAGTGATCTCGGTGGGCGTGCTGGCGCCTACGACCTCGGTGAAATAGTACCGCGTTCCCACCGAGGGGGGAAAGACGGTGGCGGCATCGATTGGTTCCCGGTTGACGACGCCGGTCGTCAGAACATCGCGGATGACCCGCAGCTGAGGCCGCACCGGCTGCGGCTTTGGTTCCTGGGAGAGGACAAGACTCGGAAGCATTGCGGCCACCAGCATCACGGCCGCCCTGGTCCACCACGGGCGCATCGGTGTCTCCTTTATGGGGTGTCCATTTCCGCGATGAGGTTCTCTGCTGTCGCCACGGGGTCCGCCGCCTTCAGGATCGGGCGACCCACGACGACATAGTCGGCCCCGGCCGCGAGGGCGTCCCGGGCCGTCGCGATGCGCCGCTGGTCATCCGCGTCCGCGGCACGGGGTCGGATGCCCGGGGTGACGAGGAGGAACTTGGGACCGAGACTCCTGCGGATGGCTGCCGCTTCGCTCGGTGAGGCCACCACCCCGTCGAGTCCCGCCTCCCTGGCCAGACGGGCAAGGGCGAGGACCTGTCCTTCGACCGTCCCCCCGACGCCGAGTGTCTTGAGATCCGTTTGGGTCAGGCTGGTCAGGACGGTTATGGCGACGAGGCGGGGACGCTCGACCCCAATGGATGCGGCTTTCTCGGCTGCGGCATCCGCCGCCGCCCGCATCATCGCGGGTCCACCTGCGGCGTGGAGATCTACCATGAACACTCCCCACTCGACGGCCTGCGCGACGGCAGCGGCCACCGTGTGGGGAATGTCGTGATACTTCAGGTCGAGAAAGACCAGTCCACCACGGTCCCGGATCCGGCCAATCACCCGGGGGCCCTCGGCGGTGAACAATTGCAGCCCCACCTTGAAAAGATGAATCTTTCCCTGCAGTCGCGTGACCATGCCCTCGGCCGCGTCCACCGAGGGGAGGTCTAGGGCGAGGATCAGCCGATCGCGAGCAGTCATGGTGTGTCCTCAGTCGCCGACGGCGAGCCGCATCAGATCCCGGGCCAAGAGGATGGTCCCGGGGAATTGCTTCTGACAGGGGGTGAGTAGATCGTGCCCGTTGCATGAAGGATAGAAGTGGGTGAGCAGAAGCCGTTTCACGCCAGCACGGGCTGCCATTTCGCCGGCCTGGCTCGGCGTGAGGTGTCCCGGAACCTTCTGACCCTCCGGAAAGGCACATTCGAGCACGAGTAAGTCCGCCTCCCTGGCCAAGTCGATCAGGGCGTCGGAGTAATCGGTGTCTCCCGAGCAGACGAGATCGCCTTCGTGGGCCTCAATCCGGTACGCGAGGCTCACATTGGTGTGCGGCACGGATCGCGCCGTCAGCCGCCATGCGCCAAAATCGACCGTCTCCGGCTTCAGCTCGTGGAGGTCTAGGACGAAGGGAAGCTTCGCCACCCAGGGGCCGTACAGTTCCCCGAGCAGCTGGTAGTGGCGGCGAAGCCCCGGCGGCCCACCGACCCAGAGCGCGCGTTGTCGGCCGATCTCAGGACTGCGCAGGGCAAAGAGCAGGGGGGCGAGGTCCCCCACGTGGTCGGGATGGTAGTGGGTGTAGAGCACCCGATCCAGGGAGTCGAGGGATACCCCGGCCCGCACCAATTGGTGCAGGGTGCCGGTGCCGCCGTCCAGCAACAGCGACTCATCGGCGACCTGAATCAGGAGGCCGGGCGACGCGCGGTCGCGCGTGGGAACGGCTGTTCCCGATCCGAGGACGGTTACCTCCATGGCGGATTTCCTTTTCCGAGTAGCGTGCACATCCCTTATCATTATCATTGACGTGAGTTCGGGTCAATTGAGGGACACCATGACGGTCCAGATCGAGATCCAACAGGGGAGCATCCTCGAGGCGACGGTTGAGGCCATCGTGAATGCCGCGAATAGCCAGGGCTGGATGGGCGGGGGGGTGGCCGGCGTCATCAAACGGGCCGCGGGGAGGCAGGTCGAGGAAGAGGCCGTCGCACAGGGGCCGACGCCGGTCGGCAGGGCGATCCTGACGAGCGGTGGGAAAACGGCCTTTCGAGGCATTATCCATGCGCCGACTATGGAGCGTCCTGCTATGCGTATTCCGGTCGCGAATGTGGGGCGGGCGACGACGGCGGCCCTTCGGCTGGCGGAGCAAGAGGGCCTTGCCACTATTGCGCTGCCGGGCATGGGCACCGGGGTGGGAGGCGTCGATCACACGGCGGCCGCGGTCAGCATGATTGGTGCGATCCGAAAGTTTCCGGCACGGCGCCTTCGATGCGTCCTCTTGGTCGACGTCGATCCCGCCATGGTGGCCGCATGGCGGCAGGCCATGGCCAAGAAGGAAGCCACGCCATGAGACGATGGTGCGTTGGACTCATCTGGCTCTTTCTGCTGCAGCCGACCGGGGTCTGGGGCGCCTTTCAGGTGACGCCGGAAGCGACCCAGTCTATCGTGCGCGGGATCAATTACATGGCGAACCTCGACTACCCCAAGGCGCGGAAGGCGTTCGGGCGACTCAAGGAGTTGCCGAGCGGCGAGTTGCTCTATCCGTTCCTCGAGGGGCTGGCCGACATGGATCAAGTCATCCAAGAAGAGTGGGAAGATGAGGACAAATTCGAGGAGACGCTCGATCAATTTCTCGTGCGGATGGAGCCGGTGCTGGCGCGGGGAGAGCAACTCTTACAGGCGACGCCCGACGACCCAGATTTGCTGCTGACCATGGGAATGATCCAGGGGGCGAAGGCCGTCGTGGACCGGACGCGGAACAACTATTTCGCCGCGTACTACGGAATCCGGGCCAGTCATCGGTACCTCACGCGCGCACTCGAGATGAACGGGGATCGGGTGGATGCCCTCTGGCCCCTGGGCATGTACGACTATGCCGTCTCTCGGGTGCCGGCACTCTTAAAGCCCTTTGTGGCTCTGGCACTCCCGCCAGGAGGTCGCGACCGTGGCCTCGAAAGGCTCAAGCGGGCGGCGCGCGAGGGAACCGTCAGCAAGATTCCGGCGACCGTCGCGTTGAGCCGCATTCTTACCGGCTTCGAAGAACAGTACGCTGAAGCACTCCCGTATGCGGAACTGCTGGCGACGCGATATCCCGGAAATCCTGAGTTCCTGGTCAGCCTCGCCTTTCTCTATTCCGAAACCGGGCACACCCGCCAGGCGCTCTCCGTCGCCGAGAGGATCCGGACATCTCTGGAGCAACAACACCCGCACTTTCCTCCGGAACTGACCCCCCGGTATCTGCAGCTCAGGGGGAAGATCGCCATGGACGCCGGGGATTATGATGAGGCCCTGCGGTTCTTCCGACAAACGATCGAGCAGGGCAATGAAAAGTACGCCTGGATCACCGCCTGGGCCCACACCCGGACGGGGATGATCTACGATCTCAGGGGGGAGCGGGAGAAGGCCGAGGAATCCTACGAGCGGGCCCTTGAGATCGACAAGGGGGGGCTGGCGCGGGAGCGCGCACGGGAGTATCTGTCCGAGCCCTACCGGGGGAAGAAAGACCGACCCCGGACATTCCCGGAATCCTCGAGTGACTAGAGTTATGAGCCTTCGTCCTGAGCCATGTCGAAGGGCCTGCCCTGAGCCCCTCGACTAGACTCGGGACAGGCACCGCCGAAGGGCCGTGGAAGCACCTGTCGTGAGCCTCGGCGAACCATTGACGCAACTACTCTGTTCTGGTATATGGGAGGCGGTTTTCTTCCCTTTATAGATCACACCGTGGTGTCTTCATGAAAGGAGGGGGGGGTCGATGACGAAGGCGGGGTTAGTTGACCGGATGGCCAAGGATGCCAAGGTCACTAAACGGGCGGCCGAAGCGGCACTCGACGCCGCCCTCAAAGCCGTGAAAGACTCCTTGAAACGGGGGAAGAAGGTCACACTGGTGGGCTTCGGAACCTTTGCCGTGGGGCGGCGGAAGGCGCGGACGGGTCACAACCCTCAAACCGGCAAAACGATCAGGATCCCGGCGGCACGCGTGGTTCGGTTTCGGCCGGGGGGTGAACTCAAGAAGGCCGTGAGATAACCTGCATCGTCAGCCGTTGTCCAGCATCTGACGTCCGGAAGGGGAGTCGCGAGGCTTCCCTTCTTTAATTTTCCTTGCCGGGATGGCGGAACAGGAAGACGCGACAGACTCAAAATCT
>CAZLDS010000038.1:0-26654 GCA_964558395.1 uncultured bacterium | reverse complement strand
GACCTTGAGGATCCGGTAAGGTTTGCCAGGAGCAACTCCTCCTTTATTTACGTTCATGGTGGATGCGGTGTAGGGAATCGCTCAGATTTTGGAGGCACCGCTCTCCGATTCGCAGTCGTGTCTAGGGCGGAGGCCAGAGCCACCGTTTCCGATCTGTGGCGACCGCGCGGCCATGCGCGATCGCTTCTTGAATCAGTTTAGGAGAGAACTCTGTGGATTTATTTTCATCTCCGAACCACTCCTGGGGAGCCAGCACGAAGACTTCCACGGCCCGTTTCTTGACACGCGTGAGGCTCTCACCGAGCTGTGCAATCGCTTGGCCAACCTCGGTAGGTAACTGGTGCGGTCGTGAGGCTCGCTGCACTGCATGAATGCTTTCAACAACCTCATTCCAGTGTAACGCTCCCCGGATGTCATCCAAGTAGACCTCGTCCGTGAGAATCTCTACGGCTCTCTTGAGGACGTCTAGGCCAGTGATCTTCGTGCCAAGGAAGTTGTCATCCCACTGATCATACTCGTGCTCCTGTACGCCTGATGGAGGTAAGTTCCGACCCATTCGGATCAGTCGACTCGCCAGCAGTACATAGATTTCGTCTGGCTCCGTGGCGAAAACGCTGCTGAGCGGCGTAATGTTCCTCACCCCGCCATCTACGAGAACCTCCTTATCAGATTTCAGGTCGATATAGGGAAAGATGAATGGAATGGAGGCGGATGCGAGCAGCTGTTCAAAGAAGCCCTTATGCGTCGGCGTTGACTCGGCGTAGCGTCCCGAGACGAGTGACACCGTACCCACGGCAAAGTTTCGGCCCGAGTTTCGGAGGGCCTTGAGTTTGACGTGTTTCTTCAAAAGACGCCGCAGGGGCTCAAGAGAATAGAGGCTATCAGCCCCTGCCACTATTCCCAAGAATCCTCCTCTCTCTGCATACACGCTGTGGTTTCCCTTGATCTCGGATACCCAAAACTCGTGAAGCCCGTTCACCCTCTTCTTGAGTTCCTCGACCGAGTTTCCCCGTGTGGGTGCCTGGGCGAGGAAGGCCGCGTTCAAGGCACCCACGCTTACACCCCGAATGACCTGGAAGTCGAGACCCTGTTTGCCCACTAGCTCCTGCAGCATCCCTACCTGGTATGCCCCACGCGCTCCACCTCCTGCGAGAACCAAAGCCCGTTTCATCTCTGCGCGCCTCCTTTCTCAATACGCAAGTCACGTTGACGTAGGCTTACACTTGTGTAGCTGTTCCACCAGTACTCTATGATTCTAGAAGATAGCTGCGCATCAAGTTTAAGGTGGCTACTGAACCGCGCATCCTTTGGAAAGAAACAACGCCCTCCCGGGCCGTGCTCCGCCTGGGAGGGCGTCTGATTTTTTGGTGCGCCTTCGATTGTGCCGTGTGGTGGGCCGGGGGCTTCCCTATGCTCACCCCGGTTTCAACTTTGCTGGGGCATTCCAATGTTCGCACAACGGAACGGTATCTTTTCCCGGAGGCCAAGCGTCAACGGGAAGCCAGTGAACAGGTATCGCCCTGGGTTGCTGCTCACCTGCTGCCCACCACTATTGATCAACCGAAGTCAGCGCCTATCACCGCTAGACAGTCCCTTTCCACGTAACTCCTTAAAAAGACAACAGGGGCCCCGGAAATCATCACTTCCGGGGCCCCCGGTTTTTGCCTGCACTGATAATCAGCAGTCGTTTACCCATCGGATACCCCCATCTGCCACGGAGTCCAAACCCCCGCCCTTTGGAAAATACACATTTCCTTGCTGAATGGTATAATACACTATACCTCATCTGTGAGGAAGACGATGTCAGGAAGGCGAAAAACGGCTGCATACCCGGCGGGGGCATCCGGGCCTGCACCCCAGCCCGAATGGGCAGATTGGCCGGATGAGAAACTCCTCAATCTGAGGATCTGTGATCTCAATGTGAGGATTGAGGGGACCGACCTTGAAGCGCGGGTCCATCAGCTCTATGGGGAGCTGCAAGGCCGTGGGCTCGGCTTTCGGCCTCATTTTTGGCTGGCGGATGACTGGTTCACACCGGATGACATCCCCGGCGTCGCCATCCCCTTTTACATGGCCCATCCGCGGCTCGCGCGGCTCGAGATGAACCAAATGCTCGAGGTCGAAGGGGGGACCCCCGAGTGGTGCATGCGTATCCTCCGTCACGAGGCGGGACATGCCATCGAAAACGCATACCTTCTGCGCCGCCGCCGGCGCCGGCAACAGTTGTTCGGGAAATCATCTCTGCCGTATCCGGACTATTACACTGCCAAACCGTACAGCAAGAGCTTCGTCTTGCACTTGGACACTTGGTATGCGCAGAGTCACCCCGATGAGGACTTTGCCGAGACGTTCGCGGTGTGGCTGAATCCTGACTCGCACTGGAGAGAGCGGTACGTGGGCTGGCCAGCCCTCAAGAAACTTGAATACGTAGACGAACTCATGCGCGAGATCGCTGGCAAGAATCCACTGGTGACCTCGCAAGCGTGCGTCGATCCCCTCACTCGACTGCGGAAGACGTTACGGAAACACTACAAGGAGAAGCGGGAACACTACGGCCTTGAATATCCCAACTTTTACGACCGAGACCTCAGGCGGCTGTTCTCCGATGCGCCGGAGTTTACACGAAACATGACGGCCGCTCGATTCTTGCATCGAATCCGGAAGGAAGTGCGTCGTAAGGTGGCGGGTTGGACTGGAGAGTACCAATACACCATCGATCAAGTTCTTGAGGATATGATCGAACGTTGCCGCGAGCTGAATCTGCGCTTGGGCGGCCCTGAGGACCAAACCAAACTAGATTTTACGGTGCTTCTCACGGTGCAGACAATGAACTACCTCCACAGCGGTCGTCACAGGGTGGCGCTATGAACAAGTTGCGCATTTTGGCTTTGATGCACGAGGGTCTCGTCCCTCCGGACGATCCCGGAGATGTCGACCTCGGGAACGCGGAATGGAAAACAGAGTATGACGTCGTTACTACCCTCCGTGACATAGGGCATGAAGTCCGGGTCGTGGGTGTGGGCCGCGACCTAGGAGTGATTCGGACAGCCATGGATGAATGGAAACCTCACATTGCTTTTAATCTTCTCGAAGAGTTCGATGGTGTTGCGGTATACGATCAAAACGTGGTCGCCTACCTCGAGCTACTTCGTGTTGCTTACACTGGTTGTAATCCCCGGGGACTAATGCTGGCTCGGGACAAGGCCCTGTCCAAGAAGATCCTTTCGTACCATCGCATTCCCGTCCCCGAGTTCGCTGTCTTTCCCATCGGACGAGCGGTGAAAAGACGTAAACGCCTCCCCTTTCCGTTAATCGTGAAATCAGTATCCCAGGAAGCCTCGCTTGGGATCTCCCAGGCTTCAATTGTGGACAATGATGAAAAACTCCAAGAGCGGGTAGCCTTCGTCCACAAGAGTGTTGGAACGGATGCCATCGTCGAACGGTATATAGAGGGACGTGAACTCTACGTGGGAGTCCTGGGAAATATGCGGCTGCAGGTGTTTCCCGTCTGGGAGCTATTCCTTGGGGGGATGCCGGATGAGGCGCCACATATCGCCACAGCACGGGTCAAGTGGAGCCCAAAGTATCGAAAAAAACATGGGATTAGATCCGGCGGGGCCAAGGATTTACTGGACGAGATGAAGGAGAGAATCCAGCACCTGGCCAAGCGCGTGTGTCGAGCCCTTGATCTCAGCGGCTATGCCCGGATCGATATGCGCCTGGATAAGGCCGGGACCGTTTACGTTCTCGAAGCGAATCCCAATCCCGAAATTGCCTACGGAGAAGACCTTGCCGAATCGGCCGAAAAGGCGGGTATTTCATACGAGGATCTGTTGCAGCGCATCCTGAACCTCGGGCTGCGCTGGCGGCCCGATAGGTTGGGATAAAAAGGAAAGACATGGAGACCTTATTAAGCATTTGTGTTGGCATCGGCTTGAGTGCCGCTTGTGGCTTTCGTGTGTTTGTCCCTCTCTTTGTCATGAGTGTCGCTTCACGCGCTGGCCATCTCACCCTCTCCCCCCCCTTCGAATGGATCGGAACGTATCCCGCACTGATAGCCTTTGCTATAGCAACCTGTGTCGAGATCGCTGGTTACTATGTCCCATGGGTGGATAATCTGTTGGATATGATTGCTACTCCAGCCGCGATTGTCGCCGGCGTCATTGTGATGGCGTCGACGATATATGGAATGACGCCATTTCTCAGGTGGGCCCTTGCGATCATCGCGGGTGGTGGTCTGGCTGCGATCGTTCAAGTCGGCACGGGCATCGCGCGAGGAGCCACCGCAGTGACAACGGCTGGCGCGGGGAATCCGTTCGTGGCGACTACGGAAGTGGGCAGCGCGATGACCCTGTCTCTGCTGGCAATTGGGGTGCCGGTTCTTGCTGGTCTAGTGGTTCTCGGGCTTCTTGGCTTTGCGGCAAGAAAGGTCTTGGAGAGGCAGCGCAGATATTCTCCTCACATGCCAGCGAGCGAGGAATCTGGACGGTGACTCTGTGAGTGCCGGAATTGGGCTGTGATGAACGCGCGATTACATGGGTATCGGGAACGGCTGAACACCCTGATCCGGGACGATGTGTGGCAGAGGGAACCTGCAGAGCTCACGCGACCCCGCCGGGTGCTATACCGACAGCTAAGGCTCCTCACCATCGTAGCGCACGGGTTCATGGAGAATCGGCTGACCCTCCAGGCGTCGGCCCTGACCTTCTCGATGCTACTCTCCATCGCCCCGTTTCTCGCCGTAACCTTTTCGGTGCTAAAGGCGTTTGGCGTTCACAATCAGTTACAGCCCATGCTGGCCGAGTTGCTTGCCCCCCTCGGGCCCAAAGGAGCCGAGATTACCTCGGCCCTGATCACGTTTGTGAATAACGTCCATGTGGGGGCCCTCGGCGCCGTCGGTCTGATCACCCTGTTTGTAACCATCGTGACTTTGATCGGGAATGTCGAGCAGGCGTTTAACCGAATCTGGGGGGAGAAACCGCCGCGACGGTTGGCCCGGAAGTTCAGCGACTACCTCAGTGTACTCTTGGTCGGCCCGGTGCTTGTATTCTCAGCCCTGGGGATCATCGCGTCGCTTCAGAGTTCGGCGTTGGTCCAATGGCTCATCGCCGTTGAACCGATCGGCACGATAATCCTGACCGGCCTGCGACTGGTCCCGTACCTGATGCTGTGGGGTGCTTTCAGCTTTATGTACATTTTCCTCCCCAACACACGCGTGGAACACGGATCGGCTCTGATCGGCGGCCTGGTGGCAGCCATTCTTTGGGTGACCGCCGGCTGGGGATTCACTGCATTCGTGGCCTCGTCAACCAAATACACCGCCATCTACTCGAGTTTCGCCATCCTGTTCTTGTTTCTCCTCTGGTTATATGTGGGATGGATGATTGTGCTGTTCGGGGCCGAGGTGGCATTTGCCCACCAGCACCTTGAGTCCTACCATGGCGGGAGAAGAGCTTCCATGGCCAGCATCGTGGACCGAGAGCGGCTGGCCCTGCAGATTATGCTGCTGGTTGGACGGCACTTTCTTGTGGGGAAGCCTCCGTGGACCACTGAGGCGTTGGCTAAGCGAATGAACGCACCGGTCCCGCTGGTTGCGGAGCTGTTAGATGCCCTTGCGGAGAAACGCCTCCTGCTTCCGGTATCGAATGGACAGGTGTATGTCCCGGGCCGTGATCTCGAGCACATCGGTGTGAAAGACATTCTCGATGCGTTCAGGTATGCGGGGGAGCCCGGGACGGTACCCAATCAGGGAGGCCAGTATGAGGTGATTGATGCTCTCATCCAAGACGTGGATCGGGCCGTGACAACCACGCTTCGGGGAAAAAACCTCAAGGCCCTCCTGGAAAGTCAGGGTCCGCCCGGCGTCGCCTCGGACTGACGGCCGGACCGATCGGAGACGGGGATGCCGGTAAAAAATATTCTTGACAACGGAACGGGCGGACGATATATATATTGAGCCCCAAGGGGTCCAAAGGAAGTAGCGGGACCCGAGGGTTGTAAACCTGTCCTGAATCGGTGACGGAGCTATTCGTCGAAAGGCGGGTAGAACCGGCTTCGGAACAGGAGAGGGATGAAGGCCAGCGGGAAGCGGGAAACCGATGGGTCACTTGGGGCATTTTTTTGTCCGGACAACGAGAGAGAGATAGAGCATGCAGTCCAGTAAAGTACGAAAGTGGGGCCTTGTAGGCATTGTCATACTGCTGATCCTGATCGTGGGAGGCGTACTCGCTTTCCGGTCAGCCGTTGCACTGCTCAAAGGCAAGGTGGAAGCAGCCCTGGGGCCGGGTAGTCACATCAAGGAACTGAAGGTGGGCTGGTCATCGGTAGAGGTGCGGGGTCTCAGGATTGAAGGAAGCCAGGGCTGGCCGACAAAGGAGACTCTCAGGGCCGAACGGGTATCCATCGTTCCTAGCCTGAGCAGTCTGCTTACGGGGAAAGTCCAGGTAGGCTCGATCACTGTCGTGAGCCCCTACGTGTCAGCATTGCGGAGCCGGGACGGAAAGCTGATCATCCTTCCGAGCCTTCTCTTGCGGTCGGCGAGGCCGCAGACGCCCAGTGGGACACGGGGCGGAGCCCCGGCTCGAACGGTAACGATCTCACGCGTTACGCTCCGGGACGGCGTGGTCGAGTTCTTCGACGCAACGGTGGCTCAACCGCCGCTCAAGATCCGCTTGGAGCAAATTCAGGCTTCTGTGCGCAACGTCGTGGCCCCGGGACTCACGGGCAAGACTCGTTTTGATCTCACCGGTGTGCTGAAGGGCGTTCAGCAGGACGGACAGGTCAATGTCTCGGGGTGGGCAGAGGGGGTGAGCAAAGACTCCTCCGTCCACATGCGGCTCGACGCCGTCGACCTCGTCGCGCTCCAACCGTACCTCAGAAAAGCGGCGGAGGCGCGGGTCAACAAAGGGGCGCTGGACCTGTATCTGGACGCCCAGGTGACTAACCGGCGGATTTATGCGCCGGGAAAGCTGGTCATCTCAGATCTGGAATTCGCTGCTGCCCATGGGACGCTGGACACCTTCGTGGGGATTGATCGCAACGCCTTGATCACGTATCTGAAGAGCAAGGACAATAAAATCCGCGCAGACTTCGTGATCACGGGCGACCTCGACAATCCCGGATTTACCCTGAACGAATTTTTCGCCAAGCAGGTGGCATCGGCCCTGAAGGAGACTATCGGGCCTTTAGCTGTGGAGACCTTGAAGCAGAAGGCCCTGGAGCCGGCGGGCAAGACGGGGGCGGCAGAAGGTGGCAAGGAGACGGAGGAGGCCCTCAAGCAGCTCAAAGGTCTCTTCGGAGGCGAGAAGAAGTAACTCATATCGGGGGAACACCTGGAGGGTGATGTTCTCCCCCCGCGATGGGCATGATGTAGTGCAGTCAAGCTCGCGAGTGCCTTAGGAGAACAAGAACAGCCCCAGGCCGGCCACGGTTAAGCCGCCCGCGCCCGCGAGGATGTAGATCGACTGTGGGCCGAGGTTGATATGGAGGGACGCGCCCACCGCGATAACGCCCGAGAGGGCTGTGGTCAGGGATAGGATCCGCGCGATACGTCCTTTTCTCCGGCGTCGCATCCCCCGACTCATCCATGAGGATCGTCGCGGAATGGGTATTTCGCGCGCGGCGCCCGCTGCAACCAGCCATCGCAATGCCGCGGCAGGCGTCGGGGACATCCAGAAAAGCCTCGTGCGAACACGCCGGCGGCTACGGCCGCGCGCCCAGTTGCCCAGGCCCTCTAGGAGCCACTGCGCCTCTTTCTTTTCGCCAGCCTTGGCGAGGCCCTTCGCGAGCTGAAACGAGGCCTCGAAATGCCCCGGCTCAATTTCGACCGCCCGGCGTAGCAGGCGGAGTCCTTGGGTTCTCAGCTTCCGGCTACGGAAGTGCAGGCTGCCTTCCAGGAGCGCCTTGATGGCGTCTGGGCGCCGTTCCCGCTCCACCTGCAACTTGGCGATGTTCTCCCAGACTTCGATTTGGCGCGGCATGTAGCGGGCCGCCTGCATGTAAACGGCTAGGGCCTTGTCCTCATAGCCATCGCGGATGTACCCGTCCCCCGCAGCCACAAAGCTTGACCAGGCCTCGCGCCGTTGCCTCCTCTTCGCGAGGAGGGGGGCAATCTTTCCGTGGATTTCGTGATCGGTGGGATCGATCTTTAGAATCTTCCGATACTCGGCGATAGCCTTCCGCGCTCTTCCCTTTGCGCGCGCGTTTTCGGCGTCTGCAAGGATAGCGAAACGATCATAAGATTTGTGTCGCGTGAATAACATCGCGTAATAACTGGGCTCGATCGCCTTGGGTTATCGGTTTTTGTGGGGATTAATAGTGCAATCTGCGTGCCCACTGAGCGGGGGCAGGGTCGTTCGGGTGGGGGGTGGACCCCGCGATCTCCTAGGGAGGATCAATCGGTCGAGGGAGGGTGGCCGTAGTAGAAGCGGTGGAGTCGAGCAGGACTCACCCCGAAAAAGTACAGCAACCGCAGCATCCACATGAGAAAGACGGTCCTAAGCACCCCCTCTCGTTCCCACTTCCGGGTCGAGGCGGTCACGGGCAGGCGGAGGCAGGCAAAGTCGCCGTGATGCTTGAGGCGTTTGCTGAACTCCACATCCTCCATCAGGGGAATATCCGTATAGCCGCCCATCGCGGCGAAGGTTGTCTGCCGGACAAAGAGAGCCTGATCGCCGGTGGCAATCCCTGTCAGGCGGGACCGGAGGTTCATCAAAAAGGCAATGACCCGGAAGATGGCCCGGGGACTGCCAAGGCGTACGTCAAATCGTCCCCCCACAATCTGTGGATCGGCTAGCGCCGCGCGGATCACCTTGCCCGCTCCATCAGGTAAGAACGCATCAGCATGCAAAAAAAGGAGGATCTCCCCCCGGGCTTCCCGTGCCCCGGCGTTCATCTGCCTCGCCCTTCCGGGCGGGCTTGAAACGAGTCGAGCGACGGGAAACTGTTGCAACACCTTTACCGACTCATCTGACGATCCCCCATCGACGACAATGATTTCTGCCCCGGGACACGTCTGCGGCAGACTCGGGAGGAGCCGACGGAGGTTGAGCGCTTCATTCAGGACGGGGATGATGATGCTTAACATGATGACCGAGCGACCGGAAGCGTTCATGGTGGCATGTCCTCTCAGGCAGCGCGTCTCAATGATAACGGGACATTACCGTAACTGCTCTACTTGATCAAGACGGGAGGTCCTGCCTCTCGCCTGGCGACTTTCGGCCCCTGGAGACGCCCCATCCTACGAGATCGACGGCGTAACCAACCGAAACTAAAAGGCTTTTGGAGTGGGGCTTGCCTTCGGAGGTGCCGTGCTTTGGCACTGGTCTTGCTTTTGGGGTTGTAGCGTCAAGAGCGATTCGACGGTGACGGGTGACGATTGTGGGACAGTTCATGGGCAAGTGGTCAAGAAATCAGGCGTTCGTGCTTGTTCGCTGCTGAAGCGTACGCAGGTGGCACTCCAGGAGGCCAAAGAAAATGCCGAGGCGGGCAACCATGCAAAGAGCGATTTTCTGGCCACCGTGAGCCACGAGATTCGCACCCCGGTGAATGGCATTCTCGGCATGACGCGATTCCTGTTGGGGACGGACTTGACAGACGGACAGCGCGAATTAGCCGAAACCGTGCAATCGAGTGCGACGCGCTCCTCTCGACCCTGAATCATATCCTCGAGTTCTCGAAGATGGAAGCGGGACGCTTAGTCACTGAACGGATTCCCTTCGACCTTCGCGTGGCCCTTGAAGAGGTCGCGGAGCTGCTCGCCATCCGGGCCGCCGAGAAAAACCTCGCACTTATCGTGCGCTATGCTCCGAACACCCCGCGCCGGGTGATTGGTGACGCGGGCCGCGTCCGTCAGGTGGTGACCAATCTGACCGGCAATGCGATCAAGTTCACAGACCAGGGACATGTATTGATTAATGTAGAGTGTCAGGAACGGACCGAAAACGAAGCGAGGTTCCGAGTGGCGGTCGAAGACACCGGCATCAGTATCTCAGAGGACAGACTCGAGCATATCCTCGAGCGGTTCACCCAGGCCGACGCCTCGACGAGCCGCCGATATGGTGGAACCGGGCTTGGATTGACGATCTCGAGGCAACTCGTAGAGTTGATGGGAGGGACCATTGGCGCAACGAGCCGTTCCGGTGAAGGATCAACTTTCTGGTTCGACCTCCGGCTCCCTTTGGACCTTCAAGAAGTTCCTGCACCGCTGCCGACAGCCGATTTGGCGGGGGCGCGCGTGCTGATTGTGGACGACAACGACGTCAGTCGGCGTGTACTGCAGGAACAGGCAACAAGTTGGGGCCTGGATACTGACGGGTGCTCGTCAATGACGGAGGGGTTGGCGAGGCTCCGTGATGCCTCCAACGCAGGCAAGCCGTTCCAGATTGCCATCCTTGACTCGCACGTGCCAGGCATGGACGGCGAGAGCATGGGCCGCGCCATCAAAGCCGATCCTGCGCTCCGGGAAATCGTGCTGGTCATGCTCACTTCGGCGGGGCAGCGGGGTGATGCCAGGCGCTTGGGAGAGGCAGGATTTGCCGCCTATTTGCTCAAGCCGGTGCGTCCGTCTCTGTTCATGGAGGCGCTCGCCACCGTGTGGGGAGCGAGAACGCTTGACAGGCCGACGGGACTGATTACGCGCCACACCCTGGCAGAGTCGCGTGCCGCGAAGACCCCCCCACCCCCGGAGACGAGCCGTCACATCCGGGCGTACGTCCTGGTGGCCGAGGACAATGTTGTGAACCAGAAAGTGACCGCCGGGATGCTCGAGGAGATTGGCTGCCGGGTGGACGTGGTCGCGAATGGGAAAGAAGCGGTGGAGCGATTCGAACAGCTTCCGTACGACCTTGTTTTGATGGACTGTCAGATGCCCGATGTGGACGGATACGAGGCAGCGGCCGAGATCCGCAGGCGCGAGGGGCCAACGCGGCATACGCCTATCATCGCCATAACCGCTCACAACATGGAAGGGGATCGAGAGAAGTGTCTTAAAGCCGGCATGGACGACTATGCCTCGAAGCCGGTCAGGCCTGATAAGCTTGAAGAAATCCTTGAGCGGTGGGTTACCCGCGCCGTTTCACCCTCGCCTCGCTAGACTTCGAGGCTGAGTCCATATCCCTGTACATTCGTTGATGTTCGAGGAATGCAGTTCGGATGGCTGCGAAGGACAGAGACATTGGCTAGTGCGATGCCTCGGGGAAATGAGTGCGGCGTGAAGGCGGGACGGGGGTGTCGCGGCACCCCCGTCCCGTAGCAAAAGTGAGGAGACAGCTATATGTGCTTGTGGCAGAATGACCACGGTATTGCGCCGTTCATTTCGCCATGGTGTGCGCAAGCCCGTTTGACGATCACTCTTCCATGATGTTCCCAATACAGCAGCCCCATTTGTCGGAGCTTCTTCTTCGCTGTCTGGTCTCCTCGCTTTGCCCGCTTCAGGAGTTTTAGCTTTGTTTCCTTAAAGTCCTGAATGCTCGACTTCATGGCTAGTCTCGGGCTCATGCTTTCTTCTCGAGGGCAACAAAGAAACTTCCTCGGTCCCGCTTCACAAGGAGCAGGAGGGTATCCGCGTCGTCAGACTTAGCGATCGTCTCCTCCACCTTCTTGACGGAGTTAGCCGGTTGGCGATTCACTTCGAGGATGATGTCCCCCGTATGGATGCCTGCGAGATCCGCCGGGCTTCCAGGCTGCACCCCGGCGACGAGCACGCCTTGCCCAGCTGGGAGGCTACGCTCGTCGGCCATGCGCTGGTCTAAGTCCTGAAGCTGAAGACCCCACTTTCCATTCGTCGGCTGGCTGGACTCCTCATCCTTCGCGGTCTCCGACGGGAACTTTCCGACCGTGATGGGAAGCTCCTGTTTCACACCATCTCGGAGAATCGTGATAGTGGCATCCTTGCCCACCGGCGTCTTCGCAACCATGGCAGGCAAGTTGTGGGCATCGTCTACAGTCTTGTTGTTGAAGGCCACGATCACATCACCCCGCCGGATCCCGGCCTTATCGGCAGCGCTTCCTGACACGACGTCGCCCACGAGGGCGCCCTTCGTTTCCTTCAAGTGGAGGGCCTTGGACAGGTCAGGGGTGATTGACTGGATGCTAACCCCGAGGTAGCCACGGGTCACCTCGCCGGTCGCCACCAACTGCGGGACGAGAGGTTTGACCATGTTGATCGGAATGGCGAATCCGATCCCTTGCCCCATGGGATTGATCGCGGTGTTGATGCCGATCACCTCACCCCTCAGGTTGAAGAGCGGGCCGCCGGAGTTGCCCGGGTTAATCGACGCATCGGTCTGAATAAAGTCGTCGTACGGGCCGGCACCGATGATACGTCCCTTCGCGCTGACGATGCCGGCGGTCACGGTATTGCTTAAGCCAAACGGGTTCCCAATGGCAACGACCCAGTCACCGACCTGCAGGTTATCGGAGTCCCCCATGGCCGCGATGGGGAGAGACGTCTTTGCATCTATCTTCAGCACCGCCAGATCTGTTTTGGGATCGCGGCCTACAATTCGCGCCTTGTACTCCTGCTTGTCGGCCAATGTGACCGTAACCTCCTTGGTGCCTTCCACAACATGGTTGTTTGTCAGGATGTAACCCTCACGGCTGATGATAACCCCTGACCCCGCCCCCTGCGTGTTGAAGTGGTCCGGAAACTGTGGCATTTCCTTGAAAAATCGTTTGAAGAACTCCCCAAACGGTCCCTCGGGAGCCTGGGGCCATGGAGAGGCTGCCACCTTCTCCACCTTGGTCACCTTGATATTGACGACAGTCGGTCCCAGCTTTTTCGCCAAGGTGGCAAAGGAGCTGGGGTCGGCCGGCGTCGCCAATCGCGTCGCCCCGCTGCTGAAACCCTCGAGCTGTGAGGAGTCTTTCCCGTGGAAGTCGGCCGCCACCCCGAGCCCCACCAGGAGAAAGGATAAGGCGACAGCCGCCAGAGTTGTTGGCCCAAAGCGCTTGGTGTTTAAGTATTGCCGTACTCTGTGCACCATCTGTAATCCCCCCGTTGCGAATGTGACCGATGGGCCGAGCGATCCGCCCCGATGGCGGAACACCCTTTGGCTTTACACAGGAATGTAGAGAAGGATCATTAAAGGAAGATTAATGGAGGATTAGAAGTTGTTCATGGAGGGCAATCAACACGGGGGGTCGAGGCAAGCCGCACAAGCCGAGGGGCGTGAAAAATCCCGCTCAGGAGCCGAGCGGAAGGAGGACCGTAAAGGTGCTCCCTTGGCCCGGGGCACTTTCGACCTGGATCCTCCCCCCGTGAGCCTCGGCGATGGATCGGGCGATGCAGAGCCCCAGGCCGGCCCCCCTTTCGCTGTGCGAGAGGGCCTCGGCTCCTCGGTAAAACCGTTGAAAAACCTGCTCCTGCTGTTCGTGCGAGAGGCCGATGCCCGTGTCCGAGACCTGGAGGGACGCCCATGCGCCGTCCCGGCGCAGGGCAAGCGTCACCTCGCCTCCGGCAGGGGTGTATTTGATCCCATTGTCCACGAGGTTCAAGAGAAGCCGTCTTAGGCGATCACGATCTCCCGGGGTTGAAAGGGGCTCCACCGGCCCGAGTCGAAGGGAAAGGGTACGTGTGTCGGCGAGGACCTTGGTCTGCCCATAAATTTCTTCCACGAGCTGGGCCAAGTCGACCTGCTGGCGGTCCATGCGAAGCACGCCCGCATCTGCGCGGGCGAGGAGCAAAAGACCTTCGACGAGCAGGGCAATTCGATCGATCTCTTCCAGCGCGCTCTTGAGGGTGCGTTGATACTCGTCCGGGCTCCTTGGTGAGCGGAGGGCGACCTCGAGCTCGCCCTTCAGGATGGTCAGGGGGGTTTGGAGCTCGTGTGAGGCGTCGGCACTGAATTGGCGAATCTGGCTGAACGCGCTATCCAGCCGACCGAGCATGGCGTTGAGCGTCTTCGCCAGCCGATCCAGCTCGTCTCGGGCCCCGGTCTCTTCCAGGCGCTCGCTGAGATGTTCTGCGCTGATCCGACGGGCCGCCTCCGTCATCCGGTCCACCGGCTTGAGCGCACGATGGGCTAACAGCCACCCGCCGCCGCCTGCCAGCAACAGACCGAGGGGGAGCACAGCCGCCATGATCAGGAGAAACCGATGCCGCGTCTTGACCATGCTCTCCAGCGACATCCCGATTTGGATCAGGTTGGTGACGCGGCCCGCCTCGACGACGGGAAAGGTCAACACCCGGACCGGATATGGGCCGATGCCTTCTACGGTCTCGAAAGTGGCGCGCCCCTCCGAGGCGTTCTTCAGGGCCGTCGGGTTGAGGGGCAGCTGCCCGGAGCGAGCACGGGGCCATCGGGGATCGTGGCGGCCATGGGGATCACGCATCTCGAAGTATCGGTCAAGCGGCGAGAAACCGAAAAAACGACGGAAGACCCGGTCGATGTCGGAGGGAAAGATCGTCGGAGAGCCCCGAGGGGCCTGTCGCGTCACTGCTTGAGCGACACCGTTGAGGGCGGCATCCACGTCACGGGAGAGGTTATACACCAACAGCCCGTATGCCGTTCCTCCCAGGAGAAGAAAGGTCACGGTGAGAAGACTGCTGTACCAGAGGGTAAGGCGTGTCCGGATTGATCGGATGCGCATGATCACTCTGCTTTCAACACGTAGCCCACGCCGCGGACTGTGTGGATCAACTTCGGCTCCCGGCCGGCGTCAATCTTCTTCCGAAGGTAGTTCACGTAGACGTCGATGACATTGGTCATGGTGTCGAAGTTGTAATCCCACACATGTTCGGAAATCATGGTCCGGGTCAACACCCGCCCGGGACTGCGCATGAAGTAGGCGAGCAGGGCGTACTCTTTCGGAGTCAGATCAATCTTTGCACCGCCACGCGAGACAAGACGCCGAGCGGGATCCAACATCAGATCGGCAAATTGGAGGATTGATGGCTCGGCCTCGGTTCGTCGCCGGAGCAGGGCGCGCACCCTGGCGAGGAGTTCTTGGAATGCGAAGGGTTTGGTCAAGTAGTCGTCGGCACCGGCGTCGAGACCTAACACTTTATCCTCAATAGTCGCTCTCACCGTCAAAAGGAGGACCGGTGTGTTCACCTTTTTCTTCCGCAACTCCTGCAGCACGCCGAGCCCGTCTATTCTAGGCAAATGGATGTCGAGGATAACGAGGTTGTGGACCCGATCCAGGGCCATCGCCAAACCCTCCTCGCCATCGGGGGCGACATCAACCGCATATCCCTCCTCTTCCAATCCTTTCTTGACGAAGCTGGCAACTTTTTTTTCGTCTTCCACGACCAGGAGCCGCATGGGTGAACCCTTCTCTCGGAGGCCTGGCAGATGATCCGTTCAAGATTGTTTGACAAAATGGTACACCAAGAGCGGGGGATGCACAAGGGGACTCGTCCCCAAGTCATGCGCCTGTAGTGATAAAGAAGCATCTTGACAGCGGGTGAGGCAACGAATTAGTGTCACCCGATACGCTTTTTCCTCCCGAATATGAAAGCGCTGGAACCGACACCCTAATTCCGTGAGGCGCGCCTTACCGCCATCCGGTTTTCTGAATGAAAATTGGCTATCGTTTTTTATCGGAGGATACCCATGACGGATCAACCCAGAGAGGAATCGATGGATGTACCCGAGGATGAGTCGTCCTCTCCATCGCGACATCCGCCTTCGGAAAACACCGCGATTGGCAGGAGATTCTTGGAAGCACAAATACAGAATATCCCCATGTTCTTTTGGGCCTTGGTGGTGGGGGGCTTGGCGGGATTTGTCGGTGGTGTCTTTCGAATATGCTTAGTGGCAATTGGGCGATGGAGGGAAGCCCTGGTAGCCTGGGACCAGCCGTTTCTGTCCGGGTTGTTTTCAATCACATTTTCGGCGGTGTTCGTTTTTGTCGCCATCCTGTTGGTCCGCAAATTTGCCCCGGAAGCAGGGGGAAGCGGGGTCCAAGAAATCGAAGGGGCGCTCGATGATGTCCGCCCCGTCCGGTGGAAACGCGTGCTCCCAGTAAAGTTCATTGGGGGTCTCTTTTCACTGGGCGGAGGGTTGGTGATGGGGCGCGAGGGCCCTACGATTCAAATGGGTGGTAACGTCGGTCAGATGATCGGGGAGTGGTGTAAAGTTTCCAAGGACGAAATCCATACGCTCGTTGCCGCAGGCGCGGGAGCGGGCCTTTCTGCCGCGTTCAATGCGCCGTTGGCGGGCATCCTCTTTGTCATCGAAGAGATGCGTCCGCATTTCAAGTATAATTTTCTCTCCTTCCATGCGGTCTTGATTGCCTCGGTGGTCTCGGACGTCGTGGTTCGGATGCTCACGAGCCAAGGCCCGGTCATCGCCATGTCCAATTTTCCGTCTCCGCCGTTGTCTTCATTGTGGCTCTTCCTCATATTCGGGCCCCTCTTTGGGCTCTTCGGTTTTGCTTTCAATCGCCTTTTGGTGGGCACCCTCAATTTCTTCACGAAGCTGCGAGGCTCGTCCTACGTTCTGACCGGCCTATACGTCGGGGGATTCATCGGGTTCGTTGGCTGGCTATTTCCTGACACCATCGGTGGAGGGTACCACGTCATCCCGCAGGCGTTGGGCATGTCGATTCCGGTTGCAAGCCTGCTGATTCTGTTCGTCGCCCGATATGGGACGACAGTGTTGAGCTACGGCTCTGGTGCCCCTGGCGGAATCTTTGCGCCGATGATGGCCCTAGGAACCCTGTTTGGGATGTGGTTCGGCCACTTGGCCCATGGTTGGTTTCCTGACCTTATCGCGCATCCGGGAATCTTTGCGGTGGCAGGAATGGGTGCGCTTTTTTCTGCGACCGTACGGGCTCCCTTAACCGGCATTGCCTTGGCCGTCGAAATGACCGGAAACTATGAGCAGATTCTCCCTCTAATCGTGACCTGTTTGGGAGCGAGCATCGTTGCCCACGGACTCGGTGGCAGACCGATCTACACCGTTCTCCTTCAACGGACGTTGGATCTGGCCAAAAGACACACCTGACGTTTTCAGAAACGGAGAGGTGAATATTCAGATGGATTTTTCCGAAGCCACGGTGTAGCAGGGTCAAGGTCATTTGGAATAGGTTGATATCAGATTGAGAATCTCCGTGAGCATTACATCGGGGTTTTCCATACAGTCGTGTCCTGCATGTGAAATCTGACGTACCCGTACGTGCGTATTACCTGCTTCTCGTGCAATCTGTGCAAGCGCGTCGGGCTCCCATCCCTCAACCAGCTCGTCGTTTTCCCCTCTGATCATGAGAATGGGTGAGTTAATTTTGCTGATATGCTTATACGCCATCGCGTTGTGAGCCTCGGGCCCCGCCATAAACCACCATGTTTTGTACGTAAAAATCTCACTGTGTATCGGTTCTCGACTGGGGCCGCTGGCTCGATACACAACAAAAGTTTCGTCACTGGTGGAATGGTAAGGGTCATCCTCGAGTACAGTTTGTGCCTTCGTATATATCTCGTCGTACGTCGGCATGCTTTTCCATTTCGCAGAACGCTTCCTGAGCGAGTCGGGAAGGGAGTAGTGTCCGCCCTCGAGGACAAGGCCCCTGACCAACGGGTGCTCTCTGTGTGCGGCCCAGTGTACCACCATGGCGGCACCGAGACTGTAGCCGAGAATGAATATATTTCTAAACCCTTCTCGTGTCAGAAATTGCACGGCGGCATCGATGTCTTTGATTGTGTCGTCGACGATTCCCCTGCTCTTCATCTGTCCGGCATAGGCCAGTCTCGTGTTGATGGACATGGAGTGATAGCCGTGGCCTAGCAGGGCATGGGGCAGCAGCCGCGGGGTCCCTCTGGCGAGAAAGTGGCCTAACAACCCGTGGATCTGAAGCAATACCGGAATGGTCAGGACGTCCTCTTTTTTCTCGTAGTGCGGCGTCACGAGCCATGCACTGATGAGAAAGCCGTCATCGGCCCTGAACCTTAGGAGTGTTTGGCGTTCATGCATGGGCGTCTCAGTCATCGGTTATGCGTCCTGTGCATGTCATCATGGTCCATCCTATGCAAATCTGTCCTTGAGCCACCGTATGACTAGCTGGCCAAGTTCATCGTGCTTCCCGTCAAAGGTATGATCGGCGTCGAGGTGGCACGCGGTGACATCAGTATTCCCACCGTCTCGTGCCAATTGGCTCAAGGCCTCAGATTCGTGATACGTGATAATGTCGTCGTGTAATCCGTGAACCAGCAGGACCGGGACGCGTATCTGTCCAATGTGTCGATATGGCTCAGCCCCTTCGGCTTCCGGCCCGGCCAGTGCCCACCATGTCTTCAGCGTGTATATGTCGGTGTGTTCGGGGAGAGAGGTTGGCCCGTGGGCTTTTTTGATCATGACAGTTTCATCTCGAGGAGTATCGTCCTCAGACTCGGGCCTGAAAACGCGCCGCGCTCTACCGTACATCTCTTCATAGCTCGGCTCACTCAGAAATCGGTCCCACCTTCGTCGAACCGTCTCTGGCATGGAGTGAGGCGTTGCCATCGCAATGACACCGACGATGTCGGGATACTTTTCCGCATCGTTTGTGAGCGCACCGTACCTGATCGCCATGCACCCGCCGAGCCCGTGTCCGGCCACGACGATTTTCTTGAACCCAGCTTGCCTCAGGAAATGACGGACGGCGTCTATCTGCGCCATCGCGTCATCGAAGATCCCGAACCCGAAAAACAGTCCCAGGTTGGCAAGGAAGGTGTTTATGGTCATCGAGGAGTACCCATGCTGCGCAAGGATACCTGGGAGAAAATGTTCGGTCTCGTCCAGCAAATTCCCGAGAATTCCGTGGAGGCGAAGGATGGCGGGCTTGTTTTGGAAATGTGCCTTGTCGGAAACGATGTGGCAAAACAGGGCATCGATTTGGTGATGACCTGAAGGAATCGAGATGATCGTTCCTGAGGAGTATTCGATATCCATCTCTTCGTCTGCCGATATGACGTGATCAAGGAGTGTGCGCGAGCTGGCGCCAGTACGCCTGGATCTCTTCCAGACTCTTCCCCTTCGTCTCCGGGGCGAGGGCATAGACGAAGAGCCAGGCGCCTATCCCCATCAGGGCGGTAAAGAAGAATGTTCCGGCTTCCCCCAGGATTTGGACCGTGGTGAGAAATGTCAAAGTGACGACCAGGTACGCGGCCCAGAGGGCGACCGTTGCGATACTCATCGCCATGCCGCGAATTTCCAATGGATAGATCTCTGCAATCAGCATAAAACCGACGTTCCCTGGTCCGATGGTCCACGATGCCACGACCACCATTAGGCTGACGATGGCCACCCAGCCCACAATACCCGAGCGATCGGGGACCAGGAAGGCCAGGCCTAAGACAGTCAGGGCGAGCGCCATTCCGGACAGGCCGGTCAACAACAACACGCGGCGTCCCATATGATCGACCACCCGCATGGCCACGAAGGTACTCAGCAGCATGGTGAAGGCCAACACGGCCGTGGCCAAAATGTCGACCGCCGCCGACTCGAACCCCGCGGATTGAAAGATCGTCGGCCCATAGAAGAATCCCAGGTCAATACCGGTCACTCGCTGGCAGATGCCCACGCCGATGCCGACGATCAACGCCGGTCTGATGACGGGGCTCGTCAATTCCACCCAGCCACCCTTTTGTTGCGCGAGACTGCTTTGAATGCTCTGGAGCTCACCATCCACGTCGGGTGTCCCCCGGAAACGCATCAGCACGGCCCGCGCTTGATCGGGCGAGGCATGACTCGCTAGCCAGCGCGGGCTTTCGGGTAAGAACCACATTCCGATGCCGAACATCAGGGCGGGAATCGCGGCGAGGCCAAACATCCAGCGCCACGCGTGGGCGCTGGACAGGGCATAGTCGACCAGGCCCGAGCTAAGGAACCCGACGGCCGCCATAAGCACGTAGATAGACACCAGCCGGCCGCGGATGTCCGCAGGGGAAACTTCGGAGATATAGAGTGTGGCGATGACCGAGACCGTCCCCACGCTGACCCCGGCGACCACCCGGCCGGCGATCAACCAGGGGAGCGTCGGTGCCAGGGCGGACCCGAGTGCGCCCAGAAAAAAAATGATGGCGGTCAGGATGAGGACAGTGCGCCGTCCGTAGCGGTCGGCCAACGGTCCGCCGACGGCCGCGCCGATCGTCGCACCCAACAAAACGATACTGACGCAGAGCTCTTCCATGCCCGGGGAAAGCGCGAACTGTTCTTTGATGAAGAGGATCGCGCCGCCAATGACGGTCAGTTCGTACGCAAAGAGATAGCCGCCGAGCCCGACAATCCAGGCGGCGACATAGACAAAGCCAGGGGTCCTATCGGTTGATTGCGACATTCGAGATTGCCCTCCTCATCAGCGGTCTCATTCCTGCGTTCTAGTTTTTGCACCCGTGGCTAGCGGCCGGACGACGCCTCGGACCGGTGCCTGCGCTCGCGGCGCCGCTGAATCACGACATAGAGGACCGGCACCAGGAAGAGCCCGAGCAGGGTCGCGAGGATCATGCCTCCGAAAACCGTGGTGCCGAGGGAGTGGTGGCTGTTGGAGCCGGCACCCGTGGCCACCGTCAGCGGGAACGTCCCGAGGATGAACGCGAAGGAGGTCATGAGAATGGGGCGGAAGCGCAGGCGGGCCGCGTCCATCGCCGCGTCCTCGATCGAGAGGCCGCGGTCGCGGGCATCCCGCGCGAACTCCACGATCAGGATCGCGGTCTTGGCCGTGAGGCCGATGATCACGACGAGCCCGATCTGGACGTAGATGTTGTTGGCGAGACCGCGTAACCAGATCGCTGCGAGTGACCCGCACAGACCGGTCGGCACGGCGAGCAGGACCATCAGGGGCATGGCCCAGCTCTCGTATTGGGCCGCCAGGACGAGGAAAACGAAGATGAGGGACATCGTAAAGATGATGGGCGCGAGATTGCCGGCCAGCAGCTGCTGGTAGGTCGTACCCGTCCACTCGTAGCCGAATGCTTTCGGCAGCTCTGCGGCGAGCCGCTCTACCTCTTGGATAGCCTGCCCCGAGCTGTATCCAGGCGCTGCCTCACCATTGATCGTCGCCGCGCGGTAGAGGTTGTAGTGCGTGATCACGTCCGGGCCGATGACGGACTTCAGCGTCACGAGCGCACTCAGGGGCACCATCTGGCCACTCTCGCTCCGCACCTTGAGGCGACCGATGTCCCGCTCGACCGAGCGCATGTCGGCTTCGGCCTGGAGGAAGACCTTCCAGACCCGGCCGAACTTGTTGAACTGGTTGACGTAGAGGGAGCCGAGATAGATCTCGAGGGTCTGGATGATGTCTTGGATCGGGACCCCCAGGGTCCTGGCCTTCGTGCGGTCGATGTCGAGGTAGATCTGGGGCGAATCGGCGGAGAAGGTCGTAAACACGCCTTGGAGAACGGGGGATTCGCGTCCCTTCACCATCAGCTCCCGGGCCGCCTGCGCGAGTTCCTCGAGACCCGCGCCGCCCAGATCTTGCAGCTCGAACTGGAAGCCGCCCGTCGAACCGAGGCCGGGAATGGGCGGGGCGTTGAACGCGACGATGATGGCATCTGGAAAGGCCGCGAACCGACGCTGGGCTTCGCGAATCAGCGCGTTGATCTGGGTCTCGGGGGTCGTGCGCTTGTCCCAGGGTGCGAGGATCGCGAAGGCGACCCCCGCATTCTCCTGGTTCACGTTGTTGATGATGTTGAGGCCGTTCATAACAACCGTGCTCGCCACCCCGGGCATGGTGCGCAGCGTTTCGTCGATGCGCCTGCCGACCGCGATGGTCCGCTCCAAAGAGGCTCCCTCCGGGAGTTCGGAGCTCACGATGAAGTAGCCCTGATCCTCCTGGGGGATGAAGCCGGTGGGGAGAACATCGAAGAGCAGGGCGACGCACGCCACGACGACCCCGAAGAGCGCGAGGACGACCTTGGGGCGACGCACGCCGAACCGTGTGCCCTGTTGGTACCCTGTTGAGACCCGGTCGAACCCGGCATCAAACGTCCTGAAGAATCTGCCCTTCTTCTGCTCACCGGACGGTCGTAGCAGGACGCCGCACAGGGCCGGGCTCAGCGTCAAGGCGTTCAGTGCCGAGATCCACACCGAGAAGGCGATCGTGAGGGCGAACTGGTTGTAAAGCTGCCCGGTAATGCCGGGCATCAAGGCGACGGGCACGAACACCGCCGTGAGCACGAGGGTCGTGGAGAGGATCGGTCCGGTCACCTCGCGCATCGCCTGCCGGGCCGCGTCCTTGGACGCCAGTCCCTTCTCCTCCATGACGCGCTGGACGTTCTCGACCACCACGATCGCGTCATCGACGACCAGCCCGATGGCGAGGACGAGGCCGAAGAGCGTGAGGGTATTGGTCGAAAAGCCGAGCAGGAGCATCAGGACGAAGGTTCCGACCAGGGAAACAGGAATCGTGAGGGCCGGAATGAGCGTGGATCGCCAGTCCTGGAGGAAGACGAACACGACGAGGATCACCAGGCCGATCGCCTCGAACAGGGTGACGAGGACCTCTTTGATGGATTGCCGCACGAAGACCGTCGTATCGTACGGGATCACGTACTCGAGATCGGGCGGGAAACGTGTGGCGAGGCGCTTCATCTCGGCCTTGACCGCCGCCTCGACGTCAAGCTCGTTGCCACCAGGACGCAGATAGATCAAGACGGCCGCGCTCGGCTGACCGTTGAAAATGGAGTAGGTGGTGTAGGTCTCCGTCCCGAGATCCACCCGGGCGACGTCCTTGACGCGCAGGACGGAGCCGTCCGCGCGCGTTCGCAGGATGATGTTCTCGAACTGCGCCGGGTCCGAGAGGCGACCGAGGGTGGTGAGTGTGTAAGAAAACTGCTGTCCCTTGGGGGCGGGGGGCGCGCCGAGCTTGCCCGCGGCCACCTGCTGATTCTGCGCCTGGATGGCGTTCATCACGTCCATGGCGGTGAGACCCAGGCCCGCGAGCTTGTCCGGCTGGAGCCACACGCGCATCGCGTAATTGCTGGTGCCGAAGAGCGTGACCTCCCCGACGCCCTTGATCCGTTTGAGGGAATCAATGAGGTGGATCTCGGCATAGTTCCCCATGAAGGCTCTATCGTACGTGCCGCCCGGGGAGATCAACTGAATAACGAGGATCAGGTCCGTCGATTCCTTCTGGACGTCGACCCCGGTCTTGGTGACCTCTTCGGGAAGCTGTGCCTGGGCGATCTGGACCTGGTTCGTGACGTCGACGGCGGCGATGTCGAGGTCGTAGCCAACCTCGAAGGTCACGGTGATCTGCATGCTGCCGTCGCTGGCGCTCTGGGAGGACATGTAAATCATACCCTCCACGCCGTTGATCTGCTCCTCGATGGGGACGGTGACGGCCTGCTCCACTACCTCGGCATTCGCCCCGTAGTAGGTCGTGGTAACCTGCACCGTGGGGGGGACGATTTCCGGAAACTCGGCCACCGGGAGGATGTAGACCGAGATCCCCCCGACCAACACGATGAGGATCGCGAGGACCGCGGCGAAGATCGGCCGATTGATGAAGAAATCGCTGAACATGATTTAGTTCGAGCCGGCCCGCCCGTGTTCCCCCGGATGTTGACCTTCCTGTGCCGAATCCGAGGCGGTCGTCGGCTTGACCACCATTCCGGCTTTCACCTTCTGGAGGCCCTCTGTGATCACGCGCTCGCCCGCGTGCAGTCCGCTCTCCACGACGCGATTCCCGTCATAGGCGGGACCGAGCCTGACGCTGCGTTGCTCCACCTTGTCATCTGTACCGACCACGAGGACGAAGGTCCTTCCTTGCAGGGTCGTCACCGCCTTCTCGGGGATGAGCAGCGCGTTGGATTGCTCCTTGAGATTCAGGCGGACCTGGACGACCTGTCCGGGGCGCAGCCGATGTTCCGGATTCGGGAGGGTCGCGCGCATGGTGAGGGTGCCGGCCTCCGGATCCACGACGTTGTCGATGAAAGTGAGATCCCCCTCGTGGGGGTACTGGCTTCCGTCGGCCAGGAAAATGGTCACCGTAAGGTGTTTGCCTTCCGGGGAGGCGGCCTGGATCGCCGTCTCCATCCCGAGGATTTCCACCGACTCGCGATCGCTCGGGCTGAAGTACACATAGATCGGATCCAGCTGTACCAGATGAGCAAGTTTCGTGTCTTGTCCGGCCCCCACCAGGTTGCCGATGTCCACGAGCCGTTGGCCCATGCGCCCGTCAAACGGGGCGTACATCTTCGTGTAACTCAGGTTCAGCTTGGCCTCTTCGATGGCCGCGTGATCAGCCGCCACCGCAGCTGCCGCTTCGTCTGCTTTGGTGACCACGGCCTGGAATTGCTCACGGGTCACGAATTCCTTCTCGACGAGGGGCCGATAGCGCTCTACCTCCTTTCGGGCGAAGGCCAGCGCCGCCTCGTCCTTCGCAAGTTTCGCCTCATTCTGGTCGAGCGCTGCCTGGAATGGGCGGGGATCGATGACAAACAGCAGATCGCCCTTGTTGACGTCGGCTCCGTCGACAAACGCCTGCTGCAAAAGGAAGCCCTCGACTCTGGCGCGAATGACGACCGATTTCACGGCCCGCGTGGTCCCCACGAAATTGAGGGACACCGGGATCGTCTGCCGCGCCACGGCCGCCACGGTGACAGGCCGGGGCGGGGGTGTGTGAGCCTCCTTCCGGTCGCAGCTCGCGAGGGTGATGAGCGCGCCGAGCGCGAGCCCACATCCGAGGGCGCCGGCTCGTGCCTGGAGCCCGCGTCGGTTACTTCTTGGCATGGTGTGTCTCCCCCCCTTCGCCGCTTGATCCAATCCCTCCGCCAGAGGGTGCGAATGGAAACTCCGCGCCGACGGCATGCAGGAGGTCCGCGTAGGAGGTATACAAGTTGGTCCGGGACTGGATCAGCGTCGTCCGGGCGTCGCTTAGGGTGGTCTGCGCGTTGAGCAGCTCCACGATGTCCGCGACCCCCTCCCGGTAGCGGGCGAGGGAGGCCTCATAGGATTCCGTGGCGCTTGCAAGCAAGACCTCGCTGCTCTTGAGCTGTTCGGCTGCCGTGCGAAGGCCGTAGTACGCGTCCCAGACGGTGTTGATAACGGAATCCTCCTGCATGCGGAGCGCGGCACGAGCGGCCTCGAGATTGGCGTGTGCCTCCTGCACCGCGTTGCTGAGTGCGCCCCCCGTAAAAATGGGAATCTGGATTTCGACTCCTGCAACATAGTTCGTGTTGGTGTCCTTGCCGTCAATGGTTTTCCCTCCCCCGGTGGCGCCCAGAACAACCTGGGGCCAGAGGGCGGACTTGGCTTGCTTCAATTCGGCCTCCTTCTGACGGACGGACGCCCAGACGGCCGCGAGGTCGGGGCGGGCCCGGCGCGCCTTCGTGATCAACGCGTCAATGTTCTGATCGACGGTATCGAGGGGCAACTTTTGGAATTCCTCCTCCACCCCAAACTGTGTGTTTGCGGGCCACCCGACGGTGGTGGCGAGCTTACCACGGGAGGTCTCGACGGCGCCACGGGCACCCTCGAGGGTGACGCGCACCTGCGCCACATTGGCCTGTGCCTGCAGCACGTCAACGATCGTGGCCACACCCACCCGGCGCCGGACTTCCGCCGCCTCGAGGTTTGTCAGGGCGTCCTTCAGAGTCACCTCGGCAGCACGCAGCCGGGCCAAGTCGCCAAGGTGGACGTAGTAAGCATCCGCCACATCACGGACGACATCCTGAATCGCCTGGTTATGATTCGAGTCAGAGCTGAAGAAGGCTTGCTGGGCTGCCTCCGCCTCGGCGCTTCGGCCGCCAAAGTCGAAGAGGAGATACTTCAGGGTGCCACTGATGCTCCCGATCGCCTCGTTGCCGAAGGCATCTACCCCATTGACACCGCTACCGAAAGACCCGGCACCAAAACCGAGCGCCGAGGCACTGAGGGTCGGATAGTACTTGCCACGTGCCTGGGCCCAGGATGCCACCGCGGCGCGCGCGCGCGCCCAGGCCTCGCGGGTGATCGGGCTGTTGTTGAGCCCGACGTCCACGAGTTGTGCGAGCGCGAGCTCGTCGGCGACCGGTTCGAGGGCGGGCGGGATGCCGGCGAGCGTTTCATCGGGGATGGGAGCCGGTGCCTGATCGGGGCGGGGTTTCCAGGTCTTGCCAGGCGCCGAGGAAACATAGTCCTTGAGATTCCACTCGGGCAGGCTTCCCAGGCATGCCGTGGACGTCGCGGCGACCACCACAAGCAGTAGCGCCCGCGCACCACGGGAAAGCCATTGGCCTGTGGTGTTTCGGTGCCCCGCGAAGCCCTTAGCCACTACTTGGCGGAGCTTCGCTTGGCCACTTGTGAGCGCCACCAGCACATGGCGCCCGGTTTTCCGCTGGGCGTTCTTTGCTTTGTACATGTCTTATCCTCCAGCTCATGGGCCCTGGCCCCGACACCATCATCCCGCAAAGCTGGGTTCCGGCAGTCCTCGGACCCCGGGCGTGACAGCAAATACGCTCCCAGACAGGGGGGCCTGTGCAATCTGTTCAGGTGTCAAGGTTTCCCTGGCCGTGGTGATGTACAGGACGTCGAGGTTCTCCCCGCCAAACATACAGCTTGTTGGGCGGGGCACCGGAAGTTCAATCACGCGATCGATCGTGCCGGCCGGCGTGTACCGTACCACCCGTCCGACGGCATTATGAACGCTCCAGATACATCCCTCGGCATCGACTGTCAAGCCATCAGGAAATCCACCCGAATCCTTGTCGAGGGTAGCAAAGACGCGTCGGTTGGAGATGTTGCCCGTGGTGGCGT
>CAZLDS010000037.1:0-28164 GCA_964558395.1 uncultured bacterium | reverse complement strand
GTCTTCGAGAAAGTGGAGCGCAAAAGCCTCGTCGGCAAGGACGGCAAGGGCAAGCGCCGAACGCTCTTCCGGGCTCAAGCGCTCGCGAGATAATCGTGCCGCCTGCTCGAGCGCGCTCAGGTGGTACCAGGTATAGGCCCCGAGCGCATTGAGCTCTGCCCCTTCATGGAGGCACCGGGTGACGTAGTCGAAACCTTCTTCATCAACGCTCGAGCGCGCGAGGAGAAAGTGCACATTATTCGCTCCCGCCCGGGTGGCGTATTCCTCATCTGCGCGCTGCAGCCGGATGTCCGAATCCCGCAGGGCATTGACGCGCTGCGACCGGTTCTTGGCGTCTGCCAGATCCTGTTTGAGGACCGCGGCGATATCGGCGACCTCGAGGATCCATTCGGTCGTGAGGATCGTCTGAACCATGTTCTCACCAGAGCAGGAGTGGTCGCCTGCGATCGCCGGCCATGCCGCCCAGTCAATACAGGACGGCTTCTCGGCCTGCGCCGCGTCGATCGGCTCCTCGCATAATCGCTTCACATGGTCCGCACGGGCTTCCGCCCAGAGCCGGTTCAGGATGGCACGCTGCGCGGGATCGAGCTCCTGAACGGCAAGGAGCGTGATGTCGCGGTGCTCGGGATAGATCCACGCGAAAGCGGTGCCTGTAAAGAGCACGAGCCAAGACAGAACTGTGAAGGACGCCACCACTGATCTCTGAAACACACGTGAGTTGCACAACATGAACATGTCATCCTCCTCAAAGCGTCCTACCGATGTTGGCCACCGATTGTGCCGGGCTGCGCTCCGTTTTGACACGAATCGCCACCGAGACACGTGAATATTTGTGGTCAAGAAAACACGTCTGATCCATACGACCCATCGTGGGCCCTCACGTGTCATCATGGTGAGGGAAACCTGCTCGTCGCACACAATACCACAGGAGAGCAAGACGATGGTATAGGCAGGGATGGATATCCACAGGCGGTATGCGCCCTTATGCATGGTGTTGCCTGTTCCCACGAGTGACTGTGCTGGCCGGCGTCGGAGGGCGGGCCGGTGCTACTCGGGAGATTTACGATCGGGGACGCAGGTAGGCGACCGCGACGGCCATTGCGGCGCCTATCGCGGATTCGACAAAGCGAAGGAAGGCATTCAGGAGTGGGCTCAGGGTGGGAGAACGACTTGAAACGACGAGCACAACAGCGACGGTGATCCCCGCGAGTCGTCCGTAGTTGGGCACGCTCAGCATCTGGCACAGGAGAACCGCGACCCCGATGCATACGGCCATGCCCACCGCCCTGAAGGGGAAGATCAGGAGGTAGGCGGCACTGATGATGGCCCCAATGAGCGAACCGAGGAGTTGCAGCGAAGCAGAAGAGAGGGTCTCGCTCCGGCTACTTTGAAGCACCACGATTCCCGTAATGACCGTCCAGAGGCCGCCGATGGCCGACGAGGCGTCGTGAAAGAGATGCGTAAAATGACTGCCCACGACGAAGGCGACGATCGTGGTCTCGACGACCTGTCGTGCTGTGCTTTCTCCTGTCATGACGCCTCCACTAGAGCGGCGGCGTTTGCATACCGCAGAAAATCTTCCGCATCATACCTGAAATGCTGTAACCTGTTGCAGTCCTTTTCTCTGCGCGGACTCCGTCTTGGACTCCACCGGACCATGATTCCCTCATCCCCAACGAAAACCTCCTTGCCGCCGTGTCCCCGGTGTGCTATGGTCCGTCGCGTTTTGAATCATGTAGCGGCATGCGCGTAGTCCGGACGCCTTTCAACAGTTATGTGTTGCCTGCCCGGATCGCGAGGTTGATCGCTCTCACCAACGACCTGAGATGGTGGAGGACTGGGTGATCCTGCTCCCCGCCGTTCTCCTGGCTCCATTTATCGCCGCAGCGCTGACCCCTCTCGTCGCCCGGTATCTTCAGACACGGACCGGGTTCTGGGCCGCGGCCGTCGCGGGCGGCAATACGCTGGCACTCCTCTTTCTGCTGCCCGACGTCCTCCACGGCGCCACCCTCCGCTACACCCTTCCGTGGATCCCCTTGCTTGACGCCAATCTGACCATCCTGGTGGACGGACTGAGCCTCTTTTTTGCCCTCCTCGTCTCCTTCGCCGGATGTCTCATCATGGCGTACGGGCGCTATTACTTGGACCCGCGCGAAGATCACGGAAAGTTTTTCGCATATATGCTCCTCTTCATGGGGTCCATGCTCGGCACCGTGCTGATTGGCAACCTCATCGCCCTCTTCGTCTTCTGGGAACTGACCAGTCTCTCGTCGTTCCTCCTCATTGGATTCTGGGACGACCGGGAGGCGTCGCGCTACGGGGCCACCAAAGCCCTCCTGATCACGGGGGGTGGCGGAATGGCGATGCTCATCGGCTTCATTCTCCTCTATCAAGTCACCGGGTCCTGGGACATGGAGGCGATCCTGAACCAGGGCCACGTCATCCGCAGCAGCTCCCTCTATCTGCCGATCCTGGGCCTGGTCTTCCTCGGATGCATGACCAAGTCGGCCCAGACCCCCTTTCACATCTGGCTTCCCAACGCCATGGAGGCCCCGACGCCCGTGAGTGCGTATCTCCACTCGGCGACCATGGTGAAAGCCGGGCTGTACCTCGTGGCCCGCCTGCATCCGGCGCTCTCGGGAACAGACGTGTGGGTGTATCTGGTCGGAGGCGTCGGCATGCTCACCCTGTGCGTGGGAGGATTCTTGGCGTTGGCCCAGGACGACCTCAAAGCCCTCCTTGCCTACTCCACGGTCAGTCAACTTGGGCTGATCATGTTGCTTTACGGACTGGGCACGGGGGAGGGGGTGGTCGCGGGGTCCTTCCATCTGATGAATCACGCCGCCTTTAAGGCCGGTTTGTTCTTGTGTGTTGGCATGGTGGAACACGAGACGGGAACGAGACGATTGAGCCAGTTGGGGGGTCTATGGCGGGCCATGCCCTGGACATGCGCCTTTACCCTCGTGGCCGCGGCCGCCATGGCCGGCTTGCCCCCGTTGGGGGGTTTTGTGAGCAAGGAACTCTTTTATGAGGCCACGCTCGAGGTGACACTACCGCGACTGCACACGCTGTTTCCCGTCCTCGCTGTGGCGGCGTCGGCCTTCACGTTTGCCTACTCGCTGCGGCTCGCGTATGGCGTCTTTTTCGGAAAGCCGGGGCACCCTCCCAAACATCCCCACGAAGCGCCTCTGGGCATGCGTTGGTCGCCGTTCATTCTCGCCGCGCTGAATCCCCTCTTTGGGCTCTGGCCGGCCCCGGTGGATCACTTTCTCCTCGAGCCAATGTCCGGGGCAATCCTCGGGGAAAGCGTCCACGTGCATCTGGCGCTCTGGCATGGCTTCGGATGGCCCTTGTTGATGAGTGCCGTGACGATTGCGACCGGCCTTGTGATCTATCCGGCATGGCCGCGGATCCAACGCTGGCAGGGAGAGGTCTTTTCCCGGGTAAGCGTGGACGCCGTCTATGACGGCAGCCTCCACGTCCTTCCGCGGGCGGGCCGGGACCTCTCGCTGTGGCTCCAATCGGGGATTCTCAGGCGATACCTGCTCTGGATTTTCTCTTTCTTGAGTCTGGTCGTCGTCGTCACTTTTACTTGGGATCGCGTCTCCCTCATCCCGGCGGAGGCGCGATCAGTGCTCTCGTATGAGGGGATCCTGCTTGGCCTCATCATGGTCACCAGTATGGCCGTGGTCCTGGCCCCTCGGCCGCTGCCGGCGGTGATTCTGCTTGGAGGCGTCGGATATCTGGTGGGGATTCTCTTTATCCTGCTGTATGCCCCGGACCTGGCGCTCACCCAGATCCTGATCGAAACCGTCTCCCTCATTCTCTTCCTCTTGGTGATCTACCGTCTGCCGCCGTTCATCGCGGAACAGGCGTCGCGCGGTCGCCTCCTACGGGACGGCCTGTTGGCCACGCTGGTGGGCGGCACGGTGACCGCGGTCATTTTGGCCACCGCCGGCCAAGGCTACTTCCCCACGATCGCCGAATACTTTCTCCGGGAAAGCCTCCCGGGGGGTGGCGGCAGAAACGTGGTCAACGTCATCCTGATCGACTTCCGGGGATACGACACCTTGGGCGAGGTCACGGTTTTGGCCATCGCGCTCCTCGGCGTCTACAGCCTGCTTGGGAGAAAGGATACGCGATGAGGCGACCGACGACGATCATTGCCGAAGTGGTCACGCGGTGGGCCTTTCCCATGATTTTCCTCTTTGCCATCTATCTTCTCTTGGCGGGCCACAACAATCCGGGGGGAGGCTTTATCGCCGGCGTCATGGCCGCGGCCGCCCTTGCGCTCGAGTACGTTGTGTTTGGGATGCGAGCAGTGCAGCGCGTGACCCGGTCGAGCTATCTCGGCCTGGTCGCCCTGGGGTTGACCTTTGCACTGGGCACGGGCCTGGGCGGTCTCATTTTTGGCGGAGACTTCTTGAAGAGCGGCATCCTACATCTGACACTTCCCGTGTTCGGGGAGATTGAGATCGTGTCGGCATTCGTCTTTGACGTCGGGGTCTTCTTTATCGTCGTTGGGGTCACCGTGACCGTCATTTCGCTCCTCGGACAGGAGACAGCGTGACAACCTTGCTGGCGCTCACGATCGGCGTGCTCTTTGGAACGGGGACATTTCTCCTCCTCCGTCGCAATGCATTGAAGGTCATCATCGGGCTCTCGCTCATCTCCCATGGCGCCAATGTCCTGCTGGTGACGTCGGGGGGCTCTGGCGGAAACTACCCGCCGATCATCGGGCCCACCGCGACCGCGTACGTTGATCCCCTGCCCCAGGCGTTGGTGCTCACCGCCATCGTGATCAGTTTTGGCGTGACCGCATTTTTGGTGGTCCTGCTGTACCGGCTCTACAAACGGACGGGCACCGTGGACATGGACCAGATCCGGAGGCTCAAGGGATGAAGGCGCTCGTGATCCTTCCCATTCTCATTCCCTTGGCGACCGCGATCACCACCATCTTTCTCGGACGCTCCCTGCGCGGAAAAGTGGTGGTGAGCCTTGTCGGGGGCGGGGCGACCTTCGCGAGCGCCCTCCTCCTGCTCCGGACCGTCTGGAACCACGGACCGGTGGTGCATACCATGGGGAGCTGGTCTCCTCCATTCGGCATCATCCTGGTGGCGGATCTCTTGAGCAGCGGGATTGTCGTGCTATCGAGCGGAGTGGCGATGGTTGCCCTCTGCTATTCGGTGGGATACGTGGATGAGGAAGGGCAGCGGCTCGCGTACCATCCCCTCTTCCATCTGCTCATGATGGGAATTCATGGCGCCTTTCTTACCGGGGACATCTTCAACTTGTTTGTCTTCTTCGAGATCCTCCTGATCTCCTCCTACGCCCTGGTGGCCTTCGCCGGCGAGGATTATCAACTCGAGGCCACGCTCAAATACGCCACGATCAACCTGATTGCGTCTGCGGTGTTTCTGTTGGCGGTGGGCGGATTGTATGGAACCATGGGGTCGCTGAACATGGCTGATCTGAGTCTCAAGATCGGGCAGCTGCAGGACCCCGGCCCCCTCCCGGCCATCTTCCTGCTCTTTATCGCCGTCTTCGGGGTGAAGGCCTCCCTGTTCCCCTTTTACTTCTGGCTGCCTGACGCCCACTCGAGTGCGCCGACGCCGATCAGTGCCATGCTCTCCGGCGTCTTGATCAAGGTGGGCGCGTACAGCATCCTTCGGGTCTCGAGTGTGCTCTTCGTTGCTCTCCGGGCCGACGCGCAGGCGTGGATCCTGATCCTGGCGGCCGTCACCATGGTCGTGGGGGCGTGTGGCGCCCTCGCCCAGTCGGACATCAAGCGTCTCCTGGCGTATTCCAGCGTGGGTCAGATGGGCTACATCATTTTGGGCCTCGGGATCGGGACCCCCGTCGCCCTGGTTGGCACCCTGCTCTTTATCGTGAATCACGCGCTGGCCAAGGCGATGCTCTTCCTCACGGCCGGGGTCGTGATTGAGGCGACGGGGACCCGAGAGATCGAGAGTATGGGGGGACTCAGCCGGCACATGCCCTGGACCGCGGGCACCTTTTTCGTCGGCGTCATGGCGATTGCCGGCGTTCCCCCACTCTTGGGCTTTTTTGCCAAGTTTCTCCTCATCAAGGCGGCCCTCGAGGCAGGGTACGGCTTCCTCGCCGCGTTGGCGGCGGTCTTGGCCATCGGCACCCTGTGGTATCTCTTCGCGGCCTGGCAACAAATCTTTTGGCGAGAGGGAGCCGGGCACGCCCCGCATGCCGTTTCTCGGTTGATGAAGGGACCAGGCTTCGTGTTGGCCGGACTGATACTGGTCGGCACGATTCTCCTCAATCCGTTGGTGGACTTTTTGATCGCGGTGGAGGGACAAGTCCGGCAGCCGGGGACCTATATCACGGCCGTCTTTCAACAGGTCGCGCAGAGCGGGGGAGTGTCACCGGACCCCTCGACAAAGCTCGGAGTAAGCCCGCCGCAGTCCCTCGCCCTGAGCCCCCCGACAAAGCTCGGGGCGGTGCACACCGAAGGAGGCTTGCCCTGAGCCCGTCGAAGGAGCCTGCCCTGAGCCTGTCGAAGGGGAAAATGAAGCACCGCATGTCGTGGACCCTGGCTGCCATGCTGGCCCTGCTCTGGTGCCTCTTGAGCGGGGGATTCAACGTGGCGAACTTCCTCATGGGGATCCTCCTGGGGGCCGTGACCGTGTGGCTGCTGCGCCCCTTTCTTCCGTGGAATCCATCGCTCATCGCCATGTCCCAGAAGATCCCGGCCTTCCTCCGTTACATGCCTCGCTTTCTCTATGAGCTGTGCAAGGCGAACCTGCAGGTCGTCTATCTGGCGCTCCATCCCAAGACGCCGATTCGTCCCGGGATCATTGCGCTGGAGACCCGTCACCGAAGTCCGCTCGGGACCACCCTGCTGGCCAACAGTATCACCCTCACCCCCGGCACGCTCACGATGGATGTCTCTGAGGAGGGGAAGACCCTGTACATCCATACGCTGGATATCTCCGATCCCGACGAAGTGCGGGAGGGGATTCGACGGGGCTTAGAAGATTACACCGTGGAAATCGCAGAGTGACGACTGCCTTCCTGGATGGAATGCTCTTGGTGCTGGCCTGTTCCACCCTGCTGTGCCTGTACCGCATGGTGGTGGGTCCTTCGGTCCCGGATCGGATCGTTGCCTTCGATGCCTTCTCCACAAACCTGGCCGTCGTCGTGGTCCTGCTGGTGATTCGGCACGACCTGGTCCAACTCATCGATGTGGTCCTGGTCCTGGCGATCTTGGGATTCGTCGGCACCATGGCCGTGGCCAAGTATCTGAAAAAGGGGGACATCGTTGATTGATCTCGTGGCTGGGCTGTTGATTGCCGTCGGGGCCTTCTTCACCTTGGTCGGTTCCATTGGCCTCATCCGGTTCCCCGATGTCCTGTGCCGCATGCACGCCACCACGAAGACGACGACCCTCGGGGCCTGCTCTATTTTTCTGGCCGCCGCCCTGAAATATGGAAACTCCCCCATCGGTCTCAAATCGATTCTCGCCGTGTGGTTTCTGCTGCTGACGGCCCCCGCCGGCGCGCATATGATCGCCCGGGCCGCCTACCGGATTCGGGTTCCCTTGAAGACGGACCGGATGGTGGCCGATGACCTGGGGGGGGTGGTTGAGCGGTTCGCTTACCCTCCCGAACAGCACCAGGACTAACCAAAAGACCGAAAAACATTTTATAATTAGGGACTTGACTCACAGCATTAGAAAATTAATGCGCCGCGAGAAAAAGTCTTGACAAAATAACGCGGCGTGTTATATTGCATGGTGAACGGTCCAATTCCTCTCGGGTTGGCCGAGAGGCGTCGATGGATCAAGGAGCAGTAAAGATTACAAGAAAAGGGAGGAAGATCATGGCGCAAGAGAGTATCAGTGAGATCACCCAGAGGGCGTATGACGCGTGGAAGGAGACGCTCGATAAGACGCTGGAGGCTTTCGCGCTGGCCGGCGAGGCGAATCGGGATCTCTCGAGCCGGACCGTTGATGTGACGGCCGCCATTGCGCGGGAAGGGGTCGACTACCTGAGCGAGCTCCAGGGGTCGATCCGCCAAGCATCTGAGGAGGCCCGGGAGTTATTGGTCCGTCAGTGGACGCTGGCCCAGGAATTTCCGAAGGATCCGGCCGGGTCCCCCCAAAAGGCCGTGGCCCTCTCGTGGGAAGGGGGAGAGAAGGCTGTCCGCCTCGGGGATGCCCAGCTTCAGGCCTTCAACCGGTTCACCGACAGCGTGCAGAATCTCGTGGAGAAGGCGAGCCGAGAGAACCGGGAGACCGTCACCACCCATACCGAGAAGTTCCTGAGCCTGTACGACCTCAAGAACTAACGCTCCCTCCGCGCGCGAAAGGCCCCGTCCATCGGACGGGGCCTTTCTGTTTCCTCTCGACTTGATGCCTGCCTCCGGATCATTGTTTCCCCTTTTGTGCTTGACAGGTCACAACGATTTTCTATAACATAATTTTAATATTGGATTTCCCACCGTTGGGTTATTGTAGCCGAGACTAACCAACACACTCCCGAGCTCACGCATTTCGCGGGAACTTTTCTTTCATTCATGGCAAGGAGGTGACCCATGAAACTCCGGATGGTTCCTGGCTTCACCCGGTCGGCCGCTGCTGTGTCCGCAGGGCTGCTCGTGCTCGCCCTCGTCATGGCCCCGACGGCCATGGCGGCAGAACAACCGAAGGCGGGCGGCATCTTGACCTTTGCCGTCGCGGCCGAGCCCCCGTCATACGACCTGCACCGCGAGACCAGCTTTGCCGCGATGCATCCGATCGCTCCGCACTATAGCCTCCTGATCAAGTTCAATCAGTTGAAATACCCGGAGATCGAAGGGGATGTGGCGGAGAGCTGGGACATCTCCAAAGATGGAAAGACGTACACCTTCAAGATCCGGAAAGGGATTAAGTTTCACGATGGCAGCCCCCTCACCGCCAAGGACGTCAAGGCGACGTACGACAAGATCATCTTTCCACCGGAGGGAGTGCGGAGCGTCCGGAAGGCCTCCTATGCGATGGTCGAATCCGTGGAAGCCCCGGACGATCAGACCGTGGTCTTTCACCTCAAGTGGGCGGCACCCTCGCTGTTGGCCAACCTGGCCTCCCCCTGGAATCCGATTTACAAGGCGGACATCCTGGCGAAGGACCCGCACTGGTACGAGAAAAATATCAACGGAACGGGCCCCTTCAAATTTGTTGAGCACGTGCGGGGGTCCCACTGGGTCGGCAAAAAGAACGAGGACTACTTCATGAAGGACCGGCCCTATCTGGATGGCTTTCGGGCCGTCTTCATTCGGGATACGTCCGCCCGGGTGGCGACCGTGCGGGGGGGACGGGCCCTGATCGAGTTCCGCGGGTTCTCACCGGCCGCGCGGGACGATCTGGTCCGCGCCCTGGGCCCCAAGATTAAAGTCCAGGAAAGCCCCTGGCTCTGCGTCCTGACCGTGGCGCTGAATACCAAGCAAAAGCCCTTTGATGATCCGCGCGTCCGCCGCGCGCTGTCCCTGGCGGTTGACCGCTGGGGAGGGTCGAATCACCTCTCACAGATCTCGATCGTGAAATCGGTCGGGGGGGTCATGCGCCCCGGCTACGATGCCTACGCAGCGACCGAAGAGGAACTGGTCAAGCTCCCCGGCTTTAGCAAGGATATAGCCGCGTCGCGAAAAGAGGCGAAGCGGTTGCTCACAGAGGCGGGCTACCCCAATGGATTCGGGTTTAACTTCAAGAACCGCGATGTGAAGTCGCCCTACGAGATCGTCGGGGTGTGGCTCATCGACCAGTGGCGGCAGATCGGGGTGAACGCGAACCACGTCGTGCAGGAGACCGCGGCGTTTTCCAAGGACCGCCGCGCGGGGAACTTTCAAGCCACCATGGACTGGGCCTGCGACTTCATGGACGAGCCGGACCTGCAGCTCTTCAAGTACGTCTCGAGCAGCAAGAGCCCGATCAATTATGCCAACTATGAAAACCCGAAGCTGGACGAGCTGTACGAGAAGCAGAGCAAGACCTCGGACCCGGCGGCCCGGCGAAAACTGGTGCGGGAATTTGAAGAGATCGTCCTGAACGAGGCGTACACGTTTCCCACCCTGTGGTGGCAGAAGATCAACCCCCACTGGGCAAAGGTGCACGGGTGGAAGCAGCTTCCCAGCCATTACCTGAATCAGGATCTGCGGGACGTCTGGCTGGGTGCGTAAGCCGGAGCGCCCGCAAGGGGAATGGAGCGAGTTGAACCATGGTTGCCGGTGGCCCGCCGTGTGAAGCGAGACGGCGGGCCACCGCCTTTTTTTGAGGATCAATGCAGCGATACATCATCAAGCGATTTCTGTTGATGATCCCGACCCTTTTGGGGGTGGCGGTCCTCGTCTTCGTCCTCATGCGGATCGTCCCCGGAGACGTTGTGGAGCTCCGATACACCCTCGAGGGGGCCGCAGTCTCCCAGGAGGTTTTGGCCAAGGAGCGGGCCCGCCTCGGACTCGATAAACCGATGACCCAACAGTTTGCCGAGTGGATGTGGGGCATCCTCCGGTTGGACTTTGGGAAGTCGATGTGGACGGATAACCCGGTCACGCAGGAGATCGCACTCCGGCTTCAGCTCAGTCTGCAAGTCGCGATCATGGCCACGATTTGTGCGACGATCCTGTCGATCCCCCTCGGAATCCTGGCGGCGCTGAAACAGGATACGTGGGTCGATTATGCCATTCGGGTCTTTAGCATTGCCGGATTGGCGATGCCGTCCTTCTGGTTCGGGATTCTGATCATCCTGTTCCTGCTGATCTATTTCCGATGGCTGCCGCCGATGTTTTTCACGCCGTTCTGGGTGGACCCGTGGGCGAATCTCTCGCAGCTGATCTGGCCCGCCGTCGCGGTCGGCTATCGCTATTCCGCCGTGGCGACGCGCATGACCCGCTCGTCCACACTCGAGGTCCTGCGAGAAGACTATATCCGTACGGCCCGGGCCAAGGGGCTGTGGGAGAACGCGGTCATCATCCGGCACGCCATGAAGAATGCCATGCTGCCGGTCATCACGGTGCTCGGCCTGGAATTTGCGTTTTTGGTCGGCGGGCTCGTGGTCACCGAACAGGTCTTCAACCTCAACGGGATTGGAATGCTCTTTGTGGAGTCTGTGGCACGGCGCGACCTCACGATGACCCAAGCATTGGTCGTCTTGATCGGGTTTACCTTCATCTTTGTGAACTTCGTTATCGATCTCCTGTACGCGTGGTTCGATCCACGCATCCACTATCAATAGGGGGAGACTCATATGGGGGCGAGGCCTGCGCAGGTCGACACCGCGATCTCACGGGTGGCGGTGCGCCCCGCCGATCTGCCGAGATGGCTCGTGGCGGTCATCCGATTTGTACGCCAGAAGCCGCTCGGAACCGCGGGTGCCTTGGTCATCATCCTCATGGTGATCGCAGCCATATTTGCCGACGTGCTGGCCCCCTACGATCCTTTGACCACCAATTATGCGGCGATGCTTCAAGCGCCGAGTTTCCAGCACTGGCTCGGCACCGATACCTTCGGACGCGATATCCTGAGCCGCATAATTTACGGCTCCCGGACCGCGCTGTTCATCGGGTTAGGGGCGTCTTTTCTCGGGGCAACCATCGGGGCGATCATCGGGGTCGCGAGTGCCTATTTTGGCGGCAGGATTGATCTGATCGTCCAGCGGCTGATCGATATCGTGATGTCCTTTCCGATCATCGTGCTGGCCTTGGCGGTCGTGGCCGTCCTGGGGGGCGGCATCATCAACCTAATCCTGGCCATTACCATTCCCTTTATCCCCCGGATTGCGCGGGTTGTCCGATCAAGCGCGCTCGCGATCCGCGAGACCCCGTACGTTGACGCGGCGCGGGCCATGGGCTTCGGTCACGCGCGGATCATCTTTCGCCACATGTTGCCGAACGTCGTCGCTCCCTACCTGATCATGCTCACCGCCTTCTTGGGCCAGGCGATCCTCCTCGAGGCCTCGCTGAGCTTCCTGGGCCTCGGGGTGACCGAGCCGACGCCGGCCTGGGGACTGATGTTGAAAGGCGCGGCCGTGGAGTTTGCGGAACGGGCGCCGTGGATGGGCATCTTCCCCGGGCTCGCCATTAGTGCCGCCGTCTTTGGCTTTAATCTCTTCGGTGACTCCCTGCGCGATGTGCTCGACCCCAAGTTGCGCACCTCCTGACGAGTTTTCACGTGTGCGCTTCACCCGCCGTCGCCTGTGGCTGCCTTGACGCCCTCCCCCTTTTCCGATAGCATAACGCCGCTTTTCGCCCCTTGTATCAAGTGACCTGGGACGGGGGGAGCCGTTTCCATGACACAACTGTACCTGCTATTCGCCCTCCTCTTAACCACGCTCGTCGCGATCTTTGCCCTGCAGAATGCTGACCAAGTTACCATCCGTTTCCTGGTATGGACGTTTCAGACCTCGGTCGTGATCGTGATCCTCATGTCCGCAGGAATGGGGGCCCTGTTGGCCGCCCTGGTGAGCCTGCCCCAGACCCTCAAGGCGAAGCGCCGGCTCAGGGAGAGCGAGAAAAGGCTCGACCGTCTCAACAAGCAGCTTGGGAGTGGAGAGGGATGGGAGGCGTTCCACGAGGAGGAATAGGGGCCCCGTGATTGACGCCTTGACGGACTCTATTGAGATTTCTGCATGATCGCGTCGCGACCCGGGGTGCGTGCTGCTTTCACCGGGACGGTGGGTGTGTGCGTCTTTCTGACCTGCTGCGCAACCGGGCGGACCGTGGATGGTGTCTACGTCGACAAGGGCAAAGGCTTTCGGGTGGAGCTTCCTCGAGACGGATGGCACGTCGTCGAATCTTCCGGGGCGGACCTGACCCTCCGCGACGCCGGATCGCAAGCTCGCATGGCGGTTTCGGCCAGTTGTCCGGCCCGGGAAACCGGTCCCCTGCCCGCCCTCGCCCGTCATCTCTTATTCGGACTCCGGGACGTGAAGCGGGTGCGGCAAGAGCCCATCCTCATTGGCGGCGTGGTGGGGCTCGACACGGAGGTTGTTGGAACGTGGGAGGGAGAACGCGTACAGGTCTGGAGTGTGGTGATCCGCCGTGAGGGCTGTCTCTATGATCTCCTTTTCATCGCCCCCCCGGAAGCATTCGGGGCCCAGCGCGCGGACTTCGACGCGTTCTTGAAGAGTTGGGAGTTTCTGTCGGAAACGCCATGAAGGGTGCGACCTTTACGCGGGCGTTCTTCGTGATGCTGGGCGGCAGAGCCACCGAGCGGCTCGTGCACCTCGGCGATGTGGCCCTGCTGACCGGACGGACCTTTTACTACGCCCTCAAACCCCCCTACGAGCTGCGCACGCTGGTGCAGCAGATGGACCACATCGGGGTCAAGTCGATCGCGATCTGTGGTATCGCGGCGCTATTCACTGGGCTCGTGCTCGCGCTGCAGACCGCATACGGGTTGGGCCGCTTTGGGGCCAAGGCCTATGTGGGGATTGTGGTTGCCATGTCGATGGTCCGGGAGCTCGGGCCCGTGTTGACAGCCCTGTTGGTGGGGGGGCGCGTGGGGTCTGGGATGACTGCCGAGCTCGGGGCCATGAAGGTGACGGAACAAATTGACGCCATGCGGGCCCTCGGGGCCAATCACATCAAGAAGCTGGTCGTCCCCCGCGTCTTGAGCGCCATGCTCGTCCTCCCCCTGCTCACGGTTCTGGCCGATGCATTGGGGATCTTTGGGGGTATGGTGATCTCTCAGTACGAATTTCATGTAGCCCACCACCTGTACATGAGCACGATCTGGCGAAATCTCCAGCTGTCGGATCTTTTGACCGGTTTGGGCAAGACCGTTTTCTTCGGCTTCATTATTGGGATTGTGGGTTGCTACAATGGCCTGGAGGCCACGGGCGGGACCGAGGGGCTCGGACGTGCGACGACCGCCACGGTCGTGACCTCGGCGATTCTGATCCTCATCTCGGACTTCTTTCTCACCAAATTCTTTTGGTGGCTGGAGCTGCTGGTCTAATGGGCGGTGCAGTTCAGCTCGTGGGGCTCTACAAGGCCTTCAACGGCAACCAGGTCCTGAACGGGGTGGATCTAGAAATCGAAGAAGGCGAGCTCCTGACGATCTTGGGAGGAAGCGGGACTGGCAAAAGCGTCCTGCTCAAGCTGATTGTCGGCCTGCTCAAACCGGATGCAGGCCAGATCCTGATCGACGGCGAAGATATCGTTCCTCTCTCGGAGGATGAGCTCCTGAAGGTGCGGCAGAAGATCGGCATGGTATTTCAAGGTGCGGCCCTCTTTGACTCGTTGACCGTAAAGGAGAATGTCGCCTTCCCGCTGCGGGAGCACACCGCAATGACAGAGGCCGCAATTCGGGACCGGGTCGCGGAGGTCTTGGTTCTTGTGGGGATGGCCGGGACGGAGGAAAAGTATCCGGCGGAACTCTCGGGAGGGATGCGGAAGCGCGTGGGGTTGGCCCGGGCCATTTCCTTGACCCCGCGGATTGTGCTTTACGATGAGCCCACGACGGGGCTCGATCCGCGTAATGTGGACAAGATTAATGACCTGATCAGCGAGCTCCAGGCAAAACTCCGCGTGGCGTCCGTGGTGGTGACCCACGATCTGCACAGCGCTTTTCGGATCTCGGACCGCGTAGCACTCCTCTCGGAGGGGCGGGTCGCTGCCACCGGGTCCCCGATGGAGATCGGGAAGTCGGAGGACCGAGTGGTGCAGGAGTTTCTGGCCGGCCACATCGGAGAGGTGTAGAGGAGGAAGAGTCGAGAATCCAGAGTTGAGGATTGAGGGTACAGAGTTCAGGGTTGACAGTTCAGAGAGCGGAATGTCGAGAGCCCCGGCACAGAGACACAGGAGACGGGAGACAGAAGAGTCGAGAGTGGAGTGTAGAGTTGAAAGACGAGTGACGAGAGAGAAAGGTTTAAGTTCTCAACCCACAACTCTAAGCCCTAGACTGTGAACCGTGAACGGAGAACCGAATGCGTGACCGCGAGTTACTGATCAAGCTGCGAGTGGGCATCTTCGTCCTCCTCCTGCTTCTCCTCTTTATTGCTTTCGTGCTGACGATTGGGAGCCAAACGCGCATTTTCGAGGAACAATATGTCCTGCGCGCCGCCTTCGATGATGTCCAGGGACTGACCGTCGGAGCTCCGGTGCGACTCGCCGGGCTAAACGTCGGTGCCGTGCAACGCGTCGTCTTTAGCTCCGATCCCACCGACCCCCGCGTTCACGTCGACGTGACCATCGACCGGCGGTTTCAGTCCCGGATCCGGAAGGACTCGCAAGCGACGATTGGGACCGTCGGCCTCGTCGGCGACAAAGTGTTCGACATCACGGTGGGAAGTGACGCGGCAAAGGTCTTGCAGCCTGGAGAATTCCTGGAGACTCAAGAACCGATCGATTTTGCCCGCCTCCTCGCCCAGGGGGGCGACATGCTCGAGGGGCTGGCAAGTGCTAGCCGGACCCTGGATACCGTCCTTCACAAGATCGAAGAAGGTCGCGGACTTCTCCCCGCCCTGATCACGGACGAGGCAGGAGGAGAGCTCGTCCGTGATCTGGGCAGGACGGCAAAAAACCTCCGGACAATCACTGAGCAGGCAGAGAAAGGAGAAGGACTCTTGGGAGCCATGCTGACGGATCCCACCGGTGCGGAAACCGTGCAGGACCTTCGGCGTGTGGCGGCCAATCTCAAGGAAATCAGCGACGCCCTGGCAGAAGGCAAGGGGACCTTGGGAGCCATGCTGACGGATCCCACCGGTGCGGAAACCGTGCAGGACCTTCGGCGTGTGGCGGCCAATCTCAAGGAAATCAGCGACGCCCTGGCAGAAGGCAAGGGGACTTTGGGGGCTCTGATTCAGGATCCGACCGTGTATGAAGACCTATCGAGCCTCCTCCGCGGAGCGGAGCGGAGCTGGATCCTGCGGGGCCTCATTCGATCGAGCGTAAGTGAGGGTCAGGATTCCGTCCAAAAAGGACAGCAGTAACCTCCCCGGCGCTTCCGCCGAAAAGTCCGGCCCTCTCCCATAATCTGCCCCACAGGTTGACCCGCTGCGGATTTTTTGATAGAAGAGAATTATAAGTATTTGACGACCCGCAGGGTTCCTGCCTTCGTGCCCCCCAGCTTTCTGGTAGCCGTAGGTGACGTGCACGCTCCTCGGCGTTGTGTCGAAAGCCGGGATTTCGGGTGTTCGCGGAGGTTGCTGAGGGGTAACATCATGCGAAAGGGTGAGGGATGCAAACGAATCCCCGCACGGCCTTACAGGAGTTTGTCAAAACAAAGGTGAAGGCCACCCGGGTGGTGGTCGTCTCCAATCGCCAGCCGTACGTGCACACCTACGAGGGGGACCGTGTGGTCTGGCGGCGGCCCGCGGGCGGCGTGGTCGTGGCGCTCGACCCGGTGCTCCGCGTGGCCAAGGGGAGCTGGGTGGCCGCGGGCCAGACCGAAGCGGACCGGAATGCGCTCGATGAGGAGGGGCGCGTGCGCGTTCCACCGGAGGATCCCCAGTACACGCTGCGGCGGGTCTGGCTCAGCAAGGAACAGGAGGAAGGGTATTACTACGGATTCTCCAATGAGGTGTTCTGGCCCCTCTGTCACGCCACGTTTGTTCGACCGATCTTCCGGGCCGCCGACTGGCAACATTATCAGGCAGTCAACCGGGTCTTCGCGGATGCGGCCCTGCAGGAGGCCGGACCCGGGCGGGCGCTCGTCTGGACACAAGATTACCATCTGGCCCTCTGCCCGCAGATTCTGAAGGCGGCTCGTCCCGAAATGAGCGTGGCCCACTTCTGGCACATCCCGTGGCCGAACCCTGAGATTTTTCGGATCTGCCCCTGGCGACGAGAGATCTTGGAGGGACTGCTGGGGAGTGATCTGCTCGGGTTTCACATTCGCTACCATTGCGATAATTTCCTCGCGACCGTGGCCAACGAACTGGAGGCCAAGATCATCGGCGAGCAGTCGGCCGTCCAGTATCGCGGCCACACGACGCTGGTCAGGCCCTTCCCCATCAGTATCGACTATCATCGGATCGTCGAGGATCTCCAATCCACCGAGGTCAAGGAAGAGACCCGGCGAATCGAGCGACTCCTCGGGGGGCGGCCGGAGTTTTTGGCGATTGGCGTGGACCGAGTCGACTACACGAAGGGCATCGTGGAACGCTTGCAGGCGATCGATCGGTTCCTCGACCGCTACCCGCGATATCTCGGACGGTTCGTCTACCTGGGAATCGGCGCCCCCAGCCGGATTCCCATCCCGGCCTACAAGCATCTGCGGTCGGAAATCGCCCAATTGGTAGAAGAAGTCAACTGGAAGTATGGGACCGAGAGCTGGCAACCGGTCGTCCTTCTGGATCAACAAGTTAGCTATCCACGGGTCCTGGCGTATTTAGCGATGGCCGATGTGTGCCTCGTCACGGCGCTGCACGACGGGATGAATTTGGTCGCCAAGGAGTTTATCACCGCGCAGCAAAAGGAGGATCCGGGCGTTCTTGTCCTAAGCCAGTTTACTGGCGCGGCTCGGGAGCTCGTCGAGGCGTTGCAGATTAATCCATACGATATCGAGGGTTCTTCCGAGGCGATCCGCCGGGGACTCGAGATGTCCCAGGACGAGCGGGCGAGACGCTGCCGGTGGCTCCAAGAGCAGATTCGGGATCACGATATCTATCGGTGGGCCCTGGATATGCTCACCGAGCTGAGACGAGTCCGGCGCGGCCGGCTATGATCTTCGCCTTCCCGTCCTCTGTGACGGCGATCGGGCCTTGAGCCCATTGCACACTGCCCCGCACCCCGCCTTTCTGTGTCTACCACTACGATGTTGCGAGGTCGACGATGTCGTGGGACATTGTAAAACACCTCAGTGTGCGGGGCGTCTCTCCGGCGGGCCCCCAGCACTGAGCGAGGAGGAAGACGAGAATGTCGGCGGGTGTTACGCGCAAGCTCAAGACGCTGGAACAACTCGTGGCCATTCGGCACGACCTCGAGCGACAGGGAAAACGGGTGGTCTTCACCAATGGATGTTTTGATCTGCTCCATCGCGGTCACGTTCGGTACCTGGATCAGGCCAAAAGCTTGGGGGATGTGCTGATCGTCGCCCTCAACAGTGATAGCTCGGTCCGAACCCTGAAGGGACCTGACCGACCCGTGATGTCACACGAGGAACGGGCCGAGCTCCTGGCCGCGCTTGCGACGGTGGACTATGTGCTCATCTTTGAGGAACTCGACCCCGAACGGGTGATCCGGGCGCTTGAGCCGGACGTGCTCGTGAAGGGGGGGGATTGGCCGGCGGACCAAGTGATCGGACGTGAGATTGTTGAGAGCCGGGGTGGAAAGGTCCATACCGTGCCGTATGTGGAGGGGGCTTCCAGTAGCGAGCTCCTCCGCCGCATCCGGGAAGGGAAGGGATGATCGTGGGGCGATTTGCCGATCTTCGTCCCCTCGGCCTTCAGGAGGGGCTGCCGGATCTCACCGCAGGCGATCCGCTGCGCCTCTACGGCCTCTGGGGGGGGACGCGCGCACTAGTCTTGGCGGAAGTCGCGCGGGCACTCAGGCGACCGCTGGTGGTGGTGACCGCGAGCCTGAAGGAGGCAGAGGAGCTCACAGCGGATCTTCGATTCTTCCTCCACCGAGACCGGGTACACCTCTTTCCGGAGCCTGAGGTTCCCCCGTTTCAGCCGGTGTCGCCGCCACTCGAACTTCGGGCGGAGCGGGTCCAGCGTCTGCGTGAGCTCCGCGATGAGGAAATCAAAGCACTCGTCGTGCCTGTCCACGCCTTCTTTCGTCGGCTCCTGCCTCCAGATGTGCTGGATGCCGCCACCGCGCACCTGTATCCGCATCGGATCATCCCCCCCGAACAGGTAGTGGAGCTGCTCGAGATCGGGGGTTACCGGTCGGTCCCCCAAGTAGAGCAAGCGGGAGAGTACAGCCGCCGGGGGGGAATCCTAGATATTGGCCTGCCACATCTTCGGCGACCCGTGCGCATCGAGTTCTTCGGAGATGAGATCGAATCGATCCGGGCCTTTGACGTCGACACGCAACGCTCGCTTTCCAGCCCGGTCTGTGCGGACCGGGTGACTCTCCTTCCCCTCTCAGAGATTCTCCTGAGCCCGGAGGCGCGAGCGTTGGCTCACCAACGCGTGACGGAGCAGGGCCCTTCGGTCTTGCGCGAGGCCGTCGAGGGGGGCAGACCCGGGCCGGGGCTCGAGCGATATCTCCCCCACTTTTATCCCCGAACGATCCCCCTCTGGGAGTATGTTAGCCCGGGGACGATTTTCGTCTGGGATGACCCGGACCAGGTGACGGCGAGGGCGGAGGCCTTTGGACGCCTCGTCACGGAAGAGTATGGGCGACATCACAAAGAGGGGCTTCCTCCGATCGCCGCCACACATGTCACATGGAAGGACATTCACCGGACGCTTGCCGCGCATCCCCGAATCGACCTCGTTCCGTTTGCACCGGGCCTGCGACGAGAGAGTCCGCCTTTCGTTTTTGAGACGAAGCAGATCCCCTCTTACCGTGGACGCCTCAACGCCTTGGTGCGCGATCTCGGGGTTTGGCGTCACGAGGGGCGCGCGATCACCCTCGTGGCGAGGGGAGCGGCCCAGGCACAACGCCTGTGGGAGGTCCTGCGCGAGCACGACCTGGGGGCAGCTGTCACCGAGGGGCCTCCCCTTCCGGGAGGGATCCATATTGCGGAGGGCGGACTCAGCGCGGGCTTTCACTTTGCCTCCCTCACACAGACCTATCTCACCGAAGCCGAGATTTTCGGACCGCGCCGGGCGGTCTCGCTTCGCCGGCCAAAGATCCGGGAGGCACGGGCTTTCGCGGCATTCGAGGATCTCAAGCCAGGCGACGTGGTCGTGCACGTGGACCATGGGATTGGCCGGTTTCTCGGCTTGGGGAAGCTCGCAGTCGGCGATGTGGAGTGCGATTACCTTCACTTGGAGTATGCGGGGGGGGATAAACTCTACGTCCCGGTAGACAAGCTCCACTTTGTGCAGCGCTATGTCGGGGCCGACGCTGGCCCTGGCAAACCCCCCCTCGATCGTTTGGGATCGAGCTCGTGGGCGAGGGCAAAGGAGCGGGTACGGGCCTCGGTGCGACAGATGGCCGGGGAACTCCTGAAACTCTATGCCGCCCGACAGGTCGGCGAAGGTCATGCTTTCGCTGGGGACACCCCCTGGCAACGTGAATTCGAGGCCGCCTTTCCCTTCGATGAGACGGCGGACCAAACCGCGGCGATCCGGCAGGTCAAAGCGGATATGGAGCGGCCGCAGCCCATGGACCGCCTCATCTGTGGCGACGTCGGATACGGCAAGACCGAGGTGGCCATGCGGGCCGCATTCAAGGCAGTGATGGACGGCAAGCAGGTGGCGGTGCTCGTCCCCACGACAGTGTTGGCCCTCCAACATTTCCAATCCTTTGCGGACCGCTTTGGTCCTTTTCCGATCGTGGTCGAGATGCTCTCGCGGTTTCGCACCCGTGGCGAGCAGCACAAGGTCCTCCGAGGGCTTCGAGACGGGACCGTCGATATCGTCATCGGGACCCATCGGCTGTTGCAAAAGGACGTCCGCTTTCGGGACTTGGGACTCCTGGCAGTCGATGAGGAACAACGGTTTGGCGTGGCGGCGAAAGAGCGGCTCAAGCGATTTCGCACCGAGGTCGATGTCTTGACGCTCACGGCCACCCCCATCCCGCGGACCCTGCATATGGCGATGTTGGGGGTCCGGGATATTTCCACGATCGAGACGCCTCCCGAGGATCGGCTGAGTATCCGCACCTATGTCACGCGCTTCGATCCCGAGGTGATCCAGCAGGCGGTGGAGGAGGAAATCGGTCGAGGGGGCCAGGTCTTCTTCGTTCATAACCAGATCGAGGATATCCATACGGTGGCGCGGTTTCTGAAGCGCCTCCTCCCCCACGTGAGCATTGCGGTGGCCCATGGGCAGATGGCGGAGGAGGCGTTGGAACGCGTGATGTGTGATTTTTATGCCCGGCGATATCAACTCCTCTGCTGTACGGCGATCATTGAGTCGGGCCTGGATATCCCGACGGTCAACACCATCATCATCAATCGCGCGGATCGGTTCGGGCTGGCGCAACTCTATCAGCTGCGGGGCCGGGTGGGGCGCGACCGGTTCCGGGCGCATGCGTACCTCCTTGTCCCGCAGGAGGAGATCCTGAATGACAGTGCCCGGAAGCGCCTGCAGGTCATTGCCGAGCTCACCGAACTGGGCTCAGGCTTCAAGATTGCCGCCCGAGATCTGGAAATTCGGGGGGCGGGAAATCTTCTGGGCGTCGAGCAGCACGGACATATTAATGCAGTGGGGTTTGATCTCTACTGTCAACTGATCCGGGAGACGGTTGGGGAACTGAAAGGCGCAGACCGCGAAGAAGTGGTAGATCCGGTGCTCCGTCTCCCGATCGAGGCATACATTCCGGAGGCCTATGTCCCGGATGCGGTCGTTCGTCTCATCCTCTATCGACGGCTCTCGGCCGCCGCCACGTCGGCCGAGCGCGAAGACCTCGCGCGGGAGCTCCGCGACCGGTTTGGTCCATTACCGCCACCCGTAAAGCACTTGATGCAAGTACTCGCCCTCAAGGCGGCGGCCCGGGCCCTCCGGATCAGGGAGATCGACGCCCGTGGCGACATCATACAGATTGCCTTCGGGCCAGCACCGCCCGTCCCGCCCGAGCGAGTTATTGCACTGCTCCAGGCAATGGGAGGAGAACTTCGGTACGTGCCGGGGGATATCTTGGAACTCAAATCTGATGGTGCCCCACCTCTCCAGCGGATTGCGAGGCTTGAATCCCTGCTGAATCACATGCGAGACCCATCCGAAGCATCGGTCAGGATGTCTGGGGGATCGTGATGCGGCGATACCGAAGGTACCTGTTCTTCTCTCTTCTCGTGTGGGCACGGGTCGCGGCGGCCGGGCAGGGTGTTCTTCTTGATAAGGTGGTTGCCGTGGTGAACGACGAGGTTATTACTCTCAGTGAGCTCCAGAAGGAAGAGAAGCCACTCGTTCGGCGGATCCGCGAAGAGCTGGAAGGGGAGGCGCAGGCGAGTCAAATGCAAATCACCCAGCGACAGGTTCTCCGGGCCCTGATCCTGCGTCGGTTACAACTCCAGGAGGCGGAGAAAGAAGGGATCGTCGTGGACAAAACCGAGATAGACACGACGGTCGAGATGATCAAGGAACGAAACGGATTCGCCAGCGAGGAGGAGTTGGTCGGGGCCCTTGCGAAGGATGATCTCACCCTGGATGAGTTCAAGAGCAAGATCCAGGAGCAGATGGTAGTGGATCGACTGCTGGCCCGGCATGTGCGGACCAGGATCGTCGTGTCCGAAGAGGAGATTACCAAGTACTATCAGGCCCATATGGACCAATTTGACCAGGACCCCTCCGTCCGACTGCGGCATGTCTTGATCCGTCTCCCCGATGAGCCCTCCCCCGAGGAGGTCACGCAAGCCCGGACGCGGTCCTGGGAGGCGCTCGCGAAGCTCAGGAACGGGGCAAAATTTGAAGAGGTCGCTGCACAGTATTCTGACGGGCCGACAGCTCAGGCGGGAGGCGATCTGGGTGTGATTCGGAAGGGGGAACTGGACCCAGCCCTGGAGCGGGCGGCGTTTGCGCTGGAACCAGGGATGGTCAGCGACGTCATCCAGACTGCGGCGGGACTCAATATCATCAGGGTGGAGGAGCGGACAACCGGCGATGTCCCGATTGATGCCATCAGGGCTCGAGTGCGGCAACGATTGTTCCAAGAGAAGATGCAAAAACGTATGGAGGCATATTTCACGGAGTTGACCAAGAAGGCGTACATCGACGTCCGCCTCGACCAATAAGTGTAGTTGAGAGTCGAGGGTCCAGAGTTGAGAGGGGCGGGGAAGAATCCGAGTCTGGTTGACTGAAATCTCTCCATCCTGAGCTCTTGACTCTCAACTATGCGCTAGCAGAGCGGAAGATCGGCGGCGGCGTTGAGGTCGAGGGGCGCTATGTTCCCTCGGCTGAGAAGGGCGAATCCGGCCGCGGCGATCATGGCAGCATTATCGGTGCAGAGCTCCGGCCGGGGCCAGTACACTTCTATCCCCTCATGGATTGCCCGCTTCGCCAGGTGGTGCCGAAGAGATTGATTGCAGGCGACGCCCCCCGTGAGGAGAATACGAGAAGCACGGACGCGCTTGGCAGCCTTGATGGCGTTGCGCGTGAGGACATCCACAACCGCCTGCTGGAAGCTCGCAGCGATATCCGCCACGAGTAAGGGATCAAGAGGGAAAGATTCCGCGTCACGGGTCGCTGCCCTGGGGCGCCCCCGTCTCCGGGGTTCCCGGTACCCCTTTTCCTCGAGATAATAAATCACCGCGGTCTTGAGCCCGCTAAAGCTGAAGTCTAATGATCCATGACCGAGGATCGGTCGCGGGAGCGGGACGGCTCGGGGGTCCCCCGCTTTCGCTGCCTGCTCGATGTGGGGGCCGCCCGGGTAGGAAAGACCGAGAACCTTGGCGACCTTGTCAAAGGCCTCCCCAGCCGCATCATCTCGGGTACAGCCCAGCAGGCGATACGTTCCCGGGGCCTCCGCGTGGTAAAGGTGCGTGTGTCCCCCCGAGACAACTAACGCCACATAGGGACATGCGAGGTGCGGATGGTCGAGCAACCCCGCGTAGAGATGTCCCTCGATGTGGTTGACGCCGACGAGAGGTTTCCCGAGGGTGTACGCTAAGGCCTTGGCAGCGGATACCCCTACGAGGAGGGAGCCCACGAGGCCTGGACCCACCGTGACGGCGAGGCCGGCTAGATCACCAAAGTCAATTCCGGCTTCGCGAATGGCCAGTCGGCTGACCGGCCCAATCAGCTCCAGGTGGTGGCGGGAGGCCAGCTCTGGTACGATCCCGCCGTAGGGGGCGTGCACGGCCGCCTGTGATGCCACAATGTTGGACCGGATCTTTTCCCGCCCTTCCAGCACCGCAGCAGCAGTCTCATCGCATGACGTCTCGATGCCCAAAATGAGGTCAGCCATTCTCTTAGCTCTGCGTAGTGGCTGGTGTCAGTGGTTAGTGGTGACGGAAATCCCCCCTGCCGGATAGATACTGGTCACCAGTCACTGATCACCAGGCACCGGTCCGGTTAGCCTGAGGCCACAGCTTTGGGAGGCCGTCCGAAGATCAGGATCGCCTTGAGGACCTCCACGGCCCGCCCTAGTTGCGGGTCCTTCGTAGGATCGGGGGCAAGTCGACCGAGGGGCCGGGATGTATCCCCTTCCTGCTCGCCGATGGTCTGCGAGCGCCGGTCGATCGCGCTTGGAGGTTTGGGTTTGGACGTGGTCGTCGGCTTGGGTGGCTCTACGACGATGTCCGGCGTCATCCCGACGCCGTCGATGGCGCGCCGCTTGGGGGTAAAGTATCTGGCCGTCGTGAGCCTGAGGCCGGAGCCATCGTTCAGCGGGATGACCGTCTGAACCGTCCCCTTGCCAAAGGTCGTGGTGCCCACTAACACGGCTCGCTGGTGGTCTTGCAGCGCTCCCGCGACAATCTCGGAGGCGCTCGCCGAACCTCGATTTACGACGACCACCATGGGAAAGTCCTCGGGATTCTCCTGTTCGTCCACAAAGCGCAGATTCTGATTCTTCGCGCGACCCTCGGTATAGACGATGAGCTGGCCCTTGTGGAGGAAAAGATCCGCTACCTGGACCGCTTGACTGAGCAGCCCTCCCGGGTTGTTTCGCAGGTCGAGGACGAGGCCGCGCATTCCGTTTTTCCGAAGCGTGGCGAGGGCGTCCTCTAGATCTCCCCGGGTCCGTTCTTGGAACGAGTTTACCCGAATATAGCCGATCCCGTCCCCGAGATCTGACGCCCGCACGCTGTGCACTTCGATGATGTCGCGGGTGATGGACACGTCAAAGGGCTCCTGCCCCTCTCGGAAGATCGTGATCGTCACCTCGGACCCCTTGGGGCCCCGGAGCTTCCGGACAGCCTCCATGAGCGTCATGTCCTTGGTCTCCTCACCATTGATCCGCACGATGCGATCCCCCGCCTCGAGTTTGGCGCGGTCCGCCGGGGTCCCGTCGATGGGGGCGACGACCGTGAGTTGCCGATCTCGCACCGTGATCTCGATCCCCAATCCGCCGAAGCTGCCATGGGTTTCGATTTGCATCTCCTTGTAGACGTCGGGCGGCATAAAGGAGCTGTGCGGGTCTAAGGTGGCGAGCATCCCGCGAATCGCCCCGTAGATCAACTCCTTGGACTCGCTAGTGTCGACGTAATTATTTCGCACCAGCGTGAGAACCTCAGAAAAAACCTTGAGCGTGTCGTAGGTCTCCTCGGTGGCTACGACACGTTGATGGACACCGCTGGTGACGATCACTACGGTCAAAAGGGCGATGACCAACATAACTCGGATCCAGTCCGTGTGCTTCTTGAAGATCATTGTGGAATCCTCCTGTTCCCGGGACGCTCCGTCTCCATGGATTGCTATGAAGTATACAAGAAGTATACCACAGCGCAGAAAGTCAGGGGAAACTTTTACGAAGGTCCTTTGGCAAGCCAGGCGAGGGGGTCCTGCGGCTCTCCGCGGTAGCGGAGCTCAAAATAGAGCTGGGGACCTTCGAGCGATCCGGTTTCTCCAACACGGCCAATGGCTTGCTCAGCCCGGACCACATCCCCCACGTGGACCAGGAGATCCGAGGCGTGGGCGTAGAGCGAGTAAAAACCTTGGCCGTGATCCACAATGACCAGCTTGCCGTAGCCCCGGAACCAGCCAGCATAGAGGATGGTGCCGTCGTAGACGACCTGGATCTTCTGGCCCAGCGGGGCGCGAATGCCGATGCCCTTGTTGAAAGTCACCACTTTGAACTTGGGGTCCTTTTGCCGACCAAAGGGGGAGGCCACCTTTCCCTTGGTAGGCCATGGCAGCTTGCCCTTGCGAGCCGTAAATGGGCCCTGGGGAAGGGCAAGGGAAGGTTTCGCACGGGTTTTCGCTTCCTCGGTCAGCTTTGTAATGAGCGTCTGGAGCCGTGCGGACACCTCCTCCATTTCTCGAATCGCCGTGAGGTACCCCTCTTTCTCCTCCCGGAGACGGGCCAGGAGGATTCGCTGCCGCCACTTCTCATCAGCGATCGCCGCCTGGGTCGACTGGAGACGCTTCCGGTTCTTGGCTTGGGTGGCGTGGCGCGCCTTGAGCGATGCCTGCTTTTCTTTCAACGTGGCCAGGCTCGTCGTATAGTGTTCGCTCAAGGCCCGATCGTGGGCCGCAATGGTCCGGAGATATTTCATCCGGAGCGCCATGTCCGTGAGGCTGTCGGCCGAGAAGAGCAGGCGGTAGATACCAAACTGCCCCTGCTTATACAAGGCCCGGAGGCGGCTGGCCCAACGCTCGGTGATTGCTTGCGTCTGACGGTCCGTGCGTTTGATCTCTTGCTCCTTCGTCCGGATCGCCCGCTCGTCGGCCTTGAGTCTCGCCTCCAGCGTCTTGAGCTCCTGCGTCTTCTGCCGAAGCTGTTGCTTGATCTTCTTCAAGGTGGCCTGGACTGTTGCCTCTTTGGCTGCGGTCTCTTGGGCCTTCCTTCGTTCCGTCGCGATTTCCTTCTGCAGCTTTTCGAGCGTGTGTTTCTTCTCGCGCACGGACCCACTCTCACGCGCTTCCACGCCTCCGCAGAGCAGCAGCATGCTTGGAGCAGCGATGGCCACGAGCGCAGAGACGCGTCTCATATCATCCCCTTAGACCTTGAGAAATCGTCGGACCGCCACGAGGCTGCCCACGCCCCCCACGAGGACACCAACACCGATCATGGCCATCCGGTACTGGGTTCCAAGGAACTGGGCCGGTGCGGGCCCGGAGAAGAGGATGGCGGCGGACGTTCCCAATTGCCACAGGGTCGCCCGGAACAAGAGGTACAGCAGCGCTAGGGCCAACGCGGCTCCGAGGCCGCCTTGCGCGGTGCCTTCGAGGATGAGTGGGATCTGGATGTAGGTGCGGGTGGCCCCCACGAGGCGCATGATCTCAATTTCCTGGGCCCGGGCATACACCGCCATGCGGATGGTGTTGGCGATGATAAAGAGCGACGCGAGCCCCAGCACCCCCCCGAATACGATCCCCAGGATCTTCATCACTTCGATCACACTCGTCAGCCGCTCCACCCACTCCTGACCGTACAGGACATCTTCGACGCCTTCCATCCGCGTCAGGGAGGCGGCGAGTTGTCCTAAGGCACCGGCGGTCTGGTATGTCTCGCGAATCCGGAGCTCAAACGAGGCGGGGAGCGGGTTGGTCTTCATCCCTTCCAAGAGGCTCTCCTGGCCCCCGGCCTTTCGCCGAAATTTATCCAGAGCCTCCTTCTTCGAGACGTAGGTCACGTCGCGGATCGCCATCTCCCCGTCCAGCCGTTTCCGGATCAGGGACTGCTGCTCCTTGGTGATGTCGTCGCGGAGAAAGACAACGACCTGGAAGTCCTCTCCCCACCGGTCCACCACCGCGCGTAAATTGAGGGTGAGCAGCAGGAAGATTCCGGTGATCAGGAAGGCAATGGTGATGGCCCCGACGGAGGTCACCACGCCCCAGCCTCCTCGCCGGAAATTGAGCACGGTCTCGCTGAGCAGGTGCCGGAGCCGCTCCCAAAACATGGATTACTCCCGAAGGTCTTCCGTGCTGTCCGTGTATATCCTCTTGTCAGGTTGGCTCAACAGTCCAGACGTGTCGTTCATCAGTTTCTCCGGGGTGGCGCAAATAGTTAGAACGAGATTACGCGATCTCCTCCACCAGCCGGCCTTGCTTCAGGATGAGGGTGCGATGGTTCATCTCGTACACTAGCCTCGGGTTGTGGGTCGCGACGACCACGGTGGTCCCTCGGATGTTTACCTCGGTGAGGAGGCGCATGACGTCGAGAGACAGCTCGGGATCGAGGTTCCCGGTGGGCTCATCCGCCAACAGGATCACGGGGTCACTCATCAGGGCCCTGGCAATCGCGACCCGCTGCTGTTCCCCCCCCGAGAGCTTGTAAGGGGTGTGATCGGCCTTCTGGATCAGGCCGACGTCTTTCAAGAGGCGGCCGATCTTGCGTCGGCTGATGCTATCGGGGATGCCTAGCACGCGGGTGACCAGATGGAGATTATCATACACGGTCCGATCCATCAGGAGTTTGAAATCCTGGAAGATCACGCCGATGGTGCGGCGGAGAGCGGGAAGTTTACTTTCCCGGAGCCGGATCACATTCCGGCCG
>CAZLDS010000036.1:0-28542 GCA_964558395.1 uncultured bacterium | reverse complement strand
CGCGGTAGATGCCGTTCCAGGCCCCTGAGAAGCGCGGACGGATGGTTTCGGTGACATAGATGGTGCCATTCTGGTGGATGAGAATGTCCGCATCCAAGCGCTCGATCACTAGGGATCGGGCGGCGATGGCAGGGGGCCACGCCACTGCAAGCAACACGAGAGGGAGAAAAAGGATGAGTGCGCGCCGCATGGCTACCGGTTGTCGCCTCCGAAGCTCACCCGTGGGGCTTCGCGCTCGGCCGCGGCCGTGAGTTCAAAAAACTCGCGGGGGTGAAAGGCGAACCAGCCAGCAATGAGGTTCGAGGGGAACTGGACGATGCGCGTATTCAGGTCGCGGACGACGGCATTGTAGTACCGGCGTGCGTTCTGAACGGCCTCTTCGATCTGATTGAGGGTCGCCTGGAGCTGGGTGAAACTCTCCACCGCGCGGAGTTGAGGATAGGCTTCTGCGAGGGCAAAGACGGACTTCAGCGCCTGCGTGAGCATCCCTTCGGCCTGGCCCTTGGCGGCAGGGCCTTGTGCGGACATGGCCCGGTTGCGTGCGTTGACCACGTCGTCGAACGTTTGGCGTTCGTGGGCGGCATACCCCTTGACCGTCTCGACCACGTTGGGAATCAGATCGTAGCGCCGCTTGAGCTGGACATCAATGTCAGCCCAGGCGTTGTCGCACTGGACCCGCAGGCGGACGAGGCTGTTGTAGATGGCGATGACGGCGACGGCCGCTCCGACAAGAACGAGAAGGATGATCCACATGTACGTCACCTCAGCCGAGGTTTAGGCGACATTCGGGCCCAAGTTTTGCAATTCACGGACCATCGATTTTGCGCTTTCGTGTGAGAGTGCATCTGCTTGTTCCTCCCTCGAATTCACCTATTCAAGCCTGACGCTCAATGCTACTTATGGAACACTGCGGGCTTTTACAGCCTATTACCTTGGTGTTGGATGGCGATTCGGACCGCACCATATTGCATGTTGATTGTATCGCAGTCGATTTCCGGCGGGAGGCCGAGGGGTCAGGAGCCGGTCGGGAGAACTGCGGACCGCCTGGTTCCTCGGAGGCCTGTGCTATTTTCGCCTCGCGGGCCACCCGGGTCAAGGGGCTTTTCTGGCTGGCTAGGACAAATCTCAGATCGTAGTCCGCTTGCGCCCCAGACGTGCCCCAATGGCAGCTGGGATCATGAGGGGGAGAGACAATACGGCAAACATAATAAGGCCCAAAGGCAGCAATCCGCGGAGGGGTTTGAAAGGAAGAGGGCAGATACGCTGACTTGTCCGTTCGAATGATGGTCGAGTCTCGCCGCGAAGTCACGTCTGCTCTAGTGTTGTTGGCTGAGGGGGTAGTTTTCATCGCAGACGGCTTCTTCTATTTGGTCTATGCGTCCGTCGATGATGAGATGATGAATTGAGGCAGTGTTGATGCAGCGGCTGGAGATGGAACTAACAGCTTTTCCTTTCCTCTTCCGTTCCTCGTATACGAGACGATGCCCAGAGGTTCTGGCATAATTTTGAGCACCTCATCTCTCGTCATCCCGAGACGTATCCGCTTACAGCTCTCAAGATTTGTGCTATCCACAACTCTGCCTTCCTTATGTTCGGTTGTTCCCCAATTCACCGCGATGACCGCGGCAACCATGGCCGGCAACGCCGAGGGGGAGTGCCCACATGAATGGCGAACCCTTCAGTTTCGATCTCAGTCGCGCCTACCAATCCATGACTACTCCTTTTCAGACGGGTCAAAACAGCCACAACAGCGGGCGATTTCACCACGGATCCCACTCGCGTACCCCTGGAATAAGCATATTTTGGGCCAGCCCGCCGCTCGCAATGTAAATTTGCGGGCAACGTTTTGGGGCGCCTCGACTTGTCCATCAAGCGTCCGAGACTGATCGCGTTTAGACGCTTTGCGTAAGCGCACTTAGGCTCGTTTTCGACGCATCTCTTGCCTCACAACTATTTGAAATTACTGTTACAGATGTGTAAAAACTCGACGATGGACTGGAATGGACCTTGCACTTTTCGCTGCGGCGTGTCAAAATAGAAGACAAGGGGAGGATGTGTGAATGAACGGCAAGGCCCAGGAGGAAAACGAACAGGAACCGGTAATAGAGGTCTTGGTGGATCCTTCACTGGAGGTGATCCGCCAATCCATGGTCGCACCCGGGATGGGCATCCTGTACCGATACCATCCCGATACCGATCGGCGCCTGGCCGAGGGGTTTCCCCGATTCATCGAAAACGGCCAGGGGCGTTTAGTGGTTGCCCGCGCTGGTAAGGATATCGTCGGATACGCGGTGGTGACACGAGCCGACTCCCAAGAGCGGTGGGGCGATCCGAGCGCTCCTGAACTCTGGGAGCTCGCCTTCATTGAGGTCGCTCGGGGATGGCGGCAGCGTGGAATCGGGAGGGCACTCCTTCGAACCTGTTTTGCCGACGGGATGCTTGATGATCGAATCGTCCTGGCGACCGCCTATGCGTGGCATTGGGATCTCGTGGGGACTGGACTCTCCAAGGATGCCTACAAGGACGTCCTGGAGCGCTGTTTCGGGTCGGTAGGCTTTGCACCGGTGACAACCGATGAACCGAATATCCGGGAGGATCCAGCGAACCGCTTGTTCGTTCGCATCGGGCCGCGCGTGCATCCGAAAGTCCGTGGGGCGTTTCTCGCCCTGCTACATCCCGACCAGGGCAAACTGGCCGCATCCACGAATAGTCTCGCTGCCCGGCGGACGGCCCTTGCCGACTTGGTGGCACATTCGGTTCAGATGTGGAATCCTCGCTGGTGGCTTGCCCCCTGGACGGGAGGGTGGCGCGTGGCGGCTTCACAGATCCCCAAATCCTTTGAAAGATGGTTTGCCTCCTTCCAACGAGCGATGCGCGGATCTCCGACGCAGTAAGCTCATTCCCAGTGAATTCAAGAGGTTCCGAGTGTTCCGGCCGGTCCGAACTTTCCCCTTGACAGGGAGGCAGGACTGCCGTATTTTACTGTACTGACCGGTCGGTACAGAGAAGGATATGGAAGCGCAGGCTGTCAAAGTGGTAGGCACGAAGGAGCAGATTCTGCAGGCGGCGTGTCGCCTGATCCACTGCCAGGGGTTTCATAACACCAGTTTGGACCAGATCCTACGCGAAAGCGGGGTGGGCAAAGGGAATTTCTACTATCATTTCAAGAGCAAGGATGAGTTGGGCCATGCGGTCTTGGATCGGCTGGCCTTATGGACCGAGGAGCAGGTCGGCCGAGAGGTCTTCCGAGGGGGTGGGAATCCAGTCGATGAAATATTTAGGTTTTTCGATCTCATCGTGGAGATGCAGCGGGAGATGGGGTGCGTCGGGGGATGCCCCCTCGGCAACCTGGCCCTTGAGTTGAGTGATATTCATGATGGGTTCCGGCAGCGAATCCAGGAGATCCTGACAACGTGGCGGAAGCAGATATCCGGGGCCCTCAGCCGGGCGCAGGCGAACGGGCAATTGGCCCGAAACGTGCAGTTAGATCGCCTAGCGGAGTTCATCATCGCCGGGATTGAAGGCGGGATCTTGTTGGCCAAGACCCACAAGGACCTCACGGTGCTCGAGGGGTGCCTCGACGAACTCAAGAAACATATCCGCATGTATACCGTCTAAGTGATAGTGGAAGCGATGTCATGCCCATCCCAATTCACGACAAAAGAGGGTCACCATGCATAAAACGATAGTTGAATATACTGATGAGAAGCGGCCGGTCAACAACTATCCTAAGCTCATTGTATCTCCCACCAGGGGAAAGCCCTGCTGTGCCCAGAATATGGAGCAGATCGGCGGCGTTGAGCGCGAGGAAAAGCGCGTCTACTTTTACCGGCGCTGTCGCACGTGCGGGTACACCGTCCGTCACTTCTTGTCAGCCCCTCCACCTGATGGCCCCGGCGGTTCGTGGGAAGATGAGACCAGCAAACTGATGAAGCTGGTCGCGTAGAAACTCTCCGCAAAAGTTCTTCCCGCTGCCCCTCTGCGGGAGCCGAGTAGGTTCGCGGCGACCACGAACCGGCGATCAAGAAAACAGCAAGCACGCAGCAAAGAGGGTGCCACCCTCGGTACATCCGGTGTCGCCTCTCGCTTTCCTTGCGCACGGACTCCTACCATTAGGCGGACGTCGCGATGATATTTGGCATCAGCAATGCTTCCGAAGCCTCAGCCTCTCCCTTCCCGCTATCCTATCGGCCCGTCGACGACAAAGCAAATGGTGTATTGACAGGACAGGACCAGTGTAGTATGTAGCGATCAATCGAAGAGCGGTTGTCAGGGAGGACGATGCTTTTTATCGCTGACCTGCATCTCCACTCCAAGTACAGCCGGGCGACGAGCCGCGACATGGGGGTGGAATCCCTGGCCCAGTGGGCGCGGAAGAAGGGGATTAGCCTCCTCGGGACCGGCGATTTTACCCATCCCACTTACTTCGCTGAACTCCAGGCCAAGCTCACACCTGCTGAATCGGGTCTCTACCGACTGAACAAACGCGAGCATGGCGTCCGTTTCATGCTCCAGGTGGAAGTCTCCAACATCTACCGCGAGAGGGAACGCGTCCGAAAGATCCATACCCTCGTGTATGCGCCGTCGCTCGAGGCGGCGGGACGGCTCAATGCCGCCTTCGCCCGGCGGGCGAACCTCCTGGCCGATGGCCGACCGACCTTTAGTTTTTCTGTGAAGGAACTATGTCGAATTGTCTTCGATGTCTCTCCCGACTCTATTGTGGTTCCCGCTCACGCGTGGACCCCGTGGTTTTCCGTGTTCGGATCCCGATCAGGGTTTGATTCCCTGCAGGAGGCCTTCGATGGGTACGGAGAAAACATCTTCGCCATTGAAACGGGTCTCTCATCGGATCCGGCGATGAACTGGCGGCTCAGTGCGCTCGATGGGATCACGCTGATGTCAAACTCCGATGCCCACTCCCCGTCCAGGCTGGGCCGAGAGTGCAATGTCTTTGCACATCCCCTCGATTATTGGGAACTGTGGGATGCGGTCCGGAGCCGGGACGCGCAGCGATTTCTCTACACGGTGGAGTTCTTCCCCGAAGAGGGGAAGTATCACTTGGATGGGCACCGAGCCTGCGGTATCCGGACAACTCCAGCCGAGTCACGCTCCTACGGCCTGCGGTGTCCGGTCTGTCGCGGCTCACTCACCATCGGCGTGTTGCACCGGGTCGAGGCGCTGGCCGATGGGTCGCCCGGGCGGATGCCCGCGGGTGCCATTCCCTTCAAGCGCCTCGTTCCGCTGGAAGAAATCATTGCCGCGGCGATCGGACAGGGAGTGGGGACGGTTGCGGTGCGCCACGAGTATGACCGTCTGGTCGCCGCGGCCGGGAATGAATTTGCCATCCTGGTGGAGCTCCGGCAGGAAGATCTCGAGTCCTTTGTGCCGCCGAGGCTCCTGAAGGTGATCCTCCGGGTCCGTGAGGAACTCCTGACCGTGTCCCCTGGGTATGACGGCGTCTACGGGACGATCAAGATCTTTGGGGATGAACTGGTGGAGACCCCGCCGTCATTACAGCCCCCGCAGATGAATCTCTTTTGAGGAGGAGGAGCGATGGCCAGGGCAAAGAGAAAGAAGAGGGCAAAAAAGGCCGCCAAGGGGAAGAACAAACGGAAAGCGGTGCGCACCGCGAAGCCGAAGCGCAAGCTTGCAGGCAAGCACAAAAAGGGCACCGCAAAACGGAAGAAGGCGACGGCCAAGCGGAAAAAGACCACACCAAAACGGAACGTGGCTGCGAAGGCCAAAAAAGCGAAGGCCAAAAAGAAGGTTGCGGCTGCCAAAAAAGGGGTGAAAAAGGTGGCGGCGGCCGGGATGACCAAGCTCAAGTCAGAACTGAAGCGGTTGCAGCAGCTTCAGAGTCAGCTCCATGAACAAATCAGGGCCAAGGACAGCACGATCAACATGCAGATGCAGGAGATCATGGAGTTGAAGAAGGCCTTGGAGGACTTGCGGCCTGGACCGCTGCAATGGCGGCCCTGACGAGCGGGTCTCTACGAGGCGCTTTTCGAAGAAGGAACCCGTGATTCTTCCCCCATGGGGAGTGCCGGAATCTTCCAACCGTCACTCCATTTCTCCTTCCCTGTCGAGTGTCGACACAATCCCTCTTCTGTATTGGGAGAGTCCCCGCGCATATGCTAAAGTGAGGCCCGCGTTGGCCACCCGCCATACACTTCTCCTGATGTGGAGGGATAGTGGAGCCGGGATTTTTCGACCTCACCAGACAAGAACGGCGGGCCGTGACCGCCGGGGTGATGGTCGGACTCTTCCTTGGTGCGATGGAGTCCACGGTGGTGGCCACAGCGATGCCCACCATTGTGGCCCGCCTGGGCGGCCTCGAGGTGTACAGCTGGGTGTTTTCGAGTTACCTGCTCACCTCCACCGTGACCGTTCCTCTGTGGGGGAAGCTTTCCGATCTGTATGGTCGTCGCTCTTTTTACCTCGTCGGGATCGGCATGTTCCTGGTCGGATCTGTGGCCTGTGGGTTTTCCCGCACGATGACCCAGCTCATTCTCTTTCGGGGCCTACAGGGGCTGGGGGCCGGTGCCGTCCTTCCCTTGGGGCTCACCATCATTGGTGACATCTACCCGTTGGAGGCTCGCGCCCGCATTCAAGGCCTCTTCAGTGGTGTATGGGGTGTGGCCAGCATCGCGGGACCCTTTCTGGGCGGGTTCCTCACGGATTACTTGTCGTGGCGATGGGTGTTTTTTGCAAATGTCCCTGTGGGGCTTGTCTCCTCCTTCATCGTCGGCCGCTTCCTGCGAGAACCACGCAGGAGGCGGGTGCGCTCGGGGCGGGTGGATTTTCTCGGGGGAGCGGTCTTAATCGTGGCCCTGGTGTTTTTGCTCCTCGGCGTGATGGGGACTGGCTGGAGTGGTCAGGGGCGTCTCGGCCTGATGGCGGGGGCGGTCGTGGGTTTGGTCGTCTTCGTGCGGATGCAGCGCCGCGCGGTAGACCCCATGATACCTCTCGGTCTCTTCGGGAATCGGATCTTCCTTGCCTCGTTTGTCACCGGACTCTTGGCCGGGATGGCCATGTTTGGGGCGATTTCCTTTATTCCCCTCTTTGTGCAAGCGATCCTCGGAACGGATGCTACGGGAGCCGGGAGCGTCCTGACTCCCTTTATGCTTGCCTGGGTGGTCTGTTCGGTCGTGGGGGCGCGGCTACTGCTCCACCAAAATGTACGCGCCATCGTCCTCGCTGGCGGGGTGGGCCTCAGCGTGGGGTTTCTCCTTTTTACGCGGTTGGGAGTCGCGAGTACTCGGCCGGAAGTGATGGTGGCCATGACGGTCGGGGGTGCGGGGATGGGCTTGATGATGGCCCCCCTGCTGATTGCGGTTCAGAGCGCCGTTCCGCGGAACCAACTCGGAGTTGCCACCTCGGTTACAATTTTTTCACGAACCATTGGGGGAGCCGTCGGGGTCGCCCTCCTTGGGGCCGTCATGGTGCGCGTCATGCGGGGCGAGATCATGAGCCTCGTCGGCCGGACAGCCGATCTCGGGCTGAGGCAGTTCCTGCACCACCCAGAGGTGCTGCTGCAACCGGCGGTGCGGGCGGGGCTGCCTCCCTCCTTGCTGGTCGGGCTCCAGGGTGCATTGTCCCAAGCCCTTCATGGTGTTTTTTTGGTGGGATTCGGTATCGCCCTCCTGGCGTTGGTCTCCACCTTTCTCCTCCCACACGGGCTCGCCCGGGACCATGCCCTTTCCGAAGGGCCGGCAGTTCCGAAACGGAGATGAGATGGCAACGAAACCAGGTGTCGGTGGCATCATGAAGCCGGGGGCCTCCGATTGGGAAGAAGCGGGATTGGTGGTGGCGGTCGTAGACAAGATCTGCTGCGTCTACGGAGGGGCACTGCATGAATTGGCCCGACGGAGAAGCCTCATTCTCACCCTGTGTGTCCATGAGGGACGTCTGTACGATGGCGGCCGCTATAGCCAGGTGTATGACACGGCCGCGGGTCAGAAGGTGGCTGACCGGGACGATTGGGTTTTGAGCCTTTGCTCGCACCGGGGAATTCTCTATGATGCGGGAAATTACGGGGGAATCTATGAGACCCTGACGGGTCGGCAGGTGGCGGAGCGCCCGGGAGGGATCCATAGTCTATGCCCCTTTGGGGAGAGCCTTTACGATGGAGGCGATTACGCCACGATCCATGAAACCCTGACCGGGCGAGAGGTGGGGAGTCGCGGAGGCGAAGTCCTCACATTGGCCGCGCATGGGGATCGCCTCTTCGATGGGGGAGGCGATGGTCGGATCTATGAAACTCTCACCCGCCGAGAGGTCGCCGCGCGAGAAGATGCGGTCCTCACCCTCTGTTCCCATAATAGACAGCTCTATGATGGCACGTCGGCAGGGCTGATCTTTGAAACCTTGACGCGTCGGAAGCTCGCCGACCGGGACTTTCCCGTCACCGCACTGTGCTCGCACCGGGACCGGCTGTACGACGGAGGACCGTACGGCTTCATCTATGAGACCTTGCGGGATCGCATGGTTGTAGGCGGAATCAAGGCCGTGACCGCCATGGTCAGTGTACCGGGCGACCTCTTCCAGAGCCTCTGGTCCCGTGCAGAGTAGTAGGTCAGTTCAGGGTTAGGAATTCACGGTTCACGGCCATAAACCAAGGCGGGAGTGCTTTAGTGGCACGAGTTTTGCTGAGCTGATATGTCTGGGCAGGGGGATGATACTGATAGGCAGCTAAGTCGAGACCCGGGCGAGGAGATGGAAGGGACCAGGCGGCATCGTCGTTACGAGCATGAAGGGGCCGTAAGCTACCGACGGCTGGGACCGAGTACGCCTGGTGGGGTTCGCAACATCAGCGAGGGGGGCGTGATGGTCGAGCTGCCGGAACTCTTACCGCCCGGAGCGGCGGTTGACCTTGATATTTCTCTGGGTGACCGTTCGATCCACGCCGAGGTCGAAATCGTCTGGTCGAGGAATTCTACCCACGGCTCTTACCCGCACGGGTGTAAGTTTACCCGACTCGAGCTCCAGGATCGGTTGACCCTCGCCGTCTTTCTCGCCAAGGTCTACGGCGGCTAATTCCCCCAACTCGTTCATGGTTCTTAGTCCATGGTTCAGCGTAAGCCAAGGCCCCGATCTATAAGCTTTCGAGCCCCAACTCGTCCGCTCTGAACCCTCAACCCATCGGGTCATTCTTGACCCCACGCGAGAAAGCATGGTATACAGAGGTGCCACGTTCACCACACAAGTGACTTCCATCCAACGATAATTTCCGGGCGAGCATTGGAAGCGAGGTGACACCATGGCGGATTTCGAGGAGAAAGAGCCGTTTCAAAGGATCGACGTGAACGAGGCCCAGGCATTGATCACGCAGGGATTCAAGATTATCGACGTTCGAGAACCCTTTGAATGGGAACGGGGGCGTATCCCAAACTCGACCCACATTCCACTCAACACCCTACTAGCGAAGGCACAGGAGCTGATCACCGACGACAATATCATCTTTGTCTGCGCCGAGGGTGTCCGGAGCGCGGTGGCCTGCGAGGTCGCCGCCGCGGTCGGTCGGTCCAATCTGTATAACCTAGAGGGTGGAACGGTCGCCTGGGCCAAGGCAAATTATCCAATCGAGCGATAGACCCTTTCCCCCCCCTTCCCCACCGATCTCTCCTTGACACGACCCTGAGGCTGGAGAGGATGGAGAGGCCGGCGGTCGGTAGTCCGCGCTGCGGGGACATCTCCTGTCATTCAGATCCTCGGTGAGGAGACAAGTATGGAGCTTTCCGACGTTATTATCCTCGGCTCTGGTCCGGCGGGATACACCGCGGCTCTCTATGCCGCCCGGGGCAATCTCAAGCCCCTTGTTATTGGCGGGGCCCAGCCGGGGGGGCAGCTCACCACAACCACAATGGTAGAGAACTATCCCGCCTTCCCGGATGGGGTCATGGGGCCCGAGTTGATGGACTTGATGCGCAAGCAAGCGGAGAGATTTGGGACCCGGATTCTCAACCGGGAGGCCACCAAGGTGGACCTCGCCCGTCATCCATTTACGATAGAGGCTGAGACAGAGATCCTGCAGTGCCGGGTCCTCATCATCGCGACGGGGGCGACCCCCAACCTCTTAGGTCTCGAGTCGGAACAACGGTTGATGGGGCGGGGGGTCTCGACCTGCGCGACTTGTGATGGCTTTTTCTTCAAGGGTCAGGACGTGGCGGTGGTGGGCGGTGGGGATTCGGCAATGGAAGAGGCACTCTATCTGTCCAAGCTGTGCAGCAAAGTGACGGTGATCCACCGACGGGACAAGCTCCGAGCCTCCAAGATCATGCAGGAACGGGCCCTGGCCAACCCCAAGATTGCCATGCAGTGGCAGAGTGTCGTGGAGGAGATACTCGATGAGGCGAACGAGGTGAAAGGGGTGCGCCTGAAGCATACGAAGACCGGAGACCGGTTCGACCTCGCCTTACGTGGTGTCTTCATCGCGATCGGACATCGCCCGAACACGGCTCTTTTTGCGGGACAGCTCCGCATGGATGAGCAAGGCTACATCGTGACTGAACACGGGACCAAGACCAGCGTTCCGGGGGTTTTTGCCTGTGGTGATGTTCAAGATCATGTATATCGGCAGGCGGTGACCGCTGCGGGCAGTGGCTGTATGGCCGCGATGGATGCCGAGCGGTACCTTGAGAGCCAGGGCGGATAGAACCCCGCCCTGAGCGTGTCGAACGGCTGGGGGGGGCTCGACTATGCTCACCGGTAGAGGCCGAGTCGGAAAATAGGAATGAGGTTCGAGCCTCAGTCCTCATCGCTGAGTCCTGGCAGCACATCGGAGGCCTGATGGCAACGCTTCTCCAGCTCGTCCTGAACGAGCCCGATCACGGAGTTGCTCTGGAGATGGCTCGTCAGCTGGCTGGCCTCGTCGACGCTGTGGAGCTCGGTCCCCGGGTGCTGCGCGCCGATGACCTCTCCTTTTTGAAGGCACTACGGGACACGGTGCCTGATCGGCCACTCATATGCTGGGCCGAGACCGAGGCGGAGGCAGAGGCGTGGCTTGGGGCCGGGATCGAGGGGCTGACGGTCCCAGCTTCCCTTTCCGATGAGACGCTCTTGGCGCTCATCGTCCGGGGCCGGAAGGCCGGGCGGCGCGTCCTGCTGGACCTGCTGAGCCTGTCTGACAAAGCCGTGAAGGAGGAGCGGTGGCAGTCGCTCGGGCCGGACCTGTTGAAGGTCCCGGTCGACGCCACCGTTCGCGAGGTGCTGGGGAGATTGCGCGGGCTAGAAATCCCCGTGGCTTTTAGTGGTGATTGGAGCGTGGCCCAGGTCCCGTGGCTCCTGCTGTACCAGCCGGTCGCTCTGATCGCTGGGCCCGTGGTCACGAGTTCCCGCGAGCCGCAACGGATCGTCGAGGCCATCCGTGCCAGAATGGCGATTGCTCCTACCATGAGCCGCTTCTACTAGAATATGCCTTCCACGAGACCAGTGGCCGGAAAGTAAAGGAATGATGGAATGGGTTAAGCTGGAACAGTACCGGCGGTTCTCCCCAGAGAAGATGGTCAAGGCCGATCTTTTTGAGACCGGCCGTTTCTTCTGCGACCTGTACTGCTTTGAACCTGGACAAGCCCAGAAACCTCATACGCATTTCGACGCTGACAAGGTCTATGTGGTCTTGGAAGGACAGGGGAGGTTTCGGGTCGGGGAGGAGGAGCAGGATTTGGGTGCCGCCACAGCAGTGATCGCCCGCGCCGGGGAGCAGCACGGGGTAGCCAATCTTGGTCCAGGTCGCCTCATTCTCCTCGTATTCATGGCGCCGAGGCCAGAGCACTGAGGCGGAGTGATTCGATGACGGTCCTGTTGGTCCATTACCATGAAATTGCGCTGAAGGCCCGGAATCGGCCCCTCTTTGTCAGGCAACTCGTGCGCAACTTGCAAAGGGCGACGGCTGATCTGCCGGTTAGTCGCATCCGCAATCTGACGGGTCGCGTGTCGCTCGAGCTTTCCGACGATTCCTCCTCCGGTGCTGTGGTGGACCGTGTACGGCGGGTTTTTGGAGTGGCGAACTGTGCACCGGCTTTTCGCTCGCATTTGACCCTCGAGGCTCTCCAGGAGACAGTCGGAAAGGTCCTGACGGGGCGCTCCTTTCAGACCTTTCGGGTGACGGCGCGCCGAGCGAATAAGGCCTTTCCCCTCACCTCGCAACAGCTCAACGAGATTCTCGGGGATGTTGTGCGAAAGCGGTTCCCGGTCAGGGTGGATCTCAAGAACCCCGAGCTCACCCTGTTCGTCCAGATCCTCCCGAAGGAGGCCTTTGTGCATCTGGAAAAGGTTCCGGGGCCGGGTGGACTCCCGGTGGGCGTCGCGGGTCGGGTCATTGCCCTGGTCTCGGGCGGCATTGATTCTCCAGTCGCGAGCTATCGCATGATGCGACGCGGATGTCTCGTGACCTTCGTCCACTTTCATGGGGTCCCCTTCTTGGACCGTCAGACTCAACGCAAGACGCGGGAGATCGTCAGGCTCCTCACGCGCTTTCAGTATGCGTCTCGCCTCTACATGGTCGCTTTCGGCGAAATCCAGCAGGAGGTGGTCGTGAATGTCCCCGCGCAGTATCGGGTCCTCCTCTATCGCCGGCTGATGGCCCGCATCGCCGAGCATCTGGCGGGGCTCGAGGGGGCCAGGGCCCTTGTCACGGGTGAGAGTCTCGGGCAGGTGGCCTCCCAGACCCTGGAGAACCTCACCGTCATCGAGGAAGCGGTGAAGCTTCCGGTCCTCCGCCCACTGATTGGCATGGACAAAGAGGAGATCTCGGAGGGCGCGAGGGGGATCGGAACCTATGAGATCTCAATCCAGCCTGACCAGGACTGCTGCACCCTGTTTGTCCCCCGCCATCCGGCCACCCGGGCAACGATGGAAGAGATTGGAAGAGCGGAACTTGGCCTTGACATCGATCGCCTGGTAAAAATGGGCGTGGAGCGCGCCGAACTGGAGACGTTCGCCTTCCCGAACGCCTTATGACCAAAGCGGAACGTCGGCAGAAGATCCGGGGTCTGATGACCGAGAAAAGGGTCAGCCGGTTCCCGGGTGCGGCTGGACGGGTCCCCAACTTTGTCGGAGCATAGCGGGCCGCCCGCATGCTTGCGACGCTACCGGTGTGGCAGCGGGCACGGACCTGCAAGTGTAAATCCAGATTCTCCCCAGTGGTCGATTCGTCAGGCAGCCCTCGAACAGGAGAAGGTCGTCTACAGGCCGGTTCCCCGGCTTCGTCCCGAGCGCTGCTTCCTAGAACTCGACCCCAGAAAGATCCGAGGTTCACTCCTTGCTTTCAGGCCGCCCGTGGATTCCCTTGTGACTGGCCCGAACCCATTCTTCGAAGGGGGTCGGCTCTCTGACCAGGGGAATGAACTCCCCATCGATGTAACGATGGTTGAGGACCACGGGGATCCACAGGATCCAGTCCTCGCGGTCTGAAATCGTTTGGGCCTTCAGGGCTCTGCTCTCTGGGTCTACCTTGAAGCCGGTAGGGATCGCCGAGAGGATCTCAAAGTCCTCTTGGGAGATGGGCGTACAGTGGGTCCCGAGGGGGATATCCGAGGACTCTCTAGAAAAACCCTGGATCGAACCGTCATCAGCGTAATAGACGTAAGCCATAGAGACTCCGGACGGCCGGCTACGCAAGCGCCTGGGCGATCTCGATCTTGGCCCCCCGTTTGAGCTCCTGCACCCAAGTTGCCCAGATCCGCAACCGCTTCTCCAAGAGAAGTTGCTCCATCCAGGCTGCCTTCTCCTTTTCATACGCGTCTTGAGTCGGGGCCTTGCGCTCGACCAGGTGAATCAGGAAATAGGACTTGGCGCCCGCGACTACCGGGCTGGTCTCTCCTGCCTTGAGGCGGAGGATCGCGAGATGAAACTCCTCTGCGTCGAGGGGGTCCACGACGGCCGCCCCGGAAACGAACGGCTTGGGCTGCTTTGGCTTCAGGCCTGAATTTTGCAATAGCTTGTCCCAGGGGGTATTCTTCTCGCCTGCACGTGCCCGGAGGTCTTCCAGGCGGGTCTTGCTTTCCTCTGACCGCGGGAGACTGACATAGGCGACACGAAACTCTTCTTTGGCAGCGGAGAAGGTCTCCCAGCCCTCGGCCTCCGAGACCTTGGCGGACGCTTGAACGAGGGTGGCTAACTTTTGACGAAGGAGCCCCTGGCGGATCGACTCTTCGTATTGTTCAGGCGTCAGGCGGTTCGCGTCCAGCAGTTGCCGATAGCGCTCTGGGCTGAATGTCCCGTCTACGGCGAACTGGGGGTTCTGTCTGATGGCGGCGGCCAGCTCCTCACGCGAAACGACGAATCCGGCCCGCTCTGCCTCCTGCACGAGCAGCCGGGACGTAATGAGGCTATCCAGGACTTGGTGGCGAATGCCCAGGTCCACCGCCTGGTCCTCTTCCCACTTATCGCCGTATATCCGGCGGAGGGCATCCCGCTGTTGGCCGTAGGCCCGTTGGAACTCTTGCATGGAGATGTGTTCCCCATTGACGGTGGCGGCCACTGGAACGTTGCCGCCCCGGCCGGCGGATTGCATTCCATAGACCAGGAAGATGGTCGCGATGAAAGAAGCGATGACCACCCAGAGGGTAATGCTAAGAGACTTGATGTTCCTCCGTACGGTGCGCAGCATATCTGCCCCTTTGGAGACGCATTGGCTTCGTAGAAAAAGCATACCTAATGAACCGGTCGACCCGCAACAGATTTTCGCCGTCCGCGGCCACACAGGAGGAAATCCTTGCCTTGGTAGCGTGCCTATGTTAATCATTTATCCGCGCTTGATAGGGAAAGTGACCATCGGGCGGAGAGGAAAGGAGTAACGCTTATGATCTTCGATTGGATCTATGGCATGTTTTCGAACGATCTCGCCATTGATCTCGGGACCGCCAACACGCTCATTTACGTCCGAGGGAAGGGGATCGTTCTGTCTGAACCTTCGGTCGTTGCGGTCAAGAAAGGGACGACTCAGGTCTTGAAGGTGGGGCGGGAAGCGAAAGAGATGGTGGGCCGGACTCCGGCGTCCATTGTCGCGGTTCGTCCCCTTCAGGATGGGGTCATAGCAGACTTTGATATCACCGAGCGGATGATCCGGGCATTCATCGTCCGGATCCACAACCGGAAGACGCTTGTTAGGCCGCGTATTGTGGTTGGTGTTCCCTCCGGAATCACCCAGGTGGAGAAGCGCGCGATCCGGGATTCCGCAGAGCAGGCGGGTGCCCGGGAGGTTTATCTGATGGAAGAGCCAATGGCCGCGGCCATCGGGGCGGGTCTGCAGGTTCAGGAACCTACGGGGAATATGATCGTAGATATCGGGGGCGGGACGACCGAGGTGGCGGTGATCTCCCTCTCCGGGATCGTCTACAGTCAGTCGATCCGGATCGCCGGAGATGAGATGGACGAGGGCATAATTCAGTACCTCAAGCGAAAGTATAACCTGCTGGTGGGAGAACGGACGGCGGAGCAAATCAAGATCCAGGCCGGGTCTTCGTATCCTTTCAGTGAGACGCGAAAGATGGAGGTCAAGGGGCGGGACCTGATGGACGGGATTCCCAAAACTATCAGCGTGACCGACAGCGACATTCGGGAGGCACTCCACGATCCGATTTACGCCATCGTGGACGCCGTGAAGACTGCCCTCGAGCGCACCCCCCCCGAGTTGGCGGCGGATATTGCCGAGAAGGGGATTGTGATGACCGGCGGTGGCTCCCTCCTCCACGGTTTGGACACCCTTATCGGCTTGGAGACCCACCTTAAGGTGACCCTGGCGGAGGATCCCCTTTCTTGTGTCGTATTAGGGGCTGGCAAGGTCTTGGACGAACTGGACCTCCTCAAAACGGTCTGTCTTGACGGTTAGATGACCGTTGTCCGTTGACCGGTGACCGACGACCGAAAAGCCTGTCAGGCCGTTACGGTTATCGGGAGTCGGTCATCCCTTTTTAGGGCCGGGTGATCGGTTTGCCGGCCGGGGGCTCGATAGGATGCGATGATCCTTCGCCTGCTCGCGAAATATCGCCGGACGGTTGTCCTCGCTAGTGCTGTCCTTGTTTCCTTCTTCCTGATGACCATGGAGGCGCGCAAGGAAGAGAATCTTGCCCCTTTCCTCAAGCGGCTCGTGCTGGAATCCGTGAGCCCCTTCCTGCAGGCCACCGCGTACGTCAAGCGCACTACCCAAGGGATCTGGGATAACTATGTTGACCTCCGATTTGTCCGGGAGGAGAACGTGCGCATGAGGGAGAAGGTTCATGAGCTCGAGACGCGTCTGACAGAGTTGGAGGAAGCGCGTCGGGAGAATCAACGCCTCAACACCCTCCTAGACCTTCGAGAGCGACAGCCATTTGATGTGACTCCAGCCCGGGTAGTGGGAAAGGATGCGACCAACTGGTTTCACAGCGTGCTGATCGACCGCGGGTCCCACCACGGTGTTGCGAGGCACATGGTGGTGATTGCCTCCGGGGGGCTGGTGGGACAGGTGGTAGACGTTGCCCCCTCGAGCGCCCGTGTTCAGCTCATTACCGATCCGGTGAGTTCGGTTGGCGTGCTATTGCAGAGCTCGCGCGCGACGGGGCTCTTGGTGGGGGCTCAGTCTAGCCGGCTGCGGATCAGATATCTCCCTGTTCGGGCCGAAGTGCTCGCCGGGGAGCCCGTGATCACCTCGGGCCTCGGCGGGCTGTATCCCAAGGGCATCCTTGTCGGGAAGGTGGTAGCGGTCGATAGGCGGGGCGGGGCCCTCTTTCAGGAGGCCACCGTCAAGCCCAACGTCGATTTTTCTAGGCTGGAGGAAGTCTTGGTCCTCGCCCGGGAGGGAAAAGAATGATTTGGCTAATCGGCGGACTTATTGCCGTAGTGATTCTCCAGACGACTATCACCCCACTGGTGGAACTCGGACGCGTGCGGCCGGACCTCTTCCTTCTCCTGCTGTACCTGGGAAGTTATCGGATGAGTTCTGTGCAGGCCTGCCTGGCGGGCGCGCTCTTGGGCCTCTATCAGGATTCCCTCTCCGGAGGTCCCCTGGGTTTGAACGTCTTTACGTTGAGCGTCTTGGGCTACGTGCTGGTCCGGGTGCGGGAGGAGTTCGAGGAGACGCATCTCTTCCCCGACGTGATCCTGCTCTTTCTTACCAGCCTGGGTTCGGGTCTTCTCACGTTGGGCGTCCTCGCCTTCTTTGGGTTAGGGCGAGACTTCGCACAGTCCCTCGTCTGGATTGTCCTGCCCGGGGCCGTGTATACCACGGCAGTCGGTGCGTTGCTCCTTTTTGGCACCAGGTTCGGCCGACTCGTAGAGGTGAAGCTGTGAGCCGCCCATGGGGTTCCCCCACTCCGCTCGTCCAGCGCAAAATTCGTCGGACAAGCCTCCTCGTCACGGTGGTTTTTTTGCTTTTTCTCTTGCGGTTCTGGCACCTCCAGGTTTTGGAAGGTCGGTATTATGCCACCCTGTCCACAAGCAACCGCCTCCGGCTCCGTTCCGTGGAGGCCCCCAGGGGGTTGATCCTTGATCGGTCTGGGGCGGTCATGGTGGAGAACCGCCCGTCGTTCGATGTGTACGTAACTCCCGCGGACGTTCCAAATCTTGGCGAAGCGGCAGAAACCATTGGCCCCGTCCTGAGGCAGGCACCTGAGGAAGTTGCCGCGAAGGTTCGGGCGGGCCTTGCGTATCCTTATAAACCGGTTCTTCTGGCCCGAGAGGTCAGTGAGCGGACGATGGTGGCCATCGAGGAGCGGAAGATGGATTTCCCAGGTGTCAGCCTCCGTGTCCATCCAATCCGGGCGTACCTCAAAGGTGGCATCGCCGCTCACCTCCTGGGATATGTCAGCGAAGTGAACCAAGAGCAACTGCACCAAGAGAAGTACCGGGACTTTCAACCCGGCGATCCGATGGGACAGTCGGGCGTGGAGCGGCTCTTCGATTCCTTTATCCGGGGAATCGACGGTCAAGAAGAGATTGAGGTGGACGCGCAGGGTCGGTTGATTCGCCTCGTCAATCGCCTCGAGCCCGAATCCGGCTTCAATCTCGTTGTGACCCTCGACAAGAAGCTGCAGCTGGCGGCGGAGAAGGCCTTTGCCGGAAAGCGGGGAGCGGTGGTTGCGATGGATCCTCGGACTGGGGAGATCCTGGTGTGGGTTAGTCGGCCCTCTTACGACCCCAACGGTTTTGCCCAGCGCTTGAGCCCCGAGTCGTGGGGCCAGCTCGTCGCAGATCCCACACATCCGCTCCAGAATCGTCCCCTGCAGGCGCAGTATCCGCCGGGATCGATTTTTAAGCTGGTTGTGATGGCCGCGGCCCTCCAGACCGGGGCGGTCACGCCTGGTACAGCCTTCTATTGCCCTGGTCAATTCCGCCTTGGCCGCTTCACCTACGACGACTGGAAGGAAGGGGGACACGGCTGGCAGAATCTGCTGGAGGCGATTGCCAACTCGTGTAACGTCTACTTTTACCAGACCGCATTAAAAACCGGGATCGATCCCATTGCGCGTGTGGCCCGCGAGTTCGGGCTTGGCCAACAGACAGGGATCGGAGCCAGGGATGAAGCGAAGGGTCTTGTCCCCACGCCGGCCTGGAAAAAGAAAATCCTCGGGACGCCCTGGTATCCCGGGGACACTGTGATTACCGGAATCGGTCAGGGGATGATCCTTGTGACGCCACTACAAGTCGCAGTCATGGTGGCGGCCATCGCTAACCGAGGCACCTTGTACCGGCCTTGGGTGGTGAAACGGGTGGAGTCCTGGGGGGGAGAAGTCGTGGCGGCCTACGGACCGGAGGTGGTGCGCAAGGTGAACCTGGATCCCCGAGTTTTGGAGCTGGTGCGTCAGGGAATGTTGCGCGTGGTGGAAGAGGGGACGGGGAAGTCGGCACAGATTCCTGGGGTGCACGTGGCGGGAAAGACAGGGACGGCGCAAGTCGTCAAGAAGGATACCCCCACCTCCAAGGGCATTAAAGACCACGGGTGGTTTCTCGCCTTTGCGCCCTATGAGGACCCGCAGATTGTCGTTGTGGTCGTTGCCGAGAATGGTGGCTTTGGCGGCGTGGCCGCCGCACCGGTGGCCCGCGCAATCCTCGAGGCCGCTTTGTTGCCGGAGCGGGACGGGACAACTGTGGCGCAAGGGCCCCCGCCTGAGACGAGCGAGTAAAGTAAACGCACAACGTGCGTTTACTTTGGGGCAATGGAATAGTGGAATAATAGAGTAATTTTGGAGGCAAAATGCTCCATTGTGGTTCGACAGGCTCACCACCCCGAGGAAGATCGAGGGGCGGTCTAATGTTCTACTGTTCGATTGTCACCTGATGAAATGTGTTTGCATTAGTGGTGAGAAGCAATAATGTTTCTTGATCGCCGGATACTCTCGTCGTTCGACTGGCGGATGGCTGGTGTCGCCTTGGCTCTCGTCGGGGTTGGAATTCTCACCGTTTGGAGCGGGAATCTCGGTTCCGCTTCGCCGCTGAAGCAGACGCTTTATCTCCGACAAACCTTTTGGTTCATTCTGGGAACTCTTGGGCTCGCAACGGCGGCGCTGATCAATTACCGGACCCTGGCGCAGTATGCCTATCTGATATTTGGCGTTCTGCTCGTCCTCCTCCTTCTCGTCGATGTGGTAGGAGAGGTGGGGCTGGGGGCCCAGCGCTGGATCCGACTCGGACCATGGTCGCTTCAGCCTTCAGAATTCATGAAGCTCGCCCTGATCATGGTCCTCGCGCGGTACTTCGAGGATCACAAGGAACGCCTCGGGGATCTGCGCCTCTTGGTGGTCCCTGCCGTGATTGCGGCCGTCCCTATCGTGCTCATACTGGGGCAGCCGGATCTCGGCACCGCGACCCTGCTGGGGCTGGTCACCCTCTCCATGCTCCTGCTCGTGGGTCTCCGGTTCAAACACCTCCTCCTCCTCGGGTTCGCGGGCGCAGCCTTCACCCCAGTCCTCTGGTCCTTTCTCAAGGTATATCAGCGGCAGCGACTTTTGGGATTTTTGTACCCACAGATGGATCCACTGGGAGCAGGCTATCACATCACCCAGTCCAAGATCGCCGTGGGATCGGGGGAGCTCTTTGGCAAGGGATTGAAGGCGGCAAGTCAAAGTCAGCTGAATTTTCTCCCCGCCAACCACACCGACTTTGTCTTTGCCGTATTGGCTGAGCAGTGGGGGTTCATTGGCTGTCTTGTTATCCTTGTCCTTTACTACTTCCTGGTCACGCGCGGGCTGGAAATCGCCAGCGAGGCCAAGGATCTCTCCGGCGCCTTGATGGCCTTTGGGGTCACGGCGATGATCATGCTCCAATTCGTCATCAATGTCGGAATGGTGCTGGGAATTATGCCCGTCGTGGGAATCCCCCTCCCCCTGTTGAGTTACGGGGGTTCCTCGTTGCTGGTCACGTGCCTCGGAATTGGACTGCTCATTAATGTCCACATACGCCGCTTCATTTATTAAATCCTGCTTTTCGTCTCTGTGATCGTGGACCAACTTTGCCGAACTCTTGGGGTGTATCGTGGGACGACCCTACGATGTCATCACTTTTGACTGTTATGGGACGTTAATAGACTGGGAGCGCGGCATCATAGGCGCGTTCATCGAAGCGGCTGGGCGCGATGGGCTAGTGCTACATCGCGCTGCCGTGTTCGGTGCGTATGCGGAGATCGAACCAGTCGTGGAGGCGGAAAGGTACCGCAGCTACCGGGCCGTGCTGGCCGAGACAGGCCACCGCGTGGCGAGACGATTGGGCTGGCCTCTTTCCGAGGAGCGCTCTCGCTTCCTTGCGGACAGCCTCCGAGACTGGCAACCGTTTGCCGACACGAACCCGGCTCTCGAGAGGTTGGCGGCCGCCGGCTATCGCCTCGGCATCCTGTCAAACGTGGGCGATGACCTCCTCACCGGCACCCTTCGTCACCTCACCGTCCCGTTTGACCTCCTGGTAACGGCGCAGCAGGTCCGTTCGTACAAGCCCGCACCGGGCCATTTTCTCACCGCGGGCTGGCGCATTGGCAAGGACCGCTGGATACACGTCGCGCAAAGTTACTTTCACGATGTTGTGCCCGCGAGAACGTTGCGCATCCCTGTCGCCTGGATCAACCGCAAGGGCGAGGTGGCCCCAGACGGAGGTCGAGCCGATCGCGAATTTCCAACACTCGCAGAGCTGGCCGACTGGTTGGCGTAAGCATGAGCTGTCGGCAGTCAGCCTTCGGCACACAGTGCTGAGGGCTGAGGTTTGAGCGGCTCGACTGAGCTGGCCGAAGTCCTCAGTCCTCATCGCTCGATCCTGACATCGCTGACAGCGGACAGCACAGCGGAGGGAGCGATGAAAGAATATACAGGGTGGGGACATTTCTGTCGCCTCCTCGGGTTCTTTGGGGTTGCCGTCTTTTTCATCTCGGCATTCACGCCGGTGCCGTCTCTCCTCAGCGATTGGCTGAGCCCGCGCCCGCACCTTGAGCAGGCCGAGGCGATTGTCGTGTTAGGAGCCGGAGCGTGGGACGACGGGCTGCTGAGCGATGGCTCGATGCGTCGGGCGATCCACGGGATCGTCCACTACAGGGAAGGTCTCGCTCCGCTCCTGATGTTTTCGGGTCCCCCTCCTGACGAGGGCCCGGCGGAGGCCCAGATCCGCGCGGATCTCGCCCGAGCGTTGGGGGTCCCGCCTGGGGCCATCCTCACAGAGGCCGATGCGTGGACCACACGGGAGGAAGCGTTGCGCATGGGGGCAGTTTTGCAGGCGAAGGGGGTGCGAAAAATTCTCCTCGTGACGGAAGCACACCACATGGCGCGCGCTCAGATCTTCTTCGAACGTGCTGGTTTCGAGGTCCTCGCGGCACCGACCCATGAGGAGGCGAGCCACCCTTCCAGTCCTGAGGGGCACCTCCGCTTGATGCGTCGCATGCTGCAAGAGTTTCTCGCCTACACCTATAACTGGGCGGCCGGATACCTATAGCAAGAGTGGAGGAGACATGAAGCAGGTCTTTATCCTGGCCCTTGTCATTGTCACATCGTTGGGCGCCTATTTGATTGGTGCAAAGGTTCTCAAGTTGCCTGGACGCGGCATCCAAAAGGCGATCGGCAAGATGCTGGAGTGCCTTGGCATAACCCTCGTCTTCCTCGTGCTCAACATCGGTCTCGGAGTGGTTACGATTCTGGCCACGCGCGTCCTGACGGGTGGATTTGTGTCGATGTACCGTACTGCCGACGGTGCGCTCCTCGTACTCTCGCTCATCCAAGGTCTCGTCTTCCAGTGGTGGCGCGATCTCTCCGCGCCGTGGCCACCAGATCTCTCGCGCCAACGATGAATCTTGCCATTCTGGGCCTGCTTGGCGTGTCTCTATTGTGCCTTGTCTGCGGCCTGTGGATAGGATACCGGGATCGCCGCCGGGGTCGCCAAAGACGGAAGGTGGTGCTACCGACCGATGAAGAGATTCTGATCTTTGACCGAGTGACCGAAGGGCTCTCGCAGATCCCAACCCTCGACAACCCAGGAGCGCTGTGGTCGGCCAAGAAGGAGGTTATGGAAAGGGTCGGCGAACAGTATGGGCTCAAATCAGGGGAAGTCGGTGTGATTTATTGGCGCGTCTGGCGCTGGAGACACGAGTCCGCGCGATGACTGGCCCTTTAACTTGACAAGCGACGCGCCAGCTTGTTGTAATAACATCTCTTTGTGACTGCCGTCACAAAGCCCTCATCAATTCCGATGGGGGCTTTTGTCTCGGAGGCGTAGTGGACTACAAGGCGACCCTCAACCTGCCCACAACCACTTTTCCCATGAAGGCGAACCTGACGGAGCGGGAACCTGAGATTCTGCACATCTGGGAAGAGCGCAAGATATATCAGAGGCTCCGGGAGCTTCGTGCAGATCGGGGAATGTGGATCCTCCACGACGGTCCTCCCTATGCCAACGGTCACATCCATATGGGCCACGCCCTCAACAAGATCTTGAAAGACTTTGTGGTCAAGTCGCGGTCGATGATGGGCCACAATGCCGTCTTCGTTCCCGGTTGGGACTGTCATGGGTTGCCCATCGAACTCCAGGTGGATAAAGAGCTGGGAGAGAAGGCGAAGCAGGTGGGCGTGGTGGAGAAGCGGCGGCTCTGCCGGGAGTACGCCGCGCGCTTTATTGAGGTGCAGCGGGATGAGTTCAAGCGGCTCGGGGTATTGGGAGATTGGGACCATCCGTACACGACCATGGATTACCGCTATGAGGCGGTGATCCTGCGGGAGCTGGCGAAATTCGTGAGTGCCGGTAGCGTGTACCGGGGATTGAAACCGGTCCACTGGTGTCCGAGGGACCAGACCGCGCTGGCCGAGGCGGAAGTCGAGTACGACGAACACCGTTCTCCCTCAATCTATGTCAAGTTTCCGCTGAAAACCGGGGAGAATCTCTCCCTCACTGAACTCGTCCTCAATCTGTTCGGTGAACAGTTTCCCTCGTCAGCGGCGCCGTTCCAACATCTCACCGGCAGAGATGTGTCAGCCGTCATCTGGACGACCACCCCCTGGACGCTTCCCGCCAACCTTGCGGTGTGCGTCCATCCGTACGAACGGTATGTGGCTGCCGTTTTTCAACAGGACGGGCGCCCTCAGGTGTATATTGTGGCCGATGCACTCTTGAGTAACTTTGCTGAGGCGCTTGGTATTCGGGATTACACGGTTCTTGCGCGGTTTCCGGGAGGGAGTCTTGCCCAGCCACCTGGTCCCGGTCCGCGGGGGGACACCTTTTTCCACCACCCGTTCCTAGACAAGGATTCGATGGCCGTTCTTGGTGAGTACGTCACGATGACTCAAGGGACCGGAGTCGTCCATACTGCCCCGGGGCATGGGGCGGATGACTACGATACCGGAATCAAGTATGGGCTAGCAATCTACAACCCTGTGGACGATGAGGGTCGGTTCCTGCAGGACATCCCCATGTTCGGGGGAATGAATGTTTGGGAGGCAAATCCTCGGATCATCGAGGAGTTGCGGCGCCGCGGCAACTTGCTTGCTGAAGGCGTCGTGGTTCACTCCTACCCCCACTGCTGGCGGTGTAAGAATCCGACCATCTTCCGCGCGACCGAGCAGTGGTTTATTTCCATCGAACACAACAATCTTCGCCAGCAAGGGCTTGAGGAGATCAGGAAGGTGAAATGGATCCCCCCCTGGGGCGAGGAACGGATCTACAACATGATCCAGACCCGGCCCGATTGGTGCATTTCGCGGCAGCGGGCCTGGGGAGTACCCATCGCTGCCTTTTACTGCCAGACGTGTCGCGCGGTCCTTGCCGAAGCACACGTGATGGAGCACGTGGCGGATCTCATGGAACGTGAAGGGTCAGATGTGTGGTTCCTGAAGAGCGCCGAGGAGCTGCTGCCTCCCGACACGCGTTGCCCCCGTTGCGGCGGCACGCAATTCACCAAAGAAGAAGACATTCTGGACGTCTGGTTTGACTCGGGCGTCAGCCAGGCGGCCGTTCTCGAGACGCGGCCGGATCAGCACTGGCCCGCAGAGATGTATCTTGAGGGGAGCGATCAACACCGCGGCTGGTTCCACAGCTCGCTCTTGGCGGCAGTGGGGACCCGGGATCGCGCGCCGTACAAAGAGGTCCTGACGCATGGCTTCGTGGTGGATGGGGAAGGGAGGAAGATGTCCAAGTCACTGGGGAACGTCATCGCCCCCCAGGAGGTCATGGCGACCTACGGTGCCGAGATTCTGCGGCTCTGGGTGGCGGCCGAGGATTACCGGGATGATGTCCGCCTCTCCACGGAAATTCTCACCCGCCTGGTCGAAGGCTATCGCCGGATCCGAAACACGTGTCGCTATCTTCTCGGCAACCTGTATGACTTTGATCCGAAGATCCACTGCGTGCCGAGGGAGGCGCTTCTCGAAATTGACCGGTTTACCCTCCACGGGCTCCAAAAGCTGACGGGGCGGCTGCTGCGGGCGTACGAGAGATACGAGTTCCATATTCTGTTTCACGCCCTGCACAACTTTTGTACCGTGGATCTTTCCGCGTTTTATCTCGACGTCTTGAAGGATCGCATCTACACCGCGGGCGCGACGTCTCCCGAGCGGCGCGCAGCCCAAACGGCCATGTATCTCATCCTGAGGAGCCTCACGCGGCTGATGGCTCCGGTTCTTTCCTTTACCGCTGATGAGGTCTGGGGCTATATCCCGGGAAACGGCCATGAGGCCGAGAGTGTGCACCTCGTCGATTTTCCGAAAGTAGACGACACGTACACGGACGAGGCGCTGGCCGAGCGGTGGGATCGGCTCTTGCGCGTGCGGGACGAGGCGCTCAGGGTCCTCGAAGAAGCGAGAAAGGGCAAAGTGATCGGGAATGCTCTGGAAGCCAAGGTCGAGTTGCTGGCGGGTCCTGCGCTACTCCCCTTTCTCGAGCACTACGTGAAGGATCTGCCGACGATCTTCATCGTTTCTGCCGTTGATCTCAAACCGGCGCTTCCTGGCGGCCCCGAACTCTCCGTCATCGTCCATCGAGCTGCAGGGGAAAAGTGCGAACGCTGCTGGGTGTACCGAGAGAGCGTGGGCCAGTCCTCGAACCACCCCACGATCTGTGACCGCTGTGTCGCCGTCCTCGAAATGAGTTCATAGTTCATGGTTCAGAGTTCATGGCCTCAGGGTGCATGGTTTATGGTTGATGGTTCATAGTTCATGGTCAAAGGCAGGAGGTAGGGCTATATTCAGTTTGGTCTAACCCTGAACCATGATCCCTGAACCCTGAACTGGTATGGACCCTCAACTATGAACAGCAGATCGTTTTATTCGATCGCTCTGATCATCATCACGCTGGACCAGGTCTCCAAGTTTACCGTACAAGAGCACCTCGACCTGGGGCAGGTCATCCCGATCATCCCATCTCTTTTCAACCTCACCTATTTATTGAACCCGGGGGCCGCCTTTGGGTTCCTCTCTGGCGCCTCCGCCGCCTTTCGGAACCCCTTCTTTATCATGATTTCCGTTGCCGCCGTCCTTTTCCTCCTCTATTACAGGTCACACCACCGGGGGATGGGCTTCCTCCCTTCCCTGGGTCTTGCCTTCATTCTGGGCGGGGCGCTGGGGAATCTGATCGATCGCCTTCGGATTGGCATGGTGGTGGACTTCTTGGACTTTTTTTATGGGGCGTATCACTGGCCTGCCTTCAATATCGCGGACTCCGCCATTACAGTGGGGGTCGCGCTCATGATTTTCGAGATCCTCACCGACCGCGGGAAAGGGTGAGCGGTGGTGGAAATTCAGACGTATGAGGTACCACCGCAGGAGGACGGCGTCCGCCTGGATCAATTTCTCGTCCAGGCGAGTGGCCTCTCTCGGGCGGGAGTGCAGCGCCTGATCCATCAGGGCCGGGTACGGATTGGCGACCGGCCAAAGAAGGCCAGCTATCGCGTCCGCGCGCGCGACCGCATCGTCATCGTCGTCCCTGCGCCCGCGCCTTCGACGATCGAACCCGAGCCGATTGCGCTCGATCTCTTGTATGAAGATCGGGATCTTCTGGTGGTCAATAAACCCCCTGGATTGGTGGTGCATCCCGCCGCGGGCCATCAACGGGGCACACTCGTCAATGCCTTGCTTCACCACTGCCCCGAGCTCAGCGGCATCGGAGGAGAAGAACGTCCCGGCATCGTGCACCGACTCGATAAAGACACCTCGGGATGTCTCGTGGTGGCCAAGACGGAGAAGGCCCATCACATCCTGACCCGGCAGTTTCAGGCTCGACAAGTCAAGAAAATCTACGTCGCCCTCGTGCACGGTTCAGTCCGGACTGGACAGCGGAGGATCACCTTGCCCATCGGCCGGCACGAAAAGGAGCGGAAACGCATGGGGGTCCGGACCCGCAAGGGGCGAGAGACTGAGACGACGTTCCGCGTCCTTCGCTCGGCCACGCGCTGCAGTCTGGTCGAGGTGATACCGACGACCGGCCGTACGCACCAGATTCGGGTCCACATGGCGGCCATCGGCCATCCCGTGGTCGGGGATAAGCTCTACGGGGGGCGGCGGGAACGGAGATCCCGATGGAAGGTGCCGCGCCACCTCCTGCATGCCTGGAAGCTTGCCTTCCCCCATCCTCGCACCGGAACATGGGTGAACACGACTGCGCCTCTTCCACCCGATTTTGAGCGGTTCTTGGACGAGAGGGGCTTCCCTCCTCTCCGGGAGTCGTCGGGCGGCGCTGGGTTATAGGGCTTGAAGTCTCGGGCCGTCGGCGATAGACTTTCATGAGGAAATCATTCGGGGTCACGGGATGACGTTGAGACCTCAGGAACTCAAGACCCTCCCCTTAGCCCAAATCCTGGATCAGCAGACGCGCGAGGGGGACCCAGCCCTCTACGACCGGCTCCCCGACAGTGAGCTCCGGTGTTACGCGTGCGGGCACCGGTGCCTCATCCGGGATGACCGTCGGGGGATCTGCAAGGTGCGGTTCAACAAAGGCGGCGCCCTTTACGTCCCCTGGGGGTACGTCGCGGCGCTGCAGTGCGATCCGACCGAGAAAAAACCTTTCTATCACCTGCTCCCCGGCTCGAATACGCTGACCTTCGGCATGCTTGGTTGTGACTATCACTGCCCCTATTGCCAGAATTGGCTCACCTCGCAAGCACTCCGGGATTCGGCAGCCGGCGTCAGACCCGAACTCGTAACCCCGAAGGGGCTCATCGGGCTCGCCCTCGAGTCGGGGGCTCAGGTTGTGGGCAGCTCGTACAATGAGCCCCTGATCACCGCCGAATGGGCCGTCGCGATTTTTCAGGAAGCGAAGGCGGCGGGCCTGAAAACCTGCTTCATCAGCAATGGCAACGCCACCGAGAAGGTTCTGACATATCTCAGGCCGTGGTGTGACGGATATAAGATCGATTTAAAGTCGATGTCCCAGAAAAACTATCGGTATCTGGGCGGGGTGGTCGAGCATGTCCTGGAAACCATCCAGATGGTCTATGCGATGGGGTTCTGGATGGAGGTGGTAACGCTGATCGTTCCGGGCTGGAACGACTCGGATGGGGAGCTACAGAAGGCGGCGGAATTCCTCGTGGCGATCTCGCCTGACATCCCCTGGCACGTCACGGCTTTTCACAAGGATTACAAGATGACCGATCCGGATAGCACCCCTGCAACGACGCTGCTCCGCGCCGTGCGGATCGGCCAGGCGGCCGGCCTGCGCTACGTCTACGCAGGAAATATTCCGGGCCGGGTGGGGAAATACGAAAACACCTACTGCCCGAGCTGCAAAGATCCCCTCATTGGCCGCGTGGGGTTTCTCGTCACGGCGAACCGCGTGACCCCCGGCGGGACCTGCCCCTCCTGCCACACCAAAATCCCCGGCCTCTGGTCATAGTAATTGACTCAGCTCAACTGTCTCACCGGCTGGGGGTTAGCTTGACCAACGTCTTGGTACTTAACGCATAATCGAGGACCTTGCGCGCAAAAGCTCGAATACCCATGGGACCCGGACGAGAGCGATCCCCGTGTGCTCCATAACAACTATGCCAGGAACCTTGTCACCTGCTACGTGAGTAGGTTCTCTGATCTGTCGGATGGTCTTCTCGATGCTATCGAAAAGAAGAACTATTTGGTCTACGCTCTAAACGGTCGAGCAATGATCGAGAACGTTGCG
>CAZLDS010000035.1:0-29349 GCA_964558395.1 uncultured bacterium | reverse complement strand
CCGCGGCATCGTCGGCGAGTCGTTCGGGGACATCTTCCTGGGAAACTGCACCGCCATCGGGATCCCGTGCCTCGCGATAGACGCGGAAGATGCGGACTGGTTGATGGACGCCGTGGCGGAGGATCACGAACGCGAGATCGTGCTCGACGTCGAAAACCGGGAAGTACTCTTCGGAGACCGGGCCATGCCCGCAATGATTCCGTCAGGCCACCATGAGCAGCTGTTGGCGGGCACGTGGAACGCGACCTTCGTCCTCTTGGAGGCGGGCGAGGAGACTGAACGAGTGGCCAAGAGTCTTCCGTACGTCTCGGGACATTAGATGGTTCAGAGTTGAGAGTCGAGGGTTCAGGGCAAGCGAGGACGAGTGAGACATGGCGGGTGCGGGGTACAGTGTAGCGATTGCGGGAGCGACGGGCGCGGTAGGGCAGACGATGCTCGCGATCCTCGCGGAGCGGAATTTTCCCATGCGCAGCCTCCGACTCCTTGCCTCAGACCGCTCGGAAGGCAAGATGCTGACATTCCGTGGGGAGGAAGTCAAGATCGAAAAACTCACGGAGCGCGCCTTTCACGGTGTGGAACTGGCTCTCTTCTCTGCCGGCGCGAGCCGTAGTAAAGCATTTGCGCCCGCAGCGGTCAATGGTGGAGCGTTGGTGGTCGACAACAGCTCGGCCTTCCGCATGGACCCAGAAGTCCCCCTAGTGATTCCCGAGGTCAATCCCGAGGCGGCCAGCCGGCACAAGGGTCTTATCGCCAACCCGAACTGCACGACGATTGTCACCGCGATGGCCCTGAAACCGCTGCACGATGCCGCGACCGTCAAGCGAGTGGTCGTCTCGAGCTATCAGGCAGTCTCTGGGGCCGGGGCCCAGGCCGTCGAGGAACTCAGGAAGCAGATCCTGGCGTGGGCGAAGGGGGAGCAGGCGCCGGCGACGGTCTTTCCGCATCCGATCGCCTTTAATCTCATCCCGCAGGTGGATGTGTTTCAAGGGGGCGGCTATACCAGGGAAGAGATGAAACTCGTCCATGAAACCCGGAAGCTTCTGGGGGATGAAACGCTCAAGATTGCCGCCACCACGGTCCGGGTCCCGGTTTGGTACGCCCACTCGGTTTCCGTCATGGTCGAGACAGCGCGGAAGCTAACAGTCGCGGAAGCCCGGCAGCTGTTCGCGAGGTTCCCGGGCCTTGAACTCTACGACGACCCAGCCCGCGCCCAGTATCCAACACCGCTCATGGCGGTCGGCAAGGACGCGTGCTACGTGGGCCGCATTCGGGAGGATCTCTCGAGCGAACACGGGTTGCATTTCTGGGCCGTGGGAGACCAGCTTCGGAAGGGTGCCGCACTCAATACCATTCAGATCGCCGAGCTCCTCCTAGGCGTGACGAGGGCGAGTACCGGCGACTCCTGAGGAAGCCATACCGCTCAGGTAATTCACAAGAAGAATATGTAAACGTATTTGCGAATCGAAGGACGAGTGCAAAATCTCAAGCTGATTCTCGAATACGATGGGACCGCATATCATGGCTGGCAGGTTCAGCCCGGTTGGCCGACCATTCAAGGGGTTTTGGAGGAGACGGCAAAGCGGATATCGGGTGAAGAGGTGCGCATCACTGGTGCGGGCCGGACCGATGCGGGTGTCCACGCGCTCGGACAGGTAGCGAACTTCCGGACGCGGAAGGAAGTCACCCCGGACCGATGGCAACGGGCCTTCAACGGTCTGCTTCCCCCTGATATCGTGGTACGATGCGTCGAGATTGCCCCTGAGGAGTTTGAGGCCCGACGGTCGGCTAAGGGCAAAACCTATCGTTATGCAATCCTGAATGCCCCTCACCCGTCGGCACTCGATCGGCACTGGCTTCTTCATATTTCTGAGCCGTTAGACGTGGCTCAGATGGCCGATGCGGCGGCCACCCTCGTCGGCGAGCACGATTTCTCTGCGTTCCGGGCGGCCGACGGCGATGCTCCTCATTCCGTTCGTCAGATTTACGAGGCCCGGTTTGTCACCGAGGAGAATCGTCTCCATTTTGTGGTGAGGGGGAACGGCTTTTTGAAACACATGATCCGGATCGTGGTCGGAACGCTGCTGGATGTCGGGAGGGGCAAGTTGGGGCCTGACCGGTTTCGGGATATCTTGCACTCTCGCGATCGACAGCAGGCGGGCAAGACGGCGCCCTCCCACGGGTTGTGTCTCATGCAAGTCGACTATTGAGGAGTAGCATAGATGGCCATTACAGGGAATCCATTGGTCATAGCTCGAGAGATTGGAGATGGCTTTCGGTCTTTGACCCCTGCGACCTTAAAAAGGTACACACCTGCTGATTTGAAGGTCATCAACAACAGTCTCCAACAGGTCCTCCGAGACACCCGGGGGGAGGTGCCTCCGCCAGACGACGCCGAGGCAACGCGCAAGAAAAACCTGCGCATGCAGCGTTTGAACCAGGCCATCCTCCTGCTCGCCAACCACTGCCGGCAACATCGGATTGCTCTGTAGGCCGTCGGCGAAGAAACGATCCCCGTCCAGAGAAGAGAATGAATTGACTCGCGGCATGAAGGCAATGCTTTTGGACAATCCAGCGCCGGTGACGCGCGGGCCGCTGAGGCAGGGAGAGGTTCTCGTGCCCGAACCCCTGCCCGGGCAGATTCGGCTGCGCGTCACCCACTGTGGCGTATGCCGGACGGACTTGCACATCGTCGAGGGAGACCTGCCGCCACAGAAGATGCCGCTGATCCCTGGGCACCAGGTCGTGGGGACCTTTGAGGCGGCGGGACCCGAAGTCCGTCGCTTTCAGCAGGGAGATAGACTTGGAGTGGCGTGGCTCAATTGGACCTGTGGTCAATGTCAGTACTGTCAAACAGGGAAAGAAAACCTCTGCGAACGGGCGCGCTTTACTGGGTACCATGCCGATGGCGGCTATGGCCAATATGTCGTCGTCGATGAGGCCTTTGCCTATCCGATTCCCGACGCCTTCAGCGCCGCAGAATCTGCTCCGCTCTTGTGCGCTGGCATCATTGGCTACCGTTCGCTCCGACTCAGTGAGGTGAAGCCCGGTGAACGTCTCGGTCTCTACGGATTCGGGGCCTCGGCTCACATTGTCATCCAAGTCGCCCGCCACTTGGGCTGCGAGGTTCTTGTTTTTACGCGGGGGGAGGCGCATCAGCGGCTCGCCCGAGATCTGGGGGCGGTCTGGGCGGGCAAGGCCGCAGAGACCCCGCCCCATCGTCTGGATAGCGCTATCCTCTTTGCCCCGGTCGGTACGCTGGTGCCTGACGCCTTACGTGCCCTACGGAAGGGAGGCACGCTCGCCATTAACGCGATTCACTTGACTCCGATCCCGCCACTGGACTACGACGATCTGTACCACGAGCGGACAATACGGAGCGTCACGAACTTCACCCGCCAGGATGCCGAGGACCTTTTGCGGCTCGCCGCCGAGGTTCCAGTTCGGACTGAAGTAGAGATGTTTCCGCTTCGGGACGCGAACCGCGCCTTGGAACAGTTGAAGGCAGCTCGGGTGCGGGGGGCGGCCGTGTTGGAAATCCCTTAGGCCATGCGGCGCTAGGAGCGAGAGTTGCAACACCCCGACGCCTGTGCTATCTATTAGCGAACATTCTAGGGGAGTCTGAGGGTCGGTATGGCAAGAGCCTATGATTTCACGGCCCTGGAGGCCAAGTGGCAGCGGGTCTGGGAGGAGCGCAAGGCCTTTCGGGTGGTCGAGGACCCGGCGAAGCCCAAGTACTACTGTCTCGAGATGTACCCGTATCCTTCCGGCAAAATTCACATGGGGCACGTTCGCAATTACTCGATTGGGGATGTCGTGGCCCGGTACTTCTGGATGCGAGGCTATAACGTCCTGCACCCTATGGGGTGGGACTCCTTTGGCTTGCCAGCGGAGAATGCGGCCATCGAGCACGGGGTCCATCCCGCCACCTGGACCTCCGACAACATTGCATATATGCGGAAGCAGTTAAAGCAGATGGGTCTTTCCTATGACTGGGATCGCGAGATCACCTGCAGCGACCCGGATTACTACCGCTGGAATCAGTGGCTTTTCCTCAAGATGTATGAAAAGGGGGTCGCGTACAAGAAGCCCGCCTTCGTCAACTGGTGCGAGGTATGCCAGACGGTCCTCGCCAACGAACAGGTGGAAGGGGGGCGCTGCTGGCGTGATGAATCGGAAGTCATCCAGAAAGAGCTCGACCAGTGGTTCTTCAAGATCACCGCGTATGCCGACGAACTCCTCGAAGGGCTCGATCGGCTCTCGGGCTGGCCCGAGCGCGTCAAGACAATGCAGCGGAACTGGATCGGCAAGAGCGTGGGCGCCGAAGTAGATTTCCCGCTGCTAGGCGGATCGGATCCCATCACAATCTTTACGACTCGGCAGGATACACTTTATGGGGCCACCTTTATGGTGTTGGCCCCGGAGCACCCCCTCGCCTTGCAGCTGGGGCAGGGGAGGCCCGAAGTGCTGACCTTCATTGAACGGATGCGGGCAGAAGACCGGCTGGTCCGGACCGCCCCCGAGACCGAGAAGGAGGGTGTGTTCACTGGGGCGCATGCCGTCAACCCTTTGGCCGGTGAGAAGATCCCCATCTGGGTGGCCAATTTCGTCCTGTTAGAGTACGGCACCGGGGCCATTATGGCGGTCCCCGCTCATGACCAGCGCGACTTCGAGTTCGCCAAGAAGTATGGTCTCTCCATTCGCGTCGTCATTCAGCCAGAAGGGCAAGCGCTCACCGCGGAGGATTTGGAAAAGGCCTACGAGGACGAAGGAGTCATGGTGAATTCGGATCGCTTCAGCGGGTTGGCATCTGTGGAAGGCCGCGAGGCGGTGGTTCGATATTTGGAGGAAACGGGGATCGGCAAACGGGCAGTGAACTATCGGCTGCGGGACTGGGGGATTTCGCGACAGCGGTACTGGGGAACCCCGATTCCCATTATCCTGTGTGATGGGTGCGGGACCGTCCCCGTTCCGTACGCAGATCTCCCGGTGCTCCTGCCGCGAGATGTGGAGATTACCATGAAGGGTGGATCTCCCCTTGCCAAGGTTGAAAACTTCGTTCATGTGCCATGTCCGACATGCCAGGGACCGGCCCAGCGAGAGACCGATACCATGGACACCTTTGTTGATTCTTCATGGTACTTCCTTCGCTTCTGCAGTTCGCACGCGCGGGACCAGGCTGTAGAGAAACCGAAGGTGGCGTATTGGTTGCCGGTCGACCAGTATATTGGGGGCATTGAGCACGCGGTGCTTCACCTCCTGTACGCCCGCTTCTTCACCAGGGTCATTCGGGATCTTGGCCTCCTCTCGCATGATGAACCATTTGAAAACCTCCTCACCCAGGGCATGGTATGTAAGGAGACCTCCCGGTGTCCCAATCATGGGCTCCGGTTTCCTTACGAGGTGAACACCCATGGTCACTGTATCGAGTGTGGTGAGCCGGTCGAGGTCGGCCGCACCGAGAAGATGTCCAAATCTCGGCGGAATGTGGTGGATCCGGATGACCTCCTGAGTCGGTACGGGGCGGATACGGCCCGCCTCTTCTCCCTGTTTGCCGCCCCCCCAGAGAAGGATCTTGAATGGTCGGATAGGGGGGTGGAGGGAGCGTTCCGATTCCTGAACCGGGTCTATCGTCTGGTGGATGGGTGGGCAGGGGAGCTCCGTCAGCCAGCACCGCCCCTTGCCTTCACCGCTCTCACGGTTGGCCGGGCCCTGTATCAAAAAGCCCACCTCACCGTGAAGAAGGTGACTGAAGACATCGACCGGGACTTTCACTTCAACACCGCTATCGCCGCCCTGATGGAACTCGTGAACATGCTGGGGCAATTTGAGCTGCATGATGATCCAGAAGAACAGTTGGAGCGGCGAGCTGTGGGGCGATTTGCCGCCGAGACGTTGCTCATTCTCCTTGCCCCCTTTGCCCCCCATCTGTCCGAGGAGCTCTGGGAGCGGGTTGGACATCACCGGAGCATCTTTGAGGAGCCGTGGCCGACGTACGACGGTGAGGTGGTTCAAAAAGAAGAGCTCCTGGTCGTCGTCCAGGTAAACGGCAAGCTGCGGAGTCGCATCGCACTCCCCGCCCATGCCGGAGAGGAAGAACTCCGAACGGCGGCGCTCCAAGACAGTCGAGTGCAGACGTGGCTCAAGGGGAGAGGAGTCAAGCGGGTGGTCGTGGTGCCGAAGAAGCTGGTCAACATCGTGACCGACTAATAATGGGCGCAAACGCTGTGTGGCGTCAGATTGCCGCCTCTTCCCTTCTCTGCGCCCTCGTGGGGGCCTGCGGTTATCATGGCCAGGTCAACTTTCCAGACGATTTCAAGCGCTTCCACCTCGAGGTCAAAGATGCTGCGTCTGCTCGGCCCGCCCTGCAATCCGATGTCACGCAGGCCCTGACCCAGCGCATCCTGACCGCCGGGGGGCGGGTTGTGGACGAGAAGAGTCAGGCAGACGCGACGATGACCGCCACGATTACCTCCCTTCAAAATAACGCCGTCACCTTCAGTTCGACGGACATCGCCCAACGATTTCGCGTGGTGGTCGTCGTGAGCCTGCACGTGACGCAACGGGAGGGCAAAATGGAACTGGCGAATGAGCAGGTGCAAGGGCAGGCATACTATTCAGCCCCGTCCGGGGTGACAGGGACCGAGGTGGCTGAAAATGATGCCATCCGCCGCGCTATTCGCGACCTCGCCGATCAGGTCGTGACGCGAGTGGTGGAACCCCTTTGAGGGCGACACTGTTTGAGCCAGTCCTCCAAGCCGTGATGCAGGGCCAGGCGGCTCTCGCATACCTCCTTGTGGGCGAAGAGGTCTTGCTGCGCGAGGAATTCCTCTCTCGCCTTCTACATGGCCTCTTGCCCTCCGGGATGGAATCCCTGAACCTAGACGTCCTCTTGGGAAGTGAGACAGCGGGGGTAGATCTCATCACACGCTGCCGCACAGTCCCGGCCTTCTCCGCACGACGAGTGGTATTACTGAAAGAGGCTGATCGCCTCCGACCGGAGGCATGGGAATCTCTCCTCGCCTATCTTGAATCCCCCGCGCCCACCACATGCGTGATCTGTGTCGCGGATAAGCTCGATCCTGCCGACCGTAGACTGCAGCGCATCGAGCAGGTGGGGAAGGTTCTGCGCTTTGCGCCGCCGAGGAACGAAGAAGAACGACAACGCCGGACTGAACGATGGATAAATGAACGAGTGAAGGGGCAGGGCAAATCACTCACGGCTGAAGCGCAGATGTTCCTCCTTACCCTTCTCGGCCCGGATCTGCTCCCGCTTGCCCAGGAGGTGGATAAACTCTGTCTCTTTGTAGGGGAGCGTCAGGAGATCGATCTGGAGGCGGTGGAGGCCCTTGTTGGTCACGGGCGAGTGCGTGGAATCTTTGAGCTGACCCGAGCGGTAGGGCATCGGGACCTGGAAGGCGCCGTGTCTTGTCTACGGGATCTCTTGGAAAGAGGAGAGGAGCCGCTGAGGATCCTGGGGATGCTGGCGCGTCAAATACGCCTGCTCCTCCGGGCCAAGGAACTCCTCGCGGAGTCACGCCCGCCGGGCGAGCTCAGCCGGCTGCTCGGCATCCCGCGGGCGTTTCTCTCGGAGATCCTCGAGGGGGCCAAGATGACGTCTGTGGCCAGATTAGAAGAGGGCTTGGTGCGCCTCCACAATCTGGATCGGGCGCTCAAATCTTCGGGGAAAGGCCAACCCCTGTCTCTCGAGTTGGCCGTTATCGATCTCTGTTCACGGCGGGAAAATTAGGCGGCACTCCCGCGGGTGTGCACATCATGGGCAAGTCGGGATTTATACCGAGCGGCCGTCCGAGAATGGATGACGCCCTTGGAGGCGGTCTTGTCGATGATGCTGACCGCCGCCCAAAACGCCGCCATAGCCGCCTCCCGGTTGCCGGCGTCGAGGGCCTGGCGGACCTTTTTGATGCTCGTCCGGAGTCGGCTCTTGGCGGATCGGTTGCGCTCGGTCCGACCTTTAGTTTGCCGCAAACGCTTGGCGGCTGATCTCGTGTTTGGCATTGATCCCTCCTACGCCAAGTTAGCGGCATATTGTATAAGGCAATCCCCCTCCTATGTCAAGCGCGTTTGAACCAAAAGCCCCGGCACACCATTTGGCTGCGGCCGCCTCGGTGGTGAGCGGGGCCACGTTTGTCAGCCGGGTCCTCGGATACGTCCGGGATATGCTGATTGCCTATGGGTTCGGGGCGGGCCTGGCTGCGGACGCGTTTTTTGTGGCCTTTCGGATTCCGAACATGGCTCGAGAGCTCTTCGGGGAAGGGGCGCTCTCGGCGGCGTTTATCCCGGTCTTTACCGAGACACTCACCAAGCGAGGAAGACCATCAGCCTTTCGCCTGGCCGCGACCGCCTTTTGGATCGTAGCCGTGATGCTGTCCGTCGTCTGCGCGGTCGGGATCTGGATCGCGCCACTCCTCGTCCGTCTTATCGCGCCTGGGTTTGGCAGCAATCCGGAAAAGCTGGCCCTCACGATCGATCTGACGCGGACCATGTTCCCCTATCTGTTCCTGATTGGTCTCACCGCCCTCATGATGGGGATCTTGAATTCTCTCGGTCATTTTGCCGCTCCGGCATTCTCGCCCGCCCTGCTCAACACCGCCATCATCGTGAGCCTTCTCGTCCTCGGTCCCCGTCTTGAACGGCCTGTCTACGCGCTGGCTTATGGCGTCTTAGGGGGAGGTGTCCTGCAGCTCCTCTTCCAGTTCCCGCCTGCCGTGCGCCGGGGGGTCACCCTGAAGCACCTGGGGGAGTGGAAGGACCCGGCCCTCACACAGATTGGCCGATTGATGGCACCGGGGGTGGCCGGACTCGCCATCACGCAGCTCAACGTGTTCATCACAACCCTGTTGGCCTCCTTTCTCGTTCAAGGATCGGTCTCATACCTGTATTACGCATTCCGGCTGGTCCATCTCCCCATCGGGCTGATCGGGGTCGCCGTGGCAACGGTTGCCTTCCCCGCGATGGCGGCCGCCGTCGCGCGCCATTCGCCAGATGACCTGAGGAATACGCTGGTTCTCGCCCTCCGTGTGTCTCTCTTCCTGACCGTACCGGCTCTCCTGGGGCTTGTGATCTTTAGGCACACCATCATCCACCTCCTATTTGAGCGGGGTGAGTTCACGGGGGTGATGACGGCCGCCACCGCCTCGGTCCTACTCGGGTACTGCGTCGGCCTCTGCTTTTTTGTGGCCAATCGGGTCCTCATTCCGGCTTTTTACGCGTTTCAGGACACAGTCACCCCTGTCAAAGCGGGGGCGGCCGCGGTTGCGACCAACATTGTTTTCAGCCTGTTACTGATGAAGCCGCTGGGGGCGGCGGGACTTGCGCTGGCGACGTCCCTTGCCTCGCTGCTCAATTTCTTCCTCTTGATTATGTTCCTCAGGAAACATCTCGGCCCGTTTCCGCACCAAATCCTCCTAAGACCCCTTCAAAAAACGGGTGTTGCGGGACTCTGCATGGCTGGAGCCCTGGTCCTCCTTCACGGCGTGCTGCCATCTTTGGGCGGCAAGGGCCTCATTGTCGAGTTCGGGGGATTCTTGGGGGAACTCGGGATTGGAACGGCGGTCTTCTTGGGGGTGGCCGCCTTCCTGGGGAGTGAAGAGGTTCGACTCCTTCGAGGGCTTTTTCAAAGGTGGGTGACCTAGAACCGATTTTTATTGACAGAGAGGGAAGAGGAGAGCTACTGTATTCGACACTTTTCAGCGAGCCCACGGCCGCTCGGCGGGGTTGGGAGACATCGACATTTAAGGCTTTGTTTGAGCCTATCGCGTGATAAGGTAACATTCGCTTTGTAAGCGAGGGGAGAACTATGAGTGTTGCAGCTGGAAGTTCTGGGCTTGAGAGAAATGTCGGGAACTTTGCGCTCATCGACACGCTGCGTCAATGGGGAATCACCCATTATAGCGGGGTGAATGGGGGAGGAGTCATCCACGTTACCAAGTACTTAGAGCCGCTCACCCATCCGTCGCAGATCACGGATGGCGTCCCGCGGTTTCTGACGATGGGTGAGTATGCCTCGGGATTTATGCCCCTGGGGTACTATTTGGCGTCGGGCCGCGTCGCCTGCTCGATCACCACGACAGGGGCGGCAACCAAACTCGGCTCCAGTGGGATTACCGACGCCAAACTGCATAACATCCCTTCCCTGTTCATCATGGCCCTGAATTCCGTGATGTCGGTCGGGAGTGCCCCCCTACAGGACGTGTCGCAATACGGCATGAATATTGTGCCACAACTGCAAGCCGAGTTGGGCGACGGCTGCATCGTCATCGACAATATCAATCGATTGGAACGGGACCTCGACCAAGCCCAACGGATCCTTCACGATTGGCGACCCGTGGCCATTGCGTTCCATCCCGACATCTTGTCGAAAGAGATTCAGGTGCACGTTCCGAAGAGAGAACGACCACGCACCCTCAACACGCAGGACGTCACGGCCTTTCTTGACCAGTTCCCGGCGATGGCAAAGGGACGCCGCGTGATTGTTTACATCGGTGAAGAGGCCGCGTTCTGTCCAAACATCGAGGAGCTTTCGACCGAGCTGTCCGAACTGCTCCAAGCCCCGACAATCTGGTCGATCAATGGGGCCAACGCGGTGTCGCCCAAAAACTCCTATAGTCACGGGTACATTCTGTTCGGTGGCAACGACCGGGCCATGGAACTCTGGCGGAGTATCAATCAGGACGATATTGTGATCACCCTCGGCTTCTGCCCGGGCGAGTATTCGATCAATCTGGAGGGCATTCGGGCAAAGTGTACCTGGCACTTTGGCGCGTACCCGTATGGTTACGGCCAAGTGAATGGTGATTTTTCGCATCGGTGTTTGGGGGACTACAAGCAAGTCCGCGGCGACATCGGCCTGGCACTCGAAGCGGTTCTCCCGCGATTGAAGGCCATGGGGGTTGGGAAGGACCGGCCGAAGATGGAGCGGTTCGAGAATCTGAACTTCCGCGAGGTGTGGCGGGATGTCCGTAAGGACTGTGTGGACTTTATGGCGTTTTACGAGGAGTTGCCAAAGTATTGGCAACCACACAGTATCGGATTTGATGACGTCTGTGTCTCGTATAAGGATCGGCAATATGTGACGCAACGGCCGAACCCGAATATCAAATTCTGGACGGCGCATCATGGCTCAGCCATGGGTGGAGCGTTCGGCATGGGTGTGGGTGCCAAGCTGGCCGATCCTAGCCTGCACACCTTTTTGTTCTGCGGAGATGGATGCTGGCGGCTCTTCGGCGGGTGTTTGGCCGACGCCGCCAACCTGGACCTCCGCTTGTTCATCATCAACAACGGGACATACGGGATCGTCGACAAAGGGCTCGAGGTCATCATCCCGACTGTCGAAAAACCCCGCTACCATTCTAAGCTGCCGAGCATCGATTTTGTGGCGGCAGCCAAGGCCCACGGCTGGGATGGGTTTTACCTGAAGCCGGACCTCAGCAACCTGAAAGAGATCATGGACGCGTGTTACACACCGGCGGGGAAATCTATTTGCGTCGACGTCCCGATGGATACCGAGCAAGTGGTCGGCCTCAACGCGCGGCTGCTGAACCTGACGACGCAAGCGTATCTCTAGCACGTCGGTTGACGGAATAAGTGTCGGATGACGATGCGAAGAAAGTCCGCTGGAGGGAGGGACTGATCGTGAGGATCACCGGATCCGAAATGTTGATGAAATCTCTTGTGGAGGAGGGGGTGACCACGGTGTTTGGCATCCCGGGTGGGGCAATCCTTCACACCTACGACGTCCTCAAGGACTACCCAGTTAAACACATCTTGTGTCGCCATGAGCAAGTGGCAACCCATGCGGCCGAGGGGTACTACAAGTCCACGGGGAAAGTGGGGACGGTCATGGTCACCTCCGGCCCAGGGGCCACCAACTGTGTGACCGCGATCACCGATGCCCTGATGGACTCCATGGCGATTGTGATTTTCACCGGGCAAGTCCCCACAGCCGTTATGGGTTGTGATGCCTTCCAAGAGGCCGACGTGGTGGGTACTACGAGAGCCTGCACCAAGCACAACTTCCTGGCTCTCAAGACCGAAGACATTCCGCGCATTGTCAAAGAGGCGTACCACATCGCGCGTTCGGGCCGTCCCGGACCTGTTCTGGTTGACCTGCCCAAGGACGCCATCATGGGGCATGGCACATTTCGCGGGTACCCCAAAGATGTTGCCATCCGGGGCTACAATCCCCAACTGGATGGGCACCCGGGCCAGATCAAGAAGGCGGCCGAGCTCATCGCGCGTGCCAAGCGGCCGGTGATCTATGGAGGCGGAGGGATTATCCACGCGGACGCCTTTGAAGAATTTCACGAGCTAATCGATATGACTCAGATCCCGACCACCTTGACCCTGATGGGCCTTGGTGCACTTCCGACCAACCACCCGCTGTGGCTGGGAATGCTCGGGATGCACGGGACGTATTGGGCCAACATGTGCATGGTCCAGTGTGATGTGATGATCGCCATCGGATCCCGCTTCGATGACCGAATCACCGGTAAGCTTTCCGAGTTCGGGAAGCAGTGCAAAATCATTCATCTAGACATTGATCCGACATCGATTCGGAAGAACGTCAAGGTCGACGTCCCTGTTGTCGGCGATGTGAAGCGTGTCCTTCGCGAACTCAATAAGGAGCTTCGAAAGGTGGAGCGGAGCTGGGCGAAGGACTTTGAGGAATGGTACGCGGAAATTGAAGCGTGCAAGAAAGGGCATCCCCTCCGATACGAGCAGAAGGAAGGGATCATCAAGCCCCAGTATGCCATCGATATGATCTTTCGCTTAACAGAGGAGTATGATCCGATCGTCTCCACCGGTGTGGGGCAGCACCAGATGTGGGCGGCTCAGGTCTACCGGGCTAGGAAGCCCCGGCGCTGGCTCACGTCAGGTGGCTTGGGGACGATGGGATACGGCTTTCCCGCTGCCCTGGGGGCACAGGCGGCCTTCCCCGATACTTTGGTGCTCAACATCGACGGCGACGGCAGCTTCCAGATGACCATGCAGGACCTCTGTACCCTTCTCGAGTATCAGCTGCCGGTGAAGACGTTTATCATCAACAACAAGTACCTAGGGATGGTGCGTCAGTGGCAGCAGCTCTTTTACGGGCGACGGTACTCCGAAGTCAACCTCGACTACCAGCCCGATTTCGTGAAGCTCGCAGAGGCGTACGGCATCGCCGGCATTCGAATCGAACGGCCCGAGGAAGTCAAGTCCGGAATCGAGAAAGCCATTAACACTTCAGGTCCTGTCGTGGTGGATGTGGTCGTAGATCGAGAGGAAAACTGCTTCCCGATGATCCCTGCAGGAGCTGCCATCAAAGACATCATCGATGTCGGGGAACCAATTCCCGACAAGCTGTTCCAAGGTTGGCGTTAGGGACGCTTCAATCGCCATCCGTCGCTTCGACTCCATAAGGCAAACTCTCACGAGGCGAAAATAACCAAAGGGCGACGCGAGCCTCGAAGGGGAAAGCTAATGCAAGGAGAGAGTCCTTCCCACCGGCACATCTTAACTCTGCTGGTGGAAAACCGTATCGGCGTCCTGGCGAGAATAGCCGGCCTTATCGCGGCCAAGGGCTATAACATCGATAGTGTCTCCGTGGGAGAAACGATGGACAAGTCAACCTCCAGGATCACACTTGTGGTCCACGGAGATGACTGGGTGATGGAGCAGGTCGTCAAACAACTGAATCGGCTGATCGATGTCATCAAGGTGGTGGATCTCTTTGAGGAGGACTTCGTCGAGCGGGAAATGATCCTGGTTCGAGTGAATGCTGAAACCTCTAGTCGGGCCGAGATTCTCCGGATCGCGGACATTTTTAGGGCTAAGATCGTCGACGTGACCCATCGTACCTATACCCTGGAAGCCAGCGGCGACGAAGACAAGATCCGGGCTCTGCTGGAACTGTTACGTCCGTTTGGAATCCAAGAGTTTGTCCGGACCGGTCGGATCGCCATTGCGCGAGCGAGTAAAGTGCCTTCCCGGAAACTGGAGCGCGTGGGGGGCAGCGACGAAAAGGGGCACAAGAAGTCCACCGCCACCGCGAAGTAACGGAAAGTGAGGGAACGACCATGGCCAAGCTCTATTATGATAAGGATGCAGATCTCTCTCTGATCAAGGGGAAGACCATTGCCATCATTGGGTACGGAAGCCAGGGGCACGCCCATGCGCTGAATCTGAAGGACGCGGGATTCGATGTAGCGGTCGGGCTGTACAAGGGATCGAAATCCTGGGACAAGGCTGCGGCGGATGGGCTCAAGGTGATGATGGTTGACGAGGCGGCGTCAGCGGCCCACATCATCATGATCCTGCTGCCCGACCAGCACCAACGACACGTCTACCTCGAGTCGATCCGGCAAGGGCTAACCCCGGGCAAGACTGTGATGTTTGCGCATGGTTTCAATATCCATTTCCACCAAGTCCTGCCGCCCAAGGATGTGGATGTCTCTATGGTCGCCCCCAAGGCGCCGGGCCATATGATGCGCCGTGTCTATACGGAGGGATCTGGCGTCCCAGCCCTGCTGGCCATCCATCAGGACACATCGGGGAAGGCAAAAGAGACGGCGCTGGCTTACGCCAAGGGTATAGGATGCACCCGGGCCGGGGTCCTCGAGACAACGTTTAGAGAGGAGACCGAGACCGATCTGTTTGGGGAGCAGACCGTCCTGTGCGGGGGTCTCTCAGCCTTGATCAAGACCGCGTATGAGACACTGGTGGAGGCAGGATACCAGCCAGAGCTTGCCTATTTCGAATGCCTCCACGAGGTCAAGTTGATAGTTGATCTCTTCTATCAAGGCGGTTTGGCCTATATGCGATATTCGGTGAGTGATACCGCCGAGTACGGCGATTACACGCGAGGCCCCCGTGTAATCAATGAGGCGGTTCGGGGGGAAATGAAACGGATCCTGCAAGAGGTCCAGGATGGGACCTTTGCTCGCGAATGGATCTTGGAAAATCACGCAGGCCGTCCCAGCTTCCTGGCACTCCGGAAAAAGGATGCCGAGCATCCCATCGAGGTCGTGGGTCGAGAGCTCCGTTCCATGATGAGTTGGATCACGGGGGGATCCAAGTAGTCCACCGTTCGCGACTATTTCTCCTTGGGTCACGGATGCCTCCGGAGATCCGGAGGCATCTTCGTTTACGGGGTTTTCTTTGGATCCCGGGAGACGCCAACTGGGCATGAACTTTTTATGTATCAAAGGATACGGTCGGTTCCACAGGAAAGATCGGGGGCGTCCCCCGGACAAGTCCCCACACCCCCGGCTCCTTGGGAAGAAGGGGGGGACCAGGACCCGTGTCCTGTTCGTCATTATTCTTGGGATCCTTATCGTTCACATAGGAAGCCAGCTGGTCTCTGCGTATGTGGATTATATGGAGATTCTTGATACGGTTCGGCAGGTGGTGCGTGACATTGGATTCCTCAGACGGCACGGGGTTGAGGAAGGGAAGGAACGAATCCTGGCCAAGGCGCAGGAGCTACAGCTTCCGCTTTCAGACCGACAGGTGATTGTGAAGCTAGAGGAAAAAACGATCCTTGTTCAAGTCTGGTGGGAGGAGCCGATTGGGGTGTGGGACTTCACATACCCTTATCCATTTGAAATCGAGGAAACAAGACATCTGCGTTGAAGGAAAGATATGATATCTCCAGTGGATGTGTCATCTCCCGAAGCGGTCCCTCTTTCGCCCCCCCACGCCGACCCCCTGCCTTTTTTTGTTGTCCTCGTCGGTCCAACGACAGTCGGAAAAAGCGCCATCGCTGTGGAATTGGCCAAGGAGGTAGCAGGGGAGATCGTGGCTCTCGACTCTATGCAAGTCTACCGGTTGCTTGACATCGGCACCGCCAAGCCGACTGTGAAAGAACAGCAGGGAATTCCTCACCACCTCATGGATGTCGTCGACCCAGCAGAGCGGTTCACGGCCGCCGATTACGGCCGATTAGCCCGTCAGGCCCTGAAAGAGATTCATTCCCGGGGCCGCCTCCCTCTCGTGGTGGGAGGCTCCGGTCTCTATCTTCGTGCGTTGCGTGGGGAGATCTTCTCTGGGCCACGGGAAGTGACGAGCATCCGAGCTCGTCTGGGACAAGAGGCCGAAAGGGGCGGCTCCCAGATGCTGCATGCACGGCTTGATCTTCTGGATCCGTCCACCGCGGTTAGAATCCATCCCCGGGATTCCTTTCGCCTCATTCGAGCGCTAGAAATCATCGAAGTCACCGGCAGGCGTGTGTCGGACCTTTGGGAGGCTCACCGGAAGGCGGTGGCCCAACCCTCCGTTCTCTTCCTCGGGCTTCGACGGGATCGGACGACACTCTACCAGCGGATCAATGAGCGGGTGGACCGGATGGTCATCTCCGGCCTTGTGGCGGAGGTAGAGCAGCTCTTGGCGGCAGGCTATCCGTCGACCCTAAAGCCCTTCCGCAGTCACAACTATCGCCACATTGCAGCCTTTCTCCTGGGCGCGGGGAATCTCGAGCAGGCCGTGGAGCGCACGAAACAGGAGACGCGTCATTACGCCAAACGGCAAATGACGTGGTTTCGGCGAGAAAAGGACATCCAGTGGTTCGATCTGACGGATCCAGAGTTCGAGAGAATTACGGCACGCTTAATCGAGCAAGTTCAAGGAACGCGTGAGCGGTATGGAACAGCTTAAGGTGCGGGGAGGCGCGCGGGGACTCCAAGGAACACTCACGGTCCCGGGGGACAAGTCAATTTCGCACCGCGCCATCATCCTTGGTTCACTGGCCGAAGGGCTTACCGAGATCACGGGCTGTGCCCAGTCCGAGGATTGTCAGCGGACGGTTGAAGCGGCACGAACGTTAGGCGTAGAAGTCGAAGCGTGGGAAAGTGAGTTTCTCCGTATCTACGGGAAGGGACTCGGCGGCCTTCGGGAAGCGGCGGACATTTTAGACTGCGGAAACTCTGGTACCACGATGCGCCTCCTTGCCGGTGTGTTGGCCGGTCAGCGCTTTCTGTCCGTGTTGACGGGAGATACTTCCCTCCGGCGTCGGCCCATGGACCGGATCATTTTCCCCCTGAGACAGATGGGAGCCGAGATCCGAGGTCGGGCGCAGGATACGCTTCCTCCGCTGGTGGTGCGGGGCGGCGGACTCCGAGGGGTCACTTACCGGAGTCCTGTCCCCTCGGCACAAGTGAAGTCCGCAATACTTCTAGCTGGCCTCTTTGCGGACGGCCCGACGACGGTGATCGAACCCGTCGCGTCGCGAGATCATACAGAACGGATGCTGGAAGCGTGTGGCCAGCCGGTGGCGCGAGGAGAGCGAGAGGTGACTCTAATCCCCTCCGGAACGCTGCAGGCTAATCGCATCTCCGTTCCTGGAGACTTTTCCTCGGCTGCCTTCTTTCTGGTTGCCGGCCTCATCCTCCCCGATGTCGACCTTATCATCGAGGGGGTGGGGGTCAATCCGACCCGGACAGGTCTCCTGGAGGTCCTCCAGGCCATGGGGGGTGCGATTCAGGTTATCCAGCTGGACGAGAGTGTCGGGGAACCGAGAGCCCATCTCCGCGTCACATCGAGCCCCCTTACGGGGGTGAGTGTTGGGGGAGACCTCATCCCCCGCCTGATTGACGAGATTCCGATCCTCGCGGTGGCCGCCTCGTGGGCGGAAGGCAAGACCGTCATCCGGGATGCCGCGGAGCTCAGGGTGAAGGAATCGGATCGGATCCGTACGATTGCCGTTCAGCTGGGCCGAATGGGGGTTCGCATCGAAGAGTTGAAGGATGGCCTTATCATCCATGGGGGGCATGTCCTTCGGGGGGCTGCTTGCCAAAGCTACGGGGACCATCGCGTGGCCATGGCCTTGACTGTGGCCGGTCTCACAGCCGAGGGGGAGACGACGATATTGGATGCGGGGCCTATCCGGACGTCATTTCCCGAGTTTGTGGAGGTGCTCCAGCGTTTTGTCCCCGATTCCCTGGCACGGGAGGTATGACCAAGTTTCCGAAAGACCTCATTGTTGCTATCGACGGACCGGTGGCTGCAGGGAAGACGACCGTGGCCCGGCTGTTGGCGAGGCGACTAGGTTATTGCCACATCGAAAGCGGAGCCATGTACCGGGCCCTCGCCTGGAACGCGCTCCATCAAGGGGTGGATCTTTCGGAGCCGCGGGCTCTCCTTAATCTGCTTGCGCAAACTGACCTGCGGCTTCGGCCCACCCCCGAGGGTATTCGGGTAGTCGTCGATGGCGGAGACATCACCGATGCTCTCCGATCACCCACAGTGCAGGAGGCCGCCTCGCTCGTTTCTATCCATCCGCGTGTCCGTGAAGAACTGGTGGAGAGACAACGGCAACTGGGGGCTCAGGGTGGGGTAGTGATGGACGGGCGCGATATCGGAACGGTGGTTTTCCCCCACGCCGACGTGAAATTCTTCCTCACAGCGTCCTTGGAGGAGCGAGGGCGTCGACGTTTCCGAGAGTCTTCTGAGGGCGTTGGGACTCTCGAGAAGACCCTGGAGGAGGTTGAGAGCCGAGATCGTCGGGATATGGAGCGGGCGGCCTCGCCATTAAAGCCGGCCCACGACGCTATTCTTATCGACACCGCTCCACTCACCCCGGAGGAGGTCGTCAGGGAGATGGAGAAACATATCATGGGGAAGTTCGAGGACTGAGGACGATTTTTTCCTTGCGCGGTGCATGCAAAGTGTGTAAATTAAAGGGGTTTCAGACGCGCGCGGAGGTGTTCTCACGTGTGGTATCGGGTTCTGCAAATTATGCTTCCCTGGATTCTGCCAATCTTCCGATTCCGCGTGGTGGGGAAGGAGGAGGTTCCCACCACGGAAGGTGTGATCCTGGCTGCCAATCACGTGAGTTATGTTGATCCACTATTTATTGGCGGCGCGATACTGGAACGTCAACTTCACTTTATGGCAAAGGAGGAACTGTTCCGGGTACCCTTTTTGGGCGCGGTGATTCGCGGGCTGCATGCCGTTCCTGTGCGCAGGGGCCAGGTAGATTATGCCGCGATTAGGCAATCGCTGCGCCTCCTCGAGGAGGGAGAGATCCTCGGGATTTTCCCCGAAGGGACCCGCGGTGATGGAATGGCCCTACAAGGTGCAGAGGAGGGGATCGGATTGCTGGCCGCTCGCTCTGGGTGTCCAGTAGTTCCGGTTTACGTTCACGGTACCGACAGTGTTCTGCCGCGAGGTAAACGGATTCCCCGGCTTCACCCGGTGACAATCTATTTCGGTCACCCGTTGCGGCTGGCGGGGGAAGTTTCTGCGAAGGAATCCAGAGGAAACTACCGAAGTCTGAGTGAAGAGGTTATGAAAGGCATTGCCGAGCTGAGGGCCCGGAGTCACTCTCCGGCGTCATAAGCGGTTGGCTTTCCCACAATTCTTTGTCAGGAGGTATATCCAGGTATGAACATGATGGGGACGCGAGACGACAGTCCAGAGACAGAAGGGGGTAAGAATGTGGGGGGAGACTTGAAGCAGCGGGAGTCGGCTGTCAGCATGCAGGAGATCTATGAGCAAACCTTCAAGGACATCCTCGAAGGGGAAATTGTGAAGGGAAAGGTCCTCGACATTGAGACCGATTCCGTGATTGTCGACATTGGTTACAAGTCAGAAGGCAGCATCCCCATCAAAGAGTTTCTGAACCCGCAGGGGCAGCTGATGATCCAAACGGGTGATGTGGTAGAGGTGTACCTCGAATCCAAGGAAGACAGCGAAGGACTCATTGTCCTCAGTCGAGAGAAGGCAGAAAAGATCAAAGTCTGGGAGGAGATTAGTAAGGTCTACGAGAAGGGAGGGGTCGTCGAGGGGACGATCGTTGGGAAAACGAAGGGTGGGCTGATTGTGGACATCGGTGTCCGGGCATTTCTCCCCGGGTCGCAAGTCGACCTACGTCCCGTGCGGGATCTTGACAGGGTAATGGGCAAGACGTTTCCTATGAAAATCATCAAACTGAACCAGCGGCGGGGGAACGTTGTGCTCTCGCGGAGGGAACTGCTGGAGGAAGAACGCAAAGGACTAAAAGAAAAAACACTTGCGACATTGGAGGAAGGTAAGGTTCTGAGGGGTAAGATTAAGAACATCACTGAATACGGGGCCTTCATCGATCTTGGGGGACTCGACGGCCTGCTGCACATCACCGACATGTCCTGGGGACGGATTGGACATCCCTCGGAGCTCTTTGCCGTAGGAGACGAGATTGAGGTAACAATCCTCAAGTTCGACCGACAAACCGAACGAGTGTCCCTCGGCTATAAGCAACGTCTCTCCGATCCGTGGAAGGACGTCGCCACGCAGTATGCGCCTGGGACGAGAACGAAGGGGAAAGTTGTCTCGATTACCGACTATGGGGCGTTTGTCGAGCTTGAGCCCGGCGCGGAAGGTCTTGTCCACATCTCAGAGATGTCTTGGACCCAGCGGGTGAAACATCCCTCGAAAGTGGTCACCGTGGGTGATGTGGTGGAGGTTGTAGTTCTGGAAATCGACCAGTCGGGTCGGCGCATTTCTCTTGGCATGAAACAAGTGGAGCCCAATCCCTGGGATGCCTTAGAGGGACGGTATCCTGTGGGGACCCGTGTTGAGGGAAAGATTCGAAACCTTGTGGATTTCGGTGCGTTTGTCGAACTGGAAGAGGGAATCGATGGGCTCATCCACATCTCCGACATGTCCTGGACCAAGCGAGTAAAGCACCCGTCGGAGATCTTGAAAAAGGGGGATCACGTCGAGGCTGTTGTGCTGCATGTGGATCGGGCTGCTCGTCGCATCTCTCTCGGGCTCAAACAGACACAAGCCGATCCCTGGAAGACTATTGTGCCGGAGAAATACCAAGTCGGCATGGATGTCACGGGGAAAGTGGTCCGGATTACCGACTTCGGAGCCTTCGTAGAGCTTCCTGACGGCATTGAGGGGTTACTCCACGTCTCGGAGCTGTCCGAGGGTCGGGTTAATAAGCCGGAAGATGTGGTGAAACCAGGCGAGGAACTGACCCTCAAGATCATTAAACTCGATACGGATGATCGCAAGTTGGGGCTGAGCCTCCGCGCGTATCAGGAAACCGAACGAGAAAACGGAGAAGCGGAGTGACCACGGGAGGAGAACGAAGGCGGTCTTTTTTTCGCGCCGCGATAGTAACGCTTGGGATTGGTCTGTTTGTGTTGGTCCTGATCTTTGGCTTGGCGTTTTTCCTTGGAAAGTGGGATGAGTTCGGAGGTCCGAAAGTAGCCCTGCTCGAGGTGGACGGGCTCATTACCGACTCAGAGCAAATCATCGAGCACATCCGGCATCATATGGAAAACGAGACTGTGCGGGCGTTCGTGGTCCGCATCAACAGTCCGGGCGGCGGAGTGGCTCCCTCGCAAGAGATTTATGAGGAAATCAAGAAAGTTCGCCAACTGCACGAGAAACCAGTGGTCGCCTCCCTCGCGACGGTCGGTGCCTCTGGGGGCTACTATATTGCAGCAGCTGCTGACAAGATCGTGGCAAATCCGGGAAGCATCACGGGGAGCATCGGGGTCATCATACAAATCCCTAACATCTCTGACTTATTGAACAAGGTGGGGATCCGGTCAGTGATTATCAAGAGCGGCCAGTACAAGGATTTAGCCTCGGCGACCCGAGAATTGACTTCGGCGGAGCGAAAATTGCTACAACAGCTGATCGATGACATTCACGATCAGTTCATCGAGGCGGTGGCAGAGGGCCGAGGTCTCTCCCGGGAAGATGTCGAGACGGTGGCGGATGGTCGGATCTTCAGCGGTCGCCAAGCCCTCGAATTGGGGTTGGTGGATCAACTCGGAAACCTTCAGGACGCCATTGATACCGCCGCCAAAATGGGGGGCATTGAGGGGAAGCCGCAAATCGTACAGATCAAGGAACGCAAGTTTTCTCTCCTTGGGTTGTTGTTCGGAGAGGCTACGACGACGTGGCATGAGAAGCTCCTCGGAGGAGAGGGGGCTCGATTCTCCGTAGATTATCTGTGGCGGTGGTGAAACTCGGCATCTAAAGGAGGAGCACAATGACCAAGGCAGACCTCGTAGAACAAATCGCTGCGAAGGTCAACCTCACAAAGAAGGAGACCGAAGTTGTCATTGATACAATCTTTGAGGGCATCGCCAAAGCATTGGCGTCAAGTGACGACGGCAAAGTTGAACTTCGTGGCTTCGGCAGTTTCCGAATTCGTCACCGGGGGGCCCGCCAAGGCCGAAATCCACAAAGTGGCGCGACGGTGAGTGTCCCAGCCAAGAAGGTGCCCTATTTTAAGCCAGGAAAGGAGCTGAAAGCCCTCATCGACAGGTAGCCCCCTTTTCTCGCGCGGCACCTTTCTTGCGCTCAGACCTTTCTGATTAGCCGTCGGTTCATGGGGAACATCACGCGCCCCGAGAACACGAATGTAGACCCGCCTCGCTTTATCGAGGGAAGGACCGAAGAGGTTCAAGAACTCTTTGGGGTTCCCCTCCCTACCTTTCCCGAAAGCCCCAAGTCTGCTGGTGGCGAGCCAGCCTTCCTTGTCCAACTTCACTCCGGCTTACAATCCGCCTTTTTGAACTTTTTAAATGCAACGGCGCGCTCGGTCACGGAAACGACCGGCAAAACGCGGGAGTTTGAACAAGCGGAGTGGGCCTATTTCCAACTGCTTCTGCAGGTCACGATTAACGCGGTTGAAAATGAGCGCCGATCGGGACTACTCAATCTCTTCTGGGTTGCCCATTCCAAAGAGGTTGCGGCCACGGTGCGGGAGTACTTCGATCGTGGGGCCATCCCGATGTATATCAAGCACCAAATACACCCACTGCTCCGTGGCTTCTATCGACTCGTGCATCGATCGATGTGGCGACATTTCTCCCGCAAGGCCCCCCACATGCTGGATTACAACCTGGGACTTTCCTTCAACCATCGCCTTATCGAGAGTCTCTTCGAAGATCAACTCCCGCTGACACAGATGGACCTACCTCGGGAACACCTTGAAGGAGTGCTGGCCCCGCAAAACCGCAGGTTTCGACTGAGCAGGGAAGAATATAGCCAGATGCGGACGATCCTGCGAGATCGGATTCGCTATGGTTTAGCCAAGCAGGAGCCCCCGCTGCTTGATCTAATCAAGGCCCATCTCCCGAGTTTGGATCTCGCTGCATACCATGATGAATTCGCGCAGATAAAGATGGTGTTTCACCCGGCCATTGTGACGTACCTCTTCATGGATTATGACCAAACATTGGGAGGACTTGCCGCTTCTACCACACTCAGGGCGGGCAGGGAGCGCCGAGGTGGATGGCATTATCTCCTCCACGATTATCTGGACCTCATCCAAGCTATTCGCCGATTTGAGGTCATCCACCGGCTCCGCAGTAATATAGCGTTGATGCCCCCCGGGCTTGTCGAGCTCCAGAACAAGAACCACTTCGCTGAGGGTCGGCTCTTCCAGTTTTTCGAATCCAGCGAAATTGTCAAAACGGCGCGAAAGGTTACCATTCTTTTTGCGGACCTCCGAGGCTTTACGGCGGCGTCGGAGGGGGGGATCTCCGAGGTCGAGTTGACACGATCCCTCTACGCGGTCTTCGACCCGGTAGCCGAAATCGTCAAACGGTTCAACGGACAGATCGACAAGTTCACTGGAGATGGGGTCATGATCACCTTCGGCACCACCCAGGTCAGCTCTGAAGACGAGTTGAACGCCCTGCGAACGGCGGTCGCTATCCAAGCCGTGGTGAGAGATCTGCAAGAACAGGGAAAAACTCCCTATCGGATGGGAATGAGCCTCCATACGGGCCGTGCCCAAATCGGCCGTTTCCTGCCTGATGAGAAAACGGTGGATGTCACGGTGATCGGTCGCCATGTCAATATTGCGAGCCGGATTATTGGTTCCGGGAGCCATACCTGGGACACGGAAGATGACCGTACAAGCGGGGGTGGCGGGATTGATCGGGGTGTCTGGATTGATGAGAATGGCGTACTGTATAATTGGGGAATCGCGGCGACTCCCGAGCACGTGGAAGCCCTCCGCCGTAACGTTCCTTGGGAGGTCGAGGAAGGGAAAAAGGGTACACGATACAGCTGCTTTGATCCGGAACTTCAAAAAAAGATCTTGATCGAGTATGTAGGGGATGCTAAGTTGAAAGGTGTCGAACGGGCTCAGCCAGTCTACCGCGTTGTGGCCTCTTGACGCTGGCAGAAGGGCAATGCTACGATGATCTCCACACTGTGGGCGCCGTGGAGGATGCAGTACATTTTGGGGCCGAAGACGAACGGATGCATCCTGTGTGAGAAGGCAAAGGAACCCGGCGGAGAGGATACGAGGAACCTGATACTCGCCAGAGGACCCTTCACCTATGTCCTCATGAACATCTATCCGTATAATAGCGGACACTTGATGATCGCTCCGTATCGCCACGTGGAGTGCCTGGAGAAACTCTCTTCCGAGGAAAGGGCAGAAATGATGACCTGGGCATCCAGCAGCGAGCGAATTCTTCGAGAGGCTTTCCACGCCATGGGGTTCAACATTGGGGTGAACGTGGGACGGGTAGCGGGAGCAGGTATCGATGACCATGTGCACATGCACGTGGTTCCCCGCTGGAACGGTGATACGAACTTCATGCCGGTTCTGGGAGAGACCAAGGTAATTCCGGAGTACCTTGAGGAAACGTACGCGAAACTACTGCCTTATTATCAGGCCGCGTGAGGAAAGGGGAGAATGGGAATGCTGATCCGGATGACAGTCCGGGGAATCGCCCTTGATCCTATCACCAATATGCCGATCATCATTTTGAAGGATCAGGAGGAGAAGCGAGCGCTTCCCATCTGGGTGGGAATCTTTGAGGCGAATGCCATCGCCCTCGAGCTGGAGAAGATCGCGACGCCGAGGCCCATGACACATGACCTGATCAAGAACATTCTGGACGGCCTGGGGGCCACGGTCCAGCAGATTGTCGTCAATGACCTGAACGACAACACTTTTTTTGCCGTGATCGAAGTCAGTTATGACGGCAATATGGTGAACATCGACTCGCGACCTTCGGATGCCATTGCGCTGGCTCTGAGGGTCAATGCCCCCATTTTCGTGACGGAGAAGGTGGTCAGTAAGGCGAAGAGTATGGACATCGCGGAGGAGAAGGAAGAGACGGACCGGTGGCGGGAATGGCTTGAGAATTTGAAACCGGAGGACTTCGGCAAATACAAAATGTAATTCGTTCCCGCCTGTGCTCCCGAAAGCGAGGCCGCCCGTGCGCGGCCTTTTTGGTTTTGCGGGCGGCCTCGCGCTCAAGTAAGGTGCGTAGGGGAGGGTGAGGATGGTTTTGGTTACGTTCGTGAGTGTGATGGGTGCCAGTTGACATAAGACTTCTTATCCGACGTAGCACATATCCCACCCGCCCCCCCCCGACCCTTACCGCTTCAGCCATGCCATCTGCCTTTGGGCCTGCGAGGCCCATGCGGTCCCCGGATAGTCATCCGTAACACGCTGATACACCTCCAACGCCTCCGGTGTCCTCTTGAGCTGCCTGAGGCATCGTGCGAGTCCCAAAAGCGCCTCAACGCCGAGCGAGGAAGCGTGGTAGCGCTCGGCGAAGGCGCGGAAGGTGGTAGCAGCGTCCTCGTAGCGACCTTGAGCCTCGAGGGCGTATCCCTTCCCTAATGCGGCCAGGAGTAGCCAGAGACCGCTGGGATATTGCTCGAGGTAGTTCTGGTATGCTTGGACGGCTTCCGGATACTCACCCTGGCTGTAATGAACATTCCCGATCTGCAGGAGTGCGTGCTGGGCGGCCGCGGTCCGGGGATAGTTCTCTCGAGCTTTCTGAAGGAGCTGTAATGCCTCCTTGCTCGCCTTAGCCAGGTCCTGCGCTTCCTCTTTCCCTTTGGTCCCTGGGGTTGCCTCAGCCGCCTCCAACGCCTGCGTCACAAGCAACTGGGCAGCATCTTCTTGTCGTGCCTGCCACGTTCGAAACCCCCACCAGCCTAGGATGGCCAGAAGCACCGCCAGAAGGCTGAGTCCAAGCGGTACGCGCAACTCATAGAGGCGGTCTGCGACGTCCCGGGGCGTGGGGCGACGGGGTGTGAGGAGAGGGCCCTTCATCCGCATAGTTACCTCTATCAAGGAGATGGTGGGCCTGGCAGGACTCGGCCTGCGGCACGAGATTTAGGAAGGCCCTGTTCAAATTTCCATGACTCCCCTATTTTCTAGCACTTCCGCGCAATTACTGTCAAACGAACTTTGGCTCTCGTTGGCTGAAATGGGCCCTTTTTTGCCCCTCGCGGGCACATTTACGGGCACAAACACATCCTAAAGCTCAACTTTAAGTATATAAATTAAATGATTGGAATATAAGGTGTAAAAAGGAAGCCACGAACGTATCACGTTTATGACAAGAGCATCGCGAGTCCTAGGCTTATCCCCCATGCTACCCCAATTCCGATCAGCCAATATAGATGATATGAGTCTCTGTGCACGGCAAGAACCAACGATAAAGTTAAAAAGATACTGGCAACCACAAATAATGACGGATGTGAAATCCATATTGATAGAGACCCTGCAATGCCAAGCACAACGAATTCCTGGGAGTTAGCTTTACCTTCTAGACATTTTGGAGCAATAAGCAACATTGCCAACGTTGTCAATACATCAGTTGAGTACTGTTTCATGTCGGAAGAATAATAAATAAGTCTCGGAGATAAAACGAACAATCCTAATGAAATGAAAGCAGATAATCGGCCGCCATATTTTTTTGAAACTAGATACATCAGCGGGATTGACGCCAGGCCTGCTAAAAGTGGAGTGAGTCTCAAGGTGTAATCGCTGCTGCCCAAAAAACTAATGATTGTTTTCTGTAAAAGTAAGAAACCTATCGGTGCTCCTTGGGAAAAATCCAGCGGTTTGAGTAGGCCAAGGTATGAACGATTTATGATATTAAGCGCTAAGCCGGCTTCGTCTAACCCAAGAGACCTATTTATTATGTAGAAATATATACGCAAAAAGAAGCCTATTAGAGATGTAGCTATGATTAAGGTGTTTATTAAGCGAAGTTTAGTGAGCCTCTTTACCTCGAGACGAAGCCTCTGGACTTCCAGGAGCGCAAATTTCCTGTCTTTGCCATCCTCAACAGCCACTTCGTTCTCTTTCTCTTTGTGGGTGCGTCTACGCTTGCGTATCCTTAGTCCCCCCGCGGTTCCTACGGTATGGGTGCGTATCTCGTGCTAAAAGTTATCCTCGGATGAGCACGGACCCTATGGTCCACCCGCGCTGACATGCCGAAAGACAAAAACGCCCTCCCAGGCCGTACTCGACCTGGCAGGGCATCTGAATGTGTGTTGCGTCCTCGATTGCGAACTCACTGCCCTGCGGCGTATGTTCCTGGCACTCCAGGCGGAGAAGCTGCGTCATGCGCCCCACGTCCCCCAGTTGCAGGAAAGCGCCCCTCGCTCGGGATTTTTTGAGGAAGAGGCGTTTCGATCCGTGGTGAAGCATCTGCCCGAGTCCGTCAAGCCGGTGGCAACCTTCGCCTATCACACGGGGTGGCGCGTCCAGAGTGAGATCCTGCCCCTGACGTGGGCACAGATGGACTTCGAGGGCAGCGTGGTGCGGCTTGAGCTAGGGACCACCAAGAACCGTGAGGGTCGGACCTTTCCCATGTTCCCCGTCCTTCGGGCCTTGTTGGAGGCACAGCGGGCCTACACGGACAAAACACAGAGGGAGCTAGGGTTCTATCATCCCCTGGGTGTTTCATCGGGGCGGGAAGGCGATCGGGAGCTTTCGGCGCTCCCGGCGAACAGCCTGCAAAAACGCGGGACAACCTGGGCGGATCCCCCACGACTTCCGGCGCACAGCCGTCAGGAACATGGTCAGGCGCGGCATCCCTGAGCGGGTGGCGATGCAGCTCACCGGGCACAAGACCCGCTCCGTGTTCGAGCGGTACAACATCGTGAGTGAAGGCGATCTGAGAGAAGCAGGACTAAAGCTTGCGGGCACAATCGAGCACAGTCAAGCTCAAGAGGCAAGATCGTGATGATGGGAAGTGCGCGGAATTATAGAGGAAATGATGGTGGGCCTGGCAGGACTCGAACCTGCGGCACGAGGTTTAGGAAACCTCTGCTCTATCCGCCTGAGCTACAGGCCCGAAGAATCATTTTAATCACTTACGGGCGACACCTCAACCGATTTCGAGGCCATTGTACCCGTGATTGTAGCCGTGAGCTTCTTTCCAGCCTCCCGGAGGTCCCCTTCGCTCACGATGTGGTAGCGGTCGACACGCTCTGGGTCTTGCGGCCGGTGAGCTGCATTGCCACGCGCTCGGGGATGCCCTTGCGGATCATGTTCCTGACGGCTGTGCGACGAAAATTGTCCGGGATGCGGTCGGCCATGCGCTTGAGGAGCCGTCCCTGAGTATCTCGGACCTCCGTTCCAAAGCCCGCCTTGACACAAGCCGTCGCCCAAGCCTTCCGAAATGACCTGATGGGCTTTCCCTTCCGGTGAAAGACCCACGGGATGACGGCTGGCCTCTCCCGCTGAACCTTGTCCGTGTAGGTCCGCTGGGCCTCTAGGAGCGACCATAGCTCGGGAAAGAGAGGAAACTCTCGCCCCTCCTGGTTCTTTGTGATTCCCGGCTCAAGCCTCACTACCCCACCTGTGAAGTCCACCTGGGGCCACGTCAGCGGCAGGATCTCGCTCTGGACGCGCCACCCCGTGTGATAGGCGAAGGTTGCCACCGGCTTGACCTCGTCAGGGAGATGCTTCACCACGGACTGGAACGCCTCATCTTCGAAGAAGCCCTTTCGTGGCGGTGGCTCCTTGAGCCGCTTGATCGGGGGCACCCGAAATAGCTTATTGATTTCGTAATCCAGCCGCAACATGCGTCGGAGGATGTCCAGCTCCCGGTTGATCGTCGCGGGGGCGGCACCAGCCTCTTGTCGAACCACAATGTAGCGGGTGATCAGCGCGACGTCAATAGCGGCAAGCCGATGATGCCGAAAGAAACCATTGAGGTGAGCCAACCGGGTCTCCGTCTCCCGCGGCCGTCGCCGCCCGCTCATCTGGTAGTATTTTCGAAGATTCTCCACTGCCTCTTCATACCGAATACGGTCAACGCGAGGAAGGACAGGATGCCCGGTTGCCACGCTCCCCTCACGGATCTTTAAGAAGCGTTCGGCCTCCTTTCGCTTGCCTGTGCGCGTGCTCTCCTGAATGCCACGGCCACCGCGATAATACTTCACCCACCAGACGTTGCCACGCTTATAGAGACGTCCCATCCCTCACTCTCCTTCCCTATTCTTCCATGCGCTTTGACGAAGAGGGCCTGGCCGCGCGCACTGAAGAGCCGGACTGGTTCCCTGGAGGGGACCAGGTTGGCCACCAGGGCATGGAGCGCGTTCTTGACCTGAGTGCGGATGCGGACC